>CAKUKE010000024.1 GCA_934662505.1 uncultured Clostridia bacterium | reverse complement strand
CGCCCGCCGGCAGCGCCCTGACCTGCCGTACCGCTCCGACCGTTCCCTTTTCGGCCGGGGCTTTTTTATTGCGCCGCCGCGCTGTCCTTTTGCCCGGCAACGGTCTGATAGTACCGCCCAAACCCTGCGAGCGCGTCAATGATCGGCAGCATTTCCCGCCCCAGCGCCGTCAGACCGTACTCCACCTTAGGCGGCATTTCCCGATAATCCCGACGGTACACCAGGCCGTCGTCCATCATCTGCCTGAGGCTGTCGGTCAGCACCTTCTGCGATATGCCCTCCAGATCCCGCTGCAGTTCGTTGAACCGCCACGGACGGGTCTTCAGGTTGCGCAGGAGCAGCAGCTTCCACTTTCCGCCGATCAGCGCCACGGCGGTCGCCACCGGGCAAGCGGGCAGCTCGTCCTTTGTTTTCATGCTTCATCCCTCCTTTCCGCCATCGTATCACACATTCTGCAAAAAATGTACAGTTATAAAAAAGTGCGTACTTGTTTTCCCCTGCGCCCCCTGCTACACTATGATCACGCAAGGCAAACTTGCGGAAAACTCGGAGGGATACATCATGAAAAACTACGCGAAGACCCACATTGACGAAAACGAAGGCAGAGCCGAGCTCCACGACCGGCTTGCCCTGACCGGCGCGGAAATCAGCGTCAACCGGCTGCCCGCAGGCGCGGGCGTGCCCTTCGTCCATGCGCACAAAAACAACGAGGAGATCTACGGCGTTCTGTCCGGCAGGGGCAAGGCCGTGATCGACGGAGAGGAAACGGCGCTGTCCGCCGGCGACTGGCTGCGGGTCGCGCCCGCCGCCAGACGGCAGTTTTTCGCCGCGCCGGACGAGGGGATCACCTATATCTGCATGCAGGTGAAGGAAGGCTCGCTGGGCGGCTTCACCGCAGACGACGCGGTGGTCTATTGAGCCGGTCACAGCGCGGAGACGATTCATCCGCATCAGAGATCACTGCACACGCAAAAAGGACGCCCACGGGCGTCCTTTTCTTTTTAAACGTTGCGGTTTTATGCACCGTTGTGGTCTTAAACAATCGTTTTGAGCGGCGCCGGACAAGCGGCATTTATTGCGCTCGAATATGGACAGGGTACAGCGTAAGATTGCCTGCGCCCTCCACCCTGTACCATTTATCTTTTTCGAGGTTGATTTTTTCCACCACACCCTGTGTAATGTACCCGATGATGTATTGCTCCCCTGTTTCGGTATCGGTAAAAACCACGTCTGTATCGCTGTCGCCCCTTACTTTTACAGTTCCCCAAAGCGGCTGTATCTGTTCTGCCTTGATCGTACCTTCATCCTTTGAAAGCGTGACTGTATATTTTTTTCGAATCCCGGCATAAAGCAAAACCACGATCAGAAAAACTGCGATCGCGCCCAGAACCACACGCTTCGTTCTCATTCAATCGCCCCTTGCAGCATCCGAGTTACACACGGTGCGCTTCCCCTTTCAGGATAGCATCAACCGCATCCAGCGTCCAGCTCTCCATGCAGCCGCCGCTTTTCCTTCTGTTCCGGCGTTCCGGGGATCCTCCCTCTGAAAGCCTGGAACGGACGTTTTTCCCCCATCCGCTTCTGCGTGGAAGACCGCAGCCGGCGCATGACGTCCTTTTCCGTTTGCACGATTCCATTTTTGCAAAACCGGAAAGACCGAAAAACAAAAAGCCCGAGAAAACCTCGGGCTTTCCGACCGGCGTTTGAAAGCCGGCACACTTGGAGGCGCAATCCAGAATCGAACTGGAGAATAAAGGTTTTGCAGACCTTCGCCTTACCGCTTGGCTATTGCGCCTTAAAAAATGGAGCGGTAGACGAGGCTCGGACTCGCGACCTCCACCTTGGCAAGGTGGCGCTCTACCAACTGAGCTACTACCGCACGCATGGTGCCTTGGGGCGGAATCGAACCACCGACACTGTGATTTTCAGTCACATGCTCTACCGACTGAGCTACCAAGGCAAATATGGCGACCCGAAGGGGGCTCGAACCCCTGACCTCCAGCGTGACAGGCTGGCATTCTAAACCAACTGAACTACCGGGCCGTATCTTGGTGGGAACAACAGGGCTCGAACCTGTGACCCTTTGCTTGTAAGGCAAATGCTCTCCCAGCTGAGCTATGCTCCCAAACACATCTGTGAGGGAACATCGTTCCCGTTCGCCGTCATCGACGGCGCGTTATATATCATATCCGATTGCCGGTTCTTTGTCAAGGGGTTTCCATGAATTTTTTCCCGTTTTTCCTTTCTCGGCACAGCGCCGTCTTTCACGGCCGTTCTGCCCGCGCCCATCTCTCCCTCCTCCCCCCGCAGCCCGGGCGTTCCCTTTTCCATGTCCTCTTTTCCCCGCGCGCCGCCATTATTTACAAACGGCAGCAGGATAAAACACTTCCGCGTCGAACTTTATTTTCAGAGGGGAACGAGAGAGGCGACAATTTCATCATTTCGTGAAAGGGGTTCAGTCTATGAAAACCATCATTACCGCCAAGGACATGACCGTCACGCCGGGGATCACCAACCGCATCAACAAGAAAACGGCCACGATGGAACGGTATTTGAAGCCGGACACCGAAATGTACGTACGCCTGCGCCGGGAGCGCAATCAGCGCATCTGCGAGATCACGGTTCCCATGAACGGCGTTACCATGCGGGCGGAGAGCGCAAGCGAGGATAACCTGTTCATGGCCATCGACAGCGCGCTGGCCAAGCTGGAGCGGCAGATCCTGCGGCACCGCACCAAGCTGGAAAAAAGGCTGCGCCCCGACGCCTATCAGGACGCCACCCCGGAATTCATCGAGGATCCCGCCGTGTACGGGCAGGGAGAACGGCAGGTGGTGCGCCGCAAGGCCTTCCCGGTGCGCCCCATGTCCACGGAGGACGCAGCGCTGCAAATGGAGCTGCTGGGACACAGCTTCTTCGTGTTCGTCAATCAGGACACCGAGCAGGTGAACGTGCTCTACCTGCGCAAGGATGGCAATCTCGGTCTGCTGGAGCCGGAAAACTACTGATTTTTTCCTTCAGGGCATTTTTCCCATTTTCTTTTATTCAGCAGGAACGGAGCCGCTGCGGCGGCTCCGTTCCTGCGCATCAGGGGAGCACTTCCTCCGTGCTTCATGTATGGGTCGAAAAAGCAGGGCGGTTCTTGCCCCTACTCCTCCGCCCGATTCGTGTTTCTGTGGTTTTCTCCCTCCCACGCTTGAAATCCTGCTCTGCTTCCTGTATAATAGATGACATGCCGGAGTGGCGAAATGGCAGACGCAGGGGACTTAAAATCCCCCGGTCTCTGACCGTGCGGGTTCGAGTCCCGCCTTCGGCACCATGAATACCGACATTAGTTGGTATAAAAAGGCTCACCTAATGTGGTGAGTCTTTTGCTATACCTGCAAATATGCCGGAAACTGCCGCCTATTTGAGTCCGTTTTGCAGGAGTACA
>CAKUKE010000023.1 GCA_934662505.1 uncultured Clostridia bacterium | reverse complement strand
AACACAGCCCTGCGCGGACAGGGCAGCGGAAGCGGAGAAGGCGTCGCGGCTTTTTGAAAGGCGTTTTCGATCGCCCCCCGGTGCAGGCAGGCGGCTTATACGGTTTCATCCGCAGGCCGGACGCCGCTGCGCCGGAAATGCCGAAAGCGCAGCTTCATCCGCAGACAGGTGGGGCGTGCCTGCGTGCAAACAGACGGATGTTTTTTGCGGTTATTCTGCAAAAATGCTCCGTCCGGCGGTGCGTGCGCCGTCCCTTTTCCATGCGCCGGTGCGGACGCATTCTTACGGAAATGTAAGAAATGAAGGGAAAAATGTTTGAAAAAGGTATGGCGTGGCCTGCCGGCGCGTGGTATGCTGTCCGGTGCGGACGCAAAGCCCGCGTGATCTGGAAAGGCGGCGACTCCCTTTGTCTGAAAATATGGCGGCCATCCGGCAGGCCGTGGTGATCTATCCCCTGATCGCCCTGCTGTTTACCGTGCCCTATCTGGCGGTGAACTACCGCCGCTACGGCGCGGTGGTGCCCCTGCGGACGGCAGTGGTGTATTCCTTTGTGCTGTACCTGCTGTGCGCCTACTGTCTGGTCATTCTGCCCCTGCCCACAGGGGAAAAGGCGGAGGCGCTGCGGGGACATCCGGCGCAGTGGATCCCCTTTTCCTTTCTTTCGGATATGGCGCGGGAGGCGCAGTTTTCCTGGCGCGCCCCCAGAACGTGGCTGAAAATGCTGACCACGCCCGCCTTTATTTCCGTGCTGAGCAATGTGGTCATGCTGCTGCCCTTCGGCGTGTATCTGCGTTATTATTACCGCTGCGGCCGGGGCAAAACGGTGGCGCTGGCCTTTGCCCTGTCCCTGTTTTTTGAGCTGACCCAGCTCAGCGGGCTGTATTTTCTCTATCCCGGCAGCTATCGGCTGTTTGATGTGGACGACCTGATGACCAACACGCTGGGCGGTCTGGCGGGGTATGCGCTGGCGCCGGTGCTGACCCGTTTTTTGCCCGATCGGGAGGCGCTGGACAAAATCAGTCTGGAAAAGGCGCGCCGGGTGTCTCTGCTGCGGCGGACGGTGGCGCTGTGCTATGATCTGGGAATTGCGCTTGCGGCGTTTGTGCCCCTGTATTTTCTTTTTCGGCCGCTGCGGCACTTTTCGCTGGTGCTGGGCGCGTATATCCTTTTGTGCCTGCTGCCGGGTCGGGGGCGTACGCTGGGGCTGAAGTGGACGCGGCTGCGTCTGGCGGACAAAAACGGCGGAACGCCCCCCTGGTACCGCTGCGCGGCACGGTATGCGCTGCTTTTCGGCGGGGTGTTTTATCTGCCGTGGCGGCTGCTGCTCCGGTCGACCGGCGTGTGCACGGCGATGGGGCTGGATGAGAACGCCACGCTGACGGTGTTCTGCATGCTGGGGTGTCTGTACGTGCTGTTTCTGCTGGCGGAGGGAATGCTGGCGCTTCTGCACCGTCCCCTGTGGTATGAGCGGCTTTCCGGCGCGTACCTGACCGGGGCGGACGGGATGGCGGTTCCTGAAAATACGGAGAAAAAAACGGAAATTGCAATTGACGAACGGAGGTGAACTGTCTTTAATATCATGTGAAAAATGGTCGAATTGCCTGTTGACGCCTGTGTTTCATTTTCGAAGGGGGCTGTGTTTCACATGATGAAAAAAACGGGAAAAACGGGGCTGTGCTGCCTTGTGGCGCTGGCACTGCTGCTGGCCGGCGCGCCGTGTGGCCGGGCGCTGGAGAGCAGATGGGGAAAGGACATGCGGCAAAGCCACATCGCGTCCACGGTCGCCGCCCAGAAAAAGGTCATGGACAAGGTGAGTGAGATCGTCAGCACCTATGTGAAAAGCGGCATGAGCGACTATGAAAAGGCGCTGGTGCTGCATGACTATCTGGTGGACACCACCCAGTACGACAGCTCCCTCACCGAGCACAATGCCGAGGGCGTGCTGCTCAAGGAAACGGGCGTATGCCAGAGCTACGCGGCAGCTTACTCGCTGCTGCTGGACAAGGCGGGCGTGTGGAACGACTATGCCCTAAGCAGCATTCATATCTGGAATCTGGTGCAGATGAACGGCGCATGGTATCACATCGATGTGACATGGGATTCTCCGCGGGAAGACGATCGTCCGGAGGACGAGGGGATCAGACATCTGTTTTTCGGCGTGCCGGACGAGGTGATCTACACCCTTGATGACCATGACCGGAAAAGAAGCGCGTATCAGGCGACGGCATACGAACTGGATTACCTGTATTCCAGCGGTCGGCTGGATCCCCTGCTGAACAGCATGGTAAAGAAGATACAGGCGCAGCTGGATGCGGGCAAGCTGCCCGGCAGTGTGGAAGTGACGTTTCTGGACAAGATCATGTGGGAGGGGTTTGACGAGAATCCCACCTATCTGACAGGAGTCGACAAGTATCAGATGATGGAGCGCACCGCGGCGATCGTGCTGCGCAACCATGTGTTCACCTATAAGGGGATGGAAGTGCTTCTGAACGTGGCCTTCGACGGGAAGCGGGCATGAACTATTCCCTGCGCGGGAGCGTGCCCGCAGCCCTTGCCGCAGGGGTGACGGGCAAGTATACGGAGCGTGAACCCGGTCAGCCCAACCGTTACTACGCAACTGCGCAGGGCGGTACGGCACCCTATACCTACTACTTCCGCCTGTACAAGGACGGCGTTGTCTATCACAACTCCGGCTGGATCACCGCAGACAACTACCGCATTGATTTCACCGAAGCGGGCACGTACACCATGACCGTGAAGGTACAGGATGCGAAGGGGAATAAATCCGACTGGGTGCATTGCACGCCCACCGTGGTCAGCATCCCTGAGCCCC
Source organism: uncultured Clostridia bacterium (assembly GCA_934662505.1). Taxonomy (GTDB): domain Bacteria; phylum Bacillota; class Clostridia; order Christensenellales; family Aristaeellaceae; genus SVGT01. Next base: position 2,920 of record CAKUKE010000023.1, on the reverse strand, counting down.
TGCCCGCTGAGGGCGGCGCGGTGTGAAGCGGGCGCAGCGCCAGAGAGCATTGTCCTGCCTTGCTGCCCGTCTGCACACGGCGGAGCGGGCACCGTGGAAAAACGGAGCCGAAAGGGAACGAAAAAGGCTGTCATGCTTTCTCCATGAGCCGAAGCCGCGTGCTTCGGCTTTTTTGCGCCTTTCCGGATGCTTTTTCGCCGCAGAACAGCGGACGGGTATTTTCCTGCGTCAGCGGTTCTCGTGGAAAGGTGCCTGTGCCGCTTGACTTTTTGCAGAAAATGGCGATACAATAAAATAACTGAAAACAGACCGCCGATCTTCCGGCAGCCGACAAAACAGCACAGGGAAGCGAGGACTTCATCATGAACGGACGCAGGTGGAAATGGTTCCTTGCCGCGGCGCTTGCCGCCGCGCTGACAATAGGAACGGTGTGTACGGCCGCAGGCGTGAACTTGCCTACCAGCGGAAATTATATGTACAGCGTGGATGAGAACGGCAATGCGACCATTGTCAAGTATACGGCTACACCCACCGGTGCGCTGACTCTTCCTTATGAAATGAACGGGTATCCGGTGACGGCCATCGGCGAAGGGGCGTTCCGGAACAGTACGAAGCTGACCAGCGTGGTCGTTCCCGCCGGGGTGACGACCATCGGCAGCAGCGCCTTTGAAGGATGCACCGCGCTGACGGACATCACCCTTCCCGTGGGGGTGAAAACGGTCGGCGACCGGGCGTTTGCCTCCTGCAGCGCGCTGAAGGAAGTCGTTTTGCCGGTCGGCGTGACCGGTGTAGGCGCATCCGTGTTTTCCGACTGTACCTCGCTGACCGGCGTCCGCATCCCTTCCGGCGTTGTGTCCATTGGTTATCAGGCGTTTTACCGGTGCACATCGCTGACGAGTGTTACGCTGCCCGCCAGTGTGAAAACGATCAGCAACTGCGCCTTTCAGGGCTGCCGCGCCCTTGAGACGCTGGTGCTTCCCTCCGGTGTGACCAGCATCGGCGACTGGGCGTTTTACCAGTGCACCGCGCTGAGCGGCATCACCATCCCTTCCGGCGTTGCCAAGATTGGGCCGAAAACTTTTTTTGCCTGCTCTTCTCTGAAAAGCGTGGATCTGCCGTCCGGTCTGACCGGCATCGGTGAGTCTGCGTTTGAGGGCTGCAGCGCGCTGACGGGCGTCGTCATTCCCGGCGGTGTGCAGACCGTCAGCAAATATGCCTTTGCCGATTGCAGGTCGCTGTCTGCCGTCACCCTTTCATCCGGTGTGACGGAGATTGATGACGATGCCTTTTACCGCTGCAGCGCGCTGAAAAGCGCGGATATTCCTGCCAGCGTGAAACGGGTAGGCAATTATGCGTTTTATGAGTGCAATGCGTTGACGGAGGTCGGTCTGGCGTATGGAACGGCCTACATTGGTGAGTCTGCGTTTGAGGGCTGCACCTCCCTGACGGCGATCGATATTCCCGGCAGCGTGTGGGACATTGGCAGCGCCGCCTTTATGGGCTGCACTGCGCTGCAGCGTGCCAGCCTTTCGGAGGGCGTGCGGCATATTGGCAATTATGGGTTCCAGAACTGTCGTCAGCTGCAGTGCGTTTCCCTGCCGTCCAGCCTGACCAACATCGGCACCGGTGCGTTTTACGGCTGCTCCGCGCTGGCGGAGGTCAGCATTCCGGGCGGTGTGCAGCAAGTTGCGATTAATGCATTCTTCAACTGTACATCGCTCGAAAAAGTCACTATTTCGTCTGGTGTGACGGCAATCCGTACAGAGGCCTTTTCCGGCTGCAGCGCGCTGAAAAGCGTTGCCATTCCTGACAGCGTGACCACGATTGCAGAGCGGGCGTTTTACGGCTGCAAGGCACTGACGGAGGTGGAACTGCCGTCCAGACTGACCGTTCTTCATACCGCCGTGTTTTCCGGCTGCCGTGCGCTGCGGTCGGTGCGTATCCCCTCCGGCTTGATTAATATCGGAGATTCTGCGTTTTACGGCTGCGCTTCGTTGGCGGAGATCGACATTCCCTCCAGTGTGACCGCTATCGATGCCAGCGCGTTTAACGGCTGTTCTTCGCTGGCGGAAATCAGTGTGCCCTCCGGCGTGACCAGCATTGGCGAGCGGGCGTTTTCCCGCTGCACCGGGCTGACCCATATTGAGCTGCCGTCCGGCGGCATCAAGCGAATGAGCAATTACCTGTTTTCCGGCTGCACGTCGCTGACCGGCGTGAACGTGCCCTCCGGCGTGACGATTATCGGCTATGGGGTGTTTTCCGGCTGCAGCGCCCTTCAGCGCGTCAGTCTGCCGGCTGGTCTGAACAGCATTTACAAGGGTGCGTTTGAAAACTGCGGTTCGCTGACGTACGTCAGCCTGCCGGATGGCACGGTACGCATCGGTGAGAGCGCTTTTGCGGGCTGCAGCGCGCTTTCCCGGGTGGATGTGCCCGCCAGCGTGGCGGACATCAGCGACAGCGCCTTTACGGGCTGCGGCGCGCTGACTCTCTGTGTGGATAAGGAATCCTATGCATGGGAATGGGCGACGTCGCACAATGTGCCCTTTGAGATGAATCTGACGGCGGCGGTGACATGCGCCGAAACCGAACGGCAGACGGGAGAAGTGAACCGTTATACCGTCGTTGCCGAGGGCGGCACCGCGCCCTACACCTATCAGTACAGTCTGTACAGAGACGGTGTGCTCTGGAGCGAGACGGAGTGGCTGGCAGAGGACAGCTGCGATGTAAGCTACCTTGCGCCCGGCGTGTATGTGATGCAGGTAACGGTGCAGGATCAGCAGGGCAGGCTCTCCAAGGCCGTGTGCAGCGGAGAGACTACGGTGACCGCTTCCATGAGCGCGGGCGTGACGTCCAAGTACACGGCGCGCGCGGTGGGCGAGGCGAACCGTTATTACGCGACCGCCGAGGGCGGCACAGCGCC
>CAKUKE010000022.1 GCA_934662505.1 uncultured Clostridia bacterium | reverse complement strand
TTTCTTCCTCCTGAGAGGATTCCCGCGACACTTTTCCGCCACTTCCTGCCCTTCCTCCCCTTTTCCGCGCCGCCCGCCCCCTCCTTCTTCACACTTTTGTTAGACTTTTTCTTATAAAACAGGGCGCATGCTGCTCCATGCGCCCTCTCCCCTGACATATTTCGTCCTTTTTCGACATCGAAGTACCCCTGCCTGACTTACGAAGGCGCCCCCTCCCGGCCTGCGCCAAATGATGCGGCGCCATTCGGTACGCATTTCATCATTCGTCGATCAGTTTTTGAACCGTCTGCTCTGCGAGAAATCTTCAGCATACAAAAAACGCCATGGTATCCCATGACGTTTTTTCTCCGGTAAATCAGCGGCGGCCGGCCTCGCGAATTTTCGCAGCCTTACCCTGCAGATCGCGCAGATAGTACAGCTTCGCCCGACGCACACGACCGCGGCGCACGACAGTCACGCTGTCCACACGCGGAGAGTGCAGGGGGAACGTACGCTCCACACCCACGCCGTAGGAGACGCGGCGCACCGTGAAGGTTTCACGGTTAGAGCCGTTGCGCTTGGCGATGACAACGCCTTCGAACGCCTGAAGACGCTCGCGGCTGCCTTCCACAACCTTGACCTGCACCCGTACGGTGTCGCCAACGTCGAAAGACGGCCGATCGGAACGGAGCTGCGCCTGCTCAATGGAACGAATGATCTCGCTCATTTTAAGTGTCCTCCTTCCCTCATAGACGTTCATGCCCTGCGCTTTGCGCAGACAGAGGACCGCCCGTATGACACCTGAACATTATACCATGCTCCGTGGCATTTTGGCAAGCCCTTTTTGTGATATTTCAGTCTGCGGAACAGTTTCGCTTAAAAAGAGGAAAAGAGCCGCAGGCTCCATGAACCTGCGGCTCCGTCAGTTTCTGTTTCAGGCGTCCACCCACACGTAAGGGGTCTTTTCCGCCTTGATGCAGGCGCCGCGCAGCGCCATCACATCCAGCGTCTGCTCATGAGGCACAGGGATCTTCTTATCACGGAAGAACTGGAGCATGGCGTAAATAAAGGGCTTGAAATTGTCGGTCATGCTGGTCAGCACCTTGTTGCCGCCGTCCATGCATACGCCCAGCGTGAAGGGAACCCCTTCTTCAAACATGGTCAGGGTAGCGGCGCGGCCGTCCACAAACTCCACGTTGAAGGTGCTCCACTTCTGGCTGGGAACGCACATCACCCGCTTGGCACGGGTCTTCATGAGCATGATGATGGGCTCGATCTGATGGATGGAATAGATTTCCACACCGTTGGGACCCCAGGAACTGATGGCGTGAATCTTATCCGTATCCAGACCCTGATACTCCTCCGCATAGCGCAGCGCGCTGGAAGAATAGCAGGGGGTGCCGCTCTCCTCGGCGATGGCGAAGATCTGCTTGGCAATCTCCTCGTCGGGTGCAAAGGTCTTATCCACATACACGGGCTTGCCGCAGCGCAGCGGCTTCTGACACAGCTGCAGATGCATTTCGGCGTTGTCGGGAGACAGCACGATGATCCCGTCGCACTTTTCCAGCACTTCGTCAATGGTATCGCACTTGGTAATGCCGAACTTCTCGCACCACTGATCGGTGGTCATGCCGCCGCGGGGGCTGTCGATCAGACCAAAGGCGTGGGTCACCTTCATTTCGCCCTTGGAATAATCCTCAATCCAGCGGGGGTAATTGTTGGCATGCCACTCGTCCAAAAAGTAATCGATAAAACCGATCGTAAACACGTTTCCGTCCTCCTTGTCTTTCATTTGGATGTCGGGTTTATTTTACCATCAACTGCTCTGCATTGCAATGTATAAAATTCGTTTTTTACTTTTCAAAAAGCGCTTTTCTGCGTCTGGCAGCGCAGTTGCTCCTTTCTGTAAGCCATATAGAAGCAGGGCACCAGAAAAATATCCGCCGCCAGCCATGCGGCAGGGTTCGCCATGGACGCCCCGGTAAAACCCAGCATGGGCACCAGCAGCCGGGCGACCAGGGTGCGCGCCGCCATTTCAAAAGCGCCGGCGATCATGGCCACCCGGGTATAGCCCATTCCCTGAATGGTAAAACGGAAAATGGACACCAGTAAAAGCAGCACGTACGTTCCGCCGTTCCACAAAAGGAACGTGTACGCCTGCTCCACCACCTTTGGACTTTCGCCCGCATCCACAAACATGGAGATCAGCCCGCGCCCCGTCACCAGCTGGGCCGCAAAGGCCAGCGCACAGTAGGCCAGTCCCAGGAAAAAGGCGCTCCGCAGCCCTTCCCGCACCCGTTCCAGCCGCCCCGCCCCCATGTTCTGCCCCGCATAGGTCGCCATGGTGGTTCCCATAGCGTCCAGCACGCAGAAAAACAGCGAATTGACCTTTGCACCGGCCGCCATGGATGCCACGGCCTCCGTTCCCAGACAATTGACGGCGGATTGCAGCACCACGCTGCCTACGGCGGTAATGGAGTATTGCAGTCCCATGGGCACGCCAAAGCCCGTCAGATGCAGCATCAGCGGCACATCGGGGCGCTTTTCTTCCCAATTCAGTTGCAGCACGGGAAAATGCCGGCGGATGGTCCATAAACAGCCCACGGTAGCCACCGCCTGGCTGATCACCGTAGCCAGCGCCGCTCCTGCCACCCCCATTTTCAACACAAGGATGCAGAACAGATCCAGCGCCACGTTGACTGCCGAGGCCACCACCAGATAAACCACCGGCGTTTTGCTGTCACCGACCGCCCGCAGTACGCAGCCCGCCAGATTGTAAGCCACGGTCACAGGGATGCAGGCAAAGATGATCCAGATGTAGGCCACCGCATCGTCCAGAATGTCGGCCGGAGTGCTCATCAGCGTCAGGATCGGCCGGCAGAAAAGGGCGGTCAGCGCCGCCATCACCACGCTGATGAAGGCAGAGGCGTAAATCGAGTTGGCGACGCATCGCCGCATGTAGGCCTCGTTCCTTGCGCCGAAGGCCTGCGCGATGGGAATGCCGAAGCCGGAGCAGATTCCCGTACAGCAGCCTACGATCAGAAAATTCACCGACCCTGTGGAGCCCACCGCGGCCAGCGCCTGCGTGCCCAGATACCGCCCCACAATGGCCGTATCCACAAAATTGTACATCTGCTGAAACAAAAGCCCCAGCAGCACCGGCGCCGTAAAATTCAGCAGCAGCCGCGCCGGTTTTCCGGTGGTCAGATTTTTTGTACCCGTCGCGCCCATCCATCACGCCTCCCGTTCATTCCTTCGGCTCTTTCTTTTTTGTTTCTTCACCCCGCGCATAGGCGACCGGTACCCGCACAACGGGCGCGCCCGCGCCGCTGGGTGTAAAGGAGAGCATGCCGTCCGCCAGACGGATCTCACCCGTGGACCCGCGCACAACGCCGTTCCTGAGCAGCAGCGACACGATTTTTTCATTCAGCTCCGGCCCGCCGCCCCGTGCAAGCCCGTCCTTCCACAGGGTAAACCGACAGCCGTCCTGCCATGCGGAACAGCCGAATGCTCTGGCGCTTTCCTGCACCGGCTTTCCGCAAAGAGGGCAGACCGCGCCCGGCAGCGTCCGCGCGCCGCTTTTGCGCCGTCCGCGTCCCTGTCTGCGTTCTTCTTTGGGAAAATGCCCTTCGTTTTCCGTTTTGGCGGCATACTCCACCAGAAAAGCGGACAGGCGGCGGATCCCCTCCATAAAACGCTGGGTATCCCGCCTGTTTTCTGCGATTTCGTGGAGCGCTTTCTCCCACCTGCCCGTTGTCTCGGGCGATGCGATTTCATTCGGTGCGATTTCGATCAGCCGCACGCCTTTTTCCGTCGCGTTGATCGCTCGACCCCTGCGCGCGGCATAGCCCACCTGCACCAGACGCTCGATGATGGCCGCCCGGGTCGCGGGCGTACCCAGTCCGGATCCCCGCATCTGCTCCCGCAGTTCCTCATCCTCCAGTTCCTTCCCTGCGTTTTCCATGGCGGAGAGCAGACTGGCGTCCGTATGGGGTGCCGGCGGCTTGGTAGTTTCCTTTTTAACAGCTGCCTTCTGCACCGCCCGCTCCTCGCCCTCCTGCAGCGCAGGCAGGGCTTCACCGTCCTGATCGCCGCCATACACCGCTTTCCAGCCCGCGTCCCGAACGACCCGCCCCGTCGTGCGGAATGCGTCTTCGCCCACCCGGGTCACAATTTTCACCGCATCGTACACGCAGGGCGGGTAAAACGCCGCCGCCGTGCGGCGTGCGATCAGGTCGAACACCTTCCGCGCGTCCTCCGGCAGTTTATCCAGCGGCGCCGTTTGCGGCGTGGGAATGATGGCGTGATGGTCGGACACCTTCGCATTATCAAAGATCCGCTTGGAAAAGGGCAGCTTGCCCTCCTGCCACGGAATGCCCGCCACCACGTCGCGGTATACCGCGGGCAGCTTCTGCAGGGTCAGTTTGGCTCTGCCCACCATGTCCAGCGGCAGGTAGCGGCTGTCCGTGCGGGGATAGGTGACCGCCTTCCATTTTTCATATAGTTCCTGCGTCACCCGCAGGGTCTTATCCGCCGTGAAGCCCAGACGGCTGTTCGCGTCCCGCTGAAGACTGGTCAGGTCGTACAGCTGAGGCGGCCAGTCCTTTTTTTCTTCCCGGCTCACGCTTTCCGCCCTCCCGGTCTGTCCCTTGACCCGCGCCGCAATCGCATTCGCCCGCTCCCGGTCGGGCAGACGGTTGGCCGTTTTTTCATCCCCGGCAGAGGGGTCGAACCACTGCCCGGCATAATCGCCGAAGGAGGCGTTCACGGTAAAGTATTCCTCCGGCCTGAAGGCGGCGATTTCGCGGTACCGCCGCACCAGAATGGCCAGCGTCGGCGTCTGTACCCTGCCGATGGACAAAAGCACATCGTACCGCAGGGTAAACGCCCGGCTGGCGTTCATGCCCACCAGCCAGTCCGCCTCCGCCCGGCAGCGGGCGCTGCGGTAGAGACCGTCGTAATCCCCGTCCGGGCGAATGGCGCCGAAGCCTTCCCTGATCGCCTCGTCGGTCATGGAGGAGATCCACAGACGGTTCACAGGCCTGGTGCATTTGGCCTGTTCGTAAATCAGACGGAAGATCAGTTCACCCTCCCGCCCGGCATCCGTGGCGCAGATGACGCTTTCCGTTTCAGGCGCGCAAAGCAGCTTTTTGACCACGGTAAACTGCCTGCGGGTCTTGGGCAGCACCTTGGTGGGAATATGCTCCGGCAAAATGGGCAGATCCTCCGTCCGCCAGCGCCGGTACCGTTCATCCATCTCGTCCGGTTCGCACAGGCTGACCAGATGCCCCAGCGCCCACGTCACCGTGTAGGTATCGTTTTTCAGATACCCTTCTCCCTTTTCCCTGCACCCCAGCACCCGGGCAATATCCCGCCCTACGCTGGGCTTCTCGGCGACGATCACGATCATGGCCACACCTCCGCTGCAAGGTGTATTATAACCGCGCCGCCATAGTTTGGGAAGATGTTTTTTTACATATATTCTATGCCGTTTCCAAGGGGACGGCCAGTTTTTTCCATAGACATTCCGGGCAAAATATGCTATACTGACAATAAGTTACGAAAGTGTTAATTTCGTTACGTTACGGAGGTTCATGATGTACGCACGCAGCACACGGCGACGCCGTTTTTTATGTGGATGGACAGCTTTTCTGCTTTTTATGGTTTCCCTGCTTTCGCCTGCCGCGGCGCTGGAAAACGGCGGCACCCGCAGCGGAATGGTACGAGTCAACCTGTCCTCCATGGGCGCTCCCTCCCGGGTCGACGTGACGCTGTCGGGCAGTTATTCCGCGGGCGGTCAGGCGCTTTCAGGCGGCGGCACCGTCACCGTGCAGCTCAACGCGCCGGACGGTACGCTGACCCTGACGCAGGGCGGCGTCCGATACGCCTCCGGGACGACCGTGCAGCTGCGCCGGCACACGGCCACCGGCGAAAACGGCGTGCGCATCGCCCAGTCGCTGGCGCCCGGCAATCTATATCCCGGCGATCTGACCTTCCAGAGCTACCTGTCCGGCGGCACGTACAAAATGCGCGTCATCGCCTATATTTTCATTGAGGATTACCTCTACGGCGTGCTTCCCTATGAGATGGGCAATTCCTCCCCGCTGGAGGCGCTCAAGGCACAGGCCGTTTCCGCCCGCACGTATACCCTGCGCGCCATGCAGAATTCCGCCTCCCGCGGCTGGGATGTGGTGGACACCACCTCCGATCAGGTCTACCGCGGCACCCCCTCCGGCAACGCCAACTGCCGCACCGCCGTGGACGCCACCAAGGGCGTGGTCTCCATGAACGGCTCCGCCCTCACGGCCACCTACTACACCGCCTCCAACGGCGGACAGATCGAAAGCGTCAAAAACCTGTGGGGTTCCACCGCCTACAATTACATCACCGTCAAGGATGACCCCTATGATCTGCAAAACCCGGACAGCCGCGTACGTTCCTTCTGGGTGACGGCCAACGGCACTCAGTCCAACGCCACGATGGGCAGGCTGCTGAACGACAAGGCCGTCGCGCTTTTCGGCGCAGGCGCGCAGGTCACCGCCGTCTCCGCCATTACGCCCCACACCCCCAAGTACCCTGCGCCCAGCCGCCTGTATACCAAGCTGGACTTTGCCGTTACGGTCTCCGCCAACGGTTCCTCCTGTCCCACAACCCTGACCTTCGACATTTTCTCCGAATTGGAAGCGCCGCTGTCCATGTCCCTGAACAGCATGAAAAACGAGCTCTGGTCCGTTGCGGCCGCAGACGGCGGTTTCCGGGTGGAAGCACGCCGCTGGGGGCACGGCACCGGGCTGAGCCAGCGGGGCGCCATGCAGATGGCCAAGCAGGGCTTTACCTACGACCAGATCCTCTCCTTCTACTTTGAGGGCTGCCGTCCCGTTCAGTACGCCTTTACCCGCTCCATCCTCAGCCCCATTTCAGACGGCAGTCAGGAGATCATCATCATTGAAACGCCGCTTCCGGGCGGAGACGCTTCCCCCGCGCCCGCCGGGCTCACGGCACGGGTGACCACCGTTTCCGGCTCCCTCAACCTCCGCGCCAGCGCCAGCGGAAGCGCCCGTGTGCTGCGCACCATTCCCCGCAACGAGATCATCACCGTGTCCGCGCCGGAAAACGGCTGGTGCCGCACCGTCTATCAGGGCACGGAAGGCTACGTCATGTCCAGCTTCCTCACCTTTTTGAACGCCCCGACGCCCACGCCGGGCGCGTCGACCCCTACCCCTGCGCCCGACGCGCCGTCCGGGGACGTTTATGCCCGGGTCACCACCGTTTCCGGCTCCCTCAACCTGCGTGCGCAGGCGCGGGATACCGCCCGTGTGCTGCGCACCATCCCCCGCGGCAGAGACGTACAGGTACTGTCCCGCGGCGACAGCTGGTGTCAGGTGACCTATGAGGGCACCGTCGGCTTTGTCATGACCCGTTTTTTGACCTTTGCTTCTTCTCCCTCGCCCACGGCGTCCGCGCCCACCCCCTTGCCTGCGCCTGACGTGCCCTCCGGGAGCGTTTACGCCCGGGTCACCACCGTCTCCGGCTCCCTCAACCTCCGCGCCGCGCCCTCTGCCTATGCCGCGGTACTGCGCACCATTCCCCGCCACGAGGTGATCCTCATCGAAGAAATGGGGACGGTGTGGTGCCGCACGTCTTATCAGGGCACGCAGGGCTATGTGATGACCAGCTTTCTGACGCTGGGCGTACCGGCGCCGGATCATACGCCCGCCCCCGCCGATCCCCCCGCCGGAGAGGGGCTGCGCGCCCGGGTCACCACCGTCTCCGGCTCCCTTAATCTGCGCGACCGCGCCTCCTCCTACGGCTCCATCCTGCGCACCATTCCTCAAAACGAGGAGATCACCGTATCCCAGCGGGGCGACGTGTGGTGCGCGGTCACTTATCTGGGCACGTCCGGTTACGTCATGACCCGTTTTCTGACCTTCCTGAACGGGGATGTTTCCTCGTCCAGCCCAACGGCGACCCCCTCCCCGTCGCCGGACGTTCCGGCTCCGTCGCCTACAACCGCCCCTGCTCCATCTTCTTCTCCCACGGACATCCCCACGCCGTCTCCTGCACCCGCAGAAACGGACGCACCCACGCCTACGGAAGAAGCGCAGGTCATCCTTTCTCCCCTGAATCCGCCCAGGCTGGCGCTGATCCAATCGGAGAGTGACAGCCTGAACCTGCGGGAAGGCGCCAGCACCAGCGCGCGCATACTCTGCGAAATGCCGCGGGGCGATTACCTGCTGGTGACCGCCATGAATGATAAGTGGTGCCGGGTGGAATATGAAGGGAAAAGCGGCTTCTGCATGCGAAAATATCTGGTGATGCCTGATGAACAGTGAGCTCCTGTCCCTCCGGGAGAAGGAACGTCTGGTTGATTTGCAGCGCGCAGGTTTCCGTATCATCCAGCGCCATGGCGCCTACCACTTCGGGCTGGATGCCGTGCTGCTGGCGCACTTTGCCGCGCCCTATGCCGGAAAAAATGTCTGTGATCTGGCCTGCGGCGACGGCATTCTTTCTCTGCTGATCAAAGCGCGCATTCCAGACGCCTCCCTGACCGGCATGGATGCGGATCCTTCCGCCATCGACCGCGCCCTGCGCTCCGCCGCGCTGAACGGCGTGGCAGAGACCGTCCGCTTCATGCAGGCTGATCTGAATGGCGCGCCGGCGGGCGTGCATGCCAATACCTTCGACCTGGCCGTATGCAACCCGCCCTATTACCCTGCTGACGCAGGCACGCTCAGGCATGGAGAAGCGCGCACCGAGCAGCGCATCTCCGCCGATCAATTGATTTTACGCGCCCGGGCGCTGCTGAAAAATCGTGGCAGTCTATGTATGGTTTACCCCGCCAGACGGCTGGATCATCTGTTTGCTCTGCTTACGGCAGCCGGGCTGCCTGTGAAAAACCTGCGTCTGGTGCATCCGCAGGCCGGCCGTCCCGCCACCCTTTGCCTTGTGCGCGCACAGAAGGGCGTAAGACCGGGCGGACTGCGGGTCTCGCCTCCCCTGCTGCTGGCCGAAGCAGATGGCCAGCCCACTGCAGAAATCCATCAGATCTATAACACCTGACGCGGTCGTATTGCGCCGCCCGCATTTTTTTCATTCTCTTCTGCATAACATAGCCGTGTATGGAGGTGCTGTCTTGATTGCCCGAAGCAGAAAGAAAAAGACGCGCGGTCCCGGCCTTCTGGGACGGCTGCTGGCGCTGCTGCCCGCATCCTGCGCGCTGTTTTACCCGCTTTACTGCGCCCAGCAGCTGACAGTAGATCGCCAGACCTACGTTTCCGCAGCGCTGCCTGCGCCCTTCAGCGGCCTGACGATCACGTACCTTTCAGACATCCATTACGGCACTTTTTTCAGTGAAGACCGTGTGCGCAGTCTGGTGAAAACGGTAAACGACCTGGGCAGCGACCTGATCCTGCTGGGCGGGGATTATGGGGAAACGTCACAGGGGGCATTGGATTTCTGGGCGCTGCATCCCGGTTTTTCCGCACCCATGGGTGTATTCGCCGTTGCAGGCAACCACGACCGCACGCCCCCCGAACGCAACCTGCGTCTGCTCCGTGAAAGCATGAAAGCAGACGGCGTCACGCCGCTGATCAATGACGTGACCTGCCTGATGCGGGGTGACGCCACCCTTGCGCTGGCCGGCGTGGACGATTTTTACAACGGTCATCCAGATCTGAAACATGTCATCAAAGAATGCGCTACCGCCGGCTTTACGATTTTCCTTCCCCACACGCCGGACATATTGCCCGAGTGCGCAGCATTTGAAGGCTTTTTTGACCTTGCTTTGTGCGGCCACACCCATGGCGGACAGGTCGCCATTGGGGGACGCCCCCTCCTCTCATCCAGCCGCTACGGCAACCGATACGTTCAGGGGTGGCTGCGGGAAAGCGGCGGAGATGTGTTCATCAGCCCCGGGGTCGGCGTCTCCGGCCTGCCCGTCCGACTGGGCACCCGGGCTCAAATCCACCAGATCACCCTGTACACAGCGGTCAACCCCTGACCCTGTCTGACGTTACTTTCTCCGGAGCGCGTTCAGACACATAGCGCCTGCGTCATGTTTTTCTGCCGGGCAAACTGCAATCCGAGCCTTTTTCCAAAGAAAAAAAGACCCGCACTCCAAAGAATGCGGGTCTTTTTTTATTCCTTAGAACTTCAGGCTGTTGACCTTCAGAGAGGGACCCATGGTGGTGCTCATGTACAGAGAACGCACATAGGTGCCCTTCGCCGTAGCGGGCTTCGCCTTCATAATGGCTTCCATCAGCGCCTTCATGTTGGCGGTCAGCTTTTCATCGTCAAAGGAGACCTTGCCGATGGGGCAGTGCACGATAGCGGTCTTGTCCACGCGGTACTCCACCTTACCGGCTTTGATCTCGCCAATGGCCTTGGTCAGATCCATGGTGACGGTGCCGGATTTGGGGTTAGGCATCAAGCCCTTGGGACCCAGCAGACGAGCGATGCGGCCGATGGTACCCATCATGTCAGGGGTTGCAACGCACACATCGAAGTCAAACCAGTTCTCGCTCTGAATCTTGGCGACCAGATCGGCGTCGCCCACGTAATCCGCACCGGCGGCCTCCGCTTCCTTGGCCTTATCGCCCTTGGCGAACACCAGCACACGCACCTTTTTGCCGGTACCGTAGGGCAGCACCACGGTGCCGCGAACCTGCTGGTCAGCGTGACGGGGATCAACGCCCAGACGGATGGACAGTTCCACAGTTTCGTCGAACTTGGCCTTGCCGGTCTGCTTGATCAGAGCGACTGCTTCCTCGGGGTCGTACAGCTTCAGAGAATCGATCAGCTTTCTGCTGTCAACATATTTCTTGCCGTGTTTCATCTTTCAAATCCTCCCTGTGGTAATAGCGGCGCAACGTCCTCCCACAATATAAGCCTTATTCGTCGGCGACCGTGATGCCCATGCTGCGCGCCGTACCCTTGATCATGCTCATGGCAGACTCGATGGAGGCGGCGTTCAGATCGGGCATTTTGGTGGTGGCGATTTCCCGGACCTGAGCCTGCGTCAGCTGCCCGACCTTGTCCTTGTTGGGACGGCCGGAAGCGCTCTCCAGGTTCAGGGCCTTCTTGATCAGCACAGGCGCGGGAGGCGTCTTGGTGATGAAGGTGAAGGACCGGTCAGAGAAAACGGTGATGACGACAGGAATGATGTAGCCTTCCTGCTTGGCGGTACGGGCGTTGAATTCCTTGCAGAAGCCGGGAATGTTCACACCGTGCTGACCCAGCGCAGGACCGATCGGGGGGGCAGGAGTCGCCTTGGCGGCCGGAACCTGCAGCTTGATGAAAGCGGTAATTTTCTTTGCCATGGTAGATGGCACCTCCTTAAAGCTTGTGGTAATGGCGGCGCGCACGCCTTATGCGCGCCTCCCACGGGAACGGGAACCTGCCGCCCAAAGGCGGCACCGGGGCAAAAGCGTCAGTCCTTGACCTTTTCCACCTGATCCAGATCGACCTCGATCTGCATCTCACGACCCAGGAACATTTTCACCTTCACCCGCAGTTTTTGACGAATGCCGTCAATCTCCTCGACCACGCCGGTGAAATTCTCCAGCGGGCCGGACAGAATACGCACATCCTCACCCACGGCGATCTTGCAATCCACCGCGCTGGGAGCGCTGCTCAGCATCCGGTCAAGTTCTTCGGCGGTCAGCGGAATGGGTTTGCTCTCCGGCCCCACAAAACCGGTTACGCCACGGGTGTTGCGCACCACATACCAGCTTTCGTTGGTGATGATCATGTGCACCAGCACGTATCCGGGGAAGGTTTTGTGATAGGTCGTCACGCGCTTGCCGTTCCGCAGTTCGACAACCTCTTCCGTAGGCACGATCACTTCGGTAATCAGGTTCTGCATCCCGTTGTTCTCGACGGCCTTTTCCAGGTTGTCCTTGACCTTGTTTTCATAGCCAGAATAGGTATGAACCACATACCATTCAAGCGTGCCCGGCCTGTCTTCGGACATCTTTGCTTCTCCTTATCAATTACAGCGACACCAGCCAGCTGATCAGGGCAGAAGAGCCCATATCCAGCAGACCGATCACAATCCCCATGAACACCATAAAGGCAATGACGATGAGCGTGGAGTTCAGCCATTCCTTCTTGGTGGGCCAGGTGACCTTTTTCAGTTCGTGCCACATGTTTTTGAAAGGACGGGCGATGGCATGAGGCAGATTTTTGAAGAACCGGCCAAGTTTGGTCCAGAAAGAAACCTTTTCCTTACCGTTGACGTTGGTCTTCTCGTCAGCCATGTTTGTCACATCCTTCGCGTTTATCTGGTCTCGCGGTGGGCGGTATGCTTCTTGCAGAAGCGGCAATACTTTTTCAGTTCAACGCGGTCGGGGGTGTTCTTCTTGTTTTTCTTGGTGTTGTAGTTCCGCTGCTTGCATTCGGTGCAGGCCAGCACGATGCTCGCACGGGCTTCCTTGGCTGCCATTTGTTAACACCTCTCTTTGATATCCCTGTCCTTTCCCCGGTCAGGCCGCACCCGACCGGGGAAAGGGCGAATTATACTCAGTTTTCAACGGTACGAACGACGGCGCCGGCGCCGACGGTATGACCGCCTTCACGGATAGCGAAACGCAGACCGGCTTCGATGGC
>CAKUKE010000021.1 GCA_934662505.1 uncultured Clostridia bacterium | reverse complement strand
GGCGCTGTGCCGCCCTCGGCGGTCGCGTAATAACGGTTCGCCTCGCCCACCGCGCGCGCCGTGTACTTGGACGTCACCTTGCTCACCTTGACCGGCGCAGCGATCAGGTCATAGTCAAACTGCTTCGCCACCGCCCACTGATGCGCGTAGGAGCCTTCCACCACCACCAGCAGCGGACGGATACCGCTAAAGGCATTGTCGCCGATGGCGGAAACGCTCCGCGGGATGGTGATCGTCTGCAGCTTTTTGCAGTACGCAAACGCGTTGTTATCAATACTCTCCAACCCTTCGGGCAGTTCCACGGATGCAAGCGCCGTACAGTGGGAAAACGCGGACGGTCCGATGGCGACGGTGCCCGCTCCGATGGACACATGCTGCAGCCCCGTGCAGAGGACAAACGCCTCACTGGGCACCGTCGTCAGGCTGCCGGGCAGGGATACATTCGTCAGCGCCCTGCATCCTGCAAAAGCCGCCTCTCCCACGTTTTCCAGACCGTTATGCAGCGTCAGCGCCGCAAGCGCCGCGCAGCCGTTGAATGCGTTTTTGCCGATGAACGTCACGCTGGCGGGCACGTCCACATCAGTCAGCCCGCATTTATAGAACGCATACGTGCCGATCGACGTAATACCGTCGGGAAGCTCCACCGTTTTCAGCGCCGTGCAGCCGGTGAACATTCCTTCCGGCACGGCGGTCAGCCCGCCGGGGAGGGTCGCACCCGTCAGCGCGCTGCAGCCGGAAAACGAAGACGCGCCCACCTTTGTCAGTGTGCCGGGCAGCGTCACCGAAGCAAGCGCCTTACAGTTGAAAAAAGCGCTCTCCCCGATCGACACCACACCCTCGGGCAGGGTCAGGCCTGTCAGCGCGCTGCAGCCGGAGAAGGCTTCCTGTCCAACGGTCGAAACCGTAGCCGGGATGGACACGCTCTTCAGCTGCGAGCAGCTGTAAAACGCCCGGGTGCCGATGGTCTTCACGCCGCTTTCAAGGGTCAGCGTCTGAATGCCGGCAGATGCAAACGTGCTTTCCTCCACCGTGGACACGCCGCCCGGCACGGTGATCTCCGTCAGGGCGGTGCAGCCCGAAAATGCGCTTTGTCCAATTCTCGTCAGCGCAGAAGGCAGGCTGACCGCACGCAGCGACGTACAGCGGCTGAACGCGTTTATCCCGATGCGGGTCAGACCGGACGGCAGATCAATGGCGGTCAGCGCGTCGTCGCCGTAGAAGGCGTCCGCCTCGATCGACCGAACCGTAGCCGGCAGGGTAACGGCAGTCAGCTCCGTGCACCGCCCCAGCCCGCCGACGGCGACCACGGGATACCCGTCCAGCTGTTCCGGGACGGTCAGCTGCCCCACGGGTTTTTCCACCACGCCGACGATGGATGCTTCCCCGCCGCTGAGCTGATACTTGAAATTGCCGCAGATCAGCGTTTCCTCGCCGGCGGCGGCCGCCATGCCCAGCGCCAGCGTCAGCGCTGCGGCGGCAAGCAGTATTCCTTTCCACACGCGTCTGTTCATCTCGGGCAGACCTTCTTTCATCGTTTGTCTGGATGAACGTCTGATGGAGCAAACGTTCCCTTTTCCTTTTAAATTATACATCCTGTTCAAATCGCAATCAAGTCCCGGCCTTTGTTTTTTCTCCGTTGCTGCCTTTTTCAGCCGCGCGATTTTACAATTTCATGACCTATCGGGCGGCAGGATATGGTATAATGTCCCCAAAGAAAGGCGGTGGCGCCCATGCCCTACCACGTACTGATCGCCGAGGATGAAGAAGCAATCCTGCATTTGATCCAGCTTGCCCTGAAAAGCGAGGACTGCGTGTGCACCCTGTGCCGGGACGGCGCGGAGGCGCTGGAAAAGCTGCGCCTGCAGCGGTACGACCTGATGGTCGCGGACGTGATGATGCCCCGCATGGACGGGTTTGAACTGTTTGAAGCCCTGCCCGATCCGCCGCCTACCCTGTTCGTCACCGCCCGCACGGCGATCGAAGACCGGGTGCGGGGGCTGAAAATGGGAGCGGAGGATTATCTGGTCAAGCCCTTTGACGTGGCGGAGCTGACCGCCCGGGCAGCCAACATCCTCAAGCGTCACGGCGCGCCGGTCAGCGCCGTCGCCATCGACGGTACCGTGGTGGATCTGGACGCCCGGCGGGTCATGGTTGACGGCCGGGACGCGGAGGTCACGCCGCAGGAATTTCTGCTGCTGGAGACCCTGCTGCGCCACCGCGGACATACCCTCAGCCGGGATCAGCTGCTCAGCGAAGCGTGGGGGTACGATTATTTCGGCGGCACCCGTACAGTGGATGCGCACATTCAGAAGCTGCGGAAAAAATGCAGGCTGGAAGACCGCATCCTGACCGTCCACAAGGTGGGCTACCGGCTTTCAGGCGAGGAGGAAACGCGGTGAAATTGTGGCAGAAAAACTATCTGGCGGTGCTCTCCGTCTCCTTCGCACTGCTTTTTTCCGTATGCGCCGCCCTGCTTGTGCAGCAGAACGATCATGCCTTTCAGGCGGAAAAGCAGCGGGTGGAGGGCGCCTTTGCCACCGCCCGCCAGGCCGTCGCCGGCGCCGCGGCGCTGTATACGGATGGGGAAGCCGCCCTGAGCGCCATGAACCGCGCGCTGTCCGTCACCGAAGGGCTGGGCACGGACGGCCGGTTCGTGCTGTTTCGGAACGGCCAGGTCTGCCATGGCACGGCCGACGCGCTGCCCGCCCTCTGGGTTCCTCAGACGACGGCAGGCAGGGCGCTGTTCCTTTCCACGGAGGAAGGCCCTGTTTTTCTCTGCGGAGCGGAGGAAAACGGCTGCACCCTCGCCGGGGTGTGGGCGGAAGGAACGCTGGTGCAAAACGCCCGCCGTCAGGCGCTGATCATGGGCGGGGTATTGCTGGTCGCCCTTGTGGTGCTGGCCTGCGTGCTGTTCACCCAGTCCCGCCGCATGTTCCGCCCCCTTGCCCGGCTGGAAACGGGGGCGCGCGCCATTGCGGATGGGCAGTACGGTCTGCGCCTGACCGGGCGCACCAACGCCGCCGACATTCAGGCGCTGTCGGACAGCTTTAACCAGATGGCGCAGTCGGTGGAGAGCCATGTCGCCGCGCTGGAGGATGAAAACGCCCGGCAGAAGCAGTTTGTGCGCGACCTGTCCCATGAGCTGAAAACGCCCATGACCGCCATGCTGGGCTACAGCGACCTGATGCTGGCGGACAGACTGACCCCGTCGGAGCGGCAGGAGGGCTGCCGCTATATCGCCCAGCAGTGCCGGCGGCTCAATGAGCTGAGCCAGAAGCTGATGAAGCTCAGCCGTCTGGACGGGGAGGAGGGGCTGCCCCTTGACGACGTATCCCTCCTTGCCGCCATGACCGCCGCCGGGGACGCGCTGCATCCCCTGTTCCGGGAAAAGGGGGTCGCCCTGCGCCTGCCGGCAGAGGATGCACCCGTGCAGGGGGACGGAGCGCTTTTGTGCGACCTGTTTGTCAACCTGATGGCCAACGCCTGTAAGTACGCACCGGCAGGCTCCGCCGTCGTATGCCGCCTGACCCGGACGGAAACTGCGCTCGAGGCCTCCGTCACGGACGAGGGACCGGGCGCGCCGGAGGAGGCGCTGCCCCTTCTGACCCGTCCCTTCTACATGGCGGACAAGGCGCGCACCCGGTCGGAAAACGGGGCGGGCATCGGCCTGTCCCTGTGCGCCCGCATCATGACCCTTCACGGCGGACACATGGCCTTTTTCAACCGGCACCCGGGCTTTGAAGCCCGCGCCGTTTTTCCACTTTATTTACAAAATGAAGACAAAACGGGCACAGCCCCATGACATCCCTCCGGTATACTCAGGTCATCAGGAACGGTTCCCCCCGGGAGCCGTCAAAACGGAAGGAGCGTGCTTCAGCATGAAAAAACTGCGTACCCTGTTCACCGCCGGTCTGGCGCTCGTATGCGCGGCGGCGCTGTGCCTCAGTCTGGTCGCCCTGTCCGACTGGACCTTCACCGGCAGGCTGGACGCCCTGCCCGCCGCCCGGGCGGACGACGCGTCCGCCACCTCGTCCCCTCTCCCCACGGATCAGGACAATGCGGCGGACACGGTGCCCCTCCTGACCTCTGCCCCCGCACAGGATACATCCGCCCCCCTGCTTTCCGCATCCTCTACCCCGGTGCCGGCGGACGCCTCCGACGCCATGCGCATCGTATCGGGGCTGGCGGGAGCGTCCCACACCGCCGAGCCCCCCGCCTACCTGATGCACGACCAGCTTTACTTCTATAACGCCACCGGCTCCACCATTACCCGTACGGACGAGGAGTGGCGGACGGTCGAAGGCACCCTGCTCGACGATCAGGAGGCCGGCGACGCCAGCATGTTTGTCGCCCGCGCCGCCAACCTGTGCGCCGATCTTCTTGAAACGGACAACCTGCCCGAAAACTACGTCTGTCAGGCTGCATGGGACGGCTCGTCCATTCTCAAATGCGTCTGGTATCCCCAGGATCTGTCGCTCCGGGAGGCGCAGGGCGAGCCCGCGCCCCTGCGCTATACCCTGTACGTGCATACGGATGAATTCGGCGTACAGGCGGTGATGGACAACTTTGTCACGCCGCAGGAAAGCCTGCCGCAGACGTTTCAGGAGGACATCACCGAGCAGCTCAGGGGCACGGCGCTGACCGGCGCCTGGGAGATCACGCAGGTGACGGCGGACGGGACCGGCGCGGTGTGCTACACCGTTCAGGATCAGGCGCACCCGGAAAATTCCAGAACCGTCAGATATCAGCGAAATGAAGGCGCTACCCATTACTTTTCCGACACGCAGAAGCTCCTTTCCTATTACCGGGCGCTGGCTGACCGCAACACGCTGCTCTCCACCGCTTCCGGCAGAGAGAACGTCGCATACGTCAACCTGCGCCTGCTCATGAACACGCTGCTGACCGAAGCGGAGCTGCCGCTGACCGTGGAGCAGGAGGTATACAAAGACGGCGAATTCTATCGTGCCGCACCCATCACCCTTTCCCTGACTACCGATGGCAAAACGGATAAACTGCCGAACGGCGAGACGGCGACGGACGACATTCTGTCCGATCTGGAATTGAAGGCACGGTTCCTGTTCTACCATGTCGCAGGCTTCCATCCCATCGTTGAAAACACCCATTTCAGCATGGAACTGCACACCGTGGAAGACCAGCTTCAGGTGCTCTGCAAGTGGGAAGCGCTCGAAGCAGGCGTGACCTGCTCGCTGTTCTGCACCCTGCCTGACGTGCAGCAGGTGGAATCCGGCATTCCTGCCGACATGACAGCCTCGGTGCAGTTTCCTCCCCTCTGTGTGAATGAGCTCACCAATGATACCCTGACCCTCCTGTTCTCCAAAGCCATGGAAGATGTTGTCGCCAAAGACGACGATATGAGCAATGTGCTGCTGCTGTCCTATACGAGCGGCTCCCTGCAGCTCGAAGGCATTAAGCTGTCGCCGAAGGAGGGCAGCGTATCCGCCGAGGTGTACTACGACGATAAAAACTGCACCGCCTTCCCCATCGCCGCAGCGGACTTTGACGATTATCAGATCGCCTTCATGGCCCGCTATCTGGCGCAGGCGATCATGACGCCTAACGCGGCTCAGTAAGCCGTCCGTCCTGTCCGGGGCAAAGCCCCGGGCAGGGCAAGGTTTCCCTGCCGGTTCCGGCCCTGAAGCCGGGCAGGCGCTGCCGGCAATGAGCCCAAGCAGGAAAAACCGCCTGCCCGTTTCAACCGTGAAGTCAGATGGCATCCGTTGTTCGGGCGGCGCCGGCCATGCAGCCGGGCAAGGCGACCCGCCTGCGGACGCCGGTAATCAAACCGAACGAAGCAGGCCGTCTGCACCGCCGGTAATCAAAACGAACAAAGCAAGCCGCCTGCACCGCCGGTAATCAAACCGAATGAAGCAAGCCGCCGGCACCCAAGCCGGTCGTGGCAGCCCTGCGGGGCACCCTCATCGCCGGCTCCGGCTGAAAATCGCACATGCAAAAAGGGCTCGGGAACGGCGCACCGTTCCCGAACCTTTTTATATACATGATGGGTTTTTCCCCGGTTTTCCCGAATGTTTTTATTGTGGCGGACGAAAAGCCTGCACCCGAATCGTTTTCCCCGGTTTTTCCGGGCGCTTTCTTTTCCTGACCGCCGTCTCACCGCGCCTGCCACACCACGCTCAGTACGTCCGCAGGGAGATAGCCATATTTTTCGCTCCCCTTCACCCGCACCTCGACAGACGCGGTCGTGCAGCTGTAGGTGAACACCGTCCAGCTCCTGTCCGCCTGCATCAGCCACTGGGGGCAGGGTCTCTCCCGAATGCAGAAGGTCTCTCCAGCGGCAAGGGTCTCCTCCAGCGGGTCACCCCAGCCGTCCAGCAGGGGCTGATCCGTGGAGAGGGTAAAGGCGTTTTTCACCGCCTGCTGAGGCTCGCCGCCCAGATACTCCATCAGCATGTAGCCGCTCCGGCCGTCCTGCAGGCGCACATGCGCCCATCCGCCGGACACGCCCATGACCTCCGCCACGGTACCGTTGGGATAGGCGGCGATCACTTCCTCGTCCCCGCCCGGGCCCTTCCGCAGGTTCAGCCCCGGCTCCCGGGCGCCCTGCACCTGCGCCAGCGGCGGCAGATAGCTGCCGCCCGCATAATCGCAGGCGTTGTCCAGATAACGGCTCTGCACCCAGCCGGTCACGCCTTCCACAGCCACCCTCACCCAGCCCTCCGGCGCCTGACGGTCGGGCATCATCTGGATCACGCGCACACCGCTGTAGTACTTGCCCAGCGAACGGGCGTCCTTGTCGGGCTTTTCCCGCAGATTGAGCCGCAGGGCGGGATCCTCGCTGTACACCCACGCGTCGTAGAAATTGGAGGTCTGGCTGACCGCGTCGATGGATACCCACGCCACCTGATAGTGAACGCCCGCCACGTCCGCGTCGTTATCGGTGTACGCCAGGCGCTCGTATATGCCCTCGTCCACCGTGACGTTCTGCACAAGCAGCCATTTCCGATCGCCGCTCATGCCCAATACGCCCACGTCTTCCCCTCTGCGCCACCGGTCAAGGGGTTCGCCCTCCCCGCCCGGCGCGGCATAGACGGGCTGATTTTCCTGACTGCCCTGCGCGTATATCTGGCCGTAATAACCGTCCCAGTTCCATGCCTGCGCCCGCTCCAGCCCGATGAGGGCGTTTTCCCGGCGGATCCAGCCCTCCGGGCCGTTTTCACCGCCCAGCCGGATGCGCACGTACCCGTCCCGCGCCTCCAGCACCCGCGCCTGCGCTTCTTCCATGCCCCAGGCGTGGGCGGCGATCTTCGCGTTGGGCTCCGCATACAGCGGAATCCGGCACAGACCATGGCCGCCGTCGTCCTGCTGCGTTTCGGGAACGGTCAGCACCGCCCGGGTGTTGTCCGCATAGGAGGAGGCCTGCGCCGCCGCCTCCGCCGCAGCGAACGTATCCGGGAAAGTCGCGATATCCATGTCCTCCAGAAGGCGCGACTGCACGCTGAAGGTCACCCGGCGGCCGTTCCCTTCCCCGGTGGCAATGGTATAGCGGGCAATGTCCATGCTTTCCCCGTTCGCATGCGTGATGCTCCACAGGCACCAGCCGTCCATGGACATCCCCCAGCGGTAGGTCACATCTTCGTACACCAGATTGAAGCTGTCGCACCCGTCCATCTGGCCTACGTCCTCGTCGGTGTAGTTGTACCGCACCGCGTCGGGCATCAGCGTGGGCGCTGCGTCCTGACGCAGCGCGGTACGGGACACGGTCATCTCCCACCCCGTATCCTGCCGCCAGACCATGCCGCACAAAAGATAGCCCTGCTCGTCCTGAAGCACCGCCTCGCCGTCCGTCCACTGACCGAACCGCATGGCGGCGTACCCCTGCAGCGGCACCGCGCTGCCAAGCCCTGCGGCCGCAAACGCATCGGCCAGTTCGCGGGGGAACGAACCCGCATACGTCAGCAGACGGGAACCGTCATCCCCGTCCTGCGCGTTTTCAGCACCGGCGGGCAGGGCAAAAAGCAGCGTCAGCACCGCCAGCAGCGCGGTCAGGCGTCTGAAAGAAGCCTTTTTCATGGTCGTTTCCTCCTTGCGCATGTTCTATCCTATAAACGCCCGCCCCCGCCATTTTCTTCCATGAAAAGATAAAAATTGCATTCGCCCGTCCTTTGGGGTACAATAGACCCGTTGTCCGGGCGCATCCGCCCGGTCAGAAAGGGGCATGCGCCATGGGTTACCGCGTCATTGACCTGGACACCTTTCCCCGGAAAAAGCATCTGGCCTTCTTCAGCGCCATGCAGAACCCGTATGTGGGCGCAACCGTCGAGGTGGACGCGACCGATTTTATGGCTGCGCGCCGGGCGGCGGGGCTGCCGTTTTTTCTCAGTTTTCTTTACTGCGTGGGGCGGGCGGCCAACGGGGTGCCCGCGCTGCGCCAGCGGCTGACGGACGGACGGCTGATCGAAATGGACGCGTGCCGCTTTTCCTACACCGTCCTGCTGCCGGACGGCACCTACGGCTATTGTCAGGCGGACTGCGGCATGCCTTTTGACCAGTACCTGCCCGAGGCCGTCCGGCGGCATGCGGAGGCCAAGGCGCACCCCTCCCTTGCGGATGGGGAAGACATGAACGGTTATATTTTCATTTCCTGCCTGCCGTGGCTGCATTACGCCTCCGTCCAGCAGCCCACGCCCTTTCCGGCGGACACCATTCCCCGTATCGTGTGGGGAAAATATGAGGAAAACGACCGGGGGCGGATCACCCTGCCCGTGACCCTGCTGGCCAACCACGCGCTGGTGGACGGTCTGCACATCAGTCAGTTTTTCGACGGGCTGAACCGGGAGCTGGCCGCCTTCGCCCGGGAAAGACGCCCTTCCGTCTGAAAATGCGGTCATTGATCGTCCCGTCCCTGCGTCTTACAAAAAAGCCCCCTGTCTGCGCTGAACGCACGGCAAGGGGCTTTATACTTTCATTTTTTCCGCCCGGCGGGTCAATTGCCCACGGCCTGCCGGAACGCCTCGAAAAACTCGGGGCACACCCAGGTGCCGCAGCCGATCACCTTATCGCCGCTGACGGCCAATTGCATCGTCAGACCGTTGGACAGCTGAATGAGCAGGGACTGGCTGGTCTCGCCGCCGCCCGCGCGGTCGTAGGAAGCGTTGTCGCACAGCGTTTTCATCAGCGCGCGCGCCGTATCGGCATCCTCCACCGTGCCCACGCCGGACAGCTTGAGCCCGGTCACCTTGTCCGCCCGGAGGGTATCGCTCAGGCTTTCGCCGCCGGTCGTGGCGGTCTCGCCGAAGCTGACCCGCTGAAACACCCGGTTTTTGCCGTCCACTGCGGCGGTCACCATGGCGCCGTTCATCCCGCTGACCGCGTAGACCGTTTCATTTTCGGCCACCACGTTGGAAATGACGCCGTCCTTGCCGGCCAGCGCCGGTTCATCCGTCCTTGTGTCCACCGTTCCCAGACTGTCGCCCCGGAGACCGTCGGACAGGTTCTGCGGAGTGGTCAGCATCCGGTAATAGCGGCCGTTGACGCACACCAGCGGGAAGTTGGCGGTACCGTTGCCCGCCCAGATGTTGCGGTAGTCGGGCACCGCAGGGGTCGCCACACTGATGGAGCCCATGGGCACATCCAGCAGCGCCTTGCCCAGCGCGCCCTCGGGCAGCTCCACCCCGTCGCCGTTCTGGCCGGCTGCCTGACTGGTCAGCACAGGTTCCTTATTTTCCTTTCCTCGCAGCGCAGGCAGGCCCAGCGCCGCGCCGATGAGTACTGCCGCCGCGCAGACAAAGGCGGGAACGGCGCGCACCCAAGAGGGTTTCTGCCCGCGAACAGGCTTTTCTTTTTTCTCTGCGGCGTACAGAATTTTCTTTTTCAAGGCTTCGTCCGCCTCTACACCGCAGCACTGGGCGATGGTCGGCAGATTCCTCAGCCTTTCTTCCACATTTTTCACCGCAGGTCACTCCCCTTCAGCATTTCTTCCAGCTTTTTCCTTGCCCGGGAGAGACGGCTGGAAATCGTCCCTTCAGGCACGTTCAGGGTCTGGGCGATCTCCGCGATGCCAAACCCCTGATAATAATGAAGCAGAATGACGTCTCTGAAATCCGTCGGCAGCCGGTGCACGGCGTTGAGCAGTTCCTGCTTCTCCAAACGGTCGTCCATGTTGTCCGGCGTGCTGGTCAGCTCCATGGCAGGACTGCCCAGCACCACGCGCTTGATCCACGCGCCGCGCCACAGATCCCGGCACTTGTTGAGAGCCACCTTCAGCAGCCATGCCTTTTCCTTGCCGGGCAGCAGTTCGGGGGTGGCGGTCAGCAGCTTGACGAACACTTCCTGCGTCACGTCCTCTGCCTGCTGCCGGTCGCCCAGATAAAAGTAGCTGACCCGAAGCACGTCGTTGGCATACCGTCGGTACATTTCCTCAAACAGCGCCTCGTTCATGCGGGGAGCCCCGCCGGAGGACTGCTCACTCATATAACGGACGTTCCTTCCTGTTTCTTGCAGAATTTACGAAAAAAATGCCAGCTTTTTTTCGTGTAAAAAGGGGAGAAAGGACGGTTGAGCGCGGGAGCCTTCCCCCGCCGGCCGCGCCGTTCCCTGACATTTTATTATACCGCAGAAAAACGCCGAGCGTCAATAAGCGCCAAAAAACGGCCGGAAATTTTACATTTTTTCACCGTCCGCCCGGCCTTCCCGAACCGCCTGCAGCAGGGTCTCCCGGTCGTTGGGCAGCCGGTCATGCAGCACATCATCCAGCAGGGCGGACAATGCCCGACCCACGGCTTCGCCCCGCAGCCCCAGCCCCATCAGCTCCCGGCCGTTCACGGCCAGCATATCCATGCGGTAGCACGCACCCGTCCGCAGCACCCGCTCCTTCTCCCGGCGCAGTTCGTCCACCTCGCCCACCCGCGCCGCCACACAGGTCGCATGCGCCAGATAGTCCGCGCGCCGCAGCGCCAGCAGCAGGTCAAAGTCTTCCGCGCCCAGACGGTTCATCAGCCATTTTACGTTTTCCCTTCCCCGGGGAAAATCGTGCACCGCCACCAGCGCGCACACCTGACGGGTCAGCTTCGCAGGCATTTTCAGGCTTTCCAGCACCTGGCGCGCCAGCGCCGCCCCTGCCTCCTGATGGCCGGGAAAATGATCCTGCCCCGCCTGATCCCGCGTGCGCACGGCCGGTTTGCCGCAGTCGTGGAGAAGCGCCGCCCAGCGCACCGGCAGCACCGGCGGCGCCGCCGACACCGCATGGAGGGCGTGCTCCCACACGTCGTACACGTGGTACACGCTCTGCTGAGGGCAGTCCTTCATGGGCGCCAGCTGGGGAAGCGCCGCGAAGATCAGCCCGTCAAACGCCCGCATCACAGGCGCGGGATCCTCCGCCTGCAGCAGCCCGTTCATCTCCGCAGCCACCCGCTCCCGGCTGACCCGGACGATCTCCTCCCCATGGGCGCGCACCGCGCAGGCGGTTCGCTCCTCCACGGTAAAATGCAGCCGTGCCGCAAACCGGAGCGCCCGCAGAAGCCGAAGCGCATCCTCCTCAAAGCGCGCGTCCGGGTCGCCCACGCAGCGGAGCAGCCGTTGCGCCATGTCCGCCTGCCCGCCGAAGGGATCCTTCAGCCCATGAACGGGAGAATAGGCCATGGCGTTCACGGTAAAATCCCGCCGGCGCAGGTCTTCCTCGATGGCGGTGGTAAAGTCCACCCGGACGGGATGCCGTCCGTCCAGATAGGAACCGTCCGCCCGGAAGGTGGTTATTTCAAGAGGGGCGCCGTCCAACACCACCGTAAGCGTACCGTGCTTTTCCCCGGTAGCAATGACCCGCTCGCCCGAAAACACCCGGCGCATATCCTCGGGACGCGCCGCGGTGCATAGGTCATAGTCATGGGGGCGCACGCCCATCAGAGCATCCCGGACGCATCCGCCTACGGTATATGCCTCAAAGCCCTGCCGCTCCAGCATGTCCAGCGCCCGCGCCACCGGCGGCGGCAGCGGAAAAGAAAACGGCACCGCAACCCCTCCATTCTCTGTTTTTTCATCATACCCGGTTTTCTGCGCCTTGTCAATCCGCGCCGGGCATGTTAAAATAACAGGTAATGAGATTTCAGGGAGTGGGGCAGGCAATGGACGCGCTTGAAGCCGTGGTACGGGCCCGGGAGATCCTGTCGCAGGCGACGCCCCTGCGGACGGACTGCGGCCGCATATGCGGCGGTGCATGCTGCCGGACGGATGGAGACGGTCAGGGCGGCATGCTGCTGTTTCCCGGAGAAGAAGCGCTGTATGACCGTCTGCCCGCCGGCTTTTCCATCCTGCCGGAGCGCACCGTCTCCCCGGACGGCCGGCTGCTGATGTGCAGCGGCGTATGCGACCGTTCGCTCCGCCCACTGGCCTGCCGCTTCTTTCCCCTTCGTCCTACCGCTCGCGGCCGGGTGGTCATGGATCGGCGCGGGTTCTTCGTCTGCCCCCTGACGGAAAGCGGCATGGGCGGCCTGAACGGCGATTTTGTGGCCGCCGCCCGGGAAGCTGCGGCCGTCCTGTGCGAAAACGAAACCCAGCGCGCCTTTCTGGAGGCGCTGGGCGCGTCCATCCGCCGGGTTCTTTCCCAAAGCAGCCTTTAAACCCATTTCAACAGCAAGGAGGGGCGCGTCATGCGTTTTGTGCAGACGGCATGCCGGGCGGAAAAAATCGCCAAGGCGGGCATCCCGGGTCGGATCGTGCTGGGCGACGGCGCATGCCCGCCTGAAGAACTGGCAGGCAAGGCGCAGTGCGTCTATCTGGATCCTCCCTTCAACACCGGCGACACCTTCTATTTAAAGCAGAAGATCGGCGAAGAGGGGTACCGTACCGGAAAAAAGCAGCTGACGCTGACCGCCTTTCAGGATCGCTTCGCCAGCCGGGAGGAATATCAGGCGCTTTTGCGCCGTCTGATCCGGGCGGGACGGTCGCTGCTCAACGACACGGGCGCCTTTTTCCTGCATCTGGATACCCGGGAGGCGCCCTACGCCCGCATGCTGTGCGACGAGGAGTTCGGCGAGGAAAATCTGGTCAATGAGATCGTCTGGGCGTACCAGACGGGCGGCCGTACGCTGAAGCACTTCAGCCGCAAGCACGACCTGATTCTGTTTTATCAGAAAAGCCGCAAGCTGTATTTTGACATTCAGTCCGTCCCTCTTTCCCGGACGGAGAACCGCTCCAACCACATGAAGCGCCACACGGATGAGGACGGCCGTTCCTACCGTACCATCCGTTCCGGCGGCAAGACCTACACCTATTATGACGACGCGCCCGTCTACCCCGGCGACGTGTGGATGGACGTGAGCCACCTGCAGCAGAAGGATCCGCAGCGCACCGGGTACGACACGCAAAAGCCCGTCGCCCTGCTCAAGCGCATTCTGGCCTGCACCACCCGTGCGGGGGATCTGGCCGTGGATCTGTGCTGCGGTTCGGGCACCACGCTGGCGGCGGCGGCGGATATGGATCGCCGTTTTCTGGGCATGGACTGTTCGCCGCTGGCCATTGCCACCGCGCGCAAACGGCTGACGGACGCCGCGCTGACCGTCGATTGGCCCTTTGGTGCGCCCGGCGCCGAGCTGGAAGCGGAGGTGCTGCCCGGCGTAGGGTTTTATGACGTGCATCTGCTCCGCTACGCCCCGCCCGGCGGGGAACGGGAGGGGGTGCCCGGTCTGGACGCGCTGGATCAGTGGGCGGTCGGCTTCATCAAGGAGGGGGTTTTCCTCACGCAGGATCTGTCCTGCCGCTCCCGCCGCAATCCTGCCCTGAACGACGTGCTGCTGCTGCCCCAGCTGCGGGGCGTGCCCGCCATTCTGACCATCGACGTGTGGGGCAACCGCGCCGTATGGGTGGCCGAAGACGGAGAAACCCCGCGCCCCGACGCCTGACCGCCAGGAATACCGCCGGCGGTGAGCCTTCTATAAGTTGTATGCTGAAGAAAAAATCCGTTTCCGATGCTCGGTCTCCGAAGACGCCGTTTTCGGATGCGTCCCGGCCGTCCATCCGTCCCGGCGCGGCAGACCCCGGCGCATGCCATTCGGAGCGTGTCTTTCCCCCGCCGCAGCAGACGACTGACCACGCAGCAATGTGCGGCGAGCCGCAGCGCGTTTTCAGTCGCCCATGTTTTTCAGCAGGCATACGGTTTTCACGCCTTCCGACCGCGGAAAGGCGTTTTTTGACGGTCGCGTTTTCCCGACCGCCGCATTGGAAGCACACGCAAAAGCGCCGTTCCAAATGGAACGGCGCTTCTTGGCCAGACGCCTGAATTATTCGTTGACAGAAGCCTTCTGCAGAGCCAGAGCCAGACGCGCCTTCTTACGGTTGGCGGTGTTCTTGTGCATAACGCCCTTGGCAGCCGCTTTATCGATAGCGGAGGTGGTGGCGCTCAGTTGCGCGCCGGCGGGCTGCGCTCCTTCAGTCAGAGCCGCATAGAACTTCTTCACAGAAGTCTTGACACCCGTCTTCACCATACGATTCCGCAGATTCTTCTTTTCGGAAACCTTCACGCGCTTCTTGGCGGACTTAATATTAGGCAACTTCCTTCACCTCCCGGTAAATACTTTGCTCAGACAAGCATTCGTTATTTTATCACACGCACAATCAAAATGCAAGCGTTTTATGGAAATTTTCCCGGCAAAAACAGATTTTTTTACTTTTCCCGCTCTTGCCTCCCCCATTGCTCCGCCGCTGCCCTCCCTGCCCCTTTTCAAGTCGCTTTTTTTCTGCTAAAATAGACAAAAACACAGCCGACAGGCCGGAGGTGAAGCCATTGCCCCGTTTTTTCGCTTCTTTTTCGGAAAACGCCGGAGCGGCGCGTCTGGACGAGGAGGAAATGCACCACGCCCGGGACGTCATGCGCATGAAGCCGGGAGAGGAAGTGACGCTGATCATTGACGACCGTCTGTTTCTTTCCGCCTTTTCCCCGTCGGGCGATTTTCCCCTGCTGTCGGAGCTGCCTTCCACCGAACCCTCGGTGCGGGTCACCCTCTATCAGGGGGTGCCCAAGGGCGATAAAATGGACTTCATTACTCAGAAATGCGTGGAAGCCGGGGTGTATGCCATCGTGCCTGTCGCCTTTTCCCGCTGTGTAAGCCGTTGGGAAAAAGGAAAGGACGAGGAAAAAAAGCGGGCGCGCTACAATCGCATCGCCCGGGAGGCGGCCAAGCAGTCCGGCCGCGCCCACTGTCCGCAGGTGATGCCCTGCCTTTCCTTTCAGGAGATGCTCCGGGCGCTGCCTGCGCACGGCGCCGCGCTGGCGCCCTGGGAATGCGCCGGGAGCGGCGGGCTGAAGACCTTTGTGGAAAAAAGCGGTCTTCCCCGGGACGTGGCGCTGGTCATCGGCCCGGAGGGCGGCATCGGCGAAGAGGAGATGGCCGCCATGGCGCAGGCGGGCGCGCTGCCCGTCACCCTGGGCAAGCGCATCCTGCGCACCGAGACGGCCGGTCTAGCCGCGCTGGTAGCGCTCATGGCGCTGAGCGGCAACATGGAGTAAAGCGTAAACGGAGGATCAATCGCAAGGGAGGGACGGATATGGACGAAAGCAAAATCCGCGCGGAGCGCATTGCAACCAAGCTGCGCCGCAAGCAGCGCATGGTACGGGTGGCCCGGGGCGAGGAGCAGGCGGATCTGGTACTGAAAAACGCCACCTTCGTCAACGTGTTCACCGACAGCCTGGAGCAGGGCGACATCGCCGTGTGCAACGGGCTGGTCGCGGGCGTAGGCGTCTACCACGGCGCAAAGGAAGTGGACGTATCGGGCAGGATCGTTGCGCCCGGCTTCATCGACGCCCACATTCATCTGGAAAGTTCTCTGGTCACGCCGCCCAACTTTGCCCGGGCCGTTCTTCCTCACGGCACCACCACCGTGGTGTGCGACCCGCACGAAATTGCCAACGTGTGCGGCGCGGAGGGCGTGGAATACATGATGGCGGCGTCTGCCGGCCTGCCGCTGGACGTGCATTTCATGCTCCCCTCCTGCGTTCCCGCGCTGCCCTTTGAAGAAAACGGCGCAACGCTTTCCTGGCGGGATATCCACTGTCTGTTTGACCACCCCATGGTGCTGGGACTGGCGGAAATGATGAACTATCCCGGCATTCTGGCAGGCGACCGTACTCCCATTGAAAAGATCATCGTCTCTCAGGCGCATCACAAGAAGATCGACGGTCACGCCCCGGGGCTGTCCGGGCTGGATCTGAACGCCTACATGGCCTGCGGCGTGTACTCCGACCACGAATGCGACACGGTGGAAAACGCCATGGAAAAGCTGCGCAAGGGGCAGTTCATCATGATCCGCGAAGGAACGGCGGCGCAGAACCTTCAGCCCCTTATGCCCCTGCTCAAATGGCCCTACGCCGCCCGCTGCATGTTCTGCACCGACGACAAGCACCCGGCCGATCTGCTGGAGAAAGGGCATATCGACTATATCTGCCGCCGGGCGGTGGCGCTGGGCGCCGACCCCATTCTGACCGTCAAGGTGGCCAGCCATCACGCGGCGCGCTATTTCCTGCTCAACAACAAGGGCGCCGTCGCCCCCGGTTATCTGGCCGACTTTACGGTGCTGGACGACCTGCGCTCCTTCCGTGTGCGGCAGGTGTTCAAGCGGGGGCAGCTGGTGTTTGACGGCGGGCAGGTCGCCATGGAGGAGCCCGAGGTGGATCCGGACATCCTCAGCCGGGTCTCCCATTCCTTCCACATGCCGCCCGTGACCCCGGAAGCACTGCGCTGCGAAGGGGAAACGCCCGTTATCGGCATGGTGGACGGCTCCATCGTCACCCGGGACATGGGACGGTGCAGCCGGATGGATCCGGCGGGCGGCATTCTCAAAATGGCGGTGGCCGAACGTTACCGGGAGACCGGGCACGTCCGCTGCTGCTATGTACACAACTACGGTCTGCGCCGGGGCGCGGTGGCCACCTCGGTGGCGCACGATTCCCACAACCTGATCGGCTGCGGCGCGGACGACCGGGATCTGGCGGCAGCCATGAACGCGGTGCGCGACATGCGCGGCGGCATGGCGGTGGCGCTGGACGGCCGGGTAGAGGCTGCCCTGCCGCTGCCCATGGGCGGATTGATGACCGACCGTCCCTTAACGGAGGTCAACACCTGTCTGGAAGCCTGCAAGCGGCAGGCCTGGGCGCAGGGCGTGCAGCCGGGGGTCGACCCCTTTATGACCCTGTCGTTCATGTCCCTGCCCGTCATTCCCACCCTCCGGCTGACCACCCGGGGCGTCTTTGACGTGAACCGCTTCGAATTTATCGGCTGATCTCCCGGACGTCTCCGATCTCTGAAAGGATGTGCTTTTCGTGCAGGAAACGGTCATTCACAATTGGGACGAGTTGCAGCAGGCCATCTTTTGCGGCGTGTGGGACGAAACCATCATGCGCTACCGCAACAACAGCGTCTACCGCGGCATGGCGGTGGAGGGCTGGGGGCTGGTGCCCTCCCTGAACCGGGCGTGCGCCCACGACCTGTCCCTTGAAAAGCAGATGCTCCGCTCCTTCCGCAAATACGGCTACGCCGATCTCCACGGGGTTTCCTCCTTCTGGCAGGTTCTGGCCATGGCGCAACAGTTCGGCCTGCCCACCCGTCTTCTGGACTGGACCTATTCCCCGCTGGTGGCCGCCCACTTCGCCACGGAGGATCAGTCCCTCTACGATCAGGACGGGGTCATTTTCTGCGCGGACATTGAAAAGCTCAACGCCCAGCTGCCCACCCCCCTCAAGGACATGCTGCGGGCGGAGCGGGGGAACATTTTCACCATGGAAATGCTGGATCGTCTGGGCAACGGCTTCGACGCGCTGACCGTGCAGGAGGACGGGCGCCCCTTCGCCCTGTTTTTCGAGCCTGCCAGCGCGGTCAACCGCATCGCCAACCAGTACGCCCTGTTCTCCGTGTGCAGCGACGCTGCCGTCACCCCCGACACCCTGCCCGTGGCCGAGGGGTGCTTCCGGCGCATCGTCATTCCCCATGAGGTGAAGCTGGAGATCCGAGACAAGCTGGACTACATCAACATTTCCGAGCGGATGATCTATCCCGGTCTGGACGGCATATGCAAGTGGATCACCCGGCGCTACGCCGCGCTGGGTCCCCGCTACAACCGCAGCCCGAAGAACGACCGCCCGGCGGAATAGGCGCTGTTGACAGGGCGTACCGCCCGTGCTATGCTGACCGCGTTTTACGCCCTTCCGCCGGATGGATGGATGCTTCCGGCAGGACGCACGCCCGCATGCCGAAGGGGACGGGTTCCGCCGCCGGAGGAGCGGGCGCGCTTTGCCGCCTGCCGGCGTGAAGCGTTGTGCCTGCGCCCCCTTGGAGGACGGCAATGCGCTGCGCTTTGGGCGGTTCATCCGCACAGGGTGTCCTCTGGCGCATCATCATTTTTTCGTTGCTGCTGCCGTTGACGCTGCAGCCCGCCTGCGCAAAACGCCTTCCCTGCGCGCTGTGTCCCATGCTCTTCCCCAACCGGCGCTTCTCTTTTCGTTGAAAATGACCGCCTGTAAACGCGTGCCTTCTTCAGCGCATTTTACAAGGGGATCCGTTTCATCCTAAAACCGTTTTCTCCCAAGGAGGACTGACCCATGGATCCGTTTTATCAGATACGTGAAAACACTCTGCGGCTCCCCGGGGTAAAGGGTACCCACGTTTTTCTGCACGTGAGCGACACCCACGTCTCCACGCTGGACGCCCTGTCCCCCTACCCGGAGGCGCGCCGCGCTTTCGAGCGGGAATATGCCTGGTCCTGGGTACGGCGGGACTTTGCGGCGCATTTTCACGAGCCTTACCTTCCCGCCCACAACCTCCGCTCCGAGGCGGCCTTTGACAAATTCATGACCCTGTGCGCCGACGAAAAGCCGGAGGCGCTGCTTTTATCCGGCGACGTGCTGGACTTTCCCCACGGCGCAGGCTGGCGCTTTCTGCAGAACCGCCTGAGCGCCCTGCCCATGCCGGTATTGTACGCGCCGGGCAATCACGAGCCGGGCTTTTTCGACCTGCCCGAGACCCGTCCCTATCAGGGAACGGACGGGCTGGCCGTATACCGGGGCGAGGGCTTTACCATCGCGGCGGTGGACGACAGCCAGAAGGTGCTGCGCCCCGCCCAGTACCCCCTGCTGGAAAAGCTGTTCAGCGAGGGCACGCCCCTCATCCTGCTGATGCACGACCCCCTGTGCACCTGTTTCAACCGGCAGGAAATGTCCGCCTTCAGCGAGTACTATCTGGTGCACGAGGACAGCGGCGACCCCCTGACCGCCCGCTTTATCGCGCGCTGCATGGCGCCGGACAGCCCGGTCGCCGCCATTCTCTGCGGGCATGTGCACGGATACCATCTATCCGAATTTGCTCCCGGCAAGGTGCAGATCTGCGCCTCCAGCGGGCTGATCGGCTTTGCGCACCGTTTCATCATTGAAGGTCTGTGACCTGTTTTCTGAAAGGAGCACGCATGAAAAAGAACCTGCACCGTTATGCCGCCCTGATCGTCATTCTGTTTCTTGCCCTTTTGTCGCTGGCCGCAGCCGCGATCTATCCCAACGCCGCCCGGAGCACGTTTACCGGCAGCCGTATCAAAAATGAAGACAGCTACTCGGTGGACTGCCGGGTGCTCAACGGCGAGGACGCGCACACCCTTGCCCTGCGGGAAGGGGACGTTTTGTCCGTGCGCGTGCAGGTGGAAAAGGGCACGCTGGCCGTATCCGTCGCCATGGAAGGGCAGACGCCTCTGTACAGAAGCAGCGGCATCGAAACCGGCACGTTTACGCTGACCGTTCCCGTTTCCGGCGACTACACCGTTTCCCTGACGGGTCGGGTTTTTGCCGGTCAGGCCGTTTTCACCCGCGCTCTCCCGTCCAACGCGGACGATTTTACCGTATCTGAATAATGCGGTTCCTACCGGTCGCACGGGTCCTGACGTCCCGCCGAAGACGGTGCGGCCGCCATCGTGCCCCTTGCAGGCAAAAAGGAACGCCCCCGAAGGCAAAGGGGCGCCCCTGAAGGCAGCGTGTTCCCGCATGGCGGCCGCGTTCCCGGGCAGCGGATTCCGTCATCAGAACGCC
>CAKUKE010000020.1 GCA_934662505.1 uncultured Clostridia bacterium | reverse complement strand
ATTTTCATTGCTCGAAGGAATCGAACAATCTGCCGCTTAGGAGGCGTGTGCTCTATCCAGCTGAGCTACTGAGACATTTTTAAGATTTATGCAATTTTCATTGCTCGAAGGAATCGAACAATCTGCCGCTTAGGAGGCGGACCCTCTATCCTGCTGAGGTACGGGACCATGTCCTCGAAATCCTTATTTTACAAGGCTTTCGAGCTTTTCGGCCTTCCTGACCGAGGAGATTAATCCGGGCTTTCCGCGTTAGCTGGCTAACTGCGGGCGGCGTGTTCGACTTTCACAGGCCCTTTATCTTCCGCCTCGCGTTAGCTGTTTGGCGGTAGCTCTGGGAGGGAAAATCGAACAGATTCCGGGGGATTGGGGGCACTTGATCGCTCAATTCAGGCGGCAGTCCGACTTCTTATTAGGAGGCGGACCCTCTATCCTGCTGAGCTACGGGAGCGGATGACGTGCGGGAAGAAACCCGGCAGCCAAAGTGTAATTATCATAGCACAAAAGACGCCGCTGTGCAAGCGGAACGGAAAAAAAGTCCCGGGACGGAAGAAAAAGGGGTTCTGCTCTGCTTTTTGTAGTCAAAGAGGAGGGAATGGCA
This sequence comes from uncultured Clostridia bacterium, assembly GCA_934662505.1. Classification (GTDB taxonomy): domain Bacteria; phylum Bacillota; class Clostridia; order Christensenellales; family Aristaeellaceae; genus SVGT01. The sequence goes on along the minus strand of CAKUKE010000020.1, from coordinate 26,602 downwards.
GTATGCTTGGAAACGTACGCTGCTGCGCAAGCGGCACGGGAAAAGCCCCCGGGACGGCAGAAAGACGATGGCGCCGCCGAGCCTTTGAAGCTGCGAAAGGCGGACGGCATGCTTGACACCGTCCACTGCCTGTGAGCCGCTGTGTCGCGGTGTATTCTGACTGTTATACATGCAGGAATAGAGTAAATCTTCTCCAGCGCCGGCAGCCTGATCCTCAGGAATCCTACTGCACGGAATGTTGAAATGGCGGAGATCGCTCTGCTCGAAAATCGTCTTACTGTCCGGCGGAGCGTTTGCAGCGGCATACGCAGAGGTGCTCTGCCCGGAACGCTTTTGACCGTTCGAATTGAGCTTTACCGCGGTGCGGCACAGGCGGAGGCGGTTCCGCATCCGGGCGCGGTTGACATAATGGCCTTTATTGTATATAATTTGGATGGGTGGAAAGGGGCACCTTTCCGCAGGGCTTTTTTCGTTTTGCCAGCGAAGAAAACGCGCCGGCGCATGCAGGGGGTCTGACAGACGTACGGCTAATGCGTTCATGCTTCTTCACCACGCAGGGAAGAAAGCGCGGCGACCGGCAAAGAAACGGCGCATGCAGCGGTTTGAAAGCGCCGATGCGGGGCAGAAGATGGATAAACCTGATTGGCGCACAGCGTGCTCTGTGACGGAGGGATGCTTCGCACCCTGCCGGCAGGATGGCCGTAGAAAAGTAAAGCGGACGGTTCGGTTCGGATAACGGGCTGAAGCGTCGAATCAGAATAGAAACACTTGAAACGCACGTGCAAACAAATGAAAACGGAACCGTGCGTCTGGTGCGGGAATGGATGGGGAGAGTGGAACACATGGCAAAAGCACCCGATGGGCGGCGGTTCATTGCGGGCAGCCGCCGGGTATGGATGCTGATGGGCATTGATATAGCGGTCATTCTGCTGGTCAATCTGGCGCTGGTAGGACGGTTCCCCAGCGAGAATCACGGAATTTCCACAGCCGGTCTGGTTGTGGACTTTGCCGTGTGCGCGGTCAGCGTGATCGCCTGCCGCATTCTGATGCGGGTGTATCTGCAGGTGTGGCGGTACGCCAACACCACCGCGTACCTTCGTCTGTGCGCGGCGGACGTGCTGGCAGGCTTTATTTATGTACCGGTCGTGCGGTCATTTTTGCCTGAGCCCTGGCGGCTGACCTTCCTGCGCGGGGTGAGCGTGCTGTCCTTTTCCCTGCTCATTACGCTGCTTCTGCGTTTTCTTTATCATTATCTGAGGGAAAAGGCGTCCCGTCGGGAGCTGCCCCGCTGGACGGAGCGGCTGACCAACCTTCTTTTTGAAGGCAACTATGCCAACGGGATGGCTGCGGATAACCGGATCAAAATCGTGATCGTGGGTGCGGGACGCGTAGGCGCGATGCTGGCGGAGGAACTGGTCAACAACCCCCGCGCGGCCTACCGTCCCATGTGCTTTATCGAGGTGGATAAGGAAAAAATAGGGCGGGACGTGATGGGGCTGCCCGTCATTGCGGAAAGCGCCACCGCCGTGGACGTGCTGCGGGACATCGGGGTGCAGGAAGTGGTCTTCGCCCTGCCCCAGATGGAAGCGGAGGCGAAAAAGCGCCTGTATGAGCGGTATCGTGCGGAAGGGTTCAAAATCAAGGCATACGACTATCCGCTGGAAAAAACATCCGACAAGGGCAAGCGTACCATGCGCGATTTTTCTATTGAGGAACTGCTGTTCCGCAAGCCGATGGAGTTTATCGATACCAAGACGGACGCCTTTTTCAGGGATAAGGTGGTGCTGGTTTCCGGCGGCGGCGGTTCCATCGGCAGCGAGCTGTGCAGGCAGATTGCCAGAATGCACCCCCGGCAGCTGATCGTGCTGGACATATACGAAAACAACGCCTATGACATTCAGCAGGAATTGAAAATCACCTACGGCGACCGGCTGGATCTGCGGGTGGAAATTGCATCCGTCCGGGATGAAAAGCAGCTGGAGCATGTGTTTGCCCTATACAGGCCGCAGGTCGTGCTGCACGCCGCCGCGCACAAGCACGTGCCCCTGATGGAGCACAATGTGAGCGAAGCGGTGAAAAACAACGTGTTCGGCACGCTGAACATGGCGAACGTGTCCGAAAAATACGGGGTGGAAAAGTTCATCATGATTTCCACCGACAAGGCGGTCAACCCCACGAACGCCATGGGTGCGACCAAGCGTATGTGCGAGATGATCGTCCAGAGCCGGGCGGGCGGAAAAACATGCTTCAGCGCGACCCGTTTCGGGAACGTGCTGGGTTCCAACGGGTCGGTCATTCCGCTGTTCAAGCGGCAGATCCTGAACGGCGGCCCCGTTACGCTGACGGATAAGCGCATCATCCGCTACTTTATGACCATTCCCGAGGCCAGCCAGCTGGTGCTTCAGTCGGCTGCCATGGCGCAAAGCGGCGAATTGTACGTGCTGGATATGGGCAAACCGGTGAAAATTCTGGATCTGGCGGAGAACATGATTCGTCTGATGGGCTACGAACCGTACCGGGATATCGATATTGAGGAAGTGGGGCTGCGTCCCGGCGAAAAGCTGTATGAGGAGTTGCTCATCAAAACGGAAGAATTGGGCAAAACGGACAGCAACCTGATTTTTGTGGAGCGGGATAAACCCCTGCCGCGGGCAGTCATTGACGAAAAGCTGGACGTTCTGCGCCATGCGCTTGAGACGGAGGACGACGAGGAAATCCGCGCGGCGCTGAAGGAAACGGTGCCCACGTACCATTCGCCCAATGCAGTGAACGCCAAAGCCATCGAGGCGGAGGAAATGCGGGAGGCTGACGGGAAGGAAACCGCCGTACGCACTGAAATGGCGGGCTGACAGAAAAAATCAACGGCTGCGGAATAAAAGAGAGAAGGTGTCTTTTGTGGCGGAGCAGATGGGAAAAAACGGCGAAACGGTCAAAAAGGAAGGCATGCATATTGCTTTTTCGCCGCCGGATGTAGGCGAACTGGAAATTGCGGAAGTGGGCGAAGCCCTTCGCTCGGGGTGGATTACTACCGGTCCCCGAACCAAGAAGCTGGAGCGCATGACGGCGGAGTTTGTGGGCACGAAGCGGGCGGTGTGCCTGAATTCCCAGACCGCCTGCGCCGAGACGGCGCTGCGTATTCTGGGGATCGGCCCCGGGGATGAAGTCATTACCAGCGCCTATACCTATACTGCCAGCGCCTCCGTCATTGCCCACGTGGGTGCGAAGATCGTGCTGGTGGACACGCAGAAGGACAGCCTTGAAATGGATTACGACGCGCTGGAGGCTGCCGTTAACGAGAAGACCAAGGTCATCATCCCAGTGGATCTGGGCGGTGTGCCCTGCGATTACGACCGGATCTTTGACATCGTGGAGCGGAAAAAGACGCTGTTTCACCCTGCCAACGCGCTGCAGGAAAACTTTGGCCGGGTGATCGTCATGGCCGACACCGCGCATGCCTTCGGGGCGACGTGGCACGGTCAGACGGTGGGTTCGGTGGCGGATATATCCAATTTCAGCTGGCACGCGGTGAAAAACTTCACCACGGCCGAGGGGGGCGCGCTGGTCTGGAAAAGCAGGCCGGGCGTGGACGATGAGGATATCTACCATCAGGCGCAGCTTTTGTCCCTGCACGGGCAGAGCAAGGATGCGCTGGCCAAAACGCAGCTGGGCGCGTGGGAATACGATATCAAAGGGCTGTGGTACAAGTGCAACATGACCGATGTGGTGGCGGCCATCGGGCTCAAACAGTTTGAACGCTACCCCGCCATGCTGGCGCGCCGACGGGAGATCATCGGCCGGTACGACGAAGCGCTCAGGCCGCTGGGGGTGTGGACGCTGCCTCATTACACGGCGGAGCATCAGTCCTCGGGGCATCTGTATATCACCCGCATCCCGGGCGTTACGGCGGCGCAGCGGAATGAGATCATCATCAGGATGGCCGAGGCAGGCATCGCGTGCAACGTGCATTACAAGCCGCTGCCCATGCATACGGCCTACCAGGCGCTGGGTTTTGATATCAGGAATTATCCCAACGCCCATGCCATGTTTGAAAATGAGATCACCCTGCCCCTGCACACCCTGCTGACGGACGAGCAGGTGACCTATGTGACGGAGCAGTACATCCGTATTCTGAAAGATTACCTGCGCTGACGCCGGAGGGAGGACAAGGGCATGCTTTGGCCGAAATGGGAAAAACTGCCTCCGGAAATGCAGGTCAGTCAGGTGCGGCCTTACTATGACGCGCTGCAGAAGAAAAAGGCTGCGCTGACGGTCAAGCGTGCGTTCGACGCGCTGGCGGCGTTTGTGCTGCTGCTCCTCCTTTTACCCCTTGAACTGGCGATTGCCGCGGCGATCCGGCTGGACAGTCCCGGCCCCGTGTTTTTCCGCCAGACCCGGGTGACGGCGTACGGACGGGCTTTCAGAATCTGGAAATTCCGCACCATGGTGGACGGTGCGGACAAGGGCAGCGGCCAATTGACGGTCAGCGCGGACAGCCGGGTGACCCGGGTCGGAAAGCGTCTGCGCGGATGCCGGCTGGACGAATTGCCCCAGCTGATCAACATCCTGACGGGCGAGATGAGCTTTGTGGGCACCCGTCCCGAGGTGCCGCGCTATGTGGCGGCCTATACCCCCGAAATGCGGGCGACCCTGCTGCTGCCCGCCGGGGTGACCAGCGAAGCGTCCATCCTGTACAAGGATGAAAACGAACTGCTGGAGAACGCGGAGGATGCAGCCCGTGTCTATGTGGAGCAGGTGCTTCCCGGCAAAATGCGCTACAATCTGGACAGTCTGCGTCATTTCAGCTGTCTGAACGATCTGAAAACCATGGTGCGCACCGTACTGGCAGTGTGCGGCGTGACGGTGAAGGAAGGACAGACGGAAGGGGAGGGGAAAGCAGTATGAAAGACGGTTTGATCTCGGTCATTACCCCCACCTATAACTGCGCGGCGTTCATCGGTCAGACCATTGAGTCCGTGCAGGCGCAGACGTATGCCAACTGGGAAATGATCATTGTGGATGACTGCTCCACGGACGATACCCGGCAGGTGGTGGCGCGCTATGCCTGCGAGGATCCCCGCATCCGTTATACATGCCTTGCGCAGAATGCGGGCGCGGCGGCGGCGCGCACGGAGGCCATGCGTCTGGCAGAGGGCGAATACATGGCGTTCTGTGATTCGGATGACCTGTGGTACCCTGAAAAGCTGGAAAAGCAGCTGCGGTTCATGCAGCAGAACGGTTACGCCTTCACCTGCACCATGTATGAGCAGATCGACGAGAACGGTGCTCTGACGGGCAGGCAGATCAGGGTGGTCAAAAAGACGGACTATAACCGGCTTTTGCTGGACTGCCCGGTGGGCAACTCCACGGTGATGTACAGCGTGCGCGCTATGGGCAAGTTTCAGGTGCCCAACATCCGTAAGCGCAACGACGACGCGCTGTGGCTGACCATGCTGAAGAAAGAAAAATACATTTACGGTATGCCGGAGGTGCTGATGCGCTACCGTATCCGGCACAACTCCATTTCCAGCAACAAATGGTCGCTGGTCAGATATCACTGGCAGCTCTACCGCGACATCGAGCATCTGGGCGTCCTGCGTTCGGCGTTTCATGTGTGCGTATGGGGTCTGATCAAGCTGTTCCACATCAAGTAACGGGCGGAAAGGTACGAAGGACATGACGGTACAGTTGTTGGTCGCGGCACTGGCGCAGGAAAAAAACGCGCTGCTGGAAAAGCTGAACGTTCAATCGGACGCGATCGTCGCCAATCAGTGCGACAAAAACGAGTTCGAGGCGTTTGAATGGCGGGGACACGCGATCCGCTATCTGAATCTGGCGGAGCGGGGCGTGGGTCTGAACCGCAATAATGCGCTGATGCGGGCGAGCGGGGATGTGTGCCTGCTGGCTGACGACGATATGACCTATGTGGACGGCTATCCGCAGCTGGTGGAGAAGACGTTTGAAGAACTGCCGGATGCGGATGTGCTTATCTTCAATCTGATCGAAAAGACGCCGACCCGCCCGGTCATTACCCGGGTGGGCAGGGTACGGTTTTACAATTATCTCCGCTACGGCGCTGCACGGATCGCCTTTAAAACGGCGGCCGTCCGACAGAACGGCATCTATTTTAACCAGTGCTTCGGCGGCGGAACGGAACACTGTCACGGGGAAGACAACATTTTTCTGGCGCAGTGCCTCAAACGCGGCCTGAAGGTGTACGCCGTGCCGAAGAATATTGCTGAACTGACGGAGGAGAGACCCTCCGGCTGGAACAGGGGATACGACGAAAAATACCTGAAGGATCAGGGGTGCCTGTACCGTCAATTGTCCAGACGCTGGTGGCGGCTGCTGTGTCTTCAGGATGCGCTGCGGCACAGTGGTGAATACAACATGAAGTGGACGCGGGCATACAGCGTGATGAAAGGACAAAAAGACTGATGAAGAACCCCTTCAAAAATCCCAAATACCCCGTTGGCAGACAGGCGGCGATCATGCTCCTGACGCGCTACCTGTATATTTTTCTGACGATCAGTCTGCTGGGCAAGGCCTGGTATCAGGGCAGCGGCAGCTATCAGATCGCCTTCAGCTGGGAAAAGGAAGTGTTTGCCTCTCTGGCCTTTTTGCTGGAGCTGGGCGTTTTGCTCAAACGGCGTGTTCGGGATGAATTTTCGAAAACGGTGCTCCATCTGCTGTTCACCATGTATTATATGCCGCTCAACGCCGCATTTTCGCTCAACGATGAAAGCTATCTGTTTTTTGCGCTGAGCAATGTATATTTCCTGCTGCTTATCCTTCTTCTGTCCAGCCGGGTCAGATGGGTGCGCAGAAAAAAGAAGGCGCAGCCGACGGTTGCTGACGGAGGAAAAGGGTTCTTTTACAACAATGTGACCCGTATCGTCTTTTTCCTGCTGTGCGTCATTTATATTGTATATAAGATCAGCTACAATGGCTTTTCCGTGTCTCTGTCCATGGTCAGCGATCTGGTGTATGGAAACCGGGCGGCCTATCAGGAAAGTCTGGACGCCATGTCGGGCAGTTTTGCGTCCTACGCCCTTGCGCTGCTGAGAAACATCGTGGAGTATGTGGCGCCGGTTTACCTGTTCATTTCTCTTCAGCGGAAAAAAGCCTTTCCCATTGCGGTCAGCCTGCTGTGCATCCTGTCCATGTACTCCGTTTCTTCCGGCAAGGGCATGCTGTTCTTTGTCGTCATCCTCTTTTTCATCTTTTACTGCTATAAAAAAGGCATTCTGTCCAACTTTGAAAAGATTTTTGACTACTGCTTCCTGGCGCTGCTGGTGCTGTGCCTTGTTGAAATGCTGATTTTCGGCAAGTCGGTTTTGTATACGTACCTCATCCGCCGCGAACTGTACCTGCCTGCGTGGCTGAACACGCTGTATTTCGATTATTTCAGCGTCAATCCGAAGATCATGTGGTCGCAGAATACATTCCTGCTGCAGAACCTGCTGCCGGATGTGTACGACCGTTCTCCGCTGGAGATCATCAACGCTACCTATTTTGCCGGCAGCGTGCCTTCACCCAACACGGGCATGTTTGCAGAAGCGGTGATGCACTTTGGCGTTGTCGGCGTTTTTGTCTATCCCTTCCTGCTGAACGTGCTGATTAAAAAAGCCGGAAAGGTGTACACGGGCTGCGGCGAGGGGCTGTGTATGATGATGGCAGCCAAGCTGGTGCTGAGTTTGACGAACGTGCCGATCGTCCGGACGGACTTTGTGCTGTCGTTTGTCATGTTCACGGTCATTCTGTGGGCGGCGCGCAAGCTGCGCATCGGTCAGAAAATGTCTGCTGCGGTCCATGCGCAGCCGGCGAAGGAATGAGGCGGGCGTATGGAGCGTCAGGTGAAGGTTTCGGTTTACTGTCTGGCATATAATCATGAAAAGTATATCGGACGGGCGCTGGAAGGGTTTGTTCAGCAGAAAACGTCCTTTCCATTTGAGGTCATCGTGCATGACGACGCTTCTACGGATGGGACGGCGGCTGTGATACGCGCCTATGCGGAGAAATATCCGGAAATCATCCGGCCGGTGTTTCAGAAGGTGAACCAGCATTCTCAGGGCGTGGACATTGTGGCGCGCTATGTGGCGCCGCAGGTGCGCGGAGAGTATCTGGCCATTTGCGAGGGAGATGACTACTGGTCGGATCCGGAAAAGCTGCAAAGGCAGGCGGAAATGATGGACAAAAACCCCTCCTGCGCGCTGTGCGTGCACCGGGTGCAGGAGGTGCGGGAAAACGGCGAGCCCAGCGGCAACCTGTTTCCGGCGGGTGAAATGCAGGAAGGAATCGTCTCTTCCCGCGTCTTTCTGGAAAAGTGCATGAACGGCTATGCCTTCCACACCAGTTCCTACTTTGTCCGGGCGGCGGATTTTGTGCATTACCGCCTGAACCCTCCGGAGTTTAAGAAAAAGTGCGATGTGGGCGACGAACCCATGATGATGTTCTTCGGGCAGCTGGGCAGCGTGTATTTCATTGACCGCACCATGTCCTGCTATCGGAGAGGGGTACCCTCCAGCTGGACGGTGCGCCAGCTGAACGACCGCACCATGGCGCGGCAGAAAAAGCATTGCCGCTGTATGATGGATACACTTCGGGCATACGATGCGTACACGGACGGCGCCTATCATGAACTGTGTGAAAACCGCATTGCCAACATGATGCTGCGCTATGCGCTGATGGACGGCAGAAGCCGGGATTTTTTCAAAGCCGAAAACAGAACGTATTTTCTCCGTCAGTCCGCCCTGAAAAAGGCGGTCATCTGTGCGTCGGCCGTTTTCCCGGGCGTTGCCAAAGGGTGCTATATCCGGCGGCTGCGCCGGCTGTACGAAAGTGTGCAATGAGGAAGAATGATGAGTGAAAAGAAGACGGGGCTGATTTCGGGCTTTGCATGGCGTTTTGCCGAGCGGTGCGGGGCGCAGGGCGTGACCTTTGTGGTCTCCATTGTGCTGGCGCGGCTGCTGGATCCTGCCGTGTATGGAAGCATAGCGCTCATTACGGTGTTCACCTCCCTTCTGCAGGTGTTTGTGGACAGCGGGCTGGGCAACGCGCTCATCCAGAAAAAGGATGCGGATGCGCTGGATTTTTCCACTGTGTTTTATACGAACGTGACGGCGTGTCTGATTCTGTACCTGTGCATGTTTCTGGCCGCACCGTGGATCGCCGGTTTTTACCGGCAGCCCGAGCTGACCCCGGTCATTCGGGTGATGAGCCTGACGCTGGTCATTTCCGGCGTGAAAAATGTGCAGCAGGCCTACGTCTCCCGGCACATGCTGTTCAAGCGCTTTTTCTTTGCCACGCTGGGCGGCACGATCACCGCGGCGGTGGTGGGCATCTGGATGGCCTGGCGGGGGTGGGGCATCTGGGCGCTGGTGGTGCAGAATCTGGTCAACCAGACCATGGACACCGTCATTCTGTGGCTGACGGTGAAGTGGCGGCCCCAGTGGCGCTTTTCCTTTCAGCGGCTGAAGGGACTGTTTGGCTACGGCTGGAAGCTGCTGGCCTCGGCGCTGCTGGACAAATTGTGGCAGGAAGCCAATCAGCTGATCATCGGCAAAAAGTACTCCTCCGCCGATCTGGCGTTTTACAACAAGGGCAAGCAGTTCCCTGAACTTGGCGCGTCCAACATTACCGCCTCCATTGACAGCGTGCTCCTTCCCGCCATGTCCAACATTCAGGAGAACCGGGATGCGGTCAAAAAAATGACCCGGCACGCCATCTCCTTCAGCAGTTTTGTGCTCTGGCCCCTGATGATCGGTCTTGCGGCCTGCGCCGAACCGTTCGTTCGGCTGCTCCTGACGGACAAGTGGCTGGACTGCGTACCGTATCTGCGCATTTTCTGCGTGGTATACGCGTTTTATCCCATCCATACGGCCAACCTGAACGCCATTAAGGCGCTGGGGCGCAGCGACCTGTTTCTGAAACTGGAAATACTGAAAAAAACGATCAATCTGGCCATTTTGCTGGTCAGCATGTGGTTTGGGCCGATGGTGATGGCTTATTCCGCGCTGCTGGGGTCGGTCATTTCACAGATCATCAACAGTTCGCCCAATAAAAAGCTGCTGGGGTACAGCTATGGAGAACAGATCAGGGATATTCTGCCCTGTATTCTCCTGTCGCTTTTTATGGGCGCGGCGGTGTACTGCGTGTCCCTTCTGGGGCTGAGCGCAGGCGCAACGCTGCTGGTGCAGGTGCCGCTGGGGGCGGCGCTGTATACCCTTGGTGCAAAGGCGCTGAACATGGAGAGCCTGACGTACCTGAAAAACACGATCCGCGAAAAACTCGGACACTGAGCGGCGCAGGAAAAAATGGACGGTTCAACCGTCGCTGAAAGGAAGATGCAGACCGATGAAAGCGCTGGTGCTGGCGGGGGGCATCCCGCAGATTGAACTCATTGAAAACCTGCACAGGCGCGGCTGGGAGGTGGTGCTGGCGGACTATACCGAGCACCCCGTGGCGGAGCAATATGCGGATCGCTTTTATCGCGTCAGTACGCTGGATCTGGACGGCATCCGCCGGATCGCCGTGGAGGAAAAAGTCGACCTGATCATCACCGTCTGCACCGATCAGGCGCTCAACACCGTGGCGACAGTCAGTGAGGAACTGGGACTGCCCTGTTACATCAGCGCGCAGACGGGACGGAACGTGACCAACAAGCGGTACATGAAGACCGTGTTTGAAAAGAACGGCATTCCGACCGCCCGGTTCGTCATTCTGGACGAAGGGGAGTACGGAGTCCCTGCGGATATGAAATACCCGCTGATCGTCAAGCCGGTGGACTGCAACAGTTCCAAGGGCGTGGCCAGAGTGGAGGATGACGCATCCCTGCGGGAAGCGCTACGGAGCGCGTGGCGGTTCAGCCGTACCCACAATGCCGTGGTGGAGGAATACATCGATGGACGCGAGGTGTCCGTGGATGTGTACGTGCATGACGGCGTGCCGACGGTATTGTGCGTTTCGGAAAGTGAAAAGGCGAAGGTGGACGGCAAGTTCATCATTTACCGTTCCGTGGTGCCGGCGGGCATTGCGGAGGAAGCCTATGAAGAAATCCGGCAGGTGGCGGAGCGGATCGTCCGTGCCTTTGGACTGAAAAACTGTCCCATGCTTATTCAGATGCTCTACCGGGACGGTCATGTCTACGTGATCGAGTTCAGCGCCCGGACGGGGGGCGCGCTCAAATACCGGCTCATTGCCCGCAATTCCGGCGTGGACGTGATCGACTGTGCCGTCAACGCGGCGCTGGGGCAGTACCAGACGCCGCAGCCCCGGTTTGCGCGGAAGTTTATCGTAAATGAATTTGTCTATACGTGCGGCGGGGTGTTTGACCATCTGGAGGGCTTTGAGGAGCTGCGCCGGAGAGGCACCATCGAAAGCTACTCGGTGTTCAAGGCGCCGGGGACGGTGTTTGACGCCTCGCTCAACAGCAGCGGCGACCGGGTGGCGGGCTTTACACTGGTGGCCGATACCTTTGAGGAACTGGCGGACAAGCATCGGACGGTCAACGGGACGGTGCGGGTACTTGATGCGGAGGGACGGGATATGATGCGTCACGATCTGCCCCAGCCGGTCGCGTTCCGCACGCTGCCCCGGACGGACATCTGACGCGGCGTACCTTCAAAAAACACACGGGAGGGACCGAAAAAATGGAAAAACTGACGGGTCTGCTCAGCCGGTTTGTGCAAGAATTGCGTTATGAACAGCTTCCGGCGGAAACGGTAGATCATGTGCGGCTGTTTCTGATGGATTATCTGGCTGCCGCGACGGCGGGCAAGCGGGTAAACACGGTGTTCAACGCCGCTGTGGAACAGTATATCTTCGGGCAGGGCGGCGCGGAGGAGACGACCGTGCTGTTTGGCGGGCGGAGGCTGCCCTGCGGCAAGGCGGCGTTTATGAACGCCTGCTACGCCCACGGCGCGGATATGGACGACGGCAATCGGAAAGCCATGGGGCATGTGGGCGCTACGGTGTTTTCCACGGTGCTGGCACTGGGAGAAACGCTGGGGTTGACGGAGCAGGAAATGGTGACGGCTGCCGTGGCAGGATATGACGTGTACTGCCGGGTCGCCGCTGCGGCGCAGCCCGGGCTGGTGCACCGGGGCTTTCATTCCACGGGAACCGCCGGTGTGATCGCCGCCGCAGCCGCGGCGGCCAGGCTGATGGAACTGGATGAAAAAGGCATTTTCAACGCCATGGCCATTTCTGTGACCATGGCCAGCGGCCTGATGATCGTGGCGGAGAGCGGTCAGAGCATCAAGCCGCTCAACCCGGCCAAGGCCGCTGAATGCGGCGTGATGGCCGCCGCGCTGGCGCGGGATGGCGTACAGGGCGGTGAAAAACCGCTGGAAAGCGCAAAGGGCTGGCTGCACGCCATGACGGACAGCGTGGATGAGGCCATGGTGACGGACGGGCTGGGCGAACGGTTCTGCATAGACGAGTGCTACATCAAGCCCTATCCCTCTTGCCGCCACACCCACTGCGGCATGCAGGCGGCGCTGGAACTGCGGCAGGAAAACGGCCTCTCTGCGGAGAATATACAAAAAGTATGGCTGCACATCTATCCCAACGCCATTCAGATCGCCGGGCAGATCAGACGCCCGAAAACCATGGACGATTCCAAATTTTCCATTCATTACGCTACGGCCTGCATTCTGGCGCTGGGGCGCTTCGGGCTGGAGGAACTGAACTGGACGAAAACCCCTGACAGCGTGTTCGCGCTGACGGAGCGCATCGAACTTGTGCCGGACGAAAGCATGGAAAACCGGGAAGCGGGGATCCGCGGCTGCCGGGTCGTCATTGAAACGACGGACGGCCGGCGGCTGGAGCGCACGGTGCTCATCCCCAAGGGTGATCCGCAGAATCCCTATACATGGGAGGACATGCGGGCAAAATGGTCGGCCTGCGCCGACGGCTTCCTGTCCGGAACGGTTCAGCAGGCGGTGTATGACCGGGTGCGCGGGTTTGGAAAGAATGAGAAATTCAAGGAGGTCTGCCTGAAATGATCCCTGTGCTGGAGTTTATTTCCGCCCATGCGGACGCTGCGTCGCTGATCGTATTTGGTCTGTGCATTGTTCTGTTCGTGTGGGACAAGCTGCCCATGGCCACCTCGGCCATTCTGGGCTGCGCGGTGATGGTGCTGCTGGGCATCGGCAGCTTTTCCGATGCGTTCGGTTCGTTTGCCAGCAGTACGGTCATCATGCTCATCGGCGTACTGGTGGTGGGCATGGCCATTGACGAAACAGGCGTGGCGGGACGCATCGGCGACGTGGTGCTTCATCTGTCCAGAGGAAGCGAGCGGGGGCTGATGCTGGTTTCCTTTGTGATTGCCTTCCTTTTGTCCACCTTCATGACCAATGTGACGGTGCTGGCCATTTTTATTCCCATCATTTTTGCACTGGGAAGAAACAATAAAAACATTCACCCCATGAACCATATCATTCCCATTACGCTGGCAGTGAATGCCGGCGGCATTACCACGCTGGTCGGCTCTTCTCAGCAGATGACCGCGCAGGGACTGCTGGAAAAATATGGCTATCAGACCTTCGGGGTGTTTGACTTTGCGCCCTACGGCATCGTGCTGGGTGTGCTCTGCCTGCTGTACTGCCTGTTTATCGGCTATCCGCTGGGCAAAAAGATCTGGGGCGGCCGGGAGCAGACCGAGATGACCCGGGAAGTGACCGCGCATAACGATCAGGTGAAGCCGGGTAAGGCGGTGGCCATCAGCATCATTTTTGCGGTGATGGTGTATCTGTACATTGCGCAGCGGATCCCCTTTACCGATATTACGGTGAAGCCCCACGTCACCTCCACGCTGGCGGCACTGGCCTGCATTGTGACCGGCTGCATTTCCCAGCAGAAGGCGGTCAAGCAGATGAACTGGAACATCGTCGGCCGTCTGGCAGCCTGCCTTGGTCTGGCGACGGTGCTCAAGTCCGCCGGCGGTATCGACATTCTGGCCAACTGGTTCATGGCGCTGGCCGGCGCACGGCTGTCGCCCCTTGCCATTTTCGCCGTGCTGGTGCTGTTTGCACAGGTGACCAGCCTGTTCATTTCCAATTCGACCGCCATTTCCATTGCGCTGCTGGTGGTCATGGCCATCGCGCCGCAGATGGGGCTGAACGTGCCTGCTTACGCCATGGGCATTGTGTTCGGCGCCAGCATGGGGTGCAGCTGCCCTCTGTCCGGCTCCACATGGGGCATCTCCATGGCGGCAGGCTATCAGTTCAAGGACTATTTCCGCTATGGCGTGTGGGTGGATCTGATGGGCTTTGCCATGGTGATCGTCATGATCCCGCTGCTGATGGGGCTGACGGTCTGACCCGGGGGCGGCTGCGGGCTTTCTGCAAAGGATGAGAAAGGGGGGCTTGGGATGAATACGGTGAACGTGACCCGTTCTTCCATGCCGGATTTTGAGGAATACTGTGCGGAGATCAGGGACATATGGGACAGTCACTGGCTGACCAACATGGGCGTCAAGCACCGTCAGCTGGAAAGCGACCTGAAGGCGTATCTGCATACGCCCAATCTGAAACTGTATGTCAACGGACATCTGGCACTGGAAAACGCGCTGGAGGCGCTGGCGCTGCCTGCGGGGGGCGAGGTCATCACCACGCCTTTCACCTTTGCGTCCACGACCCATGCCATCGTCCGGTGTGGGCTGAAGCCCGTGTTCTGCGACATCCGTCCGGACGATTATACCATGGATGCGGAGCAGATCGAGGCGCTGATCACCCCTGAAACCGTGGCCATGATGCCGGTGCATGTGTACGGCAATATGTGCGATGTGGAAAGAATTGGCGACATTGCCGCGCGTCACGGTCTGAAAGTGATCTACGATGCGGCGCACGCCTTCGGTGTGACCTATAAGGGGGTCAGCTCCGCCAACTTTGGTGATTTTTCCATGTATTCCTTCCACGCCACCAAGGTGTTCAACACTATCGAGGGCGGCGCGCTGTGCTACCCGGACGAGGGGATGGGCACCGTACTGGACGCGCGGAAGAACTTCGGCGAAACGGGGCCGGAGGACGTGCCCTATGTGGGCGGGAACGCCAAAATGAACGAATTTGCCGCGGCCATGGGCATCTGCAACCTGCGCCATCTGGACGGGGAAATTGAAAAGCGCCGCCGGGTGGTGGAGCGCTACCGGGCGCGTCTGAGCGGCGTGGCGGGCATTCAGCTCAATGCGCTGCAGAAGGACGTCAAGTCCAACTATGCCTATTTCCCGGTGATTTTTGACGGCTACCGTTGGAGCCGTGACCAGCTGTTTGACAGACTGCGGGCGGAGGGCGTCGTGGCGCGCAAGTACTTCTATCCGCTGACCAACAGCTTTGCATGCTACGCGGGGAAGCCCGGCTATGACCCCAATGCGACGCCGGTGGCGCAGCACATGGCCGAGCGGGTGCTGACGCTGCCGCTGTACGCAGACCTGCCGCTGGAGCAGGTGGATCGGATCTGCGATATTATTCTGCACTGACAAAGAGGGAAAGGGTGAGCGCCGTGAAGGGAATCATTCTGGCGGGGGGCAGGGGTACGCGGCTGTACCCCATGACCAAGGCGGTGTCCAAGCAGCTTTTGCCGATTTACGACAAACCGCTGATCTACTATCCGCTGTCCATTCTGATGCTGGCCGGCATCCGCGAGATCCTGATCATTTCCACCCCGGACGATACCCCGGTTTATGAAAAGCTGCTGGGGGACGGCTCCAGAATTGGGGTGCGGCTGGCCTATAAGGTGCAGGATACGCCCCGCGGACTGGCGGACGCGTTCATTCTGGGCGCGGATTTCATCGGCGGGGACAGGGTGTGTCTCATCCTTGGCGACAACGTTTTCTACGGTCAGAACATGAGCCGCATTTTGTGGAACGCATGCGAGCGGGAAAAGGGCGCCACCATTTTCGGCTATCCGGTCAAGGACGCCCGCGCTTTCGGCGTGGTGGAGTTTGACGAGGCGCACCGGGTGGTGTCCATTGAGGAAAAACCGGAAAAGCCCAGGAGCAACTATGCCGTGCCGGGGCTGTATTTCTACGACAACCGGGTAGTCGACATTGCGCGGCAGGTGAAGCCTTCGCCCCGCGGAGAAATAGAGATTACCTCCGTCAACAACGCCTATCTGGAAATGGGCGAACTGCATGTGGAGCTGCTGGGACGGGGGATGGCGTGGCTGGATACGGGGACGCCCGAGGGCATGCTCAAGGCGGCCGAGTATGTGGAGGCCGTTCAGTCCCGGCAGGGGTTCTACATTTCCTGCATTGAGGAGATCGCCTGGCGGCGGGGGTTCATTGACGCCGATCAGCTGCGGCAGCTGGGTGAGGAACTGAAAATGACCGACTACGGTCAGTACCTGCTGACCGTGGCGAAGGAGGAGAGGACATGAAAACCATCCTGGTGACCGGCGGCGCAGGTTTTATCGGCAGCAATTTTATTTTCTACATGCTGGACGCCCACCCGGATGAGCGGATCGTCTGTCTGGACAAGCTGACCTATGCGGGCAATCTGTCCACGCTGGCCTCCGTGATGGACTGCGAGCGTTTTCGCTTTGTCCGGGGCGATATTTGCGACCGGGACGCGGTCTATGCGCTGTTTGAAGAAGAGAAACCGGATGTGGTGGTCAATTTTGCCGCCGAAAGCCATGTGGATCGTTCCATTGAGGATCCAGGCGTATTTTTGCAGACCAACATTCTGGGCACGGCGGTTCTGATGGACGCCTGCCGCCGCAGCGGGGTGGAACGGTTCCATCAGGTGTCCACAGACGAGGTGTACGGCGACCTCCCGCTGGACCGCCCCGATCTGCTGTTTACGGAGGAAACGCCGCTGCACACCAGCAGCCCCTATTCTTCTTCCAAGGCCAGCGCCGATCTGCTGGTCATGGCCTATCACCGTACCTACGGCCTGCCGGTCACCATCAGCCGCTGCTCCAATAACTATGGTCCGTATCAGTTCCCCGAAAAGCTGATCCCTCTCATGATTGCCAACGCCCTGCAGGATAAACCGCTGCCCGTGTACGGCGAGGGGCTCAACGTGCGGGACTGGCTGTATGTGGAAGATCACTGCAAGGCCATTGATCAGATCCTCTGCGGCGGGCGGGTCGGCGAGGTGTACAACATCGGCGGCCATAACGAAATGCGCAACATTGATATTGTCCGCCTGATCTGCCGGGCGCTGGACAAGCCCGAAAGCCTGATCACTCATGTGGGGGATCGAAAGGGGCACGACATGCGCTATGCCATCGACCCGGCTAAAATTCACCGGGAGCTGGGGTGGCTGCCCGAGACCCGCTTCGCCGACGGCATTGAGAAGACCATCCGCTGGTATCTGGAGAACCGCGCATGGTGGGAGAACATCATCAGCGGCGAATACCAGACCTACTACGAGCGGATGTACGCCAACCGCTGACCGGCGCGAATACGGAGGAAAACAGCATGAAGGATCTGTCGGGCATTCGAATCGCCGTGGCGGGTACGGGGTATGTGGGGCTGTCCATCGCCACCCTGCTCAGCCAGCATCACAGGGTGTGGGCGGTGGACATCGTTCCTGAAAAGGTGGAAAAGATCAACCGCCGCCAGTCGCCCATTCAGGATGAGTACATCGAAAAATATCTGGCCGAAAAGGAACTTGACCTGACGGCGACGCTGGACGGGGACGCGGCATACCGTCAGGCGGACTATGTGGTCATTGCCGCACCGACCAACTATGACAGCACGAAGAATTTCTTCGACACATCCGCCGTGGAAAGCGTCATCGAGCAGGTGCTGCGCTGCAATGAAAACGCCGTCATGGTCATCAAATCCACCATTCCGGTGGGCTATACGGCGGCCATGCGGGAAAAATACCATTGCGACCGGTTGCTTTTCAGCCCTGAATTTCTGCGGGAAAGCAAGGCGCTCTATGACAACCTGTACCCCAGCCGCATCATTGTAGGCACGGATGTGAACGACCCGCGCCTGATGGAGGAGGCACAGACCTTTGCCGCGCTTTTGCAGGAGGGCGCTCTCAAGGAAAACGTGGACACCCTGCTGATGGGCTTTACCGAGGCGGAGGCGGTCAAGCTGTTTGCCAACACCTATCTGGCGCTGCGGGTGTCCTACTTTAACGAGCTGGACACCTATGCGGAAATGAAAGGGCTGGACACCCGGCAGATCATTGAAGGGGTGTGCCTTGATCCACGCATCGGCAACCATTACAACAACCCGTCCTTCGGTTACGGCGGCTATTGCCTGCCCAAGGATACCAAGCAGCTGCTGGCCAATTACGCCGACGTGCCGGAGAACCTCATTCAGGCCATTGTGGACAGCAACCGTACCCGGAAGGATTTTATCGCCGATCAGGTGCTGAAAATGGCCGGTTACTATGGCTATGCCGAGGACAACGAATACAGCGCCGGTCAGGAAAAAAATGTGACCATCGGTGTGTACCGCCTGACCATGAAGAGCAACAGCGACAATTTCCGCCAGAGCAGCATTCAGGGCGTGATGAAGCGTATCCGTGCCAAGGGGGCGCAGCTGATCATTTACGAGCCGACCCTGCCGGATGGTTCCACCTTTTTCGGCAGCGTGGTGGTCAATGATCTGGCGCAGTTCAAGGCGCAGAGCGACGCCATCATTGCCAACCGCTATGACGCCTGTCTGGACGATGTGCGGAGCAGGGTATATACCCGCGACCTGTTCAGAAGGGATTAAAGCGCGCCGCGGGCATAAAGCGTGCCTAAGACGCGGCGGTTTACATGCATAGACGACCCGAAAGGGTCGTTTTTTTTTGTACGGCGATCTGGGCACGGCGTGACAGGCGCTTTCCTGCGGCGTTTCAAGGACTGAACATGTGAGATGTGGATTTTTTTGCCCCAGAAAGAATTGACAGCGCACCCGAAGGCCGATATAATAAAAAAGACTGAATTCGTTTCAAAAAGGCTGTCTGTGCACGAATCGCACATCCTGTCAATTGAAAAAAGGGAGAGATCGGAATGAAACAGAAAAAGTGGACGGTTGCGCTGCTGCTTGCGGCACTGCTGCTCGTGCTGGGAGCGAGCGCGCTGGCGGAGGACTGCGCCCATGAGTACGCGTACAAGTACGATCAGACGAAGCACTGGCAGGAATGCACCAAGTGCGGTCTCCAGATCGCCCAGGGTGTCCATTCTTCCTACTGCAATAATCCCAACGTGTGCATCACCTGCGAGGCGAAAAGTGTGACCTGCACGGTCCAATGGCACAGCAATGTGGACTACGATCACTATCAGTATGACGAAAACCAGCATTGGCGGGTCTGCCTGTTCTGCAAGGAACAGGTTTATGCGGATGAGCATTACGAAGCCTGCAACGACAGGGGCGTCTGCATGGCGTGCCATGGAGAAAACGTCACCATCGGCCGGGTGAGCCATCAGGATCAGGGCGGCGACTACCAGTACGACGACAATGAGCACTGGTACAACTGTTCGGCCTGCGGGGAGGAAATGGAAAGGGGTACGCATGGCGCGACCTGCGCGACCCGTACCCAGTGCGACATTTGCAGCGCGGAAAACGTGAATATGTCCTGGATCAATCACGAAATTCTGGAAAACTGGACATGGGAGCATGATGATACGGCGCACTGGAAGCGCTGCGGTGGGTGCGGTGAAGCTTTTGACAATGGACAGCACTGGAACACCTGCGAGGAGCAGGATGTCTGCGCCGTCTGCGGCGAGACGGATGTGACGTTTAATTGGATGCAGCACGACATCCAAGACAATACCTATCAGCATGATGACACCCGTCACTGGCAGGTGTGCAGCCGCTGCAAGCAAAAATGCAATGAGTCCAACCACTACGAGACGTGCGACCAGACGGGTGTTTGCGGGGCGTGCGGCGAAACGGACGTGACGTTTGCATGGACGGAGCACGACAGCGGTTTTTACAGTCAGCCGTATCAGCATGATGAAAAGTGCCACTGGAGGGTGTGTCCTGCCTGTGGTAAAAAGGCAGGAGAATCGGAGCACTGGGAAAACTGCCAGAACCCGGGTGTCTGTGCGGACTGCGGTGCGACAGAGGTGACGTTTGACTGGATTGAGCACAACGTATCCGACGACTACCAGCATGATGAGGACTATCATTGGCAGGTGTGCAGCCGCTGCAAGCAAAAATGCTATGAGTCCAACCACTACGAGACGTGCGACCAGACGGGTGTTTGCAGGGCGTGCGGCGAAACGGACGTGACGTTTGCATGGACGGAGCATGGCGATCTGGCAGGCGTACCCTATCAGCACGACCGGGAGTGGCATTATCAGCTGTGCCCGCTGTGCAATCAGCGCGCCTGGGAAGAAGAACACTATGAACAGTGCAGTGCGCCGGGCGTGTGCGCGGTGTGCGGTGCGGAGGACGTTAATCTCTACTGGACGCAGCACAAGAACACGGCTGATATGGCCTTTGAACATGACAGTCTCCGGCACTGGCGGATATGCCCGGATTGCGGAGAGAAAACAGTGCTTTCCTCCCATGCTGCTTTCTGCTCCAAGGAAGGGGTATGCTATTCCTGCGGCGCGTCGGACGTCGTGATCGCCGTGATAGAGCATACCAACGTCGACTGGAACACGTACCAGCAGAATGAAACGGCGCACTGGCATGTGTGCGGCGCCTGCGGCAGTCAGGTGGAAAAGAACATGCATCAGGCAGCTTGCACGGCGCCGGATGTGTGCGCATCCTGCGGCGCGGCGCGCAACCCGTCGTTTACAGATGACAGCCATGTGCAGGATACGACCGTCGGAATCCAGCACGATGAAACGTACCACTGGACGGTCTGCGCGGCGTGCGGTGAGCATATTATCCATGAAGAACACACCGCAAGGTGCGACGAACCGGGCGTCTGCTCTTTCTGCGGTGCGTCGGGCGTCTCCATGGAGATTCGGCATACCTATGAATGGGGCGTTTATCAGCACGATGAAAACACCCACTGGAATGTATGCACTGCGTGCGAGGAACCGCTTTACAGGTCGGCACACACGGAATCCTGCACCAAAGCCGGCATCTGTTCGGAGTGCGGCGCTGAAAATGTCAACTTTGACGGGATGGCGCATACGGGCATTCAGTGGCTCGTACCCGACGGTCAGGACGCTACCAAACACTGGTGGAAGTGTACGTCCTGCGGCGAGGCGGTAGAGGAAGAGCACTACGCCAGCTGCGTCGAGCCGGGGGTGTGCGCTGTCTGCCGTTATGTGGCGGCGGACGATTCCATGCAGGTGCTGCATATGGGCGAAGACAAGGTGGAATATGACGCGGAGAAGCATTGGACGGTCTGCGGCGTATGCGGCGAGACCATCAACCGGTATCCTCACTATGTCAAATGCGACGATCTGAGCGTCTGCGACTGGTGCGGCTATACCGGCGACATTGCCCGCGTCATTCACAACACGAAGTATCTGGATTTTGATCATTACGACAGCGACGCAAATTATCACTGGCAGACCTGTGCACACTGCGGGGAAAAGGTGGATGTGCGGGTGCATCAGGTGTCCTGCGACAAGCCGGGCGTGTGCACCGTGTGCGGCGCGTCCTGCAAGGATATCAGCGTAGAGCATAAGCGGGAAGGCGATTATCAGACGGATGGAACGGCACACTGGTACACCTGCGCGACCTGCGGTAAAACCTTCCGTGAAAACCACTTTGCGGTCTGCTCGACTCCCGGGGTCTGCAATGTGTGCGAAAAGGCGTACGACAACCTTCCGATCGTTCATGCGAGTTACCGGAATGAAGACCTCCTCGTCACGGAGACGACGCATACGCTTTACTGCCCACTGTGTGAAAAAGTAATTACCGAGCCTCACAAGGACGTTATGCGCAACGGCAGTCATGTCTGCACGACCTGCGATTATGTCCTGTCTGACGCATTGACCGCGACGGCGACGGGTAAGTACACCGATCGTGAGGTGGGTCAGCCAAACCGCTATTATGCGACTGCGCAGGGCGGAACGGCGCCGTATACCTACTACTTCCGCCTGTACAAGGACGGCGTTGTCTACCATAATTCCGGTTGGATCACCGAAGATAACTACCGCATTGATTTCACAGAAGCGGGAACCTACACCATGACCGTGAAGGTGCAGGATGCGAAGGGCAACAAGTCGGACTGGGTGGAATGCGCCAAGACGGTGGTCAAGGCAACTCAGCCCCTGACTGCGACGGCGACGGGCAAGTACACCGACCGTGAGGTGGGGCAGCCCAACCGTTACTACGCGACCGCGCAGGGCGGCACGGCACCGTATACCTATTACTTCCGTCTGTACAAGGACGGAGCGGTCTACCACAACTCCGGATGGATTGCTGATGATAACTACCGCATTGACTTTACCGAAGCGGGCACGTACACCATGACGGTCAAGGTGCAGGATGCGAAGGGCAACAAGACGGACTGGGTAGAATGTGCCAAGACGGTGGTCAAGGCAGCCCAGCCCCTGACCGCAACGGCGACGGGCAAGTACACGGAACGCGAACCCGGTCAGCCCAACCGCTACTACGCCACCGCGCAGGGCGGCACCGCGCCGTACACCTACTACTTCCGTCTTTACAAGGACGGTGCAGTGTATAACAATTCCGGTTGGATCACCGAAGATAACTACCGTATCGATTTCGCCGAAGCGGGTACCTACACCATGACGGTCAAAGTGCAGGACGCGAAGGGCAACAAGTCGGACTGGGTGGAATGCGCCAAGACGGTGGTCAAGGAGTCTGCTGCGGTGACTGCCCCCACGGTGAAAGTGTCCGGCAAGTACACGGAACGCGAACCGGGTCAGCCCAACCGTTACTACGCCACGGCGCAGGGCGGTACGGCACCCTATACCTACTACTTCCGCCTGTACAAGGACGGCGTTGTCTACCACAACTCCGACTGGATCACCGCGGATAACTACCGCATCGACTTCACCGAAACGGGAACCTACACCATGACGGTCAAGGTGCAGGACGCGAAGGGCAATAAATCTGACTGGGTATATTGCACCCAAACCGTGGTCAAAGCATCCGCTGCGGCGATCACTCCCACAGTGAAGGTGTCCGGCAAGTACACCGACCGTGAAGTGGGTCAGCCCAACCGTTACTACGCCACGGCACAGGGCGGAACCGCGCCGTATACCTACTATTTCCGCCTGTACAAGGACGGCGTTGTCTATCACAACTCCGGCTGGATTGCTGATGACAACTACCGTATCGATTTCACCGAGGCGGGTACGTACACCATGACGGTCAAAGTGCAGGATGCAAACGGCAACAAGACGGACTGGGTGTCCTGCGGCGAAACGACCGTGGCGAAGTGAACAGGAAACACAGGGTCAAACAGGGTTTTGTGTTTAGACTGCCATTGACGTACTGCGGGATTCTTATTGGTGTGACAAAAAACATGGGAAAGAATGAGCGGTATATCGTTCTCATGCCAGGACCGGGGCAATATGCCTCGGTCTTTTTCTGTTACGCGACACAAAAAATTCTGAAAAAATTGATTTTATCAGAGAAACAGACTATAATACAGCTGATGGCAAATGCTGAAAACATACCAGATTGATCATATGAACCGCATTCAGTTCAAATCAATTGAAAGAAGGAAACGTCATGAAGAAACACGTTGGAAGCACCCTGATCCTTGCAGTGCTCCTTGCACTGGCATTTGGCTTGCTCTGCAACGCCGAAGCGGAGACAATCACCAGTGGGAACTTGAAGTACGAGCTGGATGAAAATGGGAATGCCACATTGACCGGATATGTCGAGAAACCAACGGGTGAATTGATTATTCCCGCCGAGGTGGAGGGACATCTTGTAACCGCCCTTGGCAACAAGGTGTTTTCCAGCTGCACTGGTCTGACAAGCATTGAAATTCCAGATAGCGTGACAATTATTGGTGCTGAAGCGTTTCATAGCTGCACGGGCTTGACAAGCGTTGAACTTCCGTCTGGTTTGACCAGCATTGGGCGCAGTGTGTTCTTTGGCTGTACGAGTTTGACAAGCATCGAGCTTCCGTCCAGCGTGACGAGCATCGGTGACGATGCGTTTTACGGCTGTACGGGCTTGACGAGCATCGAGCTTCCGTCCAGCGTGACGAGCATAGGCAGCAGCGCGTTTTTGGGCTGTACGGGCTTGACGAGCATCGAGCTTCCGTCCAGTGTGACGAGCATAGGCAACAGTGCGTTTTCCGGCTGTACTGGCTTGACGAGCATCGAGCTACCGTCCAGCGTGACGAGTGTAGGGAACCATGCGTTTTTGGGCTGCAGGGGCTTGACGAGCATCGAGCTGCCGTCCGGACTGACGAGCATCGGTGACGATGCGTTTGGTGGCTGCAGGGGCTTGACGAGCATCGAGCTTCCGTCCGGCTTGACGAGCATAGGCAACAGTGCGTTTTCCTACTGTACGGGTTTGAGAAGTATCGAGTTTCCGTCCAGCGTGGCGAGCATAGGCGACAGTGTGTTTTACGGCTGCAGGGGCTTGACACGCATCGAACTTCCGTCTGGCTTGACGAGCATAGGCAACAAAGCGTTTTCAGGCTGTTCGGGTTTGACGAGTATCGAGCTTCCGTCCGGCGTGACCAGCATCGGCAACATGGCGTTTTACGGTTGCTCGGGTTTAACGAGTATCAAGCTTTCGTCTGGCTTGACCAGCATCGGCAACAGGGCGTTTTACGGTTGTACGGGCTTGACGAGCATCAAGCTTCCGTCTGGCTTGACGAGCATAAGTTGGAATGCGTTTTTTGGCTGTACGGGCTTGACAAACATCGAGATTCCGTCTGGTGTGGCGAGCATAGGCGATCATGCGTTTTCTGGCTGTACGGGCTTAATAAGTATAACCATTTCACCATCATCGCCGGCATCTGGAATAAGCGAAATTGGATCGGATGTGTTCTCCGGATGTGATAAACTGACTACTATTATTTATGCGGAGGGAGTAACCTGCATAACAAATTGGAGTTTTAGTGACCATAAGATATTTGAGCGCGTGGTGCTTCCATCCAGCGCGACTATTATCGAGAATGGTGCGTTTTCCTACTATAAGGGTTTGACGAGTATCGAGTTACCGTCCGGCGTGACGAGCATAGGGAACTATGCGTTTTCGGGCTGTACAGGCTTGACGAGTATCGAGTTACCGTCCGGCTTGACGAGCATAGGCAACAGCGCGTTTTACGGTTGCTCGGGTTTAACGAGTATCAAGCTTTCGTCTGGCTTGACGAGCATAGGCAACGAAGCGTTTTACGGCTGTACGGGTTTGACGAGTATCGAGCTTCCGTCCGGCGTGGCGAGCATAGGCAGCAGTGCGTTTGAAGGTTGCACAGGCTTGACAAGCATCAAGTTTTCGTCTGGCTTGACGAGCATCGGCAACAGGGCGTTTGACGGTTGTACGGGCTTGACGAGCATCAAGCTTCCGTCTGGCTTGACGAGCATCGGCAACAGCGCGTTTTACGGCTGCAGTGGTTTGACGAGCATTGAGCTTCCGTCCAGTTTGGCGAGCATAGGCGACAGTGCGTTTTTCTACTGTACGGGTTTGACGAGTATCGAGCTTCCGTCCAGTTTGGCGAGCATAGGCGACAGTGCGTTTTTCTACTGTACGAGTTTGACGAGTATCGAGCTTCCGTCCAGTGTGACGAGCATAGGCGACAGTGCGTTTAGGTTGTGTACGGGTTTGACAAGCGCTACTATTCCGTCAGATGGAGCAAGTTTCAGTTGTAATAGTGTATTTTGCGACTGTGATAAGCTGTCTACTATCATTTTTGCAGAAGGTGTAAGCAGCATAAAGAATCAGAATCTTGGTTATATTAAGGCGCTTGAGCGTGTTGTACTCCCGTCCAGTGTGACAAGCATAGGCGACAGCGCGTTTTCCAACTGTGCGGGTTTGACGAGTATCGAACTCCCGTCCGGCGTGACGAGCATAGGCGACAGTGCGTTTTCCGGTTGTACGGGCTTGACGAGCATCGAGCTTCCGTTCGGCTTGACAAGTATATACGGTGGTGTGTTTTCCGGCTGCACGGGCTTGACAAACATCGAAATTCCTTCCAGCGTGACGAGCATAAGCGAACGTGCGTTTTACAATTGTAGCAGCTTGACAAGCATTGAAATTCCAACCAGTGTAACTGGTATTGCGTTGGATGCGTTTTCTGGCTGCTCCAACTTGACAGTGTGTGTGGAAAAAAATTCCTATGCTCATCGATGGGCACAGGAGAATAAAGTGACTTTCCATCTGCTTTCCCCGGAAGTCACTCGGATTGCGGTGGAACAGACTTTGCCTGAAACGGGGGAAACCAATAACTACACTGTGACTGTCGAGGGTGGAACCGCGCCGTATGCCTACAAGTATACGCTGCTCAAGGATGGGGCGGTATACAGCGAGAGTGACTGGGTTGCCGAAAGCAGCTATCAGGTGGAGTATAAAGAAGCGGCAGTGTACGTGATGCAGGTGCAGGTGAAGGATGCAGAGGACAGGTTGTCCGAGCCTGTGAGCAGTGCAGAAATCGTGGTCACAGAGCCCATTCAGATCATCGCGGTGACCAGTGAAATTACAGAATGTGAGATAGGAGAAACCAATAACTACGCTGTGACTGTCGAGGGTGGAACCGCGCCGTATGCCTACAAGTATACGCTGCTCAAGGATGGGGCGGTATACAGCGAG
>CAKUKE010000019.1 GCA_934662505.1 uncultured Clostridia bacterium | reverse complement strand
TACAAGGACGGAGTGGTCTACCACAACTCCGGCTGGATTATGGAAGACAACTACCGTATCGATTTCACCGAAGCGGGCACCTACACCATGACGGTCAAGGTGCAGGACGCGAAGGGGAATAAATCCGACTGGGTGCATTGCACGCCCACCGTGGTCAAGTAAGGCGGCGCTGACACACCCGGCAAGCTGTTCTCTCAATATGCCTGTGGTCGGGCTGCACGGAAGAAGCGCTGCGTGAAAACAGGCGGCACAGGTTTCATTCATTCAGGAGCCGAGGCGGAAATGCCCCGGCTTTTTTGCGCCTTTCCGCATACGGTCGGGAACAAAAGGGGAACAAACTTTCGTTGACACCCCTTCCGTTTGTTTGGTATAATGAAAGGACGACAGGAGGCTGCGTATGCGGGTATTGGGCATCGATCCGGGGTTGGCGACCATGGGGTACGGCATTATCGATACGGACGGACGGCGGATGGAGCTGGTCAAGGGCGGTGTGGTGATCACCACGCCGGACACCCGCTTTCCGGAGCGTCTGCACGGCATTTTTACGGGAACGCGGGATCTGCTGACCCTTTACAGGCCGGATGAGGTGGTTTTTGAAGAACTGTTTTTTGCCCGCAACGTGACCACCGCGCTGAACGTGGGCGCGGCAAGGGGCGCGGCGCTGTGCGCCTGCTCGGAGTACGGACGGCCGCTGTTTGAGTACACCCCCATGCAGATCAAGCAGGCGGTGGTGGGCTATGGCAAGGCGGACAAGCACCAGGTGCAGCACATGGTCAAGCTGCTTTTGCATCTGGAGGATATTCTGCGCCCGGACGATGCGGCGGACGCGGTGGCAGCAGCCATCACCCACATTAACTGCGGCGCGCAGCGCATGCAGTTTCTGATGAAATAAGGAGAAAAACATGATCGCATTTTTGAACGGCGTAGTCGCCGAAAAAAATCAGGGGGAAATCGTGCTGGACGTGATGGGCGTGGGCTACGCCGTCACCTGCAGCGCCACCACCCTGCAAAGCGCGCCGCCGGCGGGTGAAAAAATGAAGCTGTATACCTATCTGGCCGTGCGGGAGGACGGGGTGGAGCTGTACGGCTTTGCCTCCCGGGAGGAAAGGCAGATGTTCCACCGGCTGGTGGGCGTGTCGGGCATTGGCCCCAAGAGCGCGGTGGGCATGCTGGGCAGCATGCCCCTGCGGGATCTGACGCTGGCGATCATGACGGGGGATGTGACGGCGCTGTCCCGCGCGCCGGGCATCGGCAAAAAGACGGCGCAGCGCATTGCGCTGGAGCTGCAGGAAACCTTGAGCAAGGAAGACTTTTCACTGCCTGCGGGCACGCCGGTGCTGGATCGTGCGGCGCTGCAGGACGACGCGGTGTCCGAGGCGCTGGCGGCGCTGCAGGCGCTGGGCTACACCGCCTCGGAGGCGGCGGGCGCGGTGGCAAGGGTGAAGGATCAGGCGAATCACCCGGATGAACTGGTGCGGCTGGCGCTGAAAAACATGGCGGGGATGTGATTTTAAATGGAAGACAGACTGCTTTCCACCACGGCTCGGCGGGAAGACGAGGATACCGAAACCTCCCTGCGTCCCCATACCCTGCGGGACTATGTGGGGCAGGAGAGCGTACGCCAGAGCCTGCAGGTGTATATTTCCGCCGCGCTCAAACGGCACGACGCGCTGGATCATATTCTGCTCTACGGCCCTCCGGGACTGGGCAAGACCACGCTGGCCTGCATCGTGGCGGCCGAAATGGGGCAGAACATCCGCATCACCAGCGGCCCGGCCATAGAGCGGCCGGGGGATCTGGCCTCCATCCTGACCAACCTCAATCAGGGAGATGTGCTCTTTATCGATGAGATTCACCGTCTCTCACGGGCGGTGGAGGAAGTGCTTTATCCGGCCATGGAGGACTATGCGCTGGATATTATGATCGGCAAGGGGCCCACCGCCCGTTCCATCCGGCTGGATCTGCCCAAGTTTACGCTGGTGGGCGCCACCACCCGGGCGGGACAATTGTCCGCGCCGCTGAGGGATCGCTTCGGCATTCTGTACCGGCTGCAGATGTACTCGCCGGAGGAGCTGGCGTCCATCGCCGCCCGGTCGGCGGGCATTCTGGGCATGGAATGGGATGAGGACGGCATCATGGAGATCGCCCGGCGCAGCCGGGGCACTCCCCGTATCGCCAACCGCATGCTCAAGCGGGTGCGGGACTTTGCACAGGTGCGGGCGGACGGACGCATCACCTATCAGGTGGCGCGGGAGGGGCTGGATATGCTCCATGTGGATGAACTGGGGCTGGATCAGGTGGATCGGGCGGTGCTGAGCACCATGATCGACAAGTTCGGCGGCGGACCGGTGGGGCTGGATACGCTGGCGGCGACCACCGGGGAGGACGCGGTGACCATTGAGGACGTGTACGAGCCGTATCTGATGCAGCTGGGCTTCATCATGCGCACGCCCCGGGGACGGGTGGCCACGCCCGCCGCGTTCCGGCATCTGGGCAAAACACCGCCCCAGACGGAAGGCGCGGGGGAACAGATGCGCATGGACATGGGCGAAAATGCTGATGAAGGAGAAGAACCATGAAATGGACGCATTTTTTCTGGGATTTTGACGGGACGCTGTTCGACACCTATGGACGGATCACCCGGGCGTTTGTGAAGGGGCTGGCGGACACAGGGGTGCGGACGGACTTTGATACGGCGCTGCCGCTGGTCAAGCGGTCGCTGGGCTATGCTGCGGACTGGTACGCGGCGCGGTCGGGCGCGGCGGCGGACGCCGTGCTGGCGGCTTATCACGTGCACAGCGAGGAAGAGAGCGACGACACCATGCGCCTTTTTCCCGGCGCACGGGAAGTGCTGGAGGCGGTGGTGCGCGGCGGTGGGCGCAATTACCTGTACACGCACCGGGGAACGGGGGCGTTGGACGCGCTGGCGCGCAACGGTCTGACCGGGCTTTTTTCCGGCAGCGTGACCGGCGCGGACGGGTATCCCCTGAAGCCTGCGCCTGACGCGCTGCTGGCCATGATGACCCGCTACGGGCTTCAGGCGGCGGACTGCGTCATGGTGGGCGACCGGGACATTGATCTGGACGCGGGTAAAAACGCGGGCATGGCGGGCATTCTGTTTGACCCGGACGGGTTCTACCCCGACTATCCCACGCCCTGGCGGTATGCGTCCATG
Source organism: uncultured Clostridia bacterium (assembly GCA_934662505.1). GTDB lineage: Bacteria > Bacillota > Clostridia > Christensenellales > Aristaeellaceae > SVGT01. The sequence goes on along the minus strand of CAKUKE010000019.1, from coordinate 33,617 downwards.
ACGGACATGCGAAAAGCGATCGAAGACAAAGAAGGAGAAAAACAATGAAAATGGAACGGGCGGACGAGCGTTTTCTGCGGTATATTGCCATTGATACGGCCAGCGACGAGATGAGCGGCGTGACCTGCCCTTCTACGGAGAGCCAGTGGAAGCTGGCGCGCCTTCTGGCGCAGGAACTCCGGGATATGGGGCTGACGGATGCGCGGGTGGATGAGCACTGCTATGTGTACGCTTCCCTGCCGGCCACGGCAGGCTGCGAAAATGAAAAGGTGCTGGGGCTGATTTCCCACATGGATACGGTCAACAGCGTGCCTTCGGCGCCCATTCACCCCCGCAGGGTCGTTTACGAGGGCGGGGATCTTGTGCTCAATGAAAAGCTGGGCATTGTGATGCAGGCCAGAAATTTTCCGGCGCTGAAGAAGGTGGTGGGGGACGAGCTGATTGTGACCGACGGCACCACCCTGCTGGGCGCGGACGACAAGGCCGGCGTGAGCGAGATCATGGCGGCGGTGGAGCATCTGGCACGGCATCCGGAAATCCCGCACGGGAAAATCGCGGTGGCCTTTACACCGGACGAGGAGATCGGTGCGGGCGCGGATGCGTTTGATCTGGCCGCCTTCGGCGCGGACTACGCCTATACCGTGGACGGTTACGAGATCGACGAGGTGGAGTACGAATGCTTCAACGCCGCTTCGGCGACGGTGGAAGTCCGGGGCTTCAACATCCACACGGGCAGCGCCAAGAACAAAATGCGCAACGCCATCCGCATCGCCATCGAATTTAACGGCATGCTGCCGCCGCTGGAAATCCCCGAAAACACCGAAGGCTACGAGGGCTTTGCCCATCTGGGCGGCATCGAGGGCGACGAGAGCCGCTGCGTGATGCGATATATCATCCGCGACCACGATATGGAGAAATTCAATGCCCGGAAGGCGCGTTTTGAAAAAATCGCCGCTTATCTGAATGACAAATGGGGCGAGGGCACCGTGACCGTCTCCCTGCGGGACACGTATTACAACATGCGGCCGAAGATCGAGGAAGCGCCCTTTGTGCTGGAGCGCGCCTTTGCGGCGCTCCGTGCCAACGGCGTCACGCCCTGCACGGTGCCCATCCGGGGCGGTACGGACGGCGCGCGGCTGTCCTACATGGGGCTCCCCTGCCCCAATCTGGGCATGGGCGGCAACAATTGCCACGGGGTGATGGAGTACGTGTCCGTCTGCCAGATGCGCAAAATGACGGACGTGCTGGTCACGCTGGCGACGGCAAAATAACGATCATATCAAAAAGCGCACCGCGTTTTGCACAAACGCGGCGCGCTTTTCTTTCATGCTGAAGGTTGATTTGCAGTGAGCGGTGCAGGCGGTCAGATGAGTTTATGACGCAGCCATTTGCCATTGAGGTAGCGGGTGACGAAAAAAGCGGCGCGGGCGGCCCAGTCGGCGAACATGGCCAGCCAGATGCCCAGCAGCCCCAGATCCATGGCATACACCATCAGGTAGCACATGCCCAGCCGCAGCACCAGCATGCTGACCATGGAAACGACCATGGTGTACCGGGCGTCGCCCGCGGCGCGCAGAAGGTTGGGCAGACCAAAGGACGGCGTCCACAGAATGATGGAAAAGATGGCGTACAGCCGCATGATCTCAATGGAAGCCTCCGTGCCGGCAGGAGAAATATTGAATATGCCGGCAAAAAAGGCGGGAAACAGCAGAAGAAGCAGGTTGGTGGGAAACACGGAGGCGTACATCAGCCCCAGCATACGGTTGCCGTAGGCGCGCGCCTGACGGACGTCGCCCGCGCCCATGCACTGACCGATGACGGTGATGGAAGCCAGCGCCATGGCGTTGCCGGGAATGTTGACTACGCTGGATACGCTGTTGCAGATGGCGTTGGCGGCGATCATGGAGGCGGGCAGCGCGGCCAGCACGCCTGCGATGACCAGCTTGCCCACCTGAAACAGACCGTTTTCCAGCCCGTTGGGCACGCCTACCTGCATGATACGGCGGATCATGCCCCATTCCAGCCGCCAGCCCTTGTGCTTTTCAAGGTGCGCCGGCAGATGGGGGTTGAACAGCAGCTTCAGGATGATCAATGCGGATACGGCGCGGGACAGAAGGGAAGCGGCGCCCGCGCCTACGACGCCCAGACCGCACCCGTAAATGAGCAGGGCGTTGCCGGCGATGTTGATCAGGTTCATGACCAGACTGGTCCACATGGAGGATTTGGAGTTGCCCATGGCGCGCAGCAGGCCGACCCCGCCGTTGTACAGCGCCAGAAAGGGGTAGCTCAGGGCAGATAAATGCAGGTAATCTTCCGCCTGACGGAGAATATCCTCATCCAGCCGGCCGTAGATCAGCCCCAGCACCGGACCGCGGAAAATGGCGACCGGTACGGCGACGAGGGTGGAAAGGATGAGCGAGGAGAGCATGAGCTGTTTGGACGCATCGCAGGCGTTCGGCAGATCCTTATGCCCCAGATACTGCGCCGCAATGATGGCGCCGCCTGCGCCCATGGCGGAAAAAACCTGAATGAGCAGCACGTTCAGCGTATCGACCAGCGAAACGGCGGACACCGCGTTTTCACCTGTGGCGGTCACCATGACTGTGTCGGCCATGCCCACCAGCACGGCCAGAAACTGCTCCACAATCAGGGGCAGGATCAGCGCCGCCAGCGCGCGGCCGGAAAACATGCCCCCCTCGGGCGTAAAAGAAAAACGTTTGCGGCGGGTCAGGGAATAGCCCATGTCGGCAGAACCTCCTTTTGCATACCGTATCCATTATAGACGCATTCGGAAAAAAACACAAGGGTTTCGCCCGGGGAAGAAAGGGCGGAGGCGGTACGTTTTAAGAGAGGAAGACGCCCGCCCTGCGCGAAGCGACCGTAAAACGCGGGGATGTTTACATGAAAGGACTGGAAAATGAAGGAGAACCGGTGTATAATGTTTGTACGCCGCCATGGGGCGGTGTGCCTGTGCGCGCTGATATGCGCGGCGGCGCTGATCGGGGCGCTGTGCGCAAGGGCCGCCGCCCCCGCCGTCATGACCGATGCGCAGCGGCGGGAAGCGGGGGGCAGCGAATACACCCTGTACTGCGTGATGCATCCGGAGGACGGCACGCTGGCGGTGCGGCAGGAAATTGTTTATGAGAACACGACCGGGGACGTGCTGAACAGTCTGGTGCTCCGGGCGTGGGTCAACGCCTTTGCGCAGGAGGAAACCAGCCCGGCCGCCACGGACGAATTGTGGGATGCCTGCTATCAGGATGCGTTCAGCGCCGGCGGCATCCGGCTGGACGGGGTGTGGTGGCAGGAGCGCCCGGTGAGCGGCTATGCCTTTGACGACGCGGCGCAGACGGTGCTGCGGGTGCCTGTGGATGCGCTGCAGCCCGGGGAAAAGGGGACGCTGCGGGTGTACTACGTCATTGAACTGCCGCTGTGCAATTACCGGTTCGGCAGGACGGAGGCGGGGTGGCAGCTGGGCAACGCCTTTCTGATCCTGCCCCGCTATGAAAACGGCGCCTGGCGGACGGACGAATACTACCCCGTGGGCGACCCTTTTGTCAGCGACTGCGCCGTGTGGCACGTATCCCTGACCCTGCCCGAAGGCGTGACCCCTGTAGGGTCGTGCCGGTTTGAAAAGGACGGGAACGGGCAGTGGCACGGTACGGCAGAGGCGGCGCGGGACTTTGCCCTGACCCTTTCCAACACGCAGACCGTGGCCAGCCGCACTTTCGGCGGCGTGACGGTAACGGCGGCGGCGCCGGATGAAAAAAGCGGTCAGCGGGCGCTGGCGCTGTGCGGGAAAGTACTGACCACCCTGACGGAGCTGTACGGTCCCTACCCCTATGCGACGCTGGGGATCAGCGGGGTGTGCTTCCCCTTCGGCGGTATGGAATACCCTGCCTATGTCATGATCGGGCAGAACTACATGACGGACGGCGCGGACGAGGATACGCTGGAGCTGCTGCTGGCGCACGAGATCGCCCATCAGTGGTTCTACGCGCTGGTAGGGTCGGACGGGTACAACCAGCCCTGGCAGGATGAAGGCCTGTGCCAGTGGGCGACGCTCAGCTATGTGCGGGCGCGCTATGGGTCGGGGGCGGAGGAAAGTCTGCGCTTTTATTATGTGGACGCGCCCATGGCCGAGCAGGTGCCGGGTAGCGTGACCCCGGGCAGCCCCATCGATTACTTCGGCAGTCTGGACGCGTACAGCAGCGTGGTGTACGGCCGGGGCGCGGCGCTTTGCTGCGCGCTGGATACCTTTCTGAACGGCGGGTTGAACGGCTTTCTGAAGGCGTACTGCGATCAGTACGCATTCTCCTATTGCTCGCGGCAGGCGTTTGAGGACGCGCTGTCGGCCTATGCCGGGCAGGACGTGTCCCCGCTGATCGCGGATTATCTGGATACCCTGATGGACTGAGGTCTGTTTCGCATCAAAGGACGTTTCCGCCCACCCTTCAAAAGCGGGGCTGCCAAGGGCGGAAAGAACAGGAGACGACATGGAAACAGGTAAATGCTGTGTGCTCATCCCCTCCCTGTCGCCGGATGAAAAGCTGCCTGCCTATGTGCAGGAGCTTCTGTCGGGCGGTTTTGGCGGCGTGGTGGTGGTGGACGACGGGTCGAGCGAAGAATACCAGCCCATTTTTGACCGGATCGCCGGCTGGGAAGGCTGCCATGTGGAGCATCACGGGGTGAACCGCGGCAAGGGTGCGGCGCTCAAGACGGGATATGCCTACATCATGGAAAAGACCGGCTTTGAAGGGGTGGTGACAGCCGATTCGGACGGTCAGCATACCCTGCAGGATACCCTGCATCTGGCGGCGCTGCTGTCGCCGGACAGGGAAGAAGTGCTGCTGGGCAGCCGGGATTTTTCAAGGGGCTCCCTGCAGGTGCCCCCCAAGTCCCGGGCGGGCAACCGGATCACCTCCGTGGTGTTCCGCCTGCTGTACGGCCCTTCTCTGCCGGATACCCAGACGGGGCTGCGCGCTTTCAACCGCGCCATGCTGCCCATGATGCGCAGGGTGGAAGGGGAACGGTTCGAGTATGAAATGAACGTGCTCATCCGCTGCGCGGTGGAGCATGTGCCCATGACGCCCGTGCCTATTCAGACGGTGTACCACGATGAAAACAAGGGCACGCATTTTCACCCCATCCGGGACAGCTGGCGCATTTATAAGCTGCTGCTGGGCGGCTTTTTCTGCTTTATGTCCGCCAGCGTTATCGCCACGGTGGTGGATTTTGTCCTCTTTACGCTGCTGAACCGTCAGGTGGTGCCCCGGCTGTGGCCCAACCCCATTGTGCTCTCCGCGCTGGGCAGCGACGTGCGCATGCTGTTTTCCACCTACGGCGCGCGGGCGGTGTCCGCAGTCATCAATTTCAAATTGAACAAGGGTTTTGTGTTCAAGCTGAAAAAGTGCCGGGGCGCGGTGGTGCGGTACGTACTTTTGTGCGTGGCGGTCGCGCTGGTGTCCGGACTGGCGGTGGGCACGCTGACCCAGCTGTTCCCCCGGGTGTCCAAGACGGTGCTGAAAATGCCGGTGGATCTGATCCTGTTTCTGGTGAACTACCGTATCCAGCGGGGCTGGGTGTTCCGCGAAAATGCGCAGGAAAAAGAAAAGGAGACGGCTGAACAATGAAAATATGGAAACGAGCCCTTCTGATCGCGCTGTGCGCGCTGATGATTCTGGCCATGCCTTTTGTGCTGTGCGCCGGAGAAATGCTGGGCGATACCACCTGGGTGGACGGCGGGGAGGACGACCTGACCTTTGACTTTGATTTTTCCCGTCTGCTTTTCCCGTCCGCCTATGCAGAGGAAGAAAAAAGCTATGCGCTGCCCATCGATTTTTCGGCGGGCATGCAGCCCAACCCCGACGGCTACACGGAGGACGGCTATCAGGACGACAGCATTACGGTGCGCATGGAGACCCGGGAGGAAAACGGCGTGACCTGGCGGCTGGCCTTTGTGGAGATCAAGGATCCGTCCCAGCTGCGCACCGCCACGGCGGGCAAGCTGAAATACACCGACAAGACTACCGCGCTGGTATCCGTCATGGCCTGCGCGAAAAACGCGGTGGTGGCCATCAACGGCGACTATTTTACCGACGATCAGGCCAAGCGCTCTTTTGAATACCGTATGGGCGAGCCGGTCAAGAGCAATGACGGCAATCCCAAGGGCAACAAAAAGAAGGACATTCTCATCATCGACGAAAACGGTGATTTTCACACCTTTGTCTGCTCCGATAAGGACGGCATGAAGGAATTTGCCCAAAGCGGCCGGAAGATCGTCAACGCCTTCACCTTCGGTCCTGCGCTGGTGCAGGAGGGGCAGCTGCTGGAAATCGACCGGAACTATTCCTACAACCCCAACAAGCCCGAACCCCGGGCGGCGATCGGGCAGATGGGGCCGCTGTCCTACGTGTTCATACTGGCGGAGGGGCGCAATGAATCGGCCGGCGCGAGCATTCACGATCTGGCGCGCTTTGCCTATGATCTGGGCTGCGTGGAGGCGTATAATCTGGACGGCGGCAACAGCGCCACGCTGGTGTTCAACAACCGCTTTTACATGGATAAAAACCCCAACAGCGAGCGGGATCAGTACGACATCATCTACTTTGCCTCCGCTGTGGATCCCAGCGAATGGAAGCAGGAATAAAAACGAAGGGTGAAGACCATGTGGGTTGAAGATGCGGTGCGCGTCAGCGTATGGGGCGTGGAGGTCTACCGTTTCGGGCTGTTTGCGGCGCTGGGGGCGGCAGCCTGTCTGCTGGTGCTGAAGTGGACGCTGGACAAAAGAAGCGCTCCTCGGGGAACCGCAGCCCTCTGCGGCGTTTTCATGCTGCTGCTGGGCGCGGCGCTGGCGCGGCTCCTTTACATGTTTACGGATGCATCCCTGCGCGCCATTCCTTCCTTTCAGGCGTTTATCCATCTGGAAACGGGGGGCTATTCCATGTTCGGCGCGCTGACGGGCGCCGTGCTCGGGTGCCTTGCAGGCGGGAAAATGACAAAGGTGAAGGCCGGCGATGCTGCGGACTGCGCCGCGCCTGCGCTGGCGGCGTTTGTGCTGTTTGAGCGGCTGGGCGAAAAGGGAACGGGACTGGGGCACAGCCGCACGCTGATGCATGCCCCGCTGTTTTCCTTTCTGACGGTGCAGGGGGAATACGGTCAGTATCTGGCGACGTTCTATCTGGAAGCGGGGGTGGCACTTATCCTCCTGTGCGTGCTTCTGTGGGACTTTGGCAGGAAGCGCAGACGGGGCGATACCGCCCTTGCGGGGCTGCTGCTGTTCGGCTGTACGCAGGTGGTGCTGGAAAGCCTCCGCTTCGACCGGCATATGCGTTTTTCCTTTATCAGCGTGCAGCAGATCCTGGCGTTTGTGTGCGTGTGCGCGGCGATCATCGTGTTTTCCGTGCGTGCGCTGCGGTGCGGGAAAAGAGTGCTGCCTGTTTTTTCGCTGGTTTATCTGGCGCTATTGATGGGCGCGCTGATCCTCATCGAGTTTGCCATTGACCGTTCCGGCGTGGACAACCGGATTCTGTACGCCATCTATGTGGCGCTGGCGGCGGTGCCCTGCGTAACGGGACTGAAAATGCGCGCCGTCACGGAAAGGACGGAGAAAAATGAATCACAGAGACATTGAACGGATCAACGAACTGGCGCGGAAGAAAAAGGCGGGCGGCTTGAGCGAAGAAGAAACGCGGGAGCACGAGGCGCTGCGCAGCCAGTATCGGAAGGAGTTTCGGGAGAACATGCGGGCAACGCTGGATCGGGTGTACCTGCAGCAGGAAGACGGCAGCTATAAAAAGCTGGAAAAGAAGAAGCCCTGAAACAGAAAATGTGAACGGGCTGTAAATCCTGACGGGCAGGGAACGGGAGCAGAAAATAAGCCCTTGCCGTGAAGGATAAAATCCTGTATAATAAGTAAAACCGCAACTAACTTGAATGGAGATGTTTTTCATGCAGAAGAAAGCTCTGTTGGCTCTGCTGATCGCGCTGGCGGTCATGCTCAGCGGCTGCGCGCTGGTGCGTCAGGACACCGCGGCGGACAACGCCCGCATCATCCTGAGCGTCAACGGTGAAACGGTAAACAAGGCAACCGTCAGCAACACGGTGGAATATACCGTGCAGCAGAACAACTACTATAACCAGCTGTACAGCCAGCTGGGCTACAGCGCCGGGTACGACACCAATCGCGCCACGGTGCTCACCAGCGTGCTGGACAGCTACGTCCAGAACCTGCTGGAAGGCCAGAAGGTCAAGGAACTGGGCTTTGACACCCTGTCCGACGAGGATCAGGCCGCCGTCGCCCAGCAGGCGCAGGAACAGTACGATCAGCTCCTGACGCAGGTGGAGACCAATTATCTCAAGGACAGCGAAAACGAGGGCGACGCGCTGAAGGCGGAGGCGCAGGCCTGGGCGGAGGAAAACGGCTACGGTACGCTGGAGGACATCCAGACGAGTCTGGAAAACACCAAGAAGGTCTCCAACATGAAGGAAGACCTGCTCAAGGACGTCCAGCCGACCGACGAGGATCTGCAGAATGCGCTGACCGAAAAGATCACCGCAAATAAGGAAAAGTACGACAAGACCCTGTCCGACTTCGGCTATGACTACAACAACGGCACCGCCACCTTCTATGCTCCCGAGGGGTACCGTTACGTCAAGCAGGTGCTGATCAAGTACACCGACGAGGACAACACGGCCATTACGGAGGCCAACACCACCCTGTCCAACGCCAAAGCTGCCTATACCAAGGCGGAAACTGCGCTGGAGGACGCCAAGCAGGCTGTGACGGACGCTGAGGGCGACGCCGAGGCCGACATGGACGCGCTGAACGCCGCCGTGGAGGAAGCGCAGAAGGCGCTGGACGAAGCGACTGTGACCCGTGACGCCGCGCAGCAGGAATATGACGATGCAAAGGCCGTCGGCCTGAACAACATTCTGCCCAAGGCGCAGGAAGTGTGCCAGAAGTATGCCGACGGCGCCGATTTCAGCGACCTGATCAAGGAATACAATCAGGATCCCGGGATGGAGAGCGCCCCCGGTTCCGAAACCGGCTACGCCGTGTGCGAAGGATACCAGTACTTTGACGCCAACTTCGTTGCTGCCGCCATGGGGCTGGAAAACGTGGGCGACATTACCGAACCCACCGCCGGCAGCTACGGCTACTACATTATCCGCTACGAAAGCGATGTGACCCCCGGCGAAAAGACGCTGGATCAGGCGCGTGCCGATCTGGAAGCGGATGTGACCGAAAGCCTGAAGACCGCGAAATACAACGAGATCATGGATCAGTGGATCGCCGAAAGCGACATTCAGCGGTATCCTGAAAAGATGGGTTACTGATACGCTGCCGTATGGTGCGTTCAGAAAAGGGGGAAGGCTTACGGCTTTCTCCCTTTTTTGCATGTTTCCGGCCATGCTTTTGACATGCTCAGGACAGAAAAACGGCAGAACAGGATGGACGGATTGTTTTTTGCATGGAATGTGATACAATAGAAGTATAAGGATCGATCCGGGAGGTGGAAAACCGTGTATTTTTATGATTGGACGATGATTTTGATGCTCCCCGGCCTGCTGCTGGGGTTATGGGCGCAGTGGAAGGTGAAAAGTGCGTTTGCCCGGTATTCCCGGGTGCCCACCCGAGCGGGGGTGCCCGCCGGCGAGGTGGCACGGCATCTGCTGGCGCAGAACGGGAATACGGGGGTGGCCATTCGGCAGATCGGCGGCGAACTGACCGATCACTACGATCCCCGGGACAACAGCCTCAGCCTGTCCCAGAACGTGTACGGTTCCTCCAGCGTGGCGGCGCTGGGCGTAGCGGCGCATGAGGCGGGGCATGCCATGCAGAAACAGGAGGGGTATCCCTTCCTGAAGCTGCGTACGCTGGTAGCGCCGGTGGTCAATATCGGCTCCAACCTGTCCTGGCCGATTTTTCTGGCAGGTCTGGTTTTCTCCTATGAGCCGCTGATGAACGCAGGCATCATTCTGTTTGCCGCGGTGGTGGTATTCGCCCTTATTACCCTGCCGGTGGAATTTGACGCCAGCCGCCGGGCGCTGCGCATGCTGACCGAGGGCGGCTTTGTGACGGAGGACGAGCGGCAGGGCGCCAAGGCGGTACTGACCGCCGCCGCGCTGACCTATGTAGCCTCTTTCGTATCCGCGTTTATGCAGCTGATGCGGCTGGTACTGCTGGCGGGGAATAACCGCCGCCGGGATTGAGAAGCCGGGCGGATACCGCACTTGAAAAACATCATTCAAAAAGGCGAACCGTTGAAAAGCGGTTCGCCTTTTTTTCAGGGGAGGGCTGAGAAGAAAGCGGGGCGGCGGCGCCAATGCCGAACCGCTCTCATGTTTGTGATCCGAACACGAACTGGGGCGGGGCGGCGGTCTGTAGGCGAACTGAAATGAACAGCGCGCTGCGCTCAGGCGCCGCTCAGCGCCAGCGCGGCCGCTTCCTGCAGGGAGGCGACGACCGGCACCCCTGCGGTCAGCAGGGTTCCCCGGGACTGATGTCCCCCCTCCACCAGAATGCAGCGGCAGTTCAGCGCACGGGCGACCTCCCGGTCGTGGAGGGTATCGCCAATGACCAGCGTACGCTGCCCGTCCGCGCCGGTGTCTGCCATCCACTGACGGGCAATGTCGACCTTGCTGCCTGCGTAAATGTCGCCCAGTCCCCGGGGCGGATCGAAGAAGGCAAAGGCTGGTCGGGATGAAAGCTGCCTGTGCAGGTTCTCAAGCTTGGAAGCGGAAATGATGACCTGCCGCAGGCCTGCATCCCGGAACCGGACGGCGGTTTCCGCCGCGCCGGGCTGCAGCGGACAGACGGTCTCGTTCGCCATGTAGGCGTCCATCCAGCGGTGCGCCGCTTCGTCAAACCGTTCTCCGCCCAGCCCCAGCCGGGTGTAATAGTCCACGACCGGAAAGGTGAATATCGAACGGTAAACATCCAGACCGTCCATTTGGGGCAGACCGTAATCGGCAAGAATACGGTTGGTCAGCGCCAGAGAATAGGGCGCGTCGTCCAGCAGCGTGCCGTTCCAGTCCCAGATGATGTGATTGAGCATGCAAGCCTCCAAAAGCGTTTTAGAAGAAAATGAAGGGCGAAAACGCCCTTCATCAGATTGTCCGGAAAGTCCAATTCGCGAAACGGTACCCCGTGAAAGACGGCGCCCCCTTCGCGCCGTTCAACCGGGCGCTTCATTTTGAAAGCCTCAGGAAACGGTTTCAGCTGAATGGGAGGGAGGCGCGTGCTGCCCACATCGCTCACCCTGTAAGGAACCGTTTCAGCCGAACGGGCAAGGAAGCGGCGCTGCATGCGGCGTGTTCAGGCCTGCCCCCCGCATCCCGCACCGTATTTCCTGACGGTTCGCCGGCTGGGCGGGTCGGGTCACCGAACGACAAGATTGAGCAGCCGGCCGGGAACAAAGATGCATTTGACGATCTGTTTGCCGCCCACCAGTGCGCGCACCGCGTCGCTGTCCGGCAGGGTGCTTTCGCCCTCCTGCTTGGTCAGGGTGGTAGGCACCATCATTTTGCCCTTCACCTTGCCGTTGATCTGAATGGCGATCTCCGTTTCGTTCCGGGTCAGGCATTTGGGGTCGTAGGTCGGCCAGGGCTGCGCATACACGTATCCCTCACAGCCCAGATTCTGCCAGATTTCCTCGCAGATATGGGGCGCCACGGGGGAAAGAAGGAGCAGCAGGGTCTTGTATTCGCCCCGGGTGATGCTGCCTTTCTGAAGGATTTCGTTCACCAGCGTCATCATCTGGGCGATGGCGGTGTTGAACTTCATGCGCTCATAGTCCTCGGAGACCTTTTTGACGGTCTGATGCATGGACACCTGCATGTCCGCGCTGTAGCCTTCCTCGCCCGTTACCATGTCCTGCAGCCGCCACACCCGATCCAGGAACTTGCGGCAGCCCCGCGCACCGTTGGTGCTCCACGGAATGGCCTGATCGAAAGCGCCCATGAACATTTCGTACATCCGGAAGGCGTCCGCGCCGATTTCGGCGACCATGTCGTCCGGGTTGATGACGTTGCCCCGGGATTTACTCATCTTTTCGCCGTTTTCGCCCAGAATCATACCGTGGCTGGTGCGCTTGCGGTAGGGCTCGGGGGCGGACACCACGCCGATGTCGTGGAGGAACAGGTGCCAGAACCGGCTGTAGAGCAGGTGCAGCGTCGTGTGCTCCATGCCGCCGTTATACCAGTCCACGGGCATCCAGTAATCCAGCGCTTCCTTGGAGGCCAGCGCCTGATCGTTGTGAGGATCGCAGTAGCGCAGGAAATACCAGCTGGAGCCAGCCCACTGGGGCATGGTATCCGTCTCGCGCTGTGCGTCCGCGCCGCAGCGGGGACACTTCACGTTTACCCAGTCGGTCATGCGGGAAAGGGGGCTCTGACCGTCGTCAGTGGGCTCATAATGCTCCACCTCAGGCAGCAGCAGGGGCAGATCCTTCTCATCCAGCGGTACCATGCCGCAGTGCGGGCAGTGGATGACGGGAATGGGGTCGCCCCAGTAACGCTGACGGGAAAACACCCAGTCGCGGAGCTTGAAATTCACCTTTTTCTCGCCCACGCCCTGCTCGGTCAGGTAGGTGATGATCTTCTTCTTGGCCTCCGCAACGCTCAGACCGTTCAGGAAGCCGGAATTGACCAGTGTCCCGGTGGCGGTCTCGGCGTAGCAGGCGCGCTGCACGTCCTCACCGCCGGCGACCACTTCCACGATGGGCAGACCGAACTTTTTGGCAAACGCCCAGTCGCGCTCGTCATGGGCGGGCACGGCCATGATGGCGCCCGTGCCGTAGCTCATCAGCACATAGTCGGATACCCACACGGGAATTTCCTTGCCCGTGACCGGGTTGACCGCACGGATCCCCTCGATCTGCACACCGGTTTTGTCCTTCGCCATTTCGGTGCGTTCAAAGTCGCTTTTGCGCGCAGCGGCTTCCCGATAGGCAAGCAGCGCGTCATAGTTGGTGATCTGGTCTTTATACCGGTCGATGAGGGGGTGTTCGGGCGAAATGACCATGTAGGTCGCGCCGAACAGGGTGTCCGGCCGGGTGGTGTACACCCGCAGCTTTTCGGGCACGGGGGTCAGCTGAAAATCCACTTCCGCGCCTTCGCTGCGGCCGATCCAGTTGCGCTGCTGGGTCTTGACCCGGTCGATGAAGTCCACGTGATCCAGACCGTCCAGCAGCTTCTGGGCATAGGCGGTAATGCGGAGCATCCACTGGCTCTTGACCTTGCGCACAACCTCCGCCCCGCAGCGCTCACATTTGCCGTCCACCACTTCTTCGTTGGCCAGACCGCATTTGCAGGAGGGGCACCAGTTGATGGGCATTTCGCACTTGTAGGCCAGCCCGTGCTTGTACAGCTGCAGGAAAATCCACTGGGTCCAGCGGTAATAGGCAGGGTCGGTGGTGTTGATCTCGCGGCTGTAGTCAAAGGAAAAGCCGAGCTTCTGCAATTGCTCGCGGAAATGATCCACGTTCTGCCGGGTCACCACCGCAGGCTGTACGTGGTTTTTGATGGCATAGTTTTCCGTAGGCAGACCAAACGCGTCCCAGCCGATGGGATACAGCACGTTGTACCCTTCCATGCGCCGTTTGCGGGCAATGATGTCCAGCGCCGTGTTGGAACGGGGATGCCCCACGTGCAGACCTGCGCCGGAGGGGTAGGGGAACTCAATGAGGCAGTAGTATTTGGGCAGGGAATAATCGTTTTTCGCTTCAAAGGCGTGCTTTTCCGCCCACAGGCGTTGCCATTTCGGCTCGATGAGACTTGGATCATAAGGCGCGATGCTCATGGAGAATCCTCCTTTGGTATGTCAACAGGCAGAGCGCAGGCGCGCTCGGCGGGTCTTATTGTGTAAGTATATCCTGAAAGCCCGGTTTTGTAAAGGTTTGCGGGGAAAAACGAGGGGTTCCGGGCGGGAGAAGACTGCCGGCTTCGCACCCGGGCGTGATGCGGAGAAAAAAGCTCTGCGGAGATGAAAAGGGGAGCCGAGGCGCTTTCGCTTCGGCTCCCGGATGGGCAGCGGCCGCGCTGCCGTTTACAACCGGCGGGCAGGCTGCCGCGCTGTGCGGCAGCCCTTGCCGGAAAACATGGGTCGAGTGCAGACGGTTCTTTTATTTGACCACCGTTTTCCCGCCGGATACCCAGTCGGACTTGTTGCCGTTGTTGTCCTGCACCCGGACGGACATGGTGTAGGTGCCCGCTTCGGTGAAGTCGATACGGTAATTGTCCGCGGAGATCCAGCCGGAATTGTGATACACCGCGCCGTCCTTGTAGAGACGGAAGTAGTAGGTGTAGGGGGTAGCGCCGCCCTGTGCGGTGGCGTAGTAACGGTTGGGCTGACCCACTTCACGGTCGGTGTACTTGCCCGTGATCTTCGCTGTGAGGCTGACCGCCGCCGCCTTGACCACGGTCCTGGTGCAGGATACCCAGTCGGACTTGCTGCCGTTGCCGTCCTGCACCTTGACGGTCATGGTGTAGGTGCCGGGCTCGGTGAAGTCGATGCGGTAATTGTTTGCCGTGATCCAGCCGGAATTGTGGTAGACCGCGCCGTCCTTGTAGAGGCGGAAATAGTAGGTGTAGGGGGTGGCGCCGCCCTGCGCGGCAGCGTAGTAACGGTTGGGCTGGCCGGGCTCCCGCTCGGTGTAGGTGCTGCGGATGGTGGCGGACAGCGGCGCCTTGACCACCGTTCTGGCGCAGGAGACCCAGTCCGTCTTGTTGCCGTTTGCGTCCTGCACCTTGACGGTCATGGTGTAGGTGCCGGCCTCGGTGAATTCCGCACGGTAGTTATCCGCCGTGATCCAGCCGGAGTTGTTGCAGACCGTGCTGCCCTTGTACAGGCGGAAATAATAGGTGTAGGGCGCGGTGCCGCCCTGCGCGGCGGCGTAGTAACGGTTGGCCTGACCCACTTCGCGGTCGGTGTACTTGCCCGAGGCGGTCACGGTCAGGGGCTCGGCGGCCCTGACCACGGTCTGGGAGCAGGATACCCAGTCGCTCTTGGCGCCCTTGGCGTCCTGCACCTTGACGGTCATGGTGTAGGTGCCGGGCGCGGTGAAGTCGATGCGGTAGTTGTCCGCGGCGATCCAGCCGGAATTGTGGTACACCGTACCGTTCCTGTACAGCCGGAAGTAGTAGGTGTAGGGCGCGGTGCCGCCGCCGGGAACGATGTAATAACGGTTGGGCTGACCGACTTCCCGCGCGGCGTACTTGCCCGTGACCGATGCGGTGACGGGAACGGGCGCGGTAACGACCGTCGCGACGCTTTCGGCCGGGTCGGACAGCTTGCCCGCCTGATCCCGCACGGTGACCTTCATCACGTACACGCCCGGCTCAGTGTAATCCACCCGGTAATTGTCATCGGCCAGCCACGCGGTCTGGTTGTAGAGCGCGCCGTCCTTGTACAGGGCGTACTGATAGGTGTAGGGTGCGGTGCCGCCCTCGGCGGTCACGTAGTAGCGGTTGGGTTCGCCTGCTTCGCGGGCGGTGTATTTGGCGGTCGTTTTGGCTACGACCTTGTCCTTGACGGAAATGACATGACCGCTGTAGACAAAGGAACCGTTCGTCAGGCGGTACCACGTTTCGCCCAGACGGTTGGTGATGACGGCGTTGGTGTCCAGCTTTTCACCCACGGTCAGCGTGCGGATCGTTGCGGCGCTGCTGCCCGACAGGGGTGCGGCCTTGACTTCTCCGGCGGTCGTGGCAAAGTAGGCGCCGGTTTCGGCTTTCACCCGGTAATCATGGGCATTGTTGATGTAGTCGCCGTAGGAAGTGACGGTCGAGCCGCTGGAAACGGCCTCCATCAGCATGCAGGCGCGCGCCGTTTTTCCGCTTTCATCCGTGGCGGAAACGGTGAAAACGTACCAGCCGGGGGTGGTGATGTTGGAGAACTTGATATCGCTGTCCTTCGCCACCACGGAGAAGTAATAGCTGTTCGGCGTATACGTCTTGGGATGGCCGGAAATGGACGCGCCGCTGCCGGTCTGGATGTCGATGGTCACGCTGGTGATCTTGCTGTTGGAGCGGATCTGACCGGATTTCATGTAGTAGCCGTTGACCGTGTCGATCTTGTAGGTGCTGGGGTAGCTGACGTTGGTGATCTCCAGCGTTTCAGCCGGGGTGGAGTCGCCCATTTTGACCACGTGGGTGACCCATGTGGAATTGTTGTGGCGGGTGTCCAGCTCATCGTTGGAATGACCGCACTTTTTGAAGTAGCCGTTGCCGACCTCGGTGACGATCATGACGTGCTCGCCGCCGTTGCTCCAGATGATGTCGCCGGCAGCGATATCGGACATGGAAGGGGACGAGATGCAGGTGTACCCGCAGTTGGTTGTCAGATATACGCGCAGATAGTAGGCGTACGACCAGTATTGAGAGAAGTTTTTGGACGATTTGTAATACCACGTGCTGTCCATGGGAAGACCGCCCGCCAACAGGCACTGGGAGACGAAGCTTGCGCAGTCGCCCCCTGACATGGCCGGGTAGGCCGGGTTGTAGGACTTTGCGTATTTTCGGGCATACGCGATGGCGGCGTCCTTATTGTAGCCGGCTGCCTGTCCGGACGGCGCGACAAGCAGCAATGTGAGGACGGTAAGCAGAATACAGGCCAGAAATGCGTTCCGACGTTTCATGATGGATCCCTCCTGAGATGATTTGGCTGATGTTGACAGTCGGATGAGAGGAAAAGGGCGGTTTTTGAGCAGAATGAACTGTTGTTTGGATGAAACGAAGCCCTTTGTTCCCATATTGTACCATTCTGAGGATGGAAAATCAACCCCCTCCGTGTGTTTTTCGTTCTCATGACGGCCGGGGGAGATATTGACTTTCCCCGGGCGGCGTGCTACAATGCCGGTATCGGCTGCGATGGGGAACAACATCCGCACGCTTCCGGATCGGGCAGAGAAAAAGGGTCGTCGGCTGCAAGCCCTTTTGATCCGGGCGGGTCATTCGCCCCTGAGCCGCGCCGCTGAACGGGTCTTGCACCCAAGTAAGCGCCGCCGTTTTCCGCGTTAAGGATGCAAATGAAGGGAGGAGCACAACGCTCGTCCGAACGTGGGTGGTACCGCGTGAAACAAACCGTTTTACGCCCCGTGCGAAGATCGCATGGGGCTTTTTTCAATGGAAGGAGAGAAAACGATGGCCATCAGGGAAGAACTGGCTCGGATCGGCGAAGAAATGCAGGCGCAGCTCAAGGAAGCCCGCAGCACGCAGGCGCTGGAGCAGCTGCGCGTGTCCGTGCTGGGCAAAAAAGGGAGCCTCACGGCGCTGCTGCGGGGCATGGGGTCGCTGCCGCCGCAGGAGCGCCCCGCCATGGGTCAGGTGATCAACGAGCATCGGGAAAAGCTGACCGCCATGCTGGATGAGCGGCTGAGCGAACTGCGCGCCAGAGAAAAGGAAGCGCGGCTGGAAAAGGAACGGGTGGATATCACCGAGCCCCGGGATCTGCCCGGGGTGGGGCAGATCCATCCCTGTCAGATGGCGCTGCGTCAGGTGCTGGACTGCTTTACCGGGATGGGCTTTGAAGTGGTGGAAGGCCCGGAAATCGAGCTGGATCACTACAACTTTGAACTGCTGAACCTGCCGAAGAACCATCCCGCCCGGGACGCGCAGGATACCTTTTATCTGGACGACAACATTGTGCTGCGCACCCATACCTCGCCTGTGCAGGCGCGCACCATGCTCACCCGCAAGCCGCCCATCCGCATTGTGTGCCCCGGCAGGGTGTTCCGCGCCGATGAGATCGACGCGACTCACAGCCCCGTTTTCCATCAGATCGAGGGTCTGGTCATTGACGAAAACGTGTCCATGGGCGATCTGAAGGGGACGCTGGACGCCATGGCCAAACGGCTCTACGGCGAGGACATTGAAACCCGGTTCCGTCCCTCCTTTTTCCCCTTTACCGAGCCCAGCGCCGAGGTGGATCTCACCTGCGTCAACTGCCACGGCAAGGGCTGCCGCATGTGCAAGGGCACCGGCTTTATCGAGGTGCTGGGCTGCGGCATGGTGAACCCCAAGGTGCTGGAAATGTGCGGCATCGACAGCAAAAAGTATTCCGGCTTTGCCTTCGGCATCGGGCTGGAGCGCATCGCCATGCTGCGCTACGGCATTTCGGACATGCGTCTGCTCTACGAAGGCGACCTGCGCTTCCTGCGCCAGTTCCGCTGAGGGATAAGGGAGGTATACCGTCATGAAGGTTTCCATGAATTGGCTGAAAAAATATGTGCCCGTGACGCTGGACAACGCGGCCTATGAAAGTCGGATGGTGATGACCGGCACCGGCGTGGAGGGTATGGAGGAGCTGGGAAAGGAACTTTCCGGCGTGGTGGTGGGCCGGGTGCTCACCTGCCGCGATCATGAAAACAGCGACCATCTGCATGTGTGCACCGTGGACGTGGGGGAGGGCGAACCCCTGCAGATCGTCTGCGGCGCGCCCAACGTGCGGGAGGGCATTCTGGTGCCTGTGGCCAGGGTGGGGGCGACCCTGCCCGGCGGCGTGACCATTAAAAAGGGCAAGCTGCGGGGGGTGGAAAGCTGCGGCATGCTCTGCTCCTCCACCGAGATCGGCGTGCCTGTGGAGCTGTACCCTTCCGTGGGCGCGGCGGGGCTGCTGGTCTTCCATGAGGATTATCCCCTTGGAACGGACGTCAAGACCATTTTCGGTCTGGACGATACGGTGGTGGATTTTGAAATTCTGGCCAACCGCCCCGACTGCCTGTGCGTGTGGGGCGTGGCGCGGGAAACGGCCGCCGCGCTGGACGCGCCGCTGAACCTGCCCCATGTGACCGTGCGGGAGACTCCCGGCGGCGATGTGCACGACTATGCGGCCGTGACGGTGGAAAACACCGACGACTGTCCCCGCTATGCCGCCCGTGTGGTGAAAAACGTGCGGGTGGGGCAGAGCCCCATGTGGCTGCGGCAGTATCTGAACGCCTGTGGCATGCGTTCCATCAACAACGTGGTGGACATTACCAACTTCGTCATGCTGGAAACGGGTCATCCCATGCACGCCTTCGACCTGGACAAGGTGCGGGGACGTCAGATCATCGTGCGGAACAGCCGCCCGGATGAAAAGCTGACCACGCTGGACGGCAAGGAGTACGCGCTGACCGGTCATGAGCTGATGATCTGCGATGAAAAAGGCCCCACGGGTCTGGCCGGCGTGATGGGCGGCGAAGAAAGCGAGATCACCGAAAACACGAAGGAGATTCTGTTCGAGTGCGCGGCGTTTGACCGCACCTCCATCCGTCTCACTGCCCGCCGGCTGGGTATCCGCACCGAGGCGTCCGGACGGTTTGAACGGGGCGTATCGCCTGCCACCGTGATGACCGCGCTGGAGCGTGCCTGCCAGATGGTCAATGAACTGGACGCGGGCGACGTGGTGCCCGGCGTGATCGATCTGTACCCTCATCCCGTGCGCCGTGCGGTGGTGGAGGCTTCCGTCCGGCGGATCAACGCCCGCAACGGGGTGGAAGTGTCCGGGGAGGAAATGAAGCGCATACTCGAAAAGCTCTGCTTCGAGGTGACGCTGGACGGTGACCGGCTGACCGCTGTGGCGCCCGACTTCCGGCAGGACATTGAAATGGAGGAAGACCTGGCCGAGGAAGTGCTGCGCTACGCGGGCTACGACCGTATTCCTTCCACCCGTCTGCGGGGCGAGACTACGCAGGGCGGGCTCAACCGGGCCATGCGCCGCCGGGTAACGGTGCAGGATCTTTTGACCGGCATGGGCTTTTATGAAAGCATGACCTATTCCTTTGTCAGCCGCAAGTCCATTGAGCAGATGGGCTTTGCCCCCGAGGACGAACGGGCGCGGCCGCTGGTCATCCGCAATCCGCTGGGTGAGGACACCGCCTGCATGCGCACCACCCTTCTCTGCGGTCTGATGAAGACCCTGTCCACCAATCAGCGGGCGGGCAATGAGGCGGGGCGCCTCTATGAGATCGGCCATGTGTACAGCCCGGACGCCCGGACGCAGGAAGGACTGCCGGTGGAAGAAGATACGCTGGCCTTCGGCGTGTACGGCAAGGACGAGGACTTTTTCACGCTGCGCGGCGTGGCGCAGGCGCTGCTGACCCGTATCGGCGCGGCCTGCACCGTCCAGCCCACGGAGGAAAGGTATCTCCATCCCGGCCGCAGGGCGCAGCTGACGGCGCAGGACGGTACCGTGCTGTGCGTGCTGGGGCAGGTGCACCCGGACGTGGCGGAACGGTTTGATCTGGATGAAGAGACGTACGTGTGCCAGATGAGTCTGGAAAAGGCGTTCGCTGCGGCTCGCCCCATGGGGCATGTGGCGCCCATTGCCCGCACCCCTGCGGTGAACCGGGATCTGGCGCTGGTGCTGGACGAGACCACTCCGCTGGGTCCCCTCATGGACGCCATGCGCAGTGCCTGCGGTGAACGGCTGGAGGACATCCGTCTGTTCGACGTGTTCCGCGGCGTACAGGTGGGGCTGGGTAAAAAGAGCGCCGCGTTCAATCTGGTGTTCCGCGCGCAGGATCATACGCTGACCGAAGATGAAATCAACGCGCTGGTGCATAAAGCACTGAAAACGGCTGAAAAGGAGTTTGGCGCCGTGCTCCGCTCCTGACGGAGACGAAAGGGCGGCTGCCCTGTTGAAACCTGTTTTGGGGGAGACGCACGCGTTTTGAAGCGCTGCGCCGCCGCGAACCTGACGCCCGCCGCATTGTGTCGGCGGGCGTTTTGGGTAGCGGAACGGGGAAATGGAAAGAAACGGAGAAGGTCGACGGTTTTCCATTGGCGCGGTGGAAATGCGGCATGAAAGGCGAAGGGGAGGGACGGCACGTTTCAGGCGCCGCGGCTGCGCCGGATCAAGACAGGGGAAGCTCAAAAACGGAGGGCTTTGCGCAGGATATGGAAAATAGAACCGGCGGCGATGGATAGATAGAAAAGGCACGGCCGCCGTACGCACCCGAAAAGGGGCGGAACGGGTTCCTGACGGAAAAGGAAGGGCTCCTGTCCTCTGGTTTGCACAAAAGCAGAAGATGAAGGGGAAAGCTGCAAAGAAATATTTTCTCAACCCCCTTGCAATTTACGGGTGAATGTGTTATACTGTTCCAGCGCTCGAAGGGCGTATGGGGCATTAGCACAGCTGGTAGAACGAACTACCACTTGTGCACTCCCGCCCCGGAAGCATCGAAATCCGACGAGATGTAAAATACGGTCGGAAAAGTTACCAAATAAGGGGCTATAGCACAGTTGGTAGCGCGCTACATTCGCATTGTAGAGGTCAGGGGTTCGAATCCCCTTAGCTCCACCATAAGTCCACCGTAATTTTGATAGAATTACGGTGGACTTTTTCTATGCCCGAAAACCGCTTGAAATAAGGCTTTTCGGCTATTCCGCACATAAGCGAACCCCGCTGCAGAGCAATTCTGCGGCGGGGTTTCGTGCGTTTTATAGGGTTCGTGGACTCCTATGCCGTTGTAATCGTTAAACAGCCGAGTAATCGTTGAACTACTGGGGGTATTCGTTAAACAGCCGAGTTCTGATAATTTAATTTTTCATCGGAATAAAGCATGGAATGATCTCATGCCCAGCAGTTCTTCTTTGATGTGGTCAAACTTGCCCATAATGTCTCTTGTTCTGATACCATCCACAGTAAGTACGGGAGTTGGATCATTACTTCTATGAGAAGATGCCATTAAAGCTACGCCGCATCCAACTCTAAATATCCACAGCACATTGCTTTGCCATCGTGAGTTTTGTTCTGGGATACAAAGACTCCCGCAGGGTTCAAATGATCAGTGGAGGCTCTTTTGTTCATAGTTTATCTTCTTCTAACCGATGAATTTTCTTTCTCAACAAAAATCCTTGTAAAAGAAGAAGCAATAGAAGCAAACCACATCCGCCGGCTAACCCATAGATCAGATAGGAGGGCTTTTCGTTTTCCTTTGTTGTGGTTGTAGGATCGTCAGCTTCCGCAATCTTAACAGGCTTTTCCACCGTTAAGTGAATCGGCACAGAGAACGATGTTGGATTCCCATCATTATCAGTCCCTTCTACATTCAACGAGCCTTCGTAATTGCCGGATAGGTCTTTTCCGGGAGTGAGAGTGATTTGAGCCTGGCGGGTTTCGCCAGGGGCGATGGTGCCAACCAGGACGCTTTGCCGATCTGTAATGCCGGGAAGGGTGACAGTCGCCAGGACGTTGATGATATCCGCTTTACCCATGTTCATGAGAGGCAGAGTGAGAGTGATGGAATCCCCAGCGATCACACTGGAGGCCATTTTCAGTCCGCCCTGCTCCAGGCGGATTTCCTGCTTGACGGGCAGGGTATAACTCTCTGTCTGAGTGACGGTCTGTTTGTTGGCGATCCAACTCAAATCAAATTTCAAACTATGAGGAGATACGGCAGCTTTCGGCAGCACCGTGACGGGAAAGGACAGCGAATAGGATGTTCCCGGAGCCAGGGCAGGAATGTACACCGTATCAGCTGCTTGAGGCAGGATTTCGCCACTGCCGTCGGTGATTCGCAGGGTAATGCTTTCGAAGGAAATCGTAGGATCGGGATTGGTCAGCGTTGCAGTCAAAGCGCCCTCCTCACCCACCTTCAAGTCTCCCTGCACCTGGCTTATTTCCATCCTCAAGGAGGAAAGCAATATCTCTGCGCTATTTTCCACTGTCAGGCTGACGGGTACAGAGAAGGCGACGGGGTTCCCGTTTCCATCCGTCCCGGTGACAGCGACTGCACCGCTGAAATCACCGGAAACATCTTTGCCGGGGATCACAGCAAACTGTGCTTCTTTGGTTTCGCCGGGAGTGATATTACCCACCAACACGGCTTGCTTTTCAACCAGCCCGGGAAGCGACAGCGATGCCATGACGCTGTGGATTTCCGCGTTGCCGGGGTTCATCAGGGGCAGCGCAGCCGTCCATTTTTCTCCCGCCGTTACGATGCTCTCTGCCTGGATGTCACCCGGCTCCAGCTGGGCTTTTTGCATCACCAGTCGCGTAAAACTTTCCGATTGGGTGATAGGCTGCCCCAGCGCCATCCAGCTTAGATCAAATTTCAGGCTGTGCGGGGAAACCGCGGCTTTCCTCAATACAGTCATGGGGAAGGTGACTTCGGCGCTCTCGCCGGGTCCCAGGTCTGGCAGGTACAGAACGTCAGCGCCCTGTGGGATGATTTCGCCGCTGGGATCGCTGACCCTCAAGACGATTTGCTCATAAGCGGCCGTCTGGCATGGATTATGGAACGTGGCACGGATGAAACCGTCCTCGCCCACGGTGAAATCCGATTGCACACCCGAAATTTCTATATGCTTGACTTCCGTGTTTGGCGCGCCGTCCCGGATGCGAAGGATGTAAGGGAAATCCGTTTGCAGGGCGCGGCTTTGGCGGGTTTTACCAGTAACACAAATCGTGCAGGCGTAATCACCGTTTTCCCTGTCCGGGTACAATTCCAGGTTCAGCCGCACCGCGTACAGTCCGCTTTCTGATCGCTTGGTTTCGACGGACATGGCTTGAGGTTTGAATGGAGAAATTGCTTCGTCTGGCATTAGCAATTCGGTCTGAATGGTTCCCTCTGCCTGATCGGACAGGATGGGAAGCACCAGGGACAAGACGTTTCTGGAGATTTTGGGCTCGTATCCTTGCAGCCAAGAGCGGTTCATGCCCTGCAATACCCGGCGCTGGTCGATGGTAAATGCCGGGCTTTCTTCGGCATGAACAGTGAAAATGGGTATCAGAAGCAAAGCGGTCAGCAAAGCCGTGATTTTGTATTTGGTTTTCATGGTGTTATAACTCCCTTATATTATCAACGACGCTCTTGTTCAATACTTGTCGGAGCCTCGCCTTCATGCCGAGCATGCAACACATGGCGCACAGGCCAGCCAGCACGGCCATCAGCGGCATGGTAACGAGAGAGTGAGCGGTCAAGAAATAGTTGGAAAACACAGTGCCCATGAGGGCGTAAACCGACAATGCCAGCACCAACCCCAGGGCGGCGGCAAACATCATGGGCAGGCGATAGCAGCCCATGAGTGCCCTTTCGTCTGCGCCTACGGCCCGCAGGGTGCCGATCATACGTTGATCGGCCCGAATACGCCGCCCAGCGTTGCTTACCTGCATGGATACGGACACCGCGAAGAAAAGCACGATGATGCCCAGGAATACCAGCTCGATCTGCCGCTGCCGCCGGGCGTTCTCCCGGTCATTTCCCATGCGGTTTTTTACTTCCATTCCGGCGCGGGAGGCAATGGTTTCCAATCGGCGCTGAACCGCCTCCTCCGTTTCCCGATCCACCTCGCCCGTCAAAGTGATGTTCACAAAGGTGGGTTCAGTGGGCGCAAGGCCCAAGGCCCGCAGGCCCTTTTCCGTGGTGACCAGGCACAAACCGTTGTGCCAGGATGAGCCGCTGTCCGTCAGCACCGCGCCCACCGTCACGGCGGCGGTATCGGCGTGCAAATTACGATAAGACTGCTCCAGCGCTTCTATTTCCGCGGGTGTATAGGGTTCGGCGCTGACATTCCAAGTCTCCTTTTCCCTTTCCGTCAGCGCCTGGAGCAGGGAAAGCGTCATGCCGGGCTTGAAGTAATCGTTGACGGCCATGCCTTTCAGCACAGCTCCCGGATGATCCCGCCCAAAGTCCGCCCCGGCGATGTTGCCGATGATTTCGCCGCGCTCTTTGGTTTCCCAGTAGCCTTGCTCCGGAGCGAACACCAGCACCTCTTGCCCCGCATCCAGAGCAGCCTGGCTGATCCTGCCTTCCTTGAGCCCCTTTTGCAGCTCTGGATCATTTATGTCCCAAACCTCGATAGTCAGAGGAATCAGTTTGCCCTGCACCCCATAGCCCCGCTGGGCGGCCTGCATTTCCTGAAAAGTCTTGGCGTTCCATTTCAGGTAGCTTTCGTCCAGATCCGTGACCCGGTCCGGGGTATCCTCCAGCAGATAAGCCAGGGAATTCGTATAGATAAAGGAACTCACCACATGGTGAAAAGAATAATGGTGGTTTACAGTGCCATCCGAGCCGGGGGAGCTGACCTCCCGTTCCTCCGTATAGTAATCCCGGAGGTACTGGGGAACCACGTCCTCCTTGAGCTCCAGTAAGATATCCGCCGAGGTAGTCAAGGAAACGGAACCCACCTGGGGAACAGCGCGAATCTGCTGAATATCCTGTTCGGTCAGCACGTTTCCCTGGGTCTCCACACCGGCAAAATGCAGATCGCTGGCGAAGCTATAGCTTATGTATTGCCCGTTGAGGGGCTGGATATAGAAATCATAGGTGGGTTTATAGCTGGATTTGTACAGCAGCACTTCGGACAAGATGGCGGTGCACAGCAGCGTCAGCGCCACCATGACAGCCCCACCCGTCTGGCGCAGGGAATGCAGCCGGGTTTGGCGGTTGGCGATGAGCCGAGTAGCCTGGAACAGCTTTTTGCTCTTGAATTTCTTGGCCTTGCGCAGCATGCCCGTATCTCGAAGCACCCCCAAGGGCGTTTGTCGAGCCGCCCGGCGCAAAGGCAGCCGGGAGGAAAGGAACACGCACAGGGCGGACAGCGCCGCCACGGGCACAAGCAGCCAGCCGTTCAGGGAAAACACGATTTCCCCTTCCGCGAAACGGGAAATGATGAATACAGTCGCAATGCCAAGCAGGATGCCCAGGGGCAGGGAGATCAGGCACAGCAGCCACGCGTCCCGCCCAAACAGGCGGCGAATCTGCCGCCGGGTGGCCCCCACCGCCCGCAGCATGCCGATCTCCTCCGTTTTCTGGGCCAGCATGCTTTCCATGGCGCTGGAGATGGCCACCCCGCAGCTGAGCAGCAGCGCGATGCCCAGCAGAATCCAGATTTCGGCCTGGGCGGCGTATGCGTTCAGGGTCTCCGCCGTCGGGTCCATCCAGGTGGCCTGGCCCATGGCGCGGCTGATGGCGATGAAGGTATAGCCCCAATCGTCGTAAGCCTCGGAATGGGTGAATCGGGCGTAGTTCACGAGCGGCGCGTAGGTAACCACCCGATGGATGGCGGGGTCGCCCGTTTGAAAGGACTTGTCTCCCGGATACAGGAGGGCGTTGGGCCATTCCGCTGTGCCATGATCGGAATACATGCTGCCGTAGCTTTCCATAAAGATGGATTGATCGGCCAGCACGCCCACCAGCGTGTAGGTTCGCTCCTCCGGCAGGCCCGCGATGGGCTGCATGGTCCAGGTGACTTGATCTCCCACCTGAAGATCCTGCCGCAGCTGGGCCAGGGCGCTTTCCTCCAGGGCGATTTCGCCGGGTTTTTCCGGCATGCGCCCTTCCCGCATGGCCCTTGGCAGCAGAGCTTGGGCTTCCTCATCGTAATAGCCCACATACTGGCCCGTTTTGTCGATTTGAGCGGTAACGAACACCTTGCCGACCCGGCTGAAATAGCCGCTGTTTTTCACCGTTTCATCCGATACGCTGGCACAGTTCAAAATCAGACCGTCGGCGTAACCCACCCGCTCGATGATTTTCTGCTCGTTGGCCTTGATAGAGCCGTATGCTCCCAGCACCGAGGCGGAGCACAGATACACCGCCAGAAAAATGCCGATGGCGAGGCTGAGATAAGCCTTTTTGTTGGCCTTCAGGCTGGCTTTCGCCACCTGGTTCATGGTGAGGTGTTTCATTGCACCGTCACCCCGCTGTCATCGGCCACCTGCCCGTCCTCCAGGCGGATGATGCGTTCGGCCTGCTCAGCCACGCCCAGATCGTGGGTGACGAGAATCATGGTGATGCCAAGCTCCTGGCTGACGGTGCGCATGAGCGTCAGCACCTCCCGGCCCGTTTTGCCGTCCAGGTTGCCCGTGGGCTCGTCCGCAAACAGGATGGCGGGTTTATTCGCCAGAGCCCTGGCGATGCACACCCGCTGCTGCTGCCCGCCGCTCATGGCCCCCGGCAGATGGGACAGCCGATCCCCAATGCCAAGGATTTCGATCAGGCGGTTCAGGTGATTTTCGTCGGGCTTACGGCTGTCCAGCATCACCGGCAGCAGGATATTTTCCTGGGCGGTCAGCTCCCGCACCAGATTGTAGCTTTGAAACACGAAACCAAACCGCCTGCGGCGCAGGACGGAAAGCTGGTTATCGTTGTATTTGCTTAGGTCATGATCCTGATAGATGATTTTGCCGGAGGTTGGCCGGTCCAGACCGGACAGCATATGCAGCAGGGTGGATTTGCCGCTGCCGCTTTTGCCCGTAACGGCGGTAAAGGAGCCCTGGGCAAAGCTCAGGTTCACATTCTGCAGCGCATGCACTGGCGTGCTGCCGCTTTGGTAGGTTTTCGTCAGGCTTTCACAACGCAGAATTTCCATGGTTCATTCCTCCTTCTGACTGTATCCTACCAAACCAACCTTACTTTCAAGTGACTTTTACCTTACGATTTCGTAAGGTTGGAAACCAAAGACTTGCGGGAGAGCCGCTTTTGAGTCATGCTCGGTTCCCCCGCACCCATTTCATAGACGATCTTTATGATTTTGTGAGATTCAAAACAGGGATGGAGATTGAAAACCTCAAACCACCCTTAGCGTTCTCTGCCGTGATATGTCCGTGATGGCGGTAAATGATCTCCTTCACGATAGCCAGACCCAAGCCCGCGCCGTTTTGTTTTTGGCCTTCCGCACGATAAAAGCGATTAAATAAATGGGGTATATCCTTTTCAGGCACTCCGCCGCCGTCGTCCTCAATGGTGCAGTAACATGCTCGGTCTGTCTGCTCCAGAATAATGATGATCTTCCCATTCGCTGCAGTGTGCTCACAGGCGTTTTTCAGCAGGTTTTGAAACGCCTCC
Source organism: uncultured Clostridia bacterium (assembly GCA_934662505.1). Taxonomy (GTDB): domain Bacteria; phylum Bacillota; class Clostridia; order Christensenellales; family Aristaeellaceae; genus SVGT01. The sequence continues at coordinate 5,841 of CAKUKE010000019.1, read as the reverse complement.
GACAGCCATTTTTCATCGCAACGGATAACGGCTTCTCCCTCGATCAGGATTTGCTTTTCGGGCCATAGGGTAACAAGGCGACTCCAGACATTTTCGATTAGGGGCCGGACGTCATGCTCCGAAAAAGCAAATTCATATCCGTCTTCGCACAGTTTTTCCAGGCGAAGAAGGCTGCCGATCAGCGTTTCCATCCGCTCGATCTGGCTGATTTCCTGTTCCATGTGGGGGCTTTCGTCCATTTCCACGAACAGCCTCAGGGATGCTAACGGCGTTTTCAGTTGATGGGAAATATCAGCAGTCAGATCACTGGTGCGACGGGCTTCCTGCTGACATCGGTCTTTTTCCACCTCAATGCGGTTTTCCATTTCAGCGGCAACGTTTTCCAATAGGGCCACCGCGTCCTCCTTCAAGGAATAGGAAAGCAGCTTTCCACTACCCGCCAAATAATCCTCCATCTGCTCCGCCAAAGTTGCTATCCGCTTTTTCCGCGTCAGCAGCCGGACCGCCAGCACAGCCGCGATGATCGCCAACACACCGCTGATTACATATCCGACCATTGATATCCCACTCCCCGCACAGTGCGGATATGATCCGCGCCTACCTTTTCCCGAAGTCTGCTCATGTGAACGGATAGGGTATTATCATCAATGAATTTTCCCCCGCCGTCCCACAGCACCTGCAAAAGCTTTTCCCTTTGCACTACTGCTTTACTTTCCAGCAGCATGGTGAGGATCTTATATTCTGTTAAGGTCAGCGGAAGGGCTTCTCCATTTTTCTGTACTTGCATTCTCTCTTCGTCCATGGTAAATCCGCTGCGGGAAAGGACAGCTTTTATCGGCAGGCTGTTTCGCAGCAGCACCCGTACCCGGCTCAATAGTTCTTGCATACGAAAGGGCTTGGTCACGTAATCGTTGCCGCCGGAATCCAATCCCCGCACCACGTCAAATTCTTCATCCTTGGCAGTTAGGAACAGGATGGGGCGCGTTTCACCCTGCGTCCGCCATTCCCGGCATAGGCTTATCCCATCGCCGTCCGGCAAGCCCACGTCCATCACGATTCCGTGCACGGAATCATCCAACTTTGCCCGGGCTTCCTGTACTGATCCAGCCTCGATTGCCCGATATCCTTCCCTGGTGAATAATTCCATCAATCCGCTCCGCAGAACGGAGTCGTCTTCCACCAAAAGCAAAACAGCCATGTTGAACCTCCTTAGCGGTTTGATATTTCACGGGACTCAGAATCATAATTGGCTGCAATTCGTTGTGCTTCTACTGCTATTGCGGTATAAGCGACAATGATGATTAGAACCAATAGAGATGGATTCCAAAGAAGGGCGTCAGCCCTTCTTGGCCGGAAGAATCCAAAGAAATCGGCTGCTTCGTGGCAGGGAATCCAACGGGGACAGCGTCCCCTTGGCATACGACTTTGCTCGCAAAGTCTAGTCATTATACCTTTGTGAAAGGGCTGGCAGTGGACGGCTTGTTTTGCCCACAAGGATGGGGCAAAAGAAGCCTGGCGTGGGCTGAAATTGCGGAGCGATTACAGCGGAAAGCGGCAGCCTGGGCAAGCACCGAGCAAAGGGATACTTTCCCACTGCGTATCTCTGCCCCCAATCATCAGAAAGACCTGCACCGCATCAGAGCGTGGTATCACTTTGATATCAAATGTTGGTATCATTGTGATACCACCTCGCGAGAATACAGCAGCTTCACTGCATGGTATCGTCTGTCAGCATCTTCTGTTCTGCCAGATCGGACGGTTTTGTGAAGAGCGGAATCAGATCGGATCGCAAAGATCTCAATTGATCGTCCGTCATCTCTGTCTCCTGCAAATAGTGGATGATCCCATCCACCATCATCTCCGGCGTAATCCCCTGCAGCTTCATTGGATGATTCAACTGCTTTTGCAAATGACCAGTGATCTTCCGCATGATTTCTGATGTAAGCTTTTGCGTCTCAGCAAGATAACTGTCTGCGCCTTTTCGGAATTCTGTGACAATCTGCCGCATGGCGTCTTCCACTCCAGCCATATTTGCTTCAGGCCGAATCATCGCCAAAGCACGGATGTCAGCCAGCGCATTTTTGGCTGCTTGTCTGTCTTCCGGGTGATCCTGAACGTGATCGACATATAGCGTCTTGGCTGCGGAAAACATCTCGTTCATGTATTGGTATCCCGCATCGAGCACCCCCTTTTGTACAGCAGCAAGCTGGAAAATCAGCCTGTTAAAAGCAGGAAGCTCGATCAGCTGACTGACCACGGTTGGGTCAACTTTTCGTTGCAGCAGTTTCTCTGCCGCTTTCACAGACAGCCCCGGCTTTTCAATGTCGAAGTTCGCAGTGAAGGGAATGTCAGTCAGGCACAGCAGAAAGTCTGTGGTCACATTAAACACTTTTGCTATTGCGACGATATTTTCTGCAGAAAGCTTGTCCGTCTGTCCGCTCAAATAGCGGCTGAAGGCACTCTCAGATATTCCGATCTTTTCAGCCAGCTGCGCCTGGCTCATTTCTCTTTCCTTAAGAAGATCCTTGATCCTCTCTCGGCAGTCAGCGGGAAGATACTCGTGAATCAACGTAGTTAACTGCCTCCTCTTTCAGTGTCCTTTCTGCACAATATACTCTACAACCAGTCTTGCATTTTTGCAAGGCTTTTTTATTTTCCCCTTCTGAAATTGCAAGTCCGCCCAATTTCCGGGGTTGAGCGCCTTTCCAGCGTAAGATCACAGTGAAGGCCGGCCTCAAACGAACCTTGACAACTGAAGCCGACCTCCTTGCCCAAGATACACCGCCACGACCTTCCGGAATCACGGACCCAATGACACGAAGCACCTTACCGCCGGAAGTGAGCGCCCCACAGGGAACTGGGTGTGAGCCAAACAAGGTTTCTACCCGGGAAACGGACAAGGAGGAAAGCAAAACTGAACTCAAATCAAATTCCGATCAGGATACACTCTTTCGAGTGAACCTTCCTGGCCAGGAGATACGGAGAGAGGTGCCCTCCGTGTCTAATGTCTACGCTCATTCCAAAGCAGGCTGCAAATTGCGGCTTGCTTATTTTATTACGCCGCAGAAGGCGGCAGAAAGAGGTACACATGACTGAAATGAAAAGAAAACCCATCCTCATTCCGATTGATCATGGCTATGGGAACGTGAAAACATCCAACTTCATTTTTCCCGCCGGTATCACGGAATACAAGGATGAACCTGCTATGGCAGCGGATACCCTGTGCTGGGCAGGACGCTGGTATGCCATTGGAGACACGCACAGGGAATTCATCGCCGACAAAACGGCGGATGAGGATTATCTGAAGCTGACCATGGCGGCCATTGCAAAGGAGCTGAACAGGCGCGGACTGACGGAAGCATCGGTCTGGCTGGCTGTCGGTCTTCCCCTGACCTGGGTGGGACAGCAGAAGGACAGCTTCGTCCGGTATCTGACGCAGGTACGGAATCTGGAATTCCGCTTCAACGGAAGGGTCTATGCCGTGGAAGTCGTCGGCGTGGAAATTTACGCCCAGGGCTTTGCCGCTGTGGCAGATCGCCTGAAGGAATTCTCCGGCGTGAACATGCTCTGCGACATCGGCAACGGGACCATGAACATCATGTACATCAACAATGGGCGGCCCATCAGCGGACAATGCTACACGGAGAAGTACGGCACCCATCAGTGTATGCTGAAAGCTCGGGAGGAGCTGATGCGTTCCCTGCACTTGAAAGTGGATGACAGCATCATCGAGCAGGTGCTTCGCACCGGTGCGTGCGATGTGGACGAAAGCGTAGTCAAAATTATCCGTGACACCGCCACTGACTATGTGACCGGGATCATGCGCAGCCTGCGGGAGCACGAATACAATCCCCTGCTGATGAAGCTCTGGTTCATGGGTGGCGGCGCCTGCCTGATCCAGCACTTCGGGCAGGTCGATCCACAGCGGGTGATCATTCTGGATGATATCAAGGCAACAGCCAAAGGGTATCAGCGGCTGGCGGCAAAGGCGCTCCGCAAGCGGGGTGTTGACTTTGAAGAATGAGCATCAATTCAATTTCACTGTTCGGCTGAACCTGAACAATCCCCGTCATCGTCTGGCCCTGGAAAAACTGCGAAGCAGGTCTGGCTCCTATACAGCCTTCATCGTGGAAGCGCTGACAAAAGAAGCTGACAGCGCTGCCAGTTTTCCGGGTGCCGATACGCTGAAGGCTATCATGCGCGAGGCAGTATCCGAAGCAATGCGCGATCTGCCGGGCACCATGCAGAGAATCGGCGCTTCGGATGAAAGCAGCGAGAAAGTCGAAATCTCCGATGAGGATTTCGACCTTGCCGGTGATTTCATGAGCAGCCTGGGCTGCTGAAGGTGACACCAAAGCGGTATCAGGATGGCGAATCCACACAAAAAGCGGTATCAAAACGATACCGTTTTTTGTGTGGCCGGGTGCAGGGCGGAGCGCCTGCGCGGAATGCAAGGGAAAGGCCCTTGCCGGGAATCCAAAGGGCAGCGCCCGTGGCCCAGTGAAGTGTCGAGCATCGACACTTTGTACTGGGTATTGCTGGATTTCGTCTTGGCGCGGTCTGCGCAGACGATTTCACATTTGCCGTCTATATGTCCGCCATCACCACCATGGTGCAGACCGAAGGCAGCGCCATGAATGATTTCCTCATGCAGGGCGGCTATATGCTGCTGTGCGCCATTGGCAGTATGGCCTTTTCGGTGATTGTGGGCTATTTTTCCGCCAAGACAGCTGCAGGACTGGCTGGCGAAAACACTGTGTGGAAATGTGTTTGATAAAACCATCGGGTTTTCTCTGGAGGACATCGACCATTTCTCCACCGCCAGTCTGATCAACCGCAGCACCAATGACATCACCCAAATTCAGAATGTGGCAGCCATGGGGCTTCAGGTGGCGGTCAAGGCTCCAATCATGGCCGTGTGGGCCATTATGAAAATTGCGGGCAAGGACTACTGGCAGTGGACGGCTGCCACAGCGGTGGCCGTGTTCATTCTGATCATCGTGCTTGCCATCACGCTGATTTTTGGCTAATCTGGCAAACTATGATACATAGGACGATGCACATTGCAGGGCGCAATCGCGGGTGCATTTGCACCCGGGCGCTTACAGAGCCATTATGGCTCTGTGCAGATGCACCGACGCAGCAAAGGGCCAGATGCTCGATGTTTTTAGCGCTATCAAAAAGAAAGGGCGGCTGGTCAAGCCACCCGCAGCTATGCATACCTTTCATATCTTTTTAGACCTGTGATTTGCCACCCATCTTCTCCTTCAGCCACACCACGGTATCCCGGATCGTGCTGCTCAGCGGCCTGGGCGTATAGCCGAGGGCCGTCGCCGCAGCATTGCGGCTGAATGCGCCGTTGGAGTCCAGCACCATGATGGAATAGGGCGTAAAGTAAAGCGGTTTCCGCCTGCGCAGACTGATCTTTTCAAAAATCGGCGCGACCAGCTTCGCAAAGCTGATCGGCAGGTAGGATACGCTGCGCCGCAGGTTCACCGTCTTTTTCACCAGCTCCAGGATATCCCGGATGGTGGCGTAATGACCGGAGAGAATGTAGCCGTGCCCGGGCAGGCCGTGCTCCGCACAGGCGACGACGCCCGCAGCCACGTCCCGCACGTCCACGAAATCATATCCGCCCTTTACCGCCAGCGGCAGCTTTCCCGCGAGGAAGGACAGCAGCATATTCGTAATGCTGCCCTTTCCCAGATCGCCTGGCCCGATGATGCCCGAGGGGAACACGACGCTGGCGTTCAACCCTTCCTTCGCCGCCTGCAGCACCAGCGCCGTGGCCATGGCCTTGCTTTTGGCGTAATCGCCCTTCACAAGCTCCGGGGAAAAGAC
>CAKUKE010000018.1 GCA_934662505.1 uncultured Clostridia bacterium | reverse complement strand
GTATACGCTGCTCAAGGATGGGGCGGTATACAGCGAGAGTGACTGGGTTGCCGAAAGCAGCTATCAGGTGGAGTATACGGAAGCGGCAGTGTACGTGATGCAGGTGCAGGTGAGGGATGCAAAGGACAGACTGTCCGAGCCTGTGAGCAGTGCGGAAACCGTGGTTGAAGAACCTGCGCTGAATGTCTCGGTGCATCTCACCAGTGGAAATAAGACAGGCTACGTCGGAACTTATTTGTACAGTGCAACTGTCAGTAACGTTATGACCTCCTGCTCCATTAAGTATACCTTGCTTAAGGACGGCGCGGTGTATAGGGAAACGGACTGGGTTGGCTCCGATTGGAACATGGATACTTGGAGGGCAGAGAGTCATCCCACCGGCTACGATACGTTGTGGGGAATAGATATACATGTAACTTATACTGAGCCGGGCGTGTATGAACTGCAGGTACAAGCGAAAACCACGGAAGGCAAGCTGTCCGAGATCGAAAGCAGTGGAGAAATCACAGTGGTTTCTGAAGCGAAAGTTACGGTGACGGCCAAGTACGCCGCCCGCGCGGTGGGCGAGGCGAACCGTTATTACGCGACCGCCGAGGGCGGGCTTGCACCCTATACCTACCGGTACACTCTGTATAAGAACCGCGTGCGCTACAGTGAGAGCGCATGGCTGGCCGAGGACAACTACCGGGTGGATTACACCGAGCCGGGCGTGTACGTGATGCAGGTAATGGTGCAGGATCAGAACGGCGTGCTGTCCGACCCTGTGGAAAGCGGCGAGACGGTCGTTATTGTCCCCGTTACGGCGACGGCAACGGGCAAGTACACCGACCGTGAGGTGGGTCAGCCCAACCGTTACTACGCAACTGCGCAGGGTGGGACGGCACCGTATACCTACTATTTCCGCCTGTACAAAGGTGATACGGTCTACCACAACTCCGGCTGGATTATGGAAGACAACTACCGTATCGACTTTACCGAAGCGGGCACGTACACCATGACAGTGAAGGTGCAGGATGCGAAGGGCAACAAGACGGACTGGGTGGAATGCACCAAGACGGTGGTCAAAGCATCCGCTGCGGCGACCAACCCAACGGGGAAGGTGTCCGGCAAGTACACCGACCGTGAAGTGGGTCAGCCTAACCGTTACTACGCCGCTGTGAAGGGCGGCACGGCGCCTTATACCTACTACTTCCGTCTGTACAAGGACGGAGCGGTCTACCACAACTCCGGCTGGATTATGGAAGACAACTACCGCATCGATTTCACCGAAGCAGGCACGTACACCATGACGGTCAAGGTGCAGGATGCGAAGGGCAACAAGACGGACTGGGTGGAATGCGTCAAGACGGTGGTCAAGGCAGCCCAGCCCCTGACCGCGACGGCGACGGGCAAATATACGGAACGCGAACCCGGTCAGCCTAACCGTTACTACGCAACTGCGCAGGGCGGTACGGCACCCTATACCTACTACTTCCGCCTGTATAAGGACGGTGCGGTCTACCACAACTCCGGCTGGATCACGGCGGACAACTACCGCATCGATTTCACCGAAACGGGAACCTATACCATGGCCGTGAAGGTGCAGGACGCGAAGGGGAATAAATCCGACTGGGTGGAATGCACCAAGACGGTGGTCAAAGCATCCGCTGCGGCGACCAACCCCACAGTGAAGGTGTCCGGCAAGTACACGGAACGTGAGGTGGGTCAGCCCAACCGTTACTACGCCACGGCACAGGGCGGAACCGCGCCGTATACCTACTACTTCCGTCTGTATAAGGCCGGCGTTGTCTATCACAACTCCGGCTGGATCACGGCGGACAACTACCGCATCGATTTCACCGAAACGGGCACCTACACCATGACCGTCAAGGTGCAGGATGCAAAGGGGAATAAATCTGACTGGGTGTCCGGCGGCGAGGTGTCCGTCCGGTAAAGGCGCAATGGCATTTTCCTGAAAAAACTGCAACAGCCGGGGCGGTTCGTTCCGGCTGTTTTATAGTGCGGAAAAATGGAAAAAAAGGTTGAACAGCATCAAAAAGGGAATTGACGGAAACCATTGAGCGTCCTATAATAATAAGGAAAAGGGTTGATCCATTTCATTCAGAACCTGTCGGGATTCCATCCGAAGGGAGTTGCATTTCAAAATGAAAAACGTGAAGAGAATAGCACTCTGCTGGCTGCTGGCGCTGGTGCTTCTGGCGTCGAACGTGCCCTTTGGCCAGGCGGTGGAGAGCAGTCTGGCGCAGCGGACGCAGCAGGCGTGGATCGCGTCCACTGCGGCGGCGCAGGCGAAGGTGATGAGCAAGGTCAGCGAAATCGTCAAAAGCTGCGTGAAAAGCGGGATGAGCGACTATGAAAAGGCGCTCGCTTTGCATGACTATCTGGTGGATAATGCGTCCTATGATGAGACCTATTCCAATTACCACGCCGAGGGGGTGCTCCTTCAGGGTTCGGGCGTGTGTCAGAGTTACGCGGTGGCCTATTCGCTGCTCCTGGACAAGGCGGGGATACGCAACGATTTTGACTGGGGAACGGACCACATCTGGAATCTGGTGCAGATGGACGGAGAATGGTATCATGTAGATGCCACATGGGACGATCCGACGGGCGGCTACACGTTCCCTGTTACTTCGAGTATTGCACATGAGTTTTTTGGCCTGTCCGACGAGGCCATTCACACCATCCGGAGCCATGAGGGCAGAAATCGCCCGTATCAGGCCACGGCATACAAGAACAATTATTTCTATAAGAACGGGCTTCTGGACAAAGTGCTCAAGTCCGTTTCGGCGGAAATTCAGGGAAAGCTGAACCGGGGCGTCGAAAGCGGGACGGCGTATTTCTCCGAGTCGGATGTATCCCCCACAGAAACCTTTGATGAAATGCCGGGTTACTATTTCTATATTAATTCGAATCAGATTATTGAGCGTACGGCAGCCATGGTGCTGCGGGATCGCGTGTTCAAATACAACGGCGGATATGTGCTGCTGAATGTGACCTTTAACGGGGAACTGGGGATGGACTATGCCGTGCGCAAGGATGTGCCTGCGCCGAGTGTGACGGGCATGACCGCGACCTATGCCAAGCGTGCCGTAGGTCAGCCCAACCGCTGGCGGCTGACGGCGAAGGGCGGCATCGGCACCTATGAATACTATTTCCGTCTGTATCAGGACGGCGTGCCCTACATGTGCTCCGGGTGGATCAGCGAGGACAGCTATCGGGTGGACTTTACCGAGCCGGGCGAGTATATCATGCATGCGAAGGTGCGGGATCAGAACGGTACCGAGTCCTCCGTGATCGTGGACGGCGCGACGACTGTTGTGCAGCCGCCCAGGGTGCAGGCTGTGACGGCCAAGTATGCCGTGCGCGAAGCGGGCGGGCGCAACCGCTGGTATGCGGAGGCGGCTGACGGGAAGGCACCCTATAAGTATTATTTCCGGCTGTACAGGGACGGCGAAGTCTGCCAGAATTCCGGCTGGATTTCTGATGACAATTACGGGGCGGAGCTGAAGGAACCCGGCACCTATGTGATGTATGTGAAGGTTCAGGATGCGGCGGGCGAAAAGTCCGAGTTCACACCGGGCGGAACGACAGTGGTGGTGGAGCCTGTGCCGCCTACGGTGACCGTGACGGCGACCTACGACGTGCGGGAGACGGGTCAGCCCAACCGTTATTATGCGGCCGTGGAGGGCGGCATGGGACCGTACACCTATTACTTCCGTCTGTACAGGAACGGTGAGGTCTATCTGAACTCCGGCTGGATCGATCAGGACAATTATCGTGTTGACTTTACCGAACCGGGCACCTATGTCATGACGGTGAAGGCGCAGAGCAAGGTGGGACTGAAATCCGAGTTTACGCCGGGCGGAACGACGGTGGTGGCGGAGCCTGTGCCGCCCACGGTGACCGTGACGGCCACGTATGCTGCCCGGGAGCCCGGTCAGCCAAACCGTTACTACGCCGCCGCACAGGGGGGCGCGGCACCCTATACTTATTATTTCCGCCTGTATAAGGATAGCGCGGTCTACCACAACTCCGGCTGGATTCAGGCGGATAACTACCGCATTGATTTTACCGAGCCGGGTGTTTATGTGATGACGGTGAAGGCGCAGAGCCTGACCGGCCGTAAGTCTGACTGGGTGTCCTGCGCACAGACGGTGGTGGCGGAGCCCGAGCCCCTGACTGCGACGGCGACGGGCAAGTATGCCGCGCGGGAACCCGGCCAGCCCAATCGCTATTATGCGATGGCGCAGGGTGGTACGGCGCCTTATACGTACTATTTCCGCCTGTACAAGGACGGAGCGGTCTACCGTAACTCTGGCTGGATCTCTGCGGACAACTACCGTGTCGACTTTACGGAAACAGGCACGTACACCATGACCGTCAAAGTGCAGGATGCAAAGGGGAACAAGACAGACTGGGTGAATGCGGGCGTAACGGTGGTGGCGGAGCCCGAGCCGCCTGCCGTTACGGTGACGGCGGCGTATGCTGAGCGTACGACCGGTCAGCCCAACCGTTATTATGCCGCCGCACATGGGGGCACCGCGCCCTATACCTACTATTTCCGGCTGTACAGGAACGGCGAGGTCTGCCAGAATTCCGGCTGGATCTCCGCAAACAATTATCGGGTGGATTACACGGAGGCGGGCACCTACGTGATGACCGTCAAGGTGCAGGATCAGAACGGACTGAAGTCCGAATTTACGCCCGGCGGGGTGACGGTGGTCAAGCTGCCTGCGGAATGACGCTGGGGCAGGGACAGATAGAAAAATGATGCGGCCGCCCTTGAGAGGGTGGAAATCGTGGATAGGGAAGGGGCTTTTGCATGAACGGCGCGGGAAAGGGTTCGACGGGAAAAGGTGTACGCAGAGCGCTCGTGTGGGCGCTGATGCTGGTGTGCTGCCTGTCTGCGGTCAGCGTGGCATATGCGGGCGTTAAGTCCATCAGTGTTTATTACAACAGCGGCAGCGCCTGCTATTACAGCAAGACGATGGATGTGGGCGCGCAGATCCAGCTGACGGTGGAGTTGGAGGTAAGCGGTCTGCTGCCCAGCAAGGAAGTCACCTGGTCGACGGAGGAGAAGGGCATTGCCACGGTGACCTCTGCCGGCAAGGTGACGGCGGTGGCCGCCGGTAAAACGCGCATTGTGTGTACGCCGAAGGAGGATACCACCCAGAAGGCCTATTTTACCGTGACTGTTAACCCTAAAGTGACGGCGATGTCGCCGGCGCGCAAGGTGGTGTGTACACAGGAAAACAACATCTACAGTGCGCCCTACAACGTGGCGCACGGCTCCGAGTGCTACACCGTGTTGAAAAAGGGCGCGATTGTCGCCATCAACGGAAAAACGACCAACGGCTACGGTTCGGTTTTCTACAGAACGACGTATAACGGCAAGACGGCATGGATTTATGCCAACACCGTATCCCTGTGCGAATGGGTGACCCTCCGTTCCGTCAAGGCGGATGCGTCGGCCTATCAGGTGGGGCAGACGGCGCAGTGGACGGTGGACTATACCAAGGGCTACGGCGACACCTATTTCATTTACCGTCTCTACAAGGACGGACAAGAGTACGCCAAGGAAGGCGGGTATGACAGCACATACGCCTACACGCTGACCGAGCCGGGCGTTTACTATCTGGAAGTGCAGGCGATCAACGGGGCGGACGAATACACGGTGCGTGTGAAGAGCGCTTCCGTGACGGTCGAAAGCCCTGTGAACATCACCGGGGTGACGGTGGAGCGCTCCCAGCTGGAGGTGGGGGAGTCTACCACCTGGTTTGTGTCCATGGCGGATGACAGAGCGTATGTGTACTCCTACACGGTCTATCGGAACGGCGAGAAGGTCTTGGAACATGAGTCCGATGCGGCTTATCTTTCGATGAAGTTCGCCAGCGAGGGTCAGTATGACCTGTATGTGTATGCCGTGGACGAGGCGACGGGTGCGGCGTCCCAGACGGTGAAAGCCGACCCGGTGACGGTCAGGGCGGCGAGTGCACTGGGCGTTACGGTCACGGAAAAGTATGCTGTGCGCGAGACTGGTCAGCCCAACCGTTACTATGCGGCGGCGAAGGGCGGCACGGCGCCTTATACGTATTACTTCCGACTGTATAAGGACGGCGCGGTATATCACAATTCCGGGTGGATCAGCACGGATAACTACCGCATTGATTTTACCGAGCCGGGCAGCTATACCATGACGGTCAAGGCGCAGGATGCAAAGGGAAACAAGACGGATTGGGTCTCCTGCGCGAAAACGACGGTCGCCCGGCCGGTCAGCGTGCAGGTGACGGGGAAGTACACCGAGCGGGAGCCCGGTCAGCCCAACCGTTACTATGCCGCGGCGCAGGGAGGCACCGCACCCTATACGTACTATTTCCGCCTGTATAAGGACGGAACGGTGTACCATAGCTCCGGGTGGATCAGCGCGGATAACTACCGTATCGATTTTACCGAACCGGGCAGCTATGTGATGTATGTCAAGGCGCAGGATCAAAACGGGCAGAAGTCCGAATTTGTCGCGGGCGGAAAAACCGTGGTGAACGCTTCGGTGACCGTCAGCGTGACGGGAAAGTACGCCAGCCGGGAGGTGGGTCAGCCCAACCGCTACTATGCGGAAGCGCACGGCGGCAAGGGTGGATACCAGTATTATTTCCGGCTGTATAAGGACGGCGCGGTCTATCATAATTCCGGGTGGATCAGCGCGGACAATTACCGCATTGACTTTACCGAACCGGGCGTGTATGTGATGACCGTGAAGGCGCAGGATAAAACGGGCGCAAAGTCCGAGTTCATCTCCTGCGGGCAGACGGTCGTGTCCGCCGGCGCGGGTGCGCCCACGGTGACGGTGACATGCAAATACCCCGTGCGCACCGTGGGTCAGCCCAACCGCTATTACGCGGCGGTGAAGGGCGGCACGGCGCCTTATACGTATTATTTCCGGCTGTATAAGGACGGCGCGGTGTATCATAATTCCGGCTGGATCAGCCAGGATAATTACCGGATCGACTTTACCGAACCCGGCGACTACGTGATGACGGTGAAGGTGCAGGGACAGGACGGGGTGAAGTCGGTGTTTACGTCCGGCGGGAAAACCATTGTTATTGCACCCTGAAGCGCCGTCTGTCAGGAAACATTCGCGGCGCGGGATGAAACGGGCTCCCCTGCGGCGGCAGCAAAAAACAGATGCCTGTTCTGCCGGAAAAGCAGGGGAAAATGCGCCGTATTTGGCCGCGGTCGGACAGGCGGGTGAAACGCTGCATGGAAAACAGCGGATGCGTTTCAAACTGCCGAAACCTGAAGAAGGATACGCCGGAAGAGGGCGACCAGAGAAAGAGGCTCTGTCTGCTGAAAATGCGGCCGTGCACCGGCTATAATGCGGCTGCCGCGCAGATATGCGGCCGGAAAAAGAACCGTATCGGATGTCCGATACGGTTCTTTTCGCGGTATGGCATGCCTTCCAGCTGTATTACAAATACTTTCCTGTCACGCTGTCTGTATTCTTTCTGATTTCCTCCGGCGTTCCGACTGCAACGATGCGGCCGCCCGCGTCTCCGCCACCCGGTCCCATGTCAATGACATAGTCCGCATTGCGGATGACATCCAGATCATGCTCAATGACGACGACCGTCGCACCGTTATCCAGAAGTGCCTGAAAAACACCCATAAGCACCCGAACGTCCAGCGGGTGGAGACCGATGGACGGCTCGTCAAACACAAAAACGGAGTCCGTCTGCGTTTTCCCGATCTCACTGGCCAGTTTCAGCCGCTGGGCTTCGCCGCCGGACAGACCGGGTGTTTCTTCCCCCAGCGTGAGATAACCAAGGCCAAGCTGCCTGAGAACGCTCAGCTTCTGATAAACCGTTTTCATGTCCTTGCAAAACGCAAGGGCGGCGTGGACGTCCATATCCATCAGTTCCGGCAGGGAGGCGTGCTGACCCGCCTTGTTGGTCAGCATCACATCACAGGCGGCGCGGGCGTAGCGGGAACCCCGGCAGTCCGGGCAGGGAACGGTCACGTCCGGCAGAAACTGCACATCCAGCGTAACGACCCCTGTGCCGTCGCAGCCGGGACAGCGGAGCGAGCCGGTATTGTAGGAAAAATCGCTGGCATGAAAGCCTTTTTCCTTTGCGGCGGTCGATTTGGCATACAGTTTCCGCAGTTCATCGTGGACGCCTGCATAGGTGGCTACCGTGGAACGGACGTTGATTCCGATGGGGGAGGCGTCGATGAGCTTGACGTGGGCAACCCCCGGTGCGTCGATCCTGCGAATGTGGGGCGGAAGCGGGCTGCCGCTGATGCCTGCCGTCAGCGCGGGCACAAGGCTTTCCAGCACCATGGTGGTTTTGCCGGAGCCGGAAACGCCGGTCACAACGGTCAGACGACCCTTGGGTATGTCCACCTCCAGCGGCCTGACGGTGTGGAGAGCGCGGGTGGACAGATGAAGGCATCCCTTTGCGAACATGTCGCCGGGCAGGGCGCGGGAACGGAGGCTTGTTTCAGCTTTGCCGGAGAGAAACGGCCCGATCTGCGACGCGGCGTTTTCTTCAATGCCCGGAATGGTTCCCTGCGCGATGACGCGGCCGCCGCCGGCGCCTGCCTCGGGACCCATTTCCACGATCCAGTCCGCTTCCTTCAGGATCTGCGTGTCGTGATCCACTAAAATAACGGAATTGCCGTCCGCGATCAAATCGTGCATCACGCCGGTCAACCCTACGATGTTGGACGGATGCAGACCGATGGACGGCTCATCCAGCACGTAGAGAACCCCCGTCGTCCGGTTGCGGACAGCGCGGGCAAGCTGCATGCGCTGGCGCTCACCTGTGGAAAGGGTGGAGGCGGAACGATCCAGCGTCAGATAGCCCAGCCCCAGATCCATCAGCCGTCTGGCCGTTTCGGTAAAGGCATCGCAAATGCTGACTGCCATCGGCCGCATTTCCGCCGGGAGGCTGTCAGGCACGCCCTGTACCCAGACCGTCAGGTCGGCAAGGGTCATGGCGCAGGCTTCGTCCAGCGAGATTCCCCGCAGCTTTGGCGCACGGGCGGCGGCAGAGAGACGGGTGCCGCGGCAGGCCGAGCAGACGTCCTCCTTCAGAAATTTTTCCACCCGTTTCATGCCCTTTTCATCTTTGACCTTGGCCAGCGCGTTTTCCACGGTGTAGACGGCGTTGTAATAGGTGAAGTCCAGTTCGCCTGCCTGATTGGTGTTTTTGGCCTTGTAGAAAATGTGCTTTTTCACGGCGGGGCCGTGGTAGACCATTTCTTTTTCCTCGGGCGTCAGGTCGCGGAACGGCACGTCGGTGCGCACGCCCATTTCGCGGCAGACGTCGGTCATCAGCGACCACATCAGACTGTTCCACGGGGCGACCGCGCCTTCGTCAATGGTGAGGGTGTCGTCCGGCACCAGAGCGGCCAGATCCACGGTGCGGACGCTGCCCGTGCCGCCGCACTTTAAACAGGCGCCCTGAGAATTGAACGCCAGTTCTTCGGCGGACGGCGCAAAAAAGTGCGCGCCGCAGGTGGGACAGACCAGCTCCTTCCCGGCGGCGACCAGCAGGGAGGGCGGCACCTGATGACCGTTGGGACAGCGGTGGTCGGCAAGCCGGGAATACATGAGCCGCAGGCTGTTGAGCAGTTCTGTTCCTGTGCCGAAGGTACTGCGAATGCCCGGCACGCCGGGGCGCTGACGCAGCGCCAGTGCAGCCGGCACGTACAGCACGTCCTCCACGGTGGCCTTTGCAGCCTGCGTCATCCGTCTGCGGGTGTAGGTGGACAGGGCGTCCAGATAGCGGCGCGAGCCCTCGGCGTACAATACGCCCAGCGCCAAAGAGGATTTTCCCGAGCCGGATACCCCGGCAATGCCGACGATCTGGTGCAGGGGAATGTCCACGTCGATGTTTTTCAGGTTGTGTACGCGAGCGCCGCGAACCAGCATCTGATCGATCATTTTTCCACTCCAATTTTCGGCACGCTTCTGCAAGAAAGGCGGCCGACACTCTTTATGCGGCGTTTATCTGAAAATGCACAGAAAAAACGCTTATTTTTTCTTATTTGAAACGGTGTGGGCGATGATCTGTGAAAGCAGCGGCGTCAGGTGGTCGGCAATGATCTGATGCCCGCTCCGCAGGGGATGGATCGGCTCTTTCGGAACCCAGCCGTCCGTGCAGATATAGTGGGCGCAGCGGCCGTGCGCTGCGTTGCAGGTGTCGACGCAGGCGCGTATTTCCTGCTGAAAAACGCCGTAGAAGGGGGTCAGGCAGATGATCGTTGCCTGAGGAGCGTGACGGTGCACGGTGTCCAGCAGCTCGTCATAGCGGAGGGCGAACAGGTCGGAGGGACTGTTCATGTCGTTCACGCCATGGTTGATGAGCACATAATCGGGACGAGGACCTGCGTAGGGCGTATCTTCAAAGACGAAGGGGTAAATCAGCCCGGCGCGGGGTACACCGCCGCAGCCGCCGTGGGTCACGCCGACCGCTCCGTAGGCCTGAAACAGGGGTCGCAGGTTCAGCCGCGCGGCGGTCAGGGCGGAATAGGTGGCCAGATTGTCGTCCTGATAGGGGCGCAGGGTCTGGTCGTAAACATCGCTGTCCGGGGCGAAATCTGCATCCGTCAGAACCCCCTCGGTGATGGAGTCGCCGACAAATTCAATCATCTGCCTGTCATCAGGAGGCAGGGGCGCGGGCGCGTCCGCCGTTGCGCCGGCAAGCCGTATGGCGCCCACCAGCGGGGCGTGCCAGCGGTGCAGCTGCTCCATGCCGCCTTTGTAGGTGACGCGCACAAGGTGTACATCCTCTGTGGATGCCTGCACCCGCAGAAAACGATCCACCGGCGCCTCCACTGCGCCCGCGCCGTCCAGTTCGATCCACAGGTGGGGAAGGGGCTGGGCACCGTAGCCCAGGTCGAAGTTCAGCAAAGCCGCCTTTCCGGAAAAGGAAAACTCGAAATAAGCGCCGGGCGCGGTGGTCTGCGCCGCAGACGGCATGCTGGCAGACGGGTGCGCCTGTTCCTTCAGACCCGACCAGCGTCCGGTAAAACGAAAAGAAGAATGATGCCACGGAATAAACATGGAAAAGCCTCCCGCAGAATACTTTCGGCATTGCAGCGCCTGATTGAATCATTGAAATTATAGCATATCCATGGGGAGCGGAGCAAGGGCTGAAGGGGAAAAGAACAGCACATTGAAAAAAAGGAATAAACAGGACAAAAACGATTGATTTTTGTTCCTGTTCATAGTAAGATGAAAGGGATAAAAAAGACGTTGACATGCGGGGAAAGCACCTGCATTTTGACAAAAGAAAGCGAACGGTGGGGAGAAAATGGACGCGTTGAAAGAAGCAACGGCGGCGTATGCAGCGCTGGGCGTGGATGTGGAAAAAGCGATGGAGACCCTTGCCCGTACGCCGGTCAGCCTGCATTGCTGGCAGGGGGACGACGTGCGCGGATTTGATCAGAAGCCGGTCGGGCAATTGTCCGGCGGTATTCAGACGACGGGCAATTATCCGGGGCGCGCTCGTACACCGGAGGAGCTGATGGCCGATCTGGATAAGACCCTCAGCCTCTGCCCCGGCAAAAAGAAAATCAATCTGCATGCCTGCTACGCCATTTTTGACGAAGAAAACGGCGGCTGGGTGGACAGGGATCAGCTGGAGCCGAAGCACTTCAAAAAATGGGTGACATTCTGCAAAGCACGCGGGCTGGGCGCCGATTTCAATCCGACCTTCTTTTCCCATCCCATGTGCGACCCGCTGACCCTGTCCTCGCCCCATGAAAAGACCAGACGGTTCTGGATAGAGCATGGCAAGGCGTGCATCCGCATCAGCAGTTATCTGGCGGAGGAATTGGGGCAGGTGTGCACCATGAACATCTGGACGGGGGACGGACTGAAGGATGTGCCCGCCGACCGGATGGGTCCCCGTATGCGCTACAAGGAAGCCATTGACGAAATCCTTTCCGAACCCTATGATTTTGCCCGGGTAAAGCCCTGCGTGGAAAGCAAGGTGTTCGGCATCGGGGTGGAGGCCTACACGGTGGGAAGCGCGGAATTCTGCCTGAGTTACGCTGCCATGAACCGGGATAAGTGCATTCCGCTGATGGACAACGGTCATTATCACCCCACCGAGGTGGTTTCGGATAAAATTCCGGCAGTGCTGACCTTCTTCCCGGAAATGGCGCTGCATGTGACCCGTCCCATTCGCTGGGACAGCGATCATGTGGTGGCACTGGATGACGAGACCCGGGAAATTGCCAGGGAAGTGGTGCGCTGCGGCGGGCTGAACGGCCGGGTGCATCTGGCGCTGGACTATTTCGACGCCTCCGTCAATCGGGTGTGCGCATGGGCGCTGGGTTATCGGAACCTGCAGAAAGCGCTGCTCATGGCGTTGCTGACGCCTCATGAACGCCTGAAAAAGATGCAGGATGAGGGCAGGCTGACCGAACTGCTTGTGGCGCAGGAGGAAATGAAGACCCTGCCCTTCAGCGCGGTGTGGGCTGCCTACTGCGACCGCTGCGGCGTACCGCGCGACGGAACGTGGTTTGCGGATGTGATGGCCTACGAAAAAGAAGTGCAGCTCAAACGCGGCTGAAAGGAGCGGTTGATATGAATATGCTGGAAATGGGCGTGGTGCAGGGCTATGTGCGCCTGTGCAACGACGGCTGGCTGCAGGGCTGGCATGAACGCAATGGCGGCAACCTGACCTATCGGATGACGGAGGACGAGACGGCGGCTTGTCGTCCCTTCTTTCGGGAAAAGCCCGGTGCATGGGTCGGTCTGGGGGTACAGGCAGATAACCTGAAGAACGCCCATTTTATTGCGACGGGCAGCGGAAAATATATGCGTAATGTGGCGCTTGCGCCGCAGGACAATATCTGCATCTGCCAGATCAACGAAGCGGGCGACGCGTACCGCATTGTCTGGGGTCTGGAAAAAGGGGGACGGCCGACCAGCGAGTTTCCCAGTCATTTTCTCAACCACAGCGTTCGCATGAAGGCGACCGACGGCGCGTGCCGGGTGGTGTATCATGCGCATCCGGCCAATGTGATCGCCATGACGTATATCCTTCCCCTGACGGCGCGGGATTTTACCCGTGCGCTGTGGCAGAGCGCCACGGAATGCCCGGTTGTGTTTCCGGGCGGCGTGGGGGTGGTGCCGTGGATGGTGCCGGGCGGCGCGGAAATCGCGCTGGCGACCAGCCGGTTGATGGAGGAGTATAACGCAGCTGTGTGGGCGCACCACGGTCTGTTTGTGTCCGGACCGGACTTTGATACGGCGTTCGGCCTGATGCACACCATTGAAAAGGCAGCTGAGATTTATATGAAGGTCGTTTCTTCGGGCAGACCCGTGCTTCAGACCATCAGCGATGACGATATGCGGGCTATTGCCCGGGATTTTCATCTGACGCTGCGGGAGGAATTTCTGGACTGAAGCGGCGTGCGGCATAACGACGCAGCGCAAAACGATAAAAGGCGGAAGGAACATCCTTCCGCCTTTTGATGTGCAGGGGTGGACGGTCGTCTGCGCGGAAATGGGCAAAACAACGGCACAGAACCGGCTTCACGCAAGGGGCAGGCCCGGCAGCACACGGCTGAGAAAAGCGCGGGTGCGGGGCTGACGCGGGGCAGTGAAGATTTCTCCCGGCATACCGTCCTCGGCGATGAGCCCGCCGTCCATGAAAATGACCCGGGAACTGACGTCCCGCGCAAAGGCCATTTCATGGGTGACAACCAGCATGGTCAGTCCGCCCTGTGCCAGATCGCGCATGACGGACAGCACTTCGCCCACCATTTCGGGATCCAGCGCCGAGGTAGGCTCGTCAAACAGCAGAATTTCCGGATCCATACACAGGGCGCGGGCGATGGCGGCGCGCTGCTTCTGACCGCCGGATAATTGGGCGGGGCGGGCGTTGCGGTAGGGCGCCATCCCCACCCGGTCCAGATAGTGAACAGCCCGTTCCGCGGCCTCTTTGGCGTTTCGGTGCAGTGCCAGCTTCTGACCCAGCACACAGTTGTCCAGCACGGTCATATTGTTAAACAGGTTGAAGGATTGGAAGACCATGCCGACCCGTCCGTGATAGACCGCACGGTTCATTTTTTCCGCATTCTGCCCGTGAAACAGCACCTCGCCCGCCGTGGGCGTCTCCAGCAGATCGATGCAGCGCAGCAGCGTGCTTTTGCCTGAGCCGGAGGAGCCGATGATGGAGATGACCTCACCCCGCGTCACGGAGAAGGAAATGTCCCGGAGCACTTTCAACGAATCAAAATCCTTTTGCAGATGGCGTATTTCCAGCACGGGTTGCCGTTCAGTCACGGGGAGGTTCCTCCTTTACCAGCGTAATGGTCGCGTCAGAGGCACTCTGCGAACCGCAGATGGTATAGCTTTTTCCACCGTCCAGCTTTTTTTCCGCCAGACGCAGCAGCCGGGTGACGGTGAAGGTGAGAAACAGGTAAATGACGGCGGTCACAAAGAAGGCTTCAAAGTACCGTGCGTAGGTGCCCGCAGCAGCCTTGCTGACGAAGAAAAGCTCGCTGACCGAAATGACGTTCAGCACGCTGGAGTCCTTGATGTTGACCACAAATTCGTTGCCGATGGAGGGCATGATGTTGCGCACCGCCTGAGGCAGCACCACATGCACCATGCTCTGCCAGTGGGTCAGCCCGATGGCATGGGCGGCCTCCTTCTGCCCCTTATCCACGCTGAGAATACCGCCGCGGATGATTTCGGCCATGTATGCGCCCGTATTGATGGAAATGACCAGAATGGCCGCGCCAAGGGTCTGCATGCGTACGCCCATGTACATCATGGCGCCGTAGTAAATGACCATGGCCTGCACGATCATGGGGGTGCCGCGGAACACTTCGATGTACACATTCAGCAGCACAGACAGGATCTTCATGCCGATTTTCTTGACGGCCGGGTCTTTTTCGGAAACGGGAACGGTGCGCAGAATGGCGACCAGCAGGCCGATGAGAAAACCGGCCACCGTTCCCGTCAGGGCGATGAGCATGGTGTAACCCGTTCCCTTCAAAAAAAGTGGGCCATATTGCTGGACAATGAGGGATACCCAGCCGAAAAAGGTGGTCGGCAGCGTCATGGGATCATTACTCCTTTATGGGATCGTTTTGAATCGCGTTACTGGTTCAGGGGCATGCGGGCGATGGCGTCCGTCATCATCTGCTGGCGGGTCTCCTGATCGATGCCGGCCAGCACCTGATTGATCTGTTCCACCAGCGGACTGCCTTTCTGCACGGCAATGGCGATGGAACGCTCATCCTCCGTGGCCACAAAGCCTTCGCCCTCGGCAAAACGGATGTAGGTCAGGTCAGGGTTGCCCCGCACGTCGGCCTGTGCGCCGGGATCCTCGGCCACGTAGCCGTCGACGGCACCGGCACGGGTGGCGATGGTCATCACGTTAAAGGTTTCCATGGCTTCGGCCTGCACCACGCCGGGAATCTGGGGAATGACGGTGTAGTGGAAGGTGCCCAGCTGTCCGGTGATGGTGGCGCCGGCCAGATCGGAGAGCTTTGTGGCGCCGGCGTACGGGCTGTCCTTGCGCACCACGACGACCAGCTGGCTGGTGTAGTAGGAGTCGGAAAAGTCCATGGTGGCCTTGCGCTCCTCGGTGGGGCTCATGCCGGCAATGACGGCGTCCAGCATGCCGCTCTGCACGCCCAGAGGAAGACCGCTCCACTCTGTTTTGACGATGACCAGTTCAAGCCCCAGCCCTTCCGCCAGTTTTTTGGCGATCTGCACATCATATCCGTCGGCATAGCCCATGCCGCCTTCGATGGGAACGGTGTATTCGTTGGGTTCGCTTTGCGTCCAGTTAAAAGGCACGTATTCGCATTCCATGCCGACGCGCAGTGTACCTTCAGCCAGCGCCGGACAGACGGCAAGGAGCATCAGAAGAACCAGTGCGACGGATAAAAGCCTTTTCATGTGAAGAATCCTCCTTTGAAAATAAGAAAAGCTGCGAAGCGCAATGACGCTTCGCAGCTTTATCCAACAATGAAATCAAATCGGACAAAACCTCGAATAGCGCCCCACAACCGCCGCCGCGGCTGTGACAGTCGGAGAGATGTTATCCCTTCGCCCAACGCTGCCTCTGCAAAAGGAAGCGTTTCGGCGGCTTTCCCTTTCCGCATTCTTCACAGCCGTCTGCCGGCTCCGAAAGCGTACTCTTGATTGCCGCGCCTCTATTCATTGCAGACAGTCTAACGACTGTTTGCATATCCGTTTTAACAGAAAAAACGGGGTTTGTCAATAGGAATACAGGAAAAATGCAAATTCATGCAGGAAAAACGCGCTTTATGCGTAGGCAACACGGAGGGTACGGATTTCAAAGGGGCGGAAGGTGAGCTGTTCCGTATCCGCTTCACCCTGCGTTTCTTCCAGCATGCTGCAATTCTCCAC
The DNA here is from genome assembly GCA_934662505.1 of uncultured Clostridia bacterium. GTDB lineage: Bacteria > Bacillota > Clostridia > Christensenellales > Aristaeellaceae > SVGT01. The sequence continues at coordinate 23,439 of CAKUKE010000018.1, read as the reverse complement.
CCGTTCTACAGGGTGGCCGAAGGACAGCCGGACGGAGGCATAATCACCTGCCGCCTCGTACAGGCGCAGAATGTAGGCCTTGTCTGTGTCCTCGCAGGGCTTGACGGCCTCGACGATCACATTGGGCGCGCTGACGGTGACCAGAGACGGGACGTTCAGCACCCCGTCCTTTGCTACGGGGACGTAGTTGAACTGATACGCCGGACGGATGACGCTCTCCGCGCCGAAGGGCGCGTCGTGCACCAGCAGCGCATAGCGGCAGACGTGCCGACCCTTGTCGCCCGCACGGTCTGGACGCATGCCGCCCTTGTGCAGGGACAGGCGCATGCTGCCTTCTTTGGCGGAGAGACCGTATTTGCAGTCGTTGAGCAGCGCTATGCCGTAGCTGGTTTCGCTCAGGTCGGAATACTTGTGGTTGCACACTTCAAAACGCGCCTTTTCCACGTCCGTGGAGCGATGGTTGGAGCGGCGGATGTGGCCGAACTGGATTTCGCTGCGCACGCCGTCGCAGTGGAGCGTCGTGTCGAAGGCAGCCTTAAGGAAACGGTGCTCCTCCTGCCAGTCCATGACGGTGTCGAAGGTGATCATGGGACGCCGCGCGTCAAACACCATGTCCTGCACGAGGGTGGACTTATCGGAAATGCGGTATTTGCTGCGAATGCGCAGTTCGACCGCCCCGTCGGCGATGATCTGACGGCTGAGCAGCTGACCAACGCGGCGGTATTTGTCCTCCGTATCCGCATCCAGATCCCAGTTGTCATAGCTGGCGGGCACGTCTTCGGTCATCAGGAAGGCGTTGAAGGGCATGCCGTCCACCAACTGACGGCCGTTGCGCCGATCGGTCAGAGACGCGATGGCGCCCTGCTCGTCGAAGACTACGTCCATAAAGGGGGTGGAAACGGTGCGGTCGGTCACCTTGAAGGGGGAGGGGGCGGTGCAGGGCTGATCCGTCAGGGAAACCGCGGCGGCGCCAAGGGCGGGAAGCTGCACACCGGATACGGCCAGCGTCGGCTGTCCATCAAGATCAACAAAGGGCTGGGAGGAATGCCCCTCTGCGCCGGCTGCGTCGGTGGTGAGGTAGACGGTGTCTTCCCGGTCAAAGGACAGGGTGTTGAACAGGCTCACGCTGTTCCGGGCAGGCGCGGCAGGCAGGAGCGCTTCCGTCTCCCGGCGTGCATCCTCGATGACCTGCGAAACAGTATGTCTGGCTTCCTCGTGCACGGAGTGAATGCAGGTGCCCGGCAGAATATCATGGAACTGCCGTACCAGCAGCTTCCCGAGCAGGGGGGTGACGGTTTCTTCGCTGGCGGGGGTGTGGCGGCGCACCGCATCGATCACCAGCGCTGCTTCCAGATCGTGCAGCGCGATTTCCGCCTTGCGGTTGTTGCGCTTGATTTCGTGCTGATTGGTCAGCGTGCCGCGGTGGAGCTCCAGATACATTTCCCCTGCGTATACGCTGGGATCCTGAATGGTTTTTTCCAGCTCCTGCATGAAGCTGCTGACGGTCTGGTAGCGGGAACGGGCCACGCCCTCCACATCGCCCAGCCTGCGGGCCATTTCCAGAAATTCAAATTCAGGACCGCCGCCGCCGTCGCCCTTGCCAAAGGAAAACAGGCGCATGGAGGAGGCGCGCTTCTCGCGGATGTCATCCGCGCCGTCAGTCATATCGCGGTACATTTTGGGGCTGGGGCCTTCATGGATCCGGTTCAGGTGGGTCAGCACCCGGGTACCGTCCAGCCCCTGCCAGTAAAAGGAGGTGTAGGGGAAATGCGTGGTATCATTCCACGCCATTTTGGTGGTCAGGAAATACTTGATGCCGCAGCCCCGCATGATCTGCGGAATGGCAAAGGCATAACCGAAGGTGTCCGGCAGCCAGAAGGTGTCGGAGGTGTAGTTGAAGTATTTCCGGGTAAACCGCTGCCCCCAGAGGAACTGACGCACCATGTATTCGCCGCCGGTAATGTTGCAGTCGCATTCCACCCATACGCCGCCGTTGGGCTCGTAGCGTCCCTGCGCCACCGCCTGCTGGATGCGGGCGAACAGTTCGGGGTAGTGACGGCGGATCACATCGCCATGATAGGCGGAGGACTGGACGAAAATGTATTCCGAATACTCCGCCATCAGGTTCAGCTGGTTGGCATAGGTGCGGGCGCACTTTTTCTTGGTTTCGGTGATGGGCCACAGCCAGGCAGTGTCCATATGGCTGTGCCCGACCAGACTGACGGTGGGCGCGGTGTCGCCGTTATGCTTGGACAGCGCGTCCTTCAGATAGGGATGCGCGTCCCGCAGCCCCTGCCGGAAATCCGGCTCGTCGGGGTCGTAGAGCAGATGAAGATGCGCCTGGTACAGGGCGTTTTCCACCTCGGCCCGGCGGAAGGAGCGCTCGTCCAGCGTATCCCGCAGAGAGAGCAGGACACGCAAATCAAACAGGAACGCCATCAGTTCATCATCCCGCAGGCATACGTCCATGTCGCCCATGGGGTAACGGAAGCTGCGCTGCTCGTCAGAGAAGGGAGAGGTGCCCGGCATGTCGTGGTAAGCGTAGCACTCCAGATCGAAGCGGAACTGCTCGCCGACATGGGCGCAGGGGGTGAAACGGTTGCAATAGTGGTTGCCGTGGGAAAATACGACTTCCTTGGCGGCATAGTTGCTGTGAATGCGGCCGTTGACCCAGAGCGTACCCTCATAGTACCCCATGCGCGGATAGAGGAACAGCGCCTTGCCGTCCAGCTCCGGGGGCACGGTATAGGCAGCGCGGAACCAGCCGTACACGCCGTCGCCGCCCCAGACAGCCAGACCGTCCGCGGGAGTGAAGCATCCGTCGTCGGGAATGCGGTGCATGGGCGTTGCGGTCTGGTACAACCCGGAAACGTGCGCCGTGCCTACAGGCGTAAACAGGCGGTTGTAGAGCATATCGCCCAGACGTTTCATTTTTTCAAGGGTCTGGCGGAAACTGCCGTCGGTCTGCATGTGGGGAAGCCTCCTTCTGCCATGTGTTTTCGATAAAAATATGAATGAGCACTGCCTTTAGTATAGTAAACACACCGGGAAAATGCAATACTTTGAAGCATCAAACCCGGAATTTAACGTGTTAACATGCTGGTCAAAGAGGCGGAAATGCACAAAAACATGTCATTTTTTCCCGAATGCCCATCGCCTTCTGTAGAAGGAATACGGTACAATAGAATTCCTCCGATTTCTGTGAAAACGGAGGAAAAGGGGGGGAGCGGCGCTGCAGGAAAGCGCGGCTCTGCCCCGGGACACAAAAGCGGAGGAACAGAAAATGACGCATGTGCTGTACAACCCTCAGGCGTGTGGGGGTATGGGAGAGAAGAACGCCCGGGAAATGGCTGAAAAGCTGAACCTGACGGAGGCGGATTTTCAGGACATCGTGACGCTGCCCCTCGCCCGTTATCTGGACGAGATGCCTGCGGAGGAACAGGTGATCGTTGCGGGCGGAGACGGTACGCTGAACCATTTTGTGAACCGTCTGGAGGGACGCCTGCCGGCGCTGCCGGTGTATTACTACCCTGCCGGTTCGGGAAACGACTTTATGCACGATGTGCAGGAGCGCGCCGAAAACGGGCTGGTGCTGCTCAACCCTTTTCTGGAGGGGCTGCCCGGGGTGACGGTGGCCGGCAGGACAAGGCTGTTTCTCAACGGCGTGGGATACGGCATTGACGGCTATTGCTGTCAGGAAGGCGACCGGATGCGGGCGGAGGGCAGAAAAAAGGTCAACTATGCGGCCATTGCCATCCGCGGGCTGCTGGGGCGCTTCAGGCCGCTGCGGGCGACGGTGACGGTGGACGGAGAGACGCGTACGTTTGACCATGTATGGCTGGCGCCAGCCATGAAGGGACGTTACTATGGCGGCGGTATGATGATCGCACCCGGCCAGCTGCGCGACGCTGCCGACGGTATGCTGACGGTGGTGGTGCTGCACTGCAGAAGCAAACTGAAAACGCTGATCGCCTTTCCCGGCATTTTCAAGGGTGAACACGTGAAACGCACGGAAATGGTATGGCAGGGACAGGGGCACGATATCACCGTGTCTTTCGACCGTCCCTGCCCGCTGCAGATAGACGGCGAAACGGTGCTGAATGTGACCGAATACCGTGCCATATCGGCAGCAGCGGCGCAAAAGGAAACGGTTCAGACGGCATAAAGGCGGGGTAAAAAGCAAAACAGGCGATCGGCTGTTATCGGCCGGTCGCCTGTTTCTGATAGGCACGCACAACGGTTTCCGCGTTTTGGGCAAGGGGCGCTTCCCCGCGCAGAGACAGTACGGGGCAGGAAAGTGCGCTGATCCACGCAAGGTGGCTTTTCAGCGTCGTTCCGTCGCTGCCGGTATCGTAATCCGCCACATATTGAAGAAAGCGCTGATGATCCGCATACATGTCGCCGCCGGGAAGAATACGGGCGCCAAACTGTTGAAGCTCCCGGGCACGCACCCTGTCGAGGCGAAGCTGCACATCCGCCGTCAGGTGGACGGCCAGTAGAAAAGACGGGTCGAAAGCCTCGTGAAAGGAATGCATGGAACCGGCGACCACAAAGTGCTCCGTGCCCGACAGCGCCGCCTGCAGACGGGCGATTTTTTCCGCACGGGGATACATCACGGTAAAGGGTCGGAGGGTATCCTGCCGCCAGATGAAGGGGTCGGTGTCAAAAAAGGGGAAACCCAGCCGGGACGCCACCAGCGCCCCCAGCGCCGTTTTGCCCGCGCCGGACGGGCCGAAGATGACGATGCCTGTCGCCGTCATGAAAAAAGCCTTCCTGCCCGCGGGCGGTCTGTCAAGCGTCTCCCCTGCGGGCGCAGGGGAGCGGGTTCCTTGCTGTTCAAGTAGTTTCCTGACCTGCGGTTTCCCCTGCGGGCGCAGGGGAGCGGGAAAGGGTCATTTGGTCGCCGTATATCCCAGCGTCCGCAGGTCTTCCGTGCTGTTGCGCCAGCCCGGACGCACCTTGACCCAAAGCTGCAGATTGACATGGCAGCCCAGCAGCGCCTCAATGTCCGCCCGGGCTTCGGAACCGATTTTCTGGAGCATGCTGCCTTTTTTGCCGATGATGATGCCCTTGTGGCTGTCCTTTTCACAGTAGATGGTGGTGTCGATTTCCACGCTGTTTTCGCCGGTTTTCTTAAACGCCATCATTTCCACGCCAATGCCGTGAGGCACCTCGTCCCGCAGACTGCGCAGCGCCTTTTCACGGATGAGCTCCGCGCAGATGTCCCGCTCGGGCTGGTCGGTCAGCATGTCGTCGGGGAAATACTTGGGGCCTGCGGGCAGGTGAGCAGTCAGGTCGGCCTTGAGCGCATCCAGCCCGTCGCCGGTACGGGCGCTGACCGGGAAAATCGCGTCGTATCCGGCGGCCTTGAATTCATCAATGATGGCGAGCAGATCCTTGGGCGCCATCAGGTCGATCTTGTTGAGCACCAGCAGCTTGCGTTCCCGGCGGGCGGACAGCTCCCTGACAATGGAGCGGTCGTGCGGGCCGATCGCCGTCGCGTCCAGAATGACCATCAGCGCGTCAATGCCCTCCATGGCGTCCTGAATGGACTGTACCATAAACTGCCCCAGCTTTGTGCGCGGGGTGTGCATGCCGGGCGTGTCCACAAAGACCACCTGACTGTTTTCGGCGCTCAATACCCCCATGACTCGGTTGCGGGTGGTCTGGGGACGGTTGGAGGTGATGGCGATCTTTTCTCCTACAAGCGCGTTGAGCAGGGTGGACTTGCCCACGTTCGGGCGGCCTACAATGGCAGCAAAGCCGGAATGGAAAACGGATGCTTTTTCAGTGGTGTTCATCTTTTTGCCTCATCCTAAAAATTCAGTAGCCTGTCCCTTGGGACCGAAGCCGCAGGGAAGCAGTTTGTCCAGCGTGGTTTTTTCCACATGATCCGGCCAGGTGACCAGCACGCGCAGTTGCGGCGCAAACTCGTACAGCGCCTGCCGGCAGGCGCCGCAGGGCCAGGGAGCGTTCTTTTCCGACGCGATGGCGATGGCCTCAAAGTCGTGGTGGCCTTCGCTGACGGCCTTGAACAGGGCGGTGCGTTCCGCGCACATGGTCACGCCGTAGGAGGCGTTTTCAATGTTGCAGCCGGTGTAGACCGTACCGTCCGGGCAGAGCAGCGCCGCGCCCACGGCATATTTGGAATAGGGAGAATAGGAAAACTTCAGTGCGTCCCGGGCGGCCTGCAAAAGTTCTTCGTCTGTCGTGCGGCTGACGCCTGCCTTGGCCAGTGCTTTTTCTTCCATGGTGCGCATCCTCCTTTTATCGGTTTCTTCCATATGGTCGTATCCCATCAGGTGAAACAGCGCGTGGGCGGTCAGGTAACCGACCTCGCGGGCGAGGGAATGACCGTATTCCCTTGCCTGCTCGGCGGCGCGGGGGAGGGATATGATCAGGTCGCCGATGAAGCAGCGCCCCCATTCCACATCCCATTCCTGTTCCAGCAGCGCCTTGCAGTCCCGTGCGGTTTTGCCCTTGGGATAGGGTACGGTGGGGAAGGAGAGCACGTCCGTTGAACGGTCCACCCCCCGGTAGGCGGCGTTGAGGGCACGGATCCCCTCGTCATCCGTCAATTGCACATGGGCGACAAGGGGCACGGCAGGAGCCTCGCAGACCGCGCAGGCGTCGGCAACGCACTGCATCAGCTCGGCGGCGCCCGCCGGCAGCAGCCCCTGCTCGTCTTCCAGATCAAGAAGAATGCTCATAGCGTGTCACCGTCCTTTTCTGCCGATGCATCCGTTTTTTTCAGCAGGGCGTCGGGCAGCATGGCCTCGTCTACCGGCAGGGAGGCGTCGCCCATTTCCTGCAGGGAGAGCAGGTCGTCAATGGGCACGGGCGCGGCGGCGGGCGGCGGCGCTACAAGCGGCAGCGCGCCCGTCTTTTCCGGCTCGGGTTCCGGCTCCGCCACGCTGATTTTTTCCGGCTCCACCACGTGGACGGGCTCCGGCGTGGGCTCCGGGACGATCAGAGGCGGCGCCCCATCTTCTTCCTGCTGGAGCTCCGCAGCCTGCTCCTGTTCCTTTTCGGCTTCGCTGGGCACATGGGTGCGCTGGGCGGCGGGCATGTCGGGATATTCGATCCGTTCGTGGAATACGCCCACCAGCACCGTGGTGCAGGCGGAGCAGATGCGGTCGATGTCCTGCAGGGTGAGGGGCGAATCGCTCAACTGGCCGTCTTCCAGCTTGCCGCGTACCAGCTTGACGATAAAGTTTTCAATGTCCTCCGGGGTGGGGGTCTTCATGGTACGCACAGCGGCTTCAATGGTGTCGCACAGCATGACGATGGCCGCCTCCTTGGTGCGGGGCGGGTGACCGTCGTAGCGGAAATCGTCGATGTTCACAGGACGGCCGTTGGCCTGCTGCAGTGCTTTATGATAAAAATACATGACCGGCGTGTCGCCGTGGTGCTCGGCAATGATGCTCACCACTGCCTGCGGCAGACGGTACTGCCGTGCCATGGCGACGCCGTCCCGCACGTGGGCGGTGACGATGGCGGCGGATACCTGCGGGTCGGTATGGTCGTGGGCGTTGGCGTCGTTCATCTGGTTTTCCTTGAAATAAAGGGGACGCTTCAGCTTGCCCACGTCATGATAATAGCCCCCAACGCGCGCAAGAAGGGGGTTTGCGCCAATGGCCTCGGCGGAAGCTTCCGCCAGATTGGCGACGATGATGGAGTGATGATAGGTGCCGGGTGCTTCCAGCAGGAGACGACGCAGAAGGGGCTGATTGGGGTTGCTCAATTCCAGCAGCTTGAGGGGGGTGGGCAGGTTGAACGCAGTTTCAAACAGGGGCTGCAGCGCCAGAAAAAGCACCGTCCCCACTGCCGTTCCGCCCGTGATCCAGAAGGCGTAGGGCAGGATGCCGGATATTTCGCTGGAGGTCATCAGACCGTACGCCCACACCACCAGAAAGGAACTGGCGCACATGGCCAGCCCGGTCAGCAGGGCGCGCAGGCGGGAAGAATGACCGTTCATCATACAGGCCGCGATGACGCAGGCGGAGATGCCGGACACGCCGGAGAGCACCATCTGCTCCACGTAGGCCTCGTTGCCGCCGGCGGAAATGGAGGAGGCCAGCAGCGACAGCGCGACCCCGGCCACCAGCGCGGTGTTCACGCCGCAGAGCGCCGTCAGCAGCAGCGCGGCCAGCGCAACGGGCATGAAATAGGGGTTGATCAGCCGGCAGAGCACGCACAGCGCGAGGGTCAGCACAAATACGATGCCGGTCAGCAGGGTTTTGACGGTATCGCCGTACACTTCGAACTGTTTATGGTGCAAAACAAGCAGCATGCACAGCATGACCAGCGCGACCAGCAGCGCGCCGCCCAGATACATATTGACGTCCACGCCTTCGTGGCTGAGCAGACCCAGCGCGCTGAGCATTTCGATCTGCCCCTGCGTGATGCGCCCTTCGCCCTTGACAACGATATTCTGCCCCTGCTTATAGATGACGGGATCCACCGACTCCTTGGCCTGCTCACGGGCGGCGTCGGTGCTTTCCTGATCGACCACCATGTTGGCCTGTACGCAGGCGTTGAGCACGGGCAGGGCGATGTTCTGCAGCAGGCTGGGGTTGACCCGGAAGCCGATGATCTGCAATATGCTCTGCACAGCGGCGCTTTCCTGCCCCTGCGTGACGTGACCGTTCATGGTGTTCTGCGTCACGGTATACATGGAGCTGTACAGCGCGTCCAGATCCTCCACGGAGGTGTGCAGAAGGGTGGTGATCTGATAATCCCGCAGGCTGATCAGGGTCAGCATGGATTGGGCGTAAGCCAGTTCATCCGGTGTAAAAACGCGGTTTTCGGACATGTCCGGCAGGGTGTCGCCGTACTGCCGTACAGCCTTGAGCTGGGAAAACACCTGCTCCAGACTTTGCAGTACCGTTTCACTGACCCCCTCCTGATACATGTAGGTGGGGGAAACGGCCGCGGCGGCGGCAGCCCGGCTCTTTTCCGTGGCGGCCTGATCGACCACGTCCTTGGTGGCGGCGATGGTCACATTCGGCACCATGCCGACCCGCAGGTCATACCGCACCGGCGAGATGGCCAGACAGAACAGGCAGGCGCACAGAACCGTCGTCACGCACCAGATCAGCAGCCGAAGCGCACTTGGGGTGCCGGCATAGGCGCGCAGACGGGAAAAAAGCGCAGACAGCCCTTTTTTCTTCTGGGTCATTTGCTGTGTTCCTCCTCTGCAGAACGGGTCAGGGCGTAGCGGTCATAGGCACGGACGATCTTCTGCACCAGTTCGTGACGCACCACGTCGTCGCTTGTCAGCTCGATGATGCCGATGCCCGGAATGCCCCGCAGCACCGTCATGGCCTCCTCAAGGCCGGAGGCGCGTCCTCTGGGTAGATCGATCTGGGTACGGTCGCCGGTCACAACGCACCGGGCGTTTTCTCCCAGACGGGTCAAAAACATTTTCATTTGCTCGGGCGTGGTGTTCTGCGCCTCGTCCAGAATGATGAACGCATCGCTGAGCGTACGCCCGCGCATGAACGCCAGCGGCGCGATTTCCAATACGCCCCGCTCCACCAGCCGCTGATAACTGTCCGTGCCCATCATGTCGTAGAGCGCGTCATAGAGCGGGCGCAGATAGGGGTCGACCTTCTGCGTCATGTCGCCGGGGAGAAATCCCAGTTTTTCGCCCGCTTCCACGGCGGGACGGGTCAAAATGATGCGCTCGGTCTCCCGGTTTTTCAGCGCCATGACTGCCATGGCCATGGCCAGATAGGTTTTTCCGGTGCCGGCGGGGCCGACGGCCAGGGTCAGTTCATTTTTGCGGATGGAGGAAATGTAGGCGCGCTGCCCCAGCGTTTTGCAGCGAATTTTGCGGCCGCGGTGGGTGACGGCCACCACGTCCTCCATCATCTCCTCTGCCCGGTCGGCGTCGCCGCTGCGGAGAAGGGCGATCATATAGCGGATGCGCGCAGGATCCAGCGTTTCTCCCCGGCGCAAAAGCGCCAGCAGACGGCGCACCGTTTCCTCGGTCAGGGCGACGTTTTCAGGCGCGCCGGCAATGCGCAGCTCCTGACCGTGCAGGGAAAGCCCGACGGCGAGTTCCTGCTCCATGACGGCCAGGTTGCGGTCGTTCAGTCCAAAAAGAGAAGCGTACAGTTCTGCGTTTTCAAGTGATAAAAGCAAAGAAAATCTCCTCGCTGTCAGAGTGTGGGGGAGACCTGGGACTGAAAGCGGCCGATGTCCCGGCGCACCTCCACGACAGTCTGCGCCGCCCACGTCTCCGCATCTATCATACCAATTTCCGCCCATTTGTCAATAACAACATCGTCTTTTCGGGGCATGGACAGGGCGGCGAGGGCGGCGGCGCGGCGCAGCTCGTCGGCAATCTGCCCATCGTCGGCGTAGCGTTTCTCCAGCGCGACCTCTGTGTAGGTTTCCCGGACAAGGCAGGCGGGTATCCATACGCCGCCGAGGGGCTGAAAGCAGACGGTGCGCTCGGCGGTGAGAAAGGAGGGGGTATCGTCCGTGGAAAAGCTGCCAAAGGGGGTGTAGAGCACGTTTCGAGACGCGCTGCGGCCGGTGGGGACGCTTTGCAGAACAAAGGCGCTTGTCTGTATCTGGCGGGTCAGCCACACCCGGGCGTAGACCGTTCCTGCGGCCTTCACGGGGCGGGACTCGCCGTTTGCCCCTTTTTCAAAGCCGGAAATGAGCACCTGACCGGCACGGACAAAGCTGCCGGGACGGACGGCGGGGGTGCCCGCCGAGGTGACCAGACTTTCAACCAGACCGTCCTGTGCGGCGATTACGTCGCCGCAGGGCAGCGGAGCGGCGGCGTCCGGCGGGGGCGTCCCTTCGTAAACGGCGACCCGCAGACCAACCCCGGCATAAGAAAGCCGCACCCACGCCACCCGAGGAAAACGCCATGTCAGGCGGGCTTCCAGATCGGTCAGGGAAACCGATGCGCGAGGCGTACCGGGGGTTACCCCTTCTTCAGATAAAAAAAGGCGTACGTCCCCCGCGTACGCGCCTGCGCCGGCCACGTCAATGAACCAGATATACCCCATGGCGCGGATGACGAGCAGGAAAAACAGAACCGCGCCGATCCACAGCCCCTTGCGCTTTTTCAGGGACAGGAGGCAGCGGCTTGGAAAAGGTGGAGGAACAGGCAGACGGACGCAGGAAAAACGGGCGCATACCGCGTCAAGCGCTTTGCCATCCTGCTGGCGGCAGATAAAAACGACGCTTCTGTCCGGCAGACGGCGAAGAGAACGCAAAACGACCCCCTGCGTCTGGAGAGCATTGAGCGCTTTTTCAAGATTGAGTCCCCTGAGCCGCACGCGCATGGGCAGCGGGGAAAACCGCGCGGTCATGGAAGCTGCTCCAGCGCCGCGCCGGTGATCTGCCCTCGAATCAGCAGATCCTGCGTGCCGAAATGGGCGATGACCATGTTCTCGCCCGTTACGCTCAAAACGCCTTCCCGGGTGCGCACGCGGATTTTACGGGGGTCATAGCTGTAAAGCCCCCGGTGCTGCTCAACGAGGGCTTCTTCCCGACCGAACAGGGTCAGCCGGAAGGTCCCCTTCGTCACCTCCGGGGAAAGAAAAGAGAAGGATTTCATGCCGTCACCTCGCTCTATGTTTATGCGGCGCGGGACGGAATAACCCTTCTCCTGAGGAATTACAGCGCAATGCGTTCAAACAGCGTGTCTTTGCCCAGCATGACCACGTGATCGAAGCCGGCGCGTGCAAGCAGTGCGGGCGCACGGTCAAAAAAGCAGGTCAGGTCAGGTGCGTGATGGCAGTCGGAGGACACGATGATCTCCCCGCCCATGCCGGCCCAGGCGCGCAAAAGAAAATCGTCCGGGTAGGGGGTCGGCAGATATCCACGGGCGATGCCCCCGGTGTTCAATTCCAGCATGGCACCGCTCCGGCGCATCACGTCCAGTGCGGAAAGCGCCATGTCCCGGTATGCGGCGCTGTTTTCATCGTACAGGTGCAGCCGTGCGTTGTTTTTGCGGATCAGGTCAAAGTGACCGATGATGGGCGGCCGCCACGCGCGGGCGTAGGCGCACAGAAGGTCGTAGTATTGCCGTGCCAGCGCCAGCCCCTGCCCGCCGAGCACGTTTTTGACGTAGGCGGCCACGTCTTCCGCACGGCCGTCCACTGCCACGTACCCTTCCACGCCTTGCAGATAGTGCACCGAGGCGATGTAATAATCATACTGGAACGGGTCACTGAACGAATACAGATCCCGTTCAATGCCCATGTAAATGCGGATGAGGTCGCCGTATGCCTGCTGCAGCCGGGCAATTTCGACCCGGTAAGCCTTTTCGCGCTCGGGTAGCGTGCTGTAGTGTTCGTCGAAGTGCTGGGTGGCATGGGAGGAAAAGCCGAGGCTGACAAAGCCTGCCGCCAGCGCGGCCTGCACCATGTCCTCAGCGGTCGAGCGGCCGTCGCAGAACTGCGTGTGGGTGTGGCAGTTGGACAGAATACGCATGATGGCTGATTCCTCCTTATACGGCGCTCAGAATGCGCAGGGCTTCCTCCGCGCAGCGGGGGTTGCATGCCAGCGTGGGAGAAGGACGGCCATAGTCCGGCGGCTGACCCGGCCGGTCGAAAGCGCAGAAAACGCCGCCCGCTTCCTGAACCAGCAGCGCGCCGGCAGCAAAGTCCCACGGGGAAAGACGGTATTCAAAAAATACGTCGGCACGGCCGCAGCACACGTCGGCAAAGTCGATGGCGGCAGACCCTGTTCTGCGCAGGTCGCCTGCGCGGTGCTGAAAAAGCGCGGCGGCGCGGAAGGTTTTTTCAGCCAGTTCACTGTAATAGGGCGAAGTGCCCATGGCGACCAGCGCGTTTTCAAAGGATATGTCCGAAACCCGTACGGGCTGACCGTTCAATTGCGTCCCTTTACCCAGCTCCGCGGTAAAGGTCTCGCCGCGGTAGGGGTTGCAGACAACGCCCAGCACCGGGCGGCGCCCCTCCGTCAGCGCGATGGATACGGCGGAGCAGCCGCGCCCCCGCATGAAGTTGCAGGTGCCGTCGATGGGGTCGATGATGAAGGTGGGTTCGTTTCCAAGCGCGTCGTTTTCCTGCTCCTCGCAGAAGAAACGGGCGGCGGGCAGCACGTCGCGCAGCCGCTCGGTCAAAAAGGTCTGCACGGCGGTATCGGCGTCGGTGACGAAGTTGTAATGCCCTTCCTTGCGGTGGACGGGCGCCTGCGTGTTATGCAGAATGATCTCTCCCGCCTGCGCGGCCAGAGAAGCGATGTGCTGCAAGGTTGTCACAAAAAAGGCCTCCTCCGTATCATTCAGTTTATTGTAACATCAGACGGAGGAAAAGACAATCGGCGGCGTGTCAAATCTGTGTCAAATTTTCATGCCCGCGCCTCTTTTTTTCTTGCATGCGGCGAAACCATTGCGTATAATGAAGACCGCGCTTTTCATCAAGCGCCGGAGGAGGAAAGACGATATGACCTTGACGCCGCAGGAAGTCAGCCGCAGCATGCAGAAAACGTTCCGAAAGGAGATCTACCGCAGATTCCTTCTGGCGGTGCGGCGCTACGGCCTGATCGAGCCGGGCGACCATATTGCCGTGTGCGTTTCCGGCGGCAAGGACTCTCTGGCGCTTGCCGTATGCATGCGGGAGGCGAGCCGGTACGGCAGCATCCCGTTTCAGGTGTCCTTCCTGTCCATGGATCCGGGGTATACGCCTGAGAACCGGCTGCGGCTGGAGGAAAACGTCCGTACGCTGGGGCTGACGCCGCATATTCTTTTTGAGACCCCTGTCTTTCAGGCGGTGGACGCGGTGGGTAAATCGCCCTGTCATGTCTGCGCCGCGATGCGCCGGGGCTATTTATACAAGGAAGCGCGGAAACTGGGGTGCAATAAGATCGCGCTGGGGCATCATCTGGACGACGTGGTGGAAACGGTGCTGATGAGCCAGCTCTACGGAGGCGAATACAAAACCATGATGCCGCTTCTGTGCAGCAAAAACTATCCGGGCATGAAGCTGATACGGCCGCTGTATCTGGTGCGGGAGCGGGATGTGGTGCGCTGGGCGCGGTTCATGGGGCTGGATACCCTCCGCTGCGCCTGCCGGGTGACGAAAAGCGAAACGGGCGGAAAACGGAAGGAAGTCAAGGCACTGCTCCATGCGCTGGAGGAAGAAAACGACAGCGTGGTGTGGAACGTTTTTCACGGCATCGAGCACGTGAACCTGCAGACGGTGCTGGGGTACCGGTACCGTACCGGAGACACGGTGCACACGCTGATGGGGCAGGCGACGGACGAGGAGGAATAAATGCCGGCGGCAGCGCCGTTCCGGTTGATTTTTTGGCGTGAGTACAGTATAATGAAACAACTGGATCAGCGTAGAAATGGATGCGGAGGCGGAGGACATGTCGCAGAGAACGAGGACAGGAAGGGCGCGCCCGGCGGGACACGTGCTTGCGCGCCATGGAGGCGCGGTCATGGGACTGGGTCTGTGGCAGCTGGCCGTCAGAGCAGTGGCGCTGCTGCCGTTGGCTGCCGCGCTTTTCGGCATTCCCGGGCTGAAGCTTGGCAGGGACGCGCTGCCCTGGTGCGCGGGCGCGACGGTGCTTCTGAACGTTTTTCTGGTCATGCCGCTGCGGGGATACGGCTATTCCTGCCTGCGCTTTTTGAGCGGTGGGCATCGTGCGCGCAGGGGATGGTATGCGGTCTACCTACGCTACGGCCTGTGCCGTCTGGGACAGGGGCTTCTGTGGGGACTGCCGTTTCTGGCGGTGAGCGGGCTGTGGCTTTATGCGTTCAATGGAATGCCCATGACCTCGTTTTATGCCATTCTGACCCGGCTCAGCCGCATGGTGAACGGTCAGCTGGACGCGGGCGTGATGGTGTGGATCGGCGCCATGGGGCTGACCGGCCTTTTGCTCTGTTACGGCTGGTGGCGGCTCATGCCCGCCGATCAGGTGGATATGCAGACCCGCGGCGTCAGGAAGGGGATACGGCGCGGACGGCGTGTGCGCAGCGAAAACAGAAAAGCGTACTGGGCAAACGCGCTGGTGAACATGCTGCTGACCCTGCCGGGTCTGGCCGGTTTTTGCTATGTGCTGCTCAATCGCTATCTGGGCGGGGTCAGTTGGGATCAGGGCGCGTTTATGGCGGCGCAGCGGATCATGGTGCTTCTGGCTGCGCCCCTGCCAAATACGACGCTTCTCTATCTGGCGGCGGTGCTTGTGCTGGTGCACCTGCCCCTGTGTATGGTGCGCAAGGTGCGCAACGCCGCTCTGACCCGGCGGCTGTACGAAGCCAAGTATTACGCCGATCACGCGCCGTCAGGCAGGGAGCGAGCGCAATGATGCGTTTGGACAAGGCGCTGGCGCATCAGGGCGCGGGCAGCCGCGCACAGGTGCGGGAGATGATCAGAGCCGGACGGGTGCAGGTGAACGGTCAGGTGTGCCGCGACCCTGCGCTGCATGTGGAAAACGGCAGCATCACGCTGGACGGGGAGGCGATGAACGGCGCTGAACAGGCGTTTATCATGCTGTATAAGCCTGCCGGCGTGCTGACGGCGGCGGATGATCGGAAATGTGCGACGGTGATGGATCTTCTGCCTGCCCGATACGCCGCCTGCGGCTGCATGCCCGTGGGGCGGCTGGATAAGGACACAACCGGGCTGTTGCTCCTGACCTCGGACGGCGAACTGGCGCACCGGCTCATATCGCCCAGGCGGCATGTGAGCAAGGTCTATCTGGCGCAAACGGCGGAGCCTCTGACCGGGGAAGACGTGGCCGCGTTTGAAGCGGGCGTTCCGCTGAAGGACTTTACCGCCCTGCCGGCAAAGCTGGAGGTGCTGGGGGAAAGGCTGGGACGGGTCACGGTGTTTGAGGGCAAGTATCATCAGGTCAAGCGCATGTTCGGCGCGCGGGGAAACCGTGTGGAGGCGCTTCACCGGGTGTCTTTCGGACCGCTTGCGCTGGACGAGGGGCTGCATCCGGGAGAATACCGGGAACTGACAGAGAAGGAGATCGACGCGCTGTACCGTGCGGCGGGTCGGGAAAGGAATCCATGAGCGAGCAGTATTTTACCGCGAACCCGACCAGCGACGCCCGGCCGGCGCCCTGCACGTTTTCCTACCGGGGACAGACGCTGCGGTGCATGACGGACGCCGGCGTGTTTTCCAGAGGCGAACTGGACTACGGCACCCGGGCACTGCTGGAGGCGCTGCCGGCTGAAATCGCCGGACGGGTGCTGGATCTGGGCTGCGGCTGGGGCGCGGTCGGCGTGGCAGTCGGAAAGTGCTGGCCGGACGCGGAGGTGGTCATGTCTGATGTGAATGCACGGGCGCTGGCGCTGGCGCAGAAAAATGCCGCAAGCAACGGCGTGGCGGCGGTGTGCATCCAGTCGGACGGCTTTGAAAAGGTGCCAGGAGATTTCGACCTGATCGTGACCAATCCGCCGATCCGGGCGGGAAAAGAAGTGATCTATCGTCTGTTCGGCGAGGGCGCAAAGCGGCTCCGGCCGGACGGGGAGATGTGGCTGGTCATCCGCAAGCAGCAGGGCGCGGCCTCGGCCATGCGGTATCTGGAGACCCTGTTTGAACATGTAACCGCCGCTGATAAAAGCGGCGGGTTCTGGACGCTGCGGTGCGCGCGGCCAAGGCACGCGCAGGAGACGGGCAGCAGGGTATAAAAGCGGGCAAAAAAAGAAGAAAGAAGGCAGGAAAGATGACGGAAAACAAAGCGTTGGAAAAGGCTCTGCAGGATTATCGGCAGGAGGCGCTGGAAACGCTCCGGGCGTGGGTGCGTCTGCCCAGCGTGAAGGCGGAGGGGGCGGGCAATGCTCCCTTTGGACAGGATACGCGGAAAATGCTGGATCGGGCGTTGGAAGACTGCCGCCGTCTGGGCTTTGATGTGGAGGATATCGACGGCTACGCCGGGCAGGCGGATATGGGGGAGGGAGATCCCTACGACGCGCTGGGCATTCTGGGACATCTGGACGTGGTGCCCGTGGGCGACAATTGGGAGCATGACCCCTTCGGCGCGGAGCTGATCGACGGCAGGGTGTATGGCCGCGGCACCAGCGATGACAAGGGGCCGGTGGTGGCGGCGCTGTACGCCATGGCAGCCGTCAAAAAGGCGGGCATTCCCCTCAAGCGCCGGGTGCGGCTGATCATGGGCTGCGATGAAGAAACAGGCATGGACGACATGGCATACTACCAGACCCATGCGGTCATGCCCCGTATGGGTTTCAGTCCCGATGCGGAATACCCTGTCATCAACATTGAAAAGGGCGGCTGCCATGTGATTCTCCGGGGCGCAATGAATGGAGAAGGGATGCGCCTGAAACGCTTCCGGGTCGGCGAGCGGATCAACGTCATCCCGGGCATTGCGCAGGCTGAAGTGTACGGCGGTCAGACGGAGCGCGACCGTGCCGTTCGCGCGGCCGAAGCGCTGGGCTTCCCGCTGGAAGCCGTGCTGACCGATGAAGGCACCGTGCGTCTGAGCACGGTGGGCAAGCCAGGACACGCCGCCATGGGCGAGGAAGCGCGCAATGCGATCGGGCAGATGCTGCTCATTCTGCGGGATGCAGGCATGGGCGGCGCTATTGCCGCGCTGGCCGATACGGTGGGCATGACCTATTACGGCGAAAAGCTGGGCATCAGCATGGAGGACGGCGTGTCCGGCAAACTGACCTGCGCGCTGGATATCATCGACGGTGATGAAAAGCAGGTGACGGCGCAGCTGGACATCCGCTATCCTGTCCTGATGAACGAAGAAGCCATGATGCGGGTGATGAACGACACGCTGAACGGCCGTCTGACCGCTGAACTGGCGGGCAGCCATACGCCCCATTTTGTCAGTGAAAACTCCACCCTTGTGCAGGAACTGCTGGCAGCCTATGAGGATGTGACGGGCTGCCGCGGCAAGGCGCTGGCCATTGGCGGGGGCACCTACGCCCGCACCATGGAGGAAGGCGTGGCGTTCGGCGCGCTGTTCCCGGGCGAGGAGGAGCTGGCGCATCAGGCCAACGAATACATCACCGTGGAAGACCTGTACCGCAACATGCGGATATTCGCGTACGCCATCGTGCGGTTGGCGGGAAAGTGAGCGATGTGTCATGGAAACCCAGAATATTACCTGCATCAATTGCCCGATGGGGTGCCGCATGACGGTGACGCTGGAAAACCATCAGGTAACGGTCGTGGAGGGAAACGGCTGCAAGCGGGGCGAGACCTACGCCCGGCAGGAGTGCGTGGCGCCCATGCGGGTCATCACAGCCGCCGCGCCCCTGCAAAACAGGGACGTGCCGGTCAGCGTCAAAACCGCCTCGCCGGTACCGAAGGATAAAATTGCCGCGTGCATGCAGGCCATTCTTGCCGGGGTGTTCTGCGCGCCTGTCCATATCGGCGACGTACTGCTGCCCAATGTGTGCGGAACCGGGGCAGACGTGGTAGCGACCCGGGACGTGCCGTGAGACTGGGAGCGGGCTTTTTCGCCCGGGATGTGCTGGAGGTCGCGCCCGATCTGGTGGGCAAGCGCCTTGTCAGACGTCTGCCGGACGGCTCCGTCAAGGGGCTGCGCATTGCGGAGACGGAGGCGTACCGGGGCGAGGAAGACGGCGCCTGCCATGCGCGCCGCGGCAAAACGCCGCGTACGGAGGTCATGTATCGCCGGGGCGGCTACAGCTATGTTTACCTTGTGTACGGTCTGCATCATCTGATGAACGTGGTGACGGGTTCTGAGGGGCAGCCGCAGGCCGCGCTGATCCGTGCCATGGAAAAGCCGCTGGACGGACCGGGCAAGTGGACGCGCGCCATGGGCGTCACCCTGTCGCAGAACGGTCTGTGGCTTCCGGAAAACGACGAAATGTGGCTGGAGGACGACGGTGTGCATCCGCATATCGTCACAGCGCCCCGGGTGGGGGTGGACTATGCGCCGCCGTTGTGGCGGGATATTCCCTGGCGGTTTATGGCGGAATGAGGAGGAACCAGCGATGAAAATGCAGCCGATGGAAATGCTGCCGGCCTATCGGTTCGGCGCGCAGACCCCCTGGGGCGGGGATGGCCTGAAAAAGATATTCGGCAAGGATATTCCGGATCAGCGTACGGGTGAAAGCCTGGAGGTGAGCGCCATTCCCGGGCTGGAAAGCCGCACGCCGGACGGAAAGACGCTGACCCGGTGGATCGAGGAAAAGGGGGCGGCGCTGACGGGCACCGCCGTGACCCGGCCGTTTCCCCTGCTGCTGAAGCTGCTGGACGCGCGGGATACGCTGTCTGTGCAGGTGCACCCGGACGATGCATATGCCGCTCGCGTGGAGGGCAAACTGGGAAAGACCGAGGCATGGGTCATTCTCCATGCGGAAGAAGGCGCGCAGCTGGTGTACGGTGTGCGGCAGGGCACCACGCGGGAGGCGCTGGAAGCGGCGTCCCGCGCCGGCGCAGCGGTGGAAAACGTACTGCGGCGGGTGAATGTGCATGCGGGCGAAGTATATTACATTCCGGCGGGCATGGTGCACGCCATTGGGCGGGGCATCGTGCTGTACGAAATCCAGCAGTCCAGCGATGTGACCTATCGTTTTTATGACTGGGAGCGCCGGGATCAGGATGGCAACAAACGGGCGCTGCACATCGACAAGGCGCTGGATGTGGTGGATCTGTCCCTGCAGCCGGAGGCGGCGCAGCCCGTGCCGCTGGGTGAAGGGCGGCAGCAGCTGCTGCATGAAAAGTATTTCTCGCTTCAGCGCTGGCAGAATACACGGGCGACGCTGATTGCTGATCCACGTATGTTCCGCATCCTGACTGCGGTGGGGCGTACGCATATCGCCTGGTCGGATGGGGAAATGGAGCTGCTGCCCGGACGGACGGCGCTGCTGCCGGCGGATGGGTACGATCTGACGATCGAAACGGAGCATATGCTGCTGGCCTATCCTACGGTGGACTGAAATCCTTTGAACGGGGGATGGACATGGACTGGAAAACGAGCCTGACGACGCAGCTGAGAGACGTGCGTTTTACGGAGGGTGAACCGCTCGACCGCCATACGACCTTTCGCATTGGCGGGCCTGCGGCGCTGTATGCAAGTCCGGAAAGCGAAGATGCGCTCTGCCGGCTGCTGGACGCAGCGGTCAGGGCGGGTGCGCCGGTGCTGGTGCTGGGCAATGGATCCAATCTGCTGGTGCGGGACGGCGGGTTTGACGGTCTGGTGATTCATCTGAGCAAAGGGTTGGATCGGGTAACGGTAGAAGGCACCCTCCTTACGGCAGGCGGCGGGGCGCTTTTGTCCCGCATTGCCGTAACGGCAATGGAACACGGGCTGGCCGGGCTGGCTTTTGCCCACGGCATTCCCGGTTCTGTGGGCGGCGGCGTGTACATGAACGCTGGCGCCTACGGCGGCGAGATGGCGCAGGTGGTCGAAACCGTAAAATACTGGACGAGGGACGGGCTGCACTGCCGCCCGGGTACCGATATGGCCTTTGGCTACCGTCATTCCCGTCTGATGGAGGAGCAGGGCGTGGTGCTGTCTGCATCCTTCCGTCTGACGCCGGGCAGCCGGGAGCAGATTCAGGCGGATATGCGGGAACTGATGGCCAGACGCAAGGAGAAGCAGCCGTTGGAATACCCCAGCGCGGGCTCGTTTTTCAAGCGTCCCACCGGCTATTACGCCGGCGCGCTGATCGAACAGGCAGGGCTGAAGGGCTTTTCCGTCGGCGGGGCGCAGGTGAGCGAAAAACATGCGGGCTTCATTGTAAACAGGAATCATGCCACCGCGCGGGATGTGATCGACCTGATGGAGCAGGTGCAGCAGCGGGTGCAGGCGCAGGCCGGCGTAAAGCTGGAAAACGAAGTGCGCATCGTGGGGCGCGACAAATGAGTTTTTCTGCACAGGTCAAGCAGGAGCTTTTGCGTATCCGGCCGGAGAAAAGCTGCTGCGAATTGAGCGAACTGAGCGCACTGACCCAGTGCCGCGGTTCGCTGGTGCTGCGGGGCGGCGGCAGGATGAATGTGGTGTATCAGGTGGAAAGCGTCGCGCTGGCCAAACGCATTTTTCTGCTGCTGAAGCTGCGGCTCCACATCATTCCGCAGCTGGAATATGCCCATTTGCCCCGACTGGGCGGGCGCAGGCTGTGCGTGCTGACCGTGCCGGAGAGCGAGAGCAGACGGCTGCTGGTGAACGTGCGGATGCTGCGTCAAAATGACGAGGGGGACGTTTTTCACGGACTGCCCCGCACCGCCATTTCCAGACGATGCTGCCGCAACGCTTATCTGCGGGGCGCTTTTCTTGGCGCCGGCTCCATTCTGAGCCCTGATAAAGGGTATCACATGGAATTTGTGATGGAAAGTGAAGAACGGGCCGAGGTGCTGCGTTATATGCTTGAAAAGAGCGGGATCCGCTCGCAGACCATGGCGCGCCGGGGACGCACGGTTCTTTATATCAAAAAAGGCGATGATGTCGTGTCTTTGCTGGCCATGATGGGCGCTTCGGCATCGCTGATGGAGATGGAAAACGCACGGATCCGTCGGGAATCCCGCAATCAGGCCAACCGCGCGGCCAATTGCGACCAGGCCAACACGGTAAAACAGGTGACGGCAGCCCAGCGTCAGGCCGAGGCGATCCGCCGCTACACACAGGTACGGGGGTGGGATGCGCTCCCGGACAAACTGCGCGCCGTGGCGCGCGCAAGGGTAGAACATGATGAGGCGTCGCTGGAGCAGTTGGGCGAGTCGCTGGAGCCCAGGCTGAGCAAATCCGGCGTCAGCCATCGAATGAGTAAAATACTTGCCCTGATCGATCAGGCGCAGACTGAGGATACAAATGATCGCATTTGACGTTCAACTGAGCGGGATTACGCCGCTCAGCCGGGATCAGGTAATACGGCTGATTCAGGTAACGGGGCGATATGAATCGCTGATTATGCTCATACACAACAGCCGCACTATCAATGGCAAATCCCTTCTGGGTCTTCTGTCGCTGGGCGCGACAGGGGACGATCCTGTGGGGGTTCGTGTGGATGGGGTGGACGAAGAAAAGGCTGCAGAGGCGCTGCGGATACTCCTTGAGGAAGGCATCCGTCCGGAAAAGAGCATTGAGGACGCGTGGGAATGGCTGCACCAGCTGAAGGAGAGCCTGATGAACCTGCTGGGCGAAAACCTTGCCGGAATTTATGTGCACGGTTCCGTGGCGGATGGATGCTTTCAGTGGAAAACATCCGATATCGATTTTCTGGTGCTGGTGCGCAGGGAGATGGCGCCGGACGATAAAGTGCGCTTTGTGCAGCTGATGGAAGCGCTGTCGGAAAGCGCGCCGCCCGCGGGGATAGAATGCAGCGTCATGCTGACCAGCGACGCTGCGCGCATGGCGTATCCAGCGCCGTTTCAGCTGCATTTTTCCGCCATGTGGCGGGATGAATGTAAAAAGGATCCGAAAAAGTTCTGCGAATGGATGCACGGAGCAGACCCGGATCTGACGACCCATGTTTTGTCCCTTCGCCGCAGCGGCGTTGCCCTGCTGGGTGACAGTCCCGCCCGTGCTTTCGGAACGGTAGACCGGGACGATTGTCTGAAGGCCATGATGAACGATCTGGAGGATGCTGAAGCCGTTTTGGCGGAAAACCCCGTTTATGCCGTGCTGAATCTTTGCCGCGCGCTGGCCTTCAAGCGGGAAAACCTGTCCCTTTCCAAGCCGGAAGGGGGACGCTGGGCCATGCAAAACCTGAACGCGCGGTATCAGGGCGTGATTCAGGCCGCAATCAATGCGTACGAACAGGCGCGGGACATGTTTTTTGACCGGGAGGCGGCGCTGGATTTTTGTCAGGAAGCCGTAGAGGAGTTGGCCAACGCTGCAGAAGAAAAATGAAATGCAGGCCCGTTTTTAAAACTGATCTGTCAGGCAAAAGACCGTCGGTATTCCGGCGGTCTTTAAAGTACTTGAAAAAGCGCTGAAACGCTGCGCTGCTTTTCTGACAGGGCGGGGGAGAACAAAACCTGAAGAATCGTATCCCCCGTACCTCACAGGATCGGCTCGTTGCAGCATACGTGTTTCTGCAAAACAAAGCCGTCAGAAAAACTGGGGACTCGATGGTGAAAGGCCGCTGACACGGGCAGGCATAAATGCACTGAAACTTTCGATCCTTGCGCACCTGCACCACGGCCGCAAATGCGGCGATCATCGTCTTACACTACCTTTGCGTAAATGCATACCGAGCATGAGAAAGCGGAGGCGCTTGCGTATAAGTGCAATCCCTCGGTTGCCTGCAAGAGCAGCACCCTTTGTATACGGGCACCCTGCGGCACTACAGAACCGCCCGTCGGACAAGCCGCTTTGACCCCCCTTCTCAGGCGGTTTTCTTTTTAAATAATGAAAAAGAGGATCGCTTTTTAAGCGATCCTCCTGAAAAAATGATACTCAGTTTTCGACGGTACGAACGACGGCGCCGGCGCCGACGGTATGACCGCCTTCACGGATAGCGAAACGCAGACCGGCTTCGATGGC
>CAKUKE010000017.1 GCA_934662505.1 uncultured Clostridia bacterium | reverse complement strand
AAATCAAGGGTTTTCGATGGTGGAGCATAGGAGATTCGAACTCCTGACCCCAACACTGCCAGTGTTGTGCGCTACCAGCTGCGCTAATGCCCCGCGAACAAGAATGATTATAGCACGTATTCCCTGCTTTGTAAAGAGGTTTTTCCACCTTTTTTTATTTTTTTGCCCGTATTTTCGGAAAAACGTGCTTTTCGCAAAGGTGAACAGTCATTGGCTGACCGCAGGCCTTCAACTGCCGGCAGCCAACGGTCAGAACGCGATGACCCGCCTCCGGGTAACGACTCCACCCTCGTATTCGGGTGCTTCGCTTCAGCGCAGCGCCTGATGTGCCGCACGGGTGACCGCCATGATTTCCTTTTCGGCCACCGTTCCTTCCGTGCCCGGCTGTATATCCGCCAGAAACTCCACGTTTCCCGCCGGGCCTTTCACCGGCGAATAGGTCAGCTGCGCCACATGCCAGCCGAAGGATGGCGCAAATGCGCATATTTCCTCCAGCACCCGCTGATGAACGGCTGCGTCCCGCACCACACCATTCTTTCCAACACCGCCCCGCCCCGCTTCAAACTGCGGTTTGACCAGCGTCAAAAAGCGCCCCTGATTCCCCATGATCCGCGCCGCCGTCGGCAAAATCAGGCGAATGGAAATGAAGGATACGTCCATCACCGTCAGATTGGGCTGAAGAGCAAACTGTTCCCGGGTCAGATTGCGGGCGTTGGTGCGCTCCATCACCGTCACCCGCTCATCCGCCCGCAGCCGCGCCTCCAGCTGCCCATAGCCCACGTCGATGGCGTACACATGCGCCGCGCCGTGACGCAAAAGCACGTCGGTAAACCCGCCGGCGGCCGCACCCACATCCATGGCCACTGCACCCCGCACGTCGGCTCCAAAGGCTTGAACGGCCTTTTCCAGCTTGTACCCCCCGCGGCTGGCATACGCCTGCTCCGCCTCCCCCTGAAGGTCAAAAACAGCGTCATCCGGCACCGGCTGGGCGGGCTTCTCCACCGTGCGCCCCTCCCAGACCACGCGCCCGGCGCGAATCAGCGCCTGCGCCTTTTCCCGGCTGGCCGCCAGACCGCAGCGCACCGTATGCACATCCGCCCGCTCCGTCATGCCCTCAACCGCCTTTCCATTTCATCTGCCAGCGTCTTTCCATCCAGACCGCACCGCTGCAGAAGCGCCGTACGGCTGCCGTGGGGAATAAACGCATCCGGCAGCGTAAAAACGTGCCGCGGCGGCGTACGGCCGCTCTGCACCGCCCATGCCGCCAGCTGCGCACCGAAGCTGCCCGAAAACTGATTTTCCTCCAGCGTAAAATAGGGTTTTTCTTCCGTTGACGGCAGCCCATCCGGCAGGGGATGCACCACGGCGATCTGCCGCACCTCTGCGGACAGCCCCCGTTCGGCCAGCAGCTGCGCCGTCTCCATCGCTACGGTCGTCATGCTGCCCACCGCCCAGATGGCGCAGTCGTCGCCTGCGCGTAGCCGCTCGGAGACGTAAGGGTCGAAACCCGCCGACGTGCAGGGCGGCTGCGACCGATCCTCCGCCCGGGGATAGCAGATGGCCGCAGGGCCTGGCTGCTCAAGCGCCCAATCCAGCATCTGGCGCATTTGCGCCACACACCGCGGATAAAGCACCGTCATTCCCGGAAGGGTGCTCAGATAGCTGGTGCCATAAATGCCGTGATGACTGGCGCCGTCCGCACCGCTCAGGCCTGCCCGGTCCACCAGCAGCACCACCGGCAGCTCCTGCGCGCACACGTCCTCCATCAATTGATCGTAGGAGCGCTGCAAAAAGGTATCGTAAATGGCCACCACCGGCTTCATGCCGCCCCGCGCCATACCCGCCGCCATGGTGACCGCATGCTCTTCAGCAATGCCCACGTCCGTAAACCGCTCCGGGAACCTTTCCGCAAAAGCGTCCATCCCCGTTCCGGCCGCCATGGCTGCCGTCACCACGCAGACCGCGTCGTCCTGTTCTGCCAGCGCACATAAATGCCGCGCAGCCGCTTTGCCGAACGTGCGGCAGGCATCCTCCCGGGGTTCTCCCGTCTCCGGGTCGAAGGGGGGCGTGCCGTGAAACTGCTCGGGCTTTTCCTCCGCCGGACGGAACCCTTCTCCCTTACGGGTCATCACGTGAATGACCACCGGCTCGTTCAGTTCCGCCGCCTTGCGGAATACCCACTCCATGCCCGGCACGTCGTGACCGTCGATGGGACCCATATACCGTATTCCCAGCGAGGAAAACAGGGTGTCCCGTACAAAAACGTTCCGCACATGATCCTTCAGCCGCTGAAATACGCCGTAAAGGGCATTGCCTCCCACCGGCAGTTTCCTCAGTCCGGCGCCGACGGTTTTCTTGACCCGCTGCCACCCCCTGCTGAGGCGCAGATACGTCAGATAGTTGGACAGCGCGCCCACGTTACCGGAAATGGACATGCCGTTATCATTGAGAATGATAATCACAGGCTCGCGGCTGCTGCCGATATCGTTCAGCGCTTCATAGCACATACCGCCTGTCAGCGCGCCGTCGCCCACCACCGCCACCACACTGTAGTTTTCATTTTTCCTGTCCCGTGCGCGCGCCAGTCCCAGCGCGGAAGACAGCGCCGTCGACGCGTGTCCGGTGTTGAAAAGGTCGTATTTGCTTTCATTCCGCCGGAAAAAGCCGCACACACCGTCCGTCTGACGCAATGTACCAAAGCGTTCGAACCGCCCTGTCAGCAGCTTGTGGGGATAGCACTGATGCCCTACATCCCAGACCACCTGATCGCGCTCCAGATTAAACGTGCGGTAGAGCGCCAGCGTCAGTTCCACCGCGCCCAGATTGGAGGCCAGATGCCCGCCGTTTCTGGACACCGTGCGGATGATCTCCGCCCGCATTTCTCCTGCCAGTGTCTGCAGTTCCGCCTCGCTCATCTGACGCAGTTCCGCCGGGCTCCTTAAATCTTTCAAGTACATACCGTCGCTCCGTTGATTCTGGTAATAACACTTTATTTTACCACACGCAGGCATAAAAGTAAACGGCACGCCGGCCGCTGCTTCTTTTCCGAAAAACTTTTCCCCACGAGGGGTTGCTTTTTCCGGAAAGGTATGCTATAATACTTTTTGTTCCTGTGTGGGATTATAGCTCAGCTGGTTAGAGCACCACGTTGACATCGTGGGGGTCATAGGTTCGAGTCCTACTAATCCCACCATTGCCCGAAAGCCTTGCTTGATAAAGGTTTCCGGGCTTTTTTTGTCTGAAACGATGGTAAATAGTGGGGATTTGTGGATGCATAAATATAAAAGTTCAACTTCTGGTGCAGCTCACTGTCCCGAAACCCGTTGATTTATAAGGGGTTTTTGAACTTTTTTGTGAAACTTTGGGGTCAACTTTTAGTCTTTGAAAATGAATAATCAGGTCAACACTGCATACTGTTTATTCATTTTCTCAAGGTCGCCGCGACGTTTTTTGATACCTTTTTCTCTGGCACGGGCGTAGACGGTTTCCACCATGCGGGTATCCGCGTAACCCATCAGGTCGGCCACCTGAGCGCTGGTCATGCTGCTCTCCTTCAGCTGCGTGCCGTAAGTGGTGCGGAAATCGTGGTTGTTGAAGCCCTGAATGCCCAGCAGCTTTTTCCCTTGGCAGACGCGGCGGTTCATGGTGGCATAACACCACGGCGCATCGCCGCCAAACAGGAAACCTTTTTCTTTTCGCAGCGGCTTCATGAGCTGAATGAGCGGTTCAGGAAGAAGGATGGGACGAATCGAATGGCGACTATTCAACCGGTACATGCTCAAATATGACTATTCAAGGATTTTAACTCCTGCGTGGTAAAATAATATATCGGTCTGCTTATTTAAGCAGACCGATATATGTTTTATTGGGGGAATTTGGCATCTGGAGAATCGACCCGACTATTAGCAAATTCTGACCGTCAAACACCAGACAATCTGGTACACGTCTTTCTGATGTATCATTATTTATTGAAAAGTCATTTTCAAGCCTTTCTCCAATTAGAATAGAATCTGTTTCGCGGTCACTCCGCCTTACGATTGCTGCCAACCCATTCGGTGTGTCGATGACATGCGCTATCCTGAAATACTTGGAATGATCGAGTATTATTGTGTCGCAGGTTTTGTACTGTCCATCTACACGCAGCATGAACGTAGATTGCACTCTATCGCGTTCTGAGAAGACCCCATATATAATAATTGAATCATTTTCCAGCAGTGCGCCTACAATTTGAAGCCCCTTTTGATTGGCTGGAAACTGGGAGAGGCCAGTGAGTGATGTGTTTGCAATAGAGCCGTCTGGCAATATTTCTATCATTCTGATGGCTTCTTGCGTATCACGACGGGTTTGTTCAATCAATACAGCATTGCCATCTTTTGCCACGCACTGAACTATTGAAGCAGAGCCAATGTATTTTTCAGGCTTCAGCGAAGATAGTACCTTTGTACATTCAACGCTTCCATCCATTGACAGCACCTTAAACCATGAGCTTGTCATTTCATTTTGAAAATCAATCCCCGCGATCAATACCTTGTCTCCAACCATGCACCCACAGTGCACTTCTTCATCGAATAAATCAGAGAAGAAAACATCCCCTGTCTTTGAAATATATGCGCAATAGCTTTGTCCACTCGCATAATCGAAGCAAGGGATGATTACACATTGGTCGCTCTCAAGAATACTGATGCCATATATAGCCGCGTTTTTTAAATCAGGATGGGTTATCTGCTTACACAAATTTTCGCCGCTCAATATTTCATATTCATAATACAAAGCGCCAGAAACAACCGCGATGCTCCCGTTCTGAAGAAGCGCTGCTGCATCGCACGTATCATTTCCAAATTGAAATAAACACTCTTCTGTGAATTGATTCTTTTCTTCTGCAATCGTGCAGGAAAATATGCTGCAAGCCAAAAGCAGCGCAAGCAGAATGCCAACAATGCGTCTCATTCTTTTTCTCCTTTGATTCAGGATTTTCTATTTCATTATACATCAGACATGTGTCAAGATATTGTTTAATTTCTGCAGGGACTTCATTCTCATTTGCACTTGCTATACCGTAAATAACCAATAGTAACAATATGACCACGGCACAAACATGTCTTTTCATATGGTACTTTCCTTTCAATGCCCATCTACTCTACTATACATCGCTATAGTTTTTCGGCATAGGATTAAGGATTCAAAATCTGCATTCCCGCCTGCCAAGCCTCAGTTAAATATTTGTTTTTCTCACAGGCTCTGAGCAGCTGCCGCAAATTCTCACGGTCTTCATTGTCCGCCGTTTTCCAATACAGCCGAAGCATGGCCGATGAATAGCGTCCGTTCGGATTGCCATGGAACGCCTGATTGTTATCAAAGTTTGGCGCAAGACGGAGGACTTTTCCTGTTTCGGCGGAGCGAATGACGCCGAAGTTACGCATATGACGGTCTCCATTCAGGAACAGCGCATCCGCAAGCAGAATACGCTTCCACGCCTGATGGTAAGCCTCTCCAAGGGATGACAGGTTGTTCATAACGATATCGTCATCCTCGCTGACATCCGCAAACGCATAGCGGAAGGAGTCATACGGTTCAAAGAACTCATTTTCTCCAAGGAAGTTGAGGCTTTTAATGCGTTTGCGGTAGGAACCGACATAGCAATACAACGCAGCGTCCCATCCGCAGTCCCGCAGCACGCGGCTGATCTCAACCTCACTGCGCGTTGCCTCGGAAGACTGCAATTTATAGAGCCACCATTCCCCATCTTCGTATTTCCATGTTTTGGTAAAGCTGCCATCGGTAGAAACATTCGGTGTGATGGGAAGCGCTTTTCTGACCGAGGTATCGCTGGACAAAAGAATGTAATCGCTGACGGCTTCGTGCTCTTTCGGGTCACACAGGTGCCGCCGTGGAACAAACCGGCCTTCCTCAAAGCAGGTAAAGGTATCGGAGATACTGAACATGTGCGTCATCAGCGAAAGGTGTACCTTATCACGGGAGCCAAGCAGCTCCGAGACCAGATTGCGGTGCTGAACCGTATTCAAGTCGATGGCACGTTCACGAAGCCACCCCGTAAAGCCCTCAGCGGATGCGGAACGAATCTGCATAGGGAGCAGTTCGCTGCGAACAGGCTCATACGAGCGGATCATACCCTGCGCATATTCAAAACGCGCAACGATCTGGTCGTTATTATACAGAACATAGTTCGGCATACAGTGCCTGCCTTTCCTTCAATCGTGTCGGCGTTTCCCGCAACCGCATAGCACATTGCTTATCGCCTTCTTCGCCTTAGTATATCACGCCTCCGAGATTTCGTCATCTGCGAATTTGCGCAATGCGATACTCAGGCACAGCTGGCTTCCTTTCCTTCGGCACAAAACTCTTTGAGCACCGGGAAGCGAATGGAGCGCTTGCCATCTGCATCGTTGGTCTCCTCAAAGTATTGAATCGTAGCAACCCTGCCGATGTAAGCCTCTGGGTCAGTCCAGATAACGGCGCCGTCGTCATCGCTGAGGCCAGATTCTGCGCCAACAGGGTTTCCTTTATCATCCACAACCAGAGAGCCCAGTGTGCCGGCAAATTTACCCTTGCCTTCTTCCACGCCGACGCTTCGCAGGTCGCAATCGTTCATCCCCTTGACTTTCAGGAGCTGATTGGTGCGGGTGAACTGATAGGCAGCATCGAGCAGGTCCAGCATGACGACTTCGTGCTGCAAGACTCGCTGATTCAATGATCGGCTCCCTTCGCCCGCATAAAGGCATGCGCAGGCGACCACCCTGCAGGCAGGGAGGGAATGGATCATGACCCATAAAGTCCATTGGAAACAGCTTGCCGTCTGCGTTGCCATCCCGCTGGCGGCAGGCGGGCTGTCGGCGCTGCTGACCCGCGGCAGCATGTCCCTTTTCGAGCGCCTTCATCAGCCGCCCCTTGCCCCGCCCGAGTGGCTGTTTCCGATCGTGTGGACGGTGCTGTTTATTCTGATGGGGGTCGCCTGCTACCTGACCCTTCGCGCCGGCGCGTCCGATGGGGCGCGAAAGCAGGCGCTGCTGCCGTACGGTTTCCAGCTGGCCTTCAATTTCCTGTGGCCCGTTCTGTTTTTCAATTTCAGATGGTACCTGCCCGCCCTGATCTGGCTGGCGGCGCTCTGGGCGCTTATTCTTTTCACCGCCGTCCGGTTCTTCCGCCTTCGGAAGGCGGCAGGCCTTCTTCTGGCGCCGTACCTGCTCTGGGTCGCCTTCGCAGGATATCTGAACCTTGGCATTTATCTGCTCAACCCATGAATACTTCCCATTCGATTGACGCCGGAGATGCGCCGGCGTTTTTTTGTGCAAACCGGCACCGGGCTGTCCATGTACTTTATGACCTGTCTATTATATACTGAGTTCAGAAAAAACACCACAGGAGGCGCATCATGAGCAGCTACGTCACCCGAAAAACGCCCGGCGACACCGCCTGGTTCACCCATGATCGTTTCGGCATGTTCATTCACTTTGGGCTCTATGCCCTTCCTGCCCGCCACGAATGGGTCAAGTGCTATGAAAAAACGCCCGAGGACGTGTATCAGCGCTATTTCGACCACTTCAACCCCGACCTGTTTGACGCCCGCGCCTGGGCGCGTCAGGCACGGGAGGCAGGCATGCGGTATGCCGTGCTGACCACCAAGCATCACGAGGGCTTCTGTCTGTTTGACAGCCAGTTCACGGACTACAAGGTCACCAACACCCCCTTCGGGCGGGATCTGGTGCGGGAATACGTGGACGCCTTCCGTGCCGAAGGACTGCATGTGGGCTTCTATTATTCGCTCATCGACTGGCATCACCCGGATTTCCCCATTGACACCCTCCACCCCCGCCGGGACGACCCGGACGCTTTTGAGCAGAACAAGGGACGGGATATGCGCCGCTACGCCGCCTATATGCGCGATCAGGTGCGGGAGCTGTTGACCAACTACGGCAAAATCGATATTCTCTGGTTCGACTTCTCCTATCCGGATCAGCACGGTCAGGGAGACAAAAGCTGGATGCGCGGCAAAGGAAAGGACGACTGGGAGGCGGAAAAACTGATCGGGCTGGCGCGGGAATTGCAGCCGCATCTGATCATCGACAACCGCACCGGGCTGGAGCAGGATCTCTGGACGCCCGAGCAATGGCAGCCCACCGACTGGGTGCGCCACGAGGAAACGGGCGAGCTGGTCACGTGGGAAGCCTGCCAGACCTTTTCAGGCAGCTGGGGCTATTTCCGGGACGAGCAGACCTGGAAAAGCCCGGAAATGCTTATCCGCATGCTGGTGAACACCGTATCCTGCGGCGGCAACCTGCTGATGAACGTAGGCCCTACCTCCCGCGGCTACTTTGACGCCCGTGCCGTGCGCGCTCTCACCGCCTACGGCGACTGGATGCGCTATCACAGCCGCGCCATCTATGGCTGCACCATGGCCGAGCCCGGGCTAACCCCTCCCCCGGACTGCCGCTACACGCAAAGCACGGACGGAACAAGGCTGTACCTGCACCTGTTCGCTTACCCCTTCGGCGAGGTCACCCTGCCCGGGCTGCGTGGCAAGGTTGCCTACGCCCAGTTCCTGCACGACGGCAGCGAGGTTCTCTTTACAGAGGGCGGCGGCGAGCTGGGACATCACCGTCCCGCCGCCGCATCGGAC
Source organism: uncultured Clostridia bacterium (assembly GCA_934662505.1). Lineage (GTDB taxonomy): Bacteria > Bacillota > Clostridia > Christensenellales > Aristaeellaceae > SVGT01. The sequence goes on along the minus strand of CAKUKE010000017.1, from coordinate 40,178 downwards.
GGCGTCACCCTGTCCCTGCCCCCGGTCAAGCCGGACTGCCTGGTGCCGGTAATCGAGCTGTTCCTTCGGTGATCTGTCCGGCTGCCGCCGGTGCATCTGCGTTTTCTCTGTCTCTGCATGCAGACAAAAACAGGCAGGCTGCCTTGTTTCTTGCACGCCTGATCCGCAAAAGCGGCAGACAGAAGGGCGCTTTTCCGCCCACGCGACCGGTGTTCGCCGGCAGTTTTTTCCACAGCATACAGAATCCGGGGCGGCGTTTGCCGTCCCGGATTTGTTTCTTTTTCCTTTATGAATGGTGCTGCAAGGGAAGCGCCCGACTCCAGCCGGTGCTTTCGGCGGCGGCTCCACGCCTTCTGTGCCCTATGACACAGCCGTCTCGGTATGCTTACCTCGTACGCATCAGACCGGCGCACGGCGAAACGCAGACCCTTACTCCGTCTCCAGATAGCTTTTCACCCGCATGGCCGCGGCGTACACCGCGTTTTTCTTATACCCTTCCGCCATCAGGCTTTCCCGGGCGGTGCGCAGCTCCTCCCCCGCCAGCAGCCGTTCAAACAGCCGCGCCTCCAGCGACACGTCGCCGGCTGCAGCCTGCTCCGCCGGCCGCGGCACATTTCGCAGATCCAACACCAGACAGTACTCGCCTTTTTCTGCCTTTTCATTCTGCGCCAGCGCGTCCGCCACCTCCCGTGCGGTACCCCGGATGGTTTTTTCATGCAGCTTGGTCAAATCGCAGCTGGCGCTCACCCTCACCTCGGGCAGCGTTTCTGCAATGGTCTCGGTCAGCTCCCGCACCCGGTACGGCGATTCATGCACAATGGCGCAGGCGCTGCACCGCGCCATATCCTTCAGTTTCTCCCTCAGTTCGTTTTTCTGCCGGGGCAGAAAGCCGTAAAAGGTGAACTCCGTACAGTCGAACCCGCTGACGGACATGGCCGCCGCCATCGCACTGGGACCCGCCACCGCCATCACCGGAATGCCTGCCTCAGCGCAGCGCCGCACCAGAAAAGTGCCGGGATCGGATATGGCTGGTGTTCCCGCATCTGTGACCAGCGCCACATCCATATCCTCCGACAGCATCCGTTCCACAATGCTCTGGCTTTTGTCCCGCTCGTTGTGCTGGTGACAGGAGACCAGCGGCGTGTGAATGTCAAAGTGAGCGGTCAGCTTCATCGTCACCCGCGTATCCTCCGCCGCAATCAGGCCGACCTCTTTCAGCGTTTCTACCGCCCGGGGACTCATGTCGCCCAGATTGCCGATGGGCGTTGCCACCACATACAGGGTGCTCACGCCTTCTCCCCCCTTTCAAACACACGGAGGGTGGCGCTGTGCGCCCGCGGGTTTTCCGCTATCTCCGCAGTGTCAGGCCTGATGGCACTGCTGCACCATCCCCGGGATACCCGGCCGCAGGTGCAGATGGGTGCTTTGGGCGGGCAGATGCAGGGATTCTGCATGGTTTTGAACGCCCGCTTCACCAGCCGGTCCTCAATGGAGTGGAAGGTGATGACGCACAGCCTTCCTCCCGGCTTCAGGCAGTCCACCCAGTCGCCCAGCGCCTTTTCCAGCGGCGCCAGTTCATCGTTTACCGCAATACGCACCGCCTGAAAGGTTCGCCGGGCGGGATGACCGTCGTCTTTGCGCCGCACAGCCCTGGGAATGGCCGCGTCTACTACCGCTACCAGATCCTGCGTTGTCGCCAGCGGCCTTTCTGTCCTTTTCTCCACCAGTATTTTGGCAATGCGAGCCGCCCACTTCTCATCGGCGTACTCGTACAGGATCCGGGCAAACTCCCTTTCCTCCACCGTGTTGACGTATTCCGCAGCGGTCATGCCCCGGGTCGTATCCATCCGCATGTCCAGCGGCGCGTCCTCGTGATAGGAAAAGCCCCGATCGGGCGTATCCAGCTGATAGGACGACACGCCCAGGTCCAACAGTCCGCCGTCCAGCCGCACCCCCTCTGGCAGCAGCGTCTTCACATCATGAAAATTTCCGTGAATGGCATGAAAGCCCGGATAAGCTTTCAGGCGTTCCGTCGCTGCGGCGATCGCCGCCGGATCCCGGTCGATGCCATACAGCGTTCCATCCCCCATGGCGCGCAGAATCGCCTCGCTGTGCCCACCGCCGCCCAGCGTACCGTCGCAGAACACGCCGCCCTCCCCGGGCGACAGATAGTCCAGCACCTCCCGCAGCATGACCGGTACATGATGAAACGCCATAGGCACCTCCGTATGTTCTTCCTTTGCGTGCAGACAGACGCCGGGCGTTTCTGTCCCCTCTGCCCGGCCTTCCCCTGCCTGCACGCATATCCTTGTCTTTGCTTAACCGTCCAGCTCTGCCAGCCGCCCTTCCAGCGCGGCGATCATCTGCCGGTTCTTTTCCAGCTTTTCCTTCTCGGCCGCTACCAGTTGGGCAGGCGCCTTGGCCACAAAGCCGGGGTTATTCAGCTTGGCCTCGCCCCGGACGATTTCGCCCTTGAGACCGTCCAGTTCCTTCTGCAGCCGCTTGCGTTCCTTCTCCATATCCACCAGCTCTCCCAGCGGAATGAAGAATTCGCCCGCCGCACACACGGCGCTCACCGTCTTTTCGGTGATCTGACGCTCCGCAGACAGCATTTCCAGCGTGGAAACGCCCGCCAGACGCTGGAAATATCCCTCCGCACCGGCCAGCACGTCCGCCCAGCCATCGCCGGGGCGCACCATCAGCCGGGCGCGATGGCCGGGCTGCACGTTCATCCCCGCACGCAGGTTGCGGATGGAGCGGATCATGTCCATAATGCCCTCCATCTGCTTTTCCGCCTCGGGGAAAACAAGCGTTTCATCCACCGTCGGCCATGCGGAAAGCATGCAGCTGTCCTGCGCATGCCCGGGCAGGTAATGATATACTTCCTCCGTCACAAAGGGCATGAAGGGGTGCAGCAGCTTCAGCATGCCCTCCAGCACCACCTGCAGCACCGCACGGACGGTGGCCTTGCGCGCCGCGTCCTCGCCCATCAGACCGGATTTGGCCAGTTCAATGTACCAGTCGCAGAATTCACTCCAGATGAAATCGTAGATCTTCTGCGCCGCCAGCCCGTACTCTGCGCCCTCAAAATTGTCGCTGATCTGCCGCACCGCCTCCGCATAGCGGGTCAGGATCCACTGATCGGGCGGCAGCAGTTTTTTACCTTCCAGCGTTTCCACCCCGTCCAGATTCATCAGCACAAAGCGGCTGGCGTTCCACACCTTGTTGGCGAAGTTACGCGCCATTTCCACCTTTTCGGTGGAATAACGGGTATCGTTGCCGGGGCTGATGCCCATGACCAGCGAAAAGCGCAGCGCGTCCGCACCGTACTGATCGATGATCTCCAGCGGATCGATGCCATTGCCCAGGGACTTGCTCATCTTCCGTCCCTGCGCATCCCGCACCAGACCGTGAATGACCACATTTTCAAAAGGCGGCTGTCCCATTTGCTCAATGCCCGAGAAGATCATCCGTGCCACCCAGAAGAAAATGATGTCGTACCCGGTCACCAGCGTCGTGGTGGGATAGAAATACTTGAGATCCTCCGTCTCATCCGGCCAGCCCAGTGTGGAAAACGGCCACAGCGCGGAGGAAAACCAGGTGTCCAGCACATCTTCATCCTGATGCATATGCGCGCAGCCGCACTTGGGGCAGCTTTCGGGAGTCTGCGTGGACACCACCGTTTCGCCGCACTCCGGGCAGTACCATGCCGGGATGCGGTGTCCCCACCACAGATGACGGGAAATGCACCAGTCGCGGATGTTCTCCATCCAGTTGAAATAGATCTTGCTGAACCGTTCGGGAATGAAACGGGTCTCCCCGTTGCGCACCGCCTCGATTGCCGGCCGGGCCAGCGGTTCCATTTTCACAAACCATTGCTTGCTCACCATGGGCTCCACCGTGGTGTGGCAGCGGTAGCAGGTGCCCACCTCGTGCTTGAGAGGTTCCACCGCCTTAAGCAGCCCCAACGCTTCCAGATCGGCCACAATGGCCTTGCGCGCCTCGCTGGCGGTCATGCCGGCGTACTTGCCGCAGTCCAGCACCATCGGCTCGTTCACCGTGGCCTTTCCGCTGTCAAACACTTCCTGACTGCGCCGCGCGTCTTCCGCACCCGTCATATGCCCGTCATAAGTAAACACCCGCACAATGGGCAGCTGATGGCGCTGCCCCACCTCAAAGTCGTTGGGGTCGTGGGCAGGGGTGATCTTCACCACGCCGGTTCCCTTTTCCATGTCCGCATGGGCGTCGCACACGATGGGGATTTCACGGTTCACCAGCGGCAGCACCACATGGCAGCCGTGCAGGTGCGCATACCGGGGATCGTCCGGGTTGATGGCCACGGCGGTGTCGCCCAGCATGGTTTCAGGACGGGTAGTCGCCAGCTCCAGCATTTCGCCGGTCTCCTTGACCGGGTACAGAAGATGCCAGAAATGCCCGTCCTTTTCCTCGTACTCCACCTCTGCGTCGGACAGGGAGGTGTCGCAGCAGGGGCACCAGTTCACCATCCGGTTGCCCCGGTAGATCAGTCCCTTACGGTACAGGCGCACAAACACCTCGTTGACCGCCCGGGAACAGCCCTCGTCCATGGTGAACCGCTCGCGGCTCCAGTCGCAGGAGGCGCCCATCCGCCGCAGCTGGCGGGTGATGCGCCCGCCGTATTCCCTTTTCCACGCCCATGCGCGCTCCAGAAACCCGTCCCGACCCAGCATTTCCTTGGTCAGACCTTCTGCGCGGATCTGATCCACCACCTTCACCTCAGTGGCAATCGAGGCGTGATCCGTTCCCGGCAGCCACAGAGTAGGATCGCCCTTCATGCGATGATAGCGCACCAGACTGTCCTGCAGCACGCAGTCCATGGCGTGTCCCATATGCAATTGACCCGTCACGTTGGGCGGGGGCATGACGATGGTAAAGGGCTTTTTGCCCGGCACGCGCCGCGCTGTGAAAGCGCCGGAGTTTTCCCAGCCGGCATAGGTAGACGCCTCGATCTGCTGAGGGTTATAGGTCTTTTCCATGTTGAATTCGCTCATGTGTTTTCCTCCCCGGAAATCCCGAAATGATAAAAACCGCCCCATCCGAAAGGACGGAGCGGTTCCGTGGTACCACCTGACTTTACGGCGGCATATGCCGCCGCCTCATGGGCGCTGTAACGCGCGCCGCACGGGCGAACTACGCAGAGAAAGAATCTCTCTCATTCGCCGCCCTCCAGGACGACTTCGGCTCCCGTTGACCCTGAACCGTCTTTCAGCCGATGAACGGTTCTCTCTTTCGGGATCGGGCAAGCCTACTCCTTCCCTTCGCCGGGCAGGGGTATGACAGATTAGGCGTTGGCTTTTTCAGCATCCACCACGACGACCTGCTTGCCGTCATAGTAGCCGCAATACTTGCACACGCGGTGCGCCTGCTTGAGCTGATGGCACTGAGAGCATTCCACCAGCGTGGGAGCGCTCAGCTTCCAGTTTGCACGGCGGGAACGGCCGCGAGCCTTGGATACTTTCTCTTTAGGCAGAGCCATAGTTACACCTCCTGATCCTTCGTCAGCAATTGCTGCAATGCCGAAAAAGGATGCTGGTCGGGCAATTCCTTCTGGCAAGCATGCGATGTTTTATCTTCCTGACGGCCTTTTTTCGCCGCCTCGCACTCCGGTTCACACACAAAGCGCAGGGGCAGATCCAGCAGCGTCAGGGTTAACGCCAGTTGATGAAGCTCCACCTTGGAGCCCTCAAAGGCAAGGCGTTCGTCATCCTCCGCCCCATCCGTGTTTTCTTCCGTCGGGACGCCCTTTCCCCGTTCCACCCGGGTGAACAGCTCGTCCACCGGCACATCCACCGTGTAGATGACCGGTGCAAGACACCAGGCGCAGGAAGCGTGAACCGCCGTCCGCAGCCTGCCCTGCAGGCGCAGGGTGTTATCCAGCATGGTGAACGAGCCGGTTATCAGAACCGGGTCGAAAGTCAGGGTTTCCCCGAAAATCACCTGAGGGGCGATCTCATCACGGTGGGTAAAGGCGATTGCTTCTCCCGGCGCACGCAGCGCCTGCGAAACATCCAGATACATTCCATCACTCCAATCGTGACCGAATGATATTATACCGTTTTTGAACGACCTTTGTCAACCACTTTTTCCGTCTTTCCGGGGACTTTTCATAATTTGTTGAGAATTTGCCGCCCCGCAGCCGGCTCCCTGCGTCTTCTGCTCCGTCAGCCCGATCACGTAATCGGCGGACACGCCGTAAAAGAGGCACAGGCGGATCAAGTCCTCAATTTTCAGTTCCGCTCTGCCGTTTTCAATATGGCTGTATCCCTGCTGAGATTTGTTCAGCACCCTGCCAAGTGCTGCCTGAGACAAATCCCTGTCCTCCCTCAGTTCCCGCAAACGACGGCGATAATCCATTTTCTCACCCCGTCGCTACCTTATCACACGCAATAAATGAGTATTGACATATACTCAAACATTGAGTATACTGAGTATTGGTATAGCTCGCGTGTTTTCAAATTTGGTCAAAAGAAAGGAGGCGTCTCGTCTTCATGAAGAAAACACCCAGAGCCAGCTGTTTCACCTTCCAAAGGCTCGTCCTTTACTTTTCAAAACGCCTGTACCCATCTTACAAAGGAGAGAAACAATATGAAAAAACGCTGTTCCCTGCTGCTTGCCATCCTTCTGTCCCTGCTGTGCGTTCTTCCCCTCGGGCTTGCTGACGATACCATTCCCTGCGATACACCCGGCAGTACCGCCCTGATCGAGCTGCTCTTTTCCTCTGACAGCGTATCTACGGGCAGGTTCTCCTATTCTTCCTCTGATCGCGCCTTGTTTGCGTTAGGGGTGGGCATGTGCCTTAGCGAGGAGAACGTTCTGGACAACCATGCGCTCGTTCAGGCCATGATCGACGGCGAGGTCTATGTTGCTCTGGACAAAACGGGCATCCTTCCCGTATTTCTTGCACGGTGCCCCGATTCTCAGGTCGTCTACCTGATCTGCAACTCATTCACCCCGTCAGACTGTTCCTATCAGCTGCTCGACCTGACTCTGCCGCTCGACATTGCCCTTCCGTTCATGAATGAAGTCTTTTCCGGCTACTGGCCCGTTTCCCTCGGCGAATTCACAGAAGCGATGAATATGCTTGAAAAAGCCCTTGAGACTCTTGAATAAAAAAGGCCGCTCGCACGAGCGGCCTTTGCGCTGCTTTTTCCACATTCACCCTCATCGTCAGGCTGACGGCGATCGGCTTTCCACGCCGTCATCGATTTGCCCCAGCTCTTTGAGCAGCGCCTCCACTTCGCTCAGGGTAGGCGCCACATTGATGCGGGTGCGCAGCTGCGCCGCGCCCCGCTGACCGGCGATATACCACCCGAAGTGCTTCCGCATTTCGATGACCGCGCCGTGATCGCCCTTCCATTCTCCCATTTCCCGTGCCTGACGCAGCGCCGTCTGCATGCGGGCAGCGTAATCCGGACGGGTATAGGGCATACCGTCCAGCGCTGCCCGGATCTCCGCAAACACCCACGGGTTGCCCAGCGCTGCCCGTCCTACGGCGATCCCGTCGCAGCCGGTCACGCGCAGCATCTCCAGCGCAGACGCACCGTCCACCGCGTCGCCATTGGCCACCACCGGGATATGCACCGCGGCCTTGACCTGCCCGATCGCCGCCCAGTCCGCCCTGCCGCTGTACTGCTGCAGCCGGGTGCGTCCATGCACGGTCACACCCGTCACACCGCAGTCCTGCGCCGCCAGCGCCAGTTCCCGGGCGTTTTCGTGTTTTTCGTCCCAGCCCAGCCGCATTTTCACGGTCACGGGCAGGCGGGAAGCGCGAACCACCGCCTCCATCACCCGCGCCGCCAGCTCCGGGTTCTGCATCAGGGCGCTGCCCGACCCGCTGCCCACCACCTTGGTCGCCGGGCAGCCCATGTTGATATCGATGCCGGCAAAGCGGGGCATTTCGCTCAGTCTGGCCGCCGCCTCGCCCATGTAGACAGGGTCATGGCCGAATATCTGCGCAATCAGGGTACCCTCTCGCGGATCCTTATCCAGCAGACTTTTGTACGTCAAAGAGCGCCGGGGGGCGGTCATGAACCCCTGGGCGCTGATCATTTCCGTGGTCGCCACATCGCACCCCTGCTCAAAGCAAAGGGTACGGAACACCTTGTCCGTAATGCCCGCCATGGGCGCCAGATAAAGCAGAATGCGCTTGCCTTCACTCGTCATAGGTAATCCTGGACTGGGTCATATTTTTAATGGTCCATTGCCCGTTTTCCCGGGTCAGAATCAGGTTATACTCCACCGTCGGCCACTTGGGCGGCGAGGAGGTCAGCCCCTGACTTTCCGCCAGTTCCCGGCTCGACGACTTCACCCGCCCGTCAATGCGGGGAATGCTCTCCGTCACCGTCGCCCGCGCCGTATCCTCCCACGGCCAGCACCACACCCAGTTCATCTTCACCCGATGGTCGATGCCCGTGATGTTGTAATAGCTCTGATAGACGGATTTTCCGTTCTCCGCATCCTGCAGCTGCGCGTCCCGCCCAAGACAGGAGGCGGAAAAGTAACGGGTCAGTTCATCGCTGTCGCTGCCCATCATGATCACCTGCGCCCGCTTGCTCAGGCCGTCCTTGCAAATAATCTGAATATTGGCCGCATTCATGGAAAAATAAAAGGCGACCGTCATCAGACCCAGCAGGCAGCAGATCAGCAGCAGCCGGCTGGCCAGAAACCATACGAACCTGCGAAAATACTTCAAGGCCTTTCCCCTTTCCACCGTTCCTCCCTCTATTATAGCAAGGGCGCGCCGGATATTCAATAAACAAACGGACGAGGGCAGGAATTTCTTCCCGGACGCCGCGGCGCGGCGCGCCCCCTTCCGTGCAGCACAGGGAGACAGGCAGACAAAAGCGGCGGGCTCTGACCCCGTGCCGTGTTTTCAGAGTTTCCAGCCCACAGCCCGCTCACGGCCTTTGACGAAACGGCGATAGAGGCCGTCCTGCGCCATCAGTTCATCATGCGTACCGCGCTGGACGACCTGCCCCTTGTCTACCACAAGGATCTGATCGGCGTGGCGGACGGTATTCAGCCGGTGCGCGATCATGATGACGGTTTTCTCCTTCGTCAACTCGCTGACTGCCTCCATCAGTTCCTTTTCATTCTCCGGATCGACGTTGGCCGTGGCCTCGTCCAGCATGATGATGGGCGCGTCCTTCATCATAGCGCGGGCGATGGATATCCGCTGGCGTTCGCCGCCCGAGGGCGTACCGCCCCCTTCGCCGATCACCGTTTCATAGCCCTGCGGCAGCTTCATGATAAAGTCATGGCAGCCGCAGTCGCGCGCTGCCTGCTCGACTTCGGCATCCGTTGCGTCTGGTCTGCCCATGCGGATATTCTCCCGCACGGTGTTATCGAACAGGAAGTTATCCTGCGAAACGTATGCAACGAGTTTGTTGTAATGTTCAGAGGATATGCTGCGGATGTCTGCGCCGCCCACGGTGATGCTGCCTTCGTTCACATCCCAGAAGGACGCGATCAGTTTGGCAATGGTGGATTTGCCGCTGCCGGAAGGCCCGACAAGCGCATTGACCGTTCCTTCCCGGAAGGTCAGGTCAATGCCGTGCAACACCTCCGTATCATTGTAACCGAAGCGGACGCCGCGCAGTGCCACAGTGCTGTCCCGCGGCGTCTGTAGATCCTTTTCCGGGCGGGGCAGTTCCGGCGCGGTCAGAATGTCCGTCACCTGACCGATGACGGTGCCGACTCTGACAAGGTCGCCGGTAAACTTCATGCAGCCAATGATGGGTGTGATGAGCCCCATGGAGAGGATCACGATGAGGACAAATTTTTCCGGCGTCAGCGTGCCGTTTTTCAGCAGCAGGCCGCCGATGGGCAGCACGGTCAGAAGGGTCGCAGGCATGATGTTTATGGCAAAGGTGAAAAAGAAATTGCTCCTGTTCATCCAGTCAGTGTAGCTCTGGGCGCATGCCCGGGCGGCCGTTACAAATTTTTCATAGCTGCTTTTCGCCTTACCGAACGCCTTGATTACTTCAATCCCGCCGATGTATTCCACCGCCGTATCGTTCAGGATACCCGTGGCCGCCACGGTACGGGCGTAATTTTTGCCGTATCCCGCCATCATCAGCATAAAGAACACCATGCCCAGCGGGAAGGTGGCAAGCGCGGAAAGCGCCATGCGCCAATCCAGCATGAGCAGATAGATCCACGTCGCCAGAACGACCGCCGCGTTGCTGCTCATTTCCGGGATTGCATGCGCAAGTGTCGGTTCGATGCTGTCCACCTGCTCCACAAGAGTATTCTTCAGTTCGCCGGAGCCGCGGCGCCGCACATCCCCCAACGGCATACGGGCAAGCTGGGCAAGACCCTGCTTTCGGATATTTCCCAGCACGGCAAAGGTTGCCTTGTGAGACTGCGCCGTAGACAGCGAATGAAACAGCACCCGCAAAAGCCAGAATACCGCCATCAAAAGGCTTGTCAGACGACCGGCAGGTCGAAAAACGGTCAGGAGCGCCTGACCGCTTTTTTACGTATTTCCGGGAGGTTCATGCCGCCGAGCGGCTGGAGGGTGATTGCTGCGCCCGTATGAGCAGGCGCTGCGCTGCGGAGCAGCACCCCTCGCCGTCAAGGTCAAGAGTTTGCCCAAAAGGACGCAAGGCGGAAAAACAGGCGGCAAATACCGTGCAGCGCGTTCAGTGGGTACAAAAGGAACGGGTTCCTCACGACTCGGTATGACCGCAGCGCGCTGTCCGAAGAGGCCGTGCAAAAGTCCAAGCCCCCCTCAAGTTCCTGACCCGTCCAGCGGCAGGCGCAAAAGCTTCCCGCCTGAATACGGCCTTGCAGACTGCATTCCCGCAGCTCATCCGCCAAAAGCAAAGCAGGCAGAACCGAAGTTCTGCCTGCTTCAGAATGCCTTGTTTTCCGTTTTCACATCAATTGGGCGGCTTCCCGCCGTTTTCCGTCAAACCGCCTTATGCCTCGCTGGTCAGCACCGTTCCCATGTCGTCGCCGTCCAGCACACGAAGGATGTTTTCCGGGTCGTCCAGTTTGAACACCCGCACCACAGGCACATGCTGCTCGGCGCACATGGCAAAGGCCGCGGCATCCATCACCTTCAGGTGCATTTCCTGTGCCTTTTCATAGGTCAGACTGCGAATCAGTCTGGCCTCCGGGTTCACCCTTGGGTCGCTGTCGTACACGCCGTCGATGTTCTTGGCCAGCAGAATGGCGTCCGCCTCCAGTTCCGCAGCGCGCAGCACCACCGCTGTATCCGTCGAAAAGAAGGGGTTGCCCGATCCGCCCGCAAAAAGCATGATATGACCCTTTTTCAGCTTGCGCGCCGCTTCCTGCGCATTGAAAACAGCGCAGACCCTCGGCATTTCAATGGCGGACATCACCTGTGCCTTGCCGCCTGCCCGCACAATGGCGTCCTGCATGCAAAGGCAGTTGATTACGGTGCCCAGCATACCCATCTGATCCGCCGTCACGGCGCACATGTTTTTTCCCTGACGCCCGCGCCAGATGTTGCCCGCGCCGATCACCACGCCCAGCTGCACGCCCCTGTCCGCCACCTGACAGAGGGTGCGGGCGACCCGGTCGATCATATCATGGTCAAACAGTTTGCCGTTTTCGCCCAGCATTTCACCGCTCAGCTTGAGAAGAACCCGTTTATAGGCCATGTCTTTTTCCCTCCGTTTTTGAAAAAACGCGTAAAAAATGGGCGGCTCATCGGGGCCGCCCATCGGTTTACAGGTCAGTCTTTCTTGGTCATTTCGGCAATTTCGGCCGCCAGATTGCTTTCCTTCTTGTCAATGCCCTCGCCGCACTCATAGCGCACGAAACGGCGGACAGAAATCTTTTCGCCGCTGGCCAGCGTGGCTTCGTTCACCAGCGTACCCACGGTGATATCGGGGTTCTTGACGAAAGCCTGCTCCAGCAGACAGTTTTCCTTATAATACTTCTCAATGCGGCCTTCCACCATGCGATCCACGATCTTTTCAGGCTTGCCTTCATTGAGCGCCTGCGCACGCAGCACTTCCCGCTCCCGCTCCAGATTCTCGGCGGGCACGTCTTCCTTGGACACGCACAGGGGGTTGGCGGCGGCAATCTGCAGGGCGATGTCGTGGCACAGGTTCTGGAAGGTTTCGGTCTTGGCCACAAAGTCGGTCTCGCAGTTCACTTCCACCAGCACGCCGATCTTGCCGCCCATGTGAATGTAGCTGGCCACAGCGCCTTCGGCGGCCACACGGCCGGCCTTCTTGGCGGCAGCCGCCAGACCCTTTTCACGCAGGTAATCCACGGCCTTGTCCATGTCGCCGTCGTTGGCGACCAGCGCCTTTTTGCAATCCATCATGCCGGCCTGCGTGCGCTCGCGCAGTTCTTTTACCATCGCAGCGGTGATTTCCATCGTTATAACCTCCTCAAATGTCGGAACGGTGAAATTCCGGATTATTCTTCCACGGGCGCGGCTTCTTCAGCGGGCGCTTCTTCGGCTTCGCTCTGCTCGCCCTGCTTGCCTTCCAGCACGGCGTCGGCCATCTTGCCGGCGATGAGCTTGACGGCACGGATGGCGTCGTCGTTGCCGGGGATCACATAATCCACTTCGTCAGGATCGCAGTTGGTATCCACGATCGCCACGATGGGAATATTCAGCGCACGGGCTTCCGCCACGGCGATGTGCTCTTTGCGGGGGTCGACCACGAACAGCGCGCCGGGCAGCTTCTTCATGTCGCGGATACCGCCCAGGTTGGCTTCCAGCTTTTCACGCTCATGCTGCAGCTTGATGACTTCCTTCTTGGGCAGCACGTCGAACTGGCCGGACTGTTCCATTTTATCGATTTCGTTGAGACGCTCCACGCGGGAACGGATGGTGCGGAAGTTGGTCAGCATGCCGCCCAGCCAGCGGTTGTTCACATAGAACATGTTGCAGCGCTTGGCTTCGCTTTCAATGCTTTCCTGCGCCTGCTTCTTGGTGCCCACAAACAGCACGGTCTTGCCTTCCATGGCCAGATTGCGCACGAACATGTAGGCTTCGTCGATCTTGCGGACGGTCTTCTGCAGGTCGATGATGTAGATACCGTTGCGCTCGGTGAAGATGTAGGGCGCCATTTTGGGGTTCCAGCGCCGGGTCTGATGACCGAAGTGTACGCCCGCTTCCAGCAGGTGCTTCATAGAGATGACTGCCATAGGTTTCTTCCTCCTTGTTTTTCCACTGTGCGTCCTTCCCCATGGCCGCCACCGCTTCCGCGGCACAAGCGTCATGCGAACGCACATGCGTGATCTTGGGAATTATACCACAAAGTCCCGCCGGCGCGCAAGTCCTTTTTTCAGCCGCCGGCGTTACTTTTTCGCATTTTTTATACTTTTTTCAGTTTTTCTGCAGGTATGCCACATATTCTTCCAGACACATGTCCATATCCCGCATTTTCAAACTGTGCTCCACGCCCACATAGCGAACGTGCCATTCCTCGCCCATAAAACCGGTAATATCCTCTTTTTCATCCGTATACCGCATGATGAACCCGTAATCCCAGCAGTTCCGCGCCAGCCACGCGTACTGGGCGGTATCGGAAAAATAAGCGCCCGGAACGGTCAGGTCAAAGGCCAGCCCCGTGTGATGCTCGCTCTGCCCCGGGTCGGCCACGGTCTGGCGGGTGGCGGACACCGCTCTTTCTCTGGATGCACCCTCGTTTTCCTTCAGGTACTGACTGACCCGGTTTTCAAAAATACGCTGCTGGTCTGCATAGGTGCGGTAGCTTTCACTGATCTGCCATGGGGTGATGCCTTCGTTCTGCGCCGCCTGCACCATGCGGATGAGCGCCTCCACCGCCGTGCGAACCCCCTGCAGCCCCTCCTTTTTGTACAGAAACACCCCTTCGGGCGCCACATCTTTGATTGTCACCAGATTCGCCGGCTGAAAGCCCGCGCTCAGGCCTCTCTGACGGTTTACCAGCAGCGGCATATCGCCCGACAGAGTATCCGTCGCAGCGGGCGTAGGCGTGATCTCCACCCGGTGCGCATTGCCGGACAGAATCATTTCCCAGGTCTTCTCCCCCACGATTCCATCCGCCTGCAGGCCGTGCTGGCTCTGAAACAGTTCCACCGCGTCCCGGGTACCCCTGCCGAACTGACCGTCCACCTCGCCGGTATAAAAGCCCAGTTCCTTCAGCGCGTTCTGCAGCTGCTTCACCCCGTCACCGGCGGAACCGCTGGCCATGTAGACAGCCGTGGGCGCAGGGGTCGCCGTCACCACGGACGGGTCATGGGTCACATTCACACTGTGCACGGTGGCTGTCGGCACAGGCGTGGTCGCCTCCTCGGCACGGTAAATACGCCATGTATCCGACGACTTGAACGCCAGAAAAATCAGCAGAACCAGTAAAAGCGCCGCTGCGGTCAAAAATACGCCGGACGCACCCTTTCCGCGGGATGAACGGGTCATAAAAAAACCTCCCCGAAAACTTGCTTTTCAGGGAGATTATACCCGCTGCCCGCGGGAATTGTCAACTTTTGTCCTCTGTCGGCGCTTCAGGCGCCGCCGCGGTTTTCACGCACCCATTCCTCCAGCGTCTGCCGGTCGTCAAACCCCAGCCCCTGAAACAGCTTTTCCCGGTTTTCCTCAGAGAAATCCTCCGCGGACGCGTCCAGTTTTTCCACAATAGCCAGACCGTCCCCATAAATGTTTTCAAAAACGCACGCCGCGCCGCTCTCATCCAGCATGAGCACCTGATGCATGGGACAGTATATCTCCATATCCCTGCTCATTTCCACGCAGTGAGCGGTAAAGGCATCCACCCGCCAGTTGGCATAATGCGCCTGCACGGCGTCAAACCCCTGCCCGGCCAGATCGGGCGCAATGCGCAGGCGGCGCGTCACGCTGTGGCCGCAGGGCAGAAAGCGGTATGTCTGCTCCACCGCGCAGTTTTCGTCCGTTTTCACCTGCTCGCCCGAGGTATTCTCCGCCGTTTCCCCCAGCGCGCCTCCGGGCGAAGCGCTGCCGCCCCGTCCCTTCATGACCAGATCTCCGCCCACCGCCGCGCCGACGGCCAGCGCCATCACCACGCAAAAGGCGATGATCCGCCCCTTTCTTCCATTGCCGCCCGTCCGGCCGCCCCGCTTTTCCTCCTGCATAGGTTCATCCTCCCTGTTTCCTGTTTTGCGTTGCGACCACAGTATGTCCGCCTTGCGTTCTTTCCATACTTATGTTACAATACCACCGCCCCGAGCGGGCGGAAAGGGATACGTCGCATGAAGAAAAAAGCCATTATTTTCGATCTGGACGGCACGCTCATCAATTCGCTGCCGGATATTTCCGCCAGCATGAACCGCAGCCTTGCCAAATACGGCCTCCCCGGCTTTGAAGAAAACGCCTACATGACCAAGGTAGGCAACGGCGTTTTTAAAATTGCCGAGCGGAGCGTAGGCGAAAGAACCGATCTGCTGGAAGACGTGCTGCACGCCTATATGGAGGATTACGCAAAGAACTGCATGGTCAACACCTACGCCTATCAGGGCGTGCCTGAAATGCTCTGCGCCCTGCGGGACATGGGGCTTAACGTGTGCGTTCTGTCCAACAAGGATCAGGGCGACGTGGAAAACGTGCTGCGCTTCTGCTTCCCGGATTTCACCTTTGCGGTCGCCCGCGGACGGGTAGAGGGCGTCCCCCTCAAGCCCGACCCTGCCGGCGCGCTGCTCATTGCCGACCAGCTTGGGCTGCAGCCCGGAGAATGCTGGTATGCCGGGGACACCAGCATGGACATGCGCTGCGGGAACGGTGCAGGCATGGAGACCATCGGGCTGACCTGGGGCTACCGTCCCCGGCAGGATCTGGTGGACGCCTGCGCCGCACACATCGTGGATACCCCCGACATGCTGCTGAAAGTGGTGCGCGGCGAATCCGTCTGACCGCGCCGGAATCGCTTTTTATCCCTGTGAAAAGCGCTGTTCCCGTCTGCACAAATGCACGGTAAGGCAGATCGGCTTCGATCTTCGCGAAAGGGACTTCGTCCTCTTTTTCATGAAACGTCCGCATACAAACGGGCGGGGACGAACGCTTCCGCGCATCGCGTACAATACAGAAATCAGGCGTTCCCCATCGCCGGTTCAGTTTTTTTCATACGGCGTACGCCGTATGGATCACCCTGCCGGAGCGCCGCAGGACAACGCCTGAAAACAGCAAGACCCCGGTGCATCTGCTTACGCGCCGGGGTCCGCCTATAAGAAGGGGAGAGAGGGTAAGCATTGCTGCTTACTCTTTTGTTTTATCATGGAAATATGTCCTGTTTTTGAACAGGCCGTGAAGATATTTTAAACGGTGCTTCATGCCGGACGATGTGTCTCCTCTTCGCCGCCCGGCCGCCGGATTACAATGCGGACTTCCATTTCTTCCGTCCCTTCCCGGATGGTCAGCACAGGCACCTGCCCCCGGTCGCGCAGAGGCTTGAGCAACCGTTTCAGGCCGTTGATATACAGCCGCGGATCCAGCGCCAGCGCCAGCACCCGTCCCGTGCGCCCGCCGTTTTCCGCAGTTGCGGGCACCGACCGGTTCTCTTTCCCGCCATCCGCCGCCCGGGCAATGTCCGTCCGATCCACCCGCAGCCTGCGCGCCAGCGCGTCCCCGTCCATTCCGGCCTGAAGCGCGCCGCGCAGCAGCGCGCGCCGCATATCGGCCCGTTTTCCGCCCGCTCCGCCATTTTCCACCAGCGTCCAGAAGCACCCGTCCTCCGTTTCCGGGAGCACGAACGCCTCAATGCAGGAAAATCCCAGCATACGGCAGGCCTGCAGCCGCCGCGCCCCCGTGATAAGCCGGTAGCCCTCCTGCTGACGCGCCACATAAACGGGCTGCATCAGCCCATTTTGGCGGATCGACGCAGCAAGATTCTTCAGATCCTCCTCCGGCGTGCGCCATGCCGGCAGGGGCGCGATGCGCGCAATGGGGATCATATAACTCTGCCGTCCCGGCAGGGGCTGTTCCTGACAGGGGCCGTCCATCGGCGCGCCTCCCTTTTCACCGTGTTTTACCCTCCTGACGGACGGTTCGGCCTTCTTGCCTGTTTCGCGCAGAATAAAAAACTTCCTGCCGGACGGCGGCAGAAAGTTTCGACGGTTTTTAGCACGTTTCGACCGGGAAACGCGCGTCTGATGTCGTTTTACAGCGGACGCTTGGCGGGTATGCCGTTTTTGCGCGGATATTTCTCCGCTGTGGCGCAGTTTTTTTTCACCTGCACCACCACGTGCTGCTCCTCGCCGCAGTTCATCGGCCAGATTTTCGTTTCCCCGCCGCCCAGCAGACGGATGGCGTTTTCCGCCTCGGTCAATTCCTGCACGGCCGCCGGCCCCTTCCAGCAAAGGGCGCTGCCCCCGACCTTCACAAAGGGCAGCAGATATTCGCACAGCACCCGCATACCCGCGACCGCCCGCGCAGTCGCCGCGTCAAACCCTTCCCGCAGCGCAGGATCCCGCGCCGCTTCCTCCGCACGGCCATGGATCACCCGCACGTTTTTCAGCGCCAGCCTTTCCGTGACCGCCCGGAGAAAGGCGCACCGCTTCTCCTGTGCGTCCAGCAGCGTCACCTGCAATGCGGGCAGCGCCACGGCCAGCGGCAGCCCCGGAAAACCGGCGCCCGTGCCTACGTCGATCAGCTTCCCGGACGCAGGCACCAGTTCCCCCGTTCCCAAGGGCAGCAGGCTGTCCAGAAAATGCCGGACGGCTACGTCGCCCTCCCGAACGCTGGTCAGATCCATACGGGTGTTCCAGTCCAGCAGCATTTCCCGATAAGTTTCCAGCTGCTCAAGCTGTTCGTTTTTCAGAAAAATCCCGGCTGATTCCAGCAGTGCGCGCATATCAGCACCGTCCCTTCCTCTGGCGCATGGCCAGTATCTGCAGCATGACCCCCTCCAGCGACCCTTCCTCGGGCGCCTCGCCGCTTTTCACCCGAAACTCCGTCTCCACGCACAGGGCGCACATGGTCCGCATCTGCGCCATGGTGTACCCCGAAGCCTGCTGCAGGGCGGTGCGCACCGCAAAAACCGGAACGCCCAGCGCCGATGCGATGGCGCTCTCCCCCGCGCCTGTTTTCTTCATGGCGGCGGCGTAATACATTTTCCGGCACTGTCCCCCAAGAAGCGTCAGCAGGTACAGCCGCTCCTCGCCGCCGCGCAGCATGTCGCCCGCCATGGTCAGCGCTTTTTTGGCCTGCCCCGAAAGCAGAACGGTGGCCAGATCGAACACCTTGTATTCCCGGCTCTGGGTACAGATGGCCTGAATGTCCGCCGCCGTTACGCTGTCCCGTCCGTCCGTATAGGCGATCAGCTTTTCCGTCTCCCCGGTCAGAAGGTTCAGATCCCTCCCTACGGTGAACCACAGCCGTTCGCAGTCCGCCCCCGTAATGCCCCGGCCGCCCTTTTTCAGCTCCCGGACGATCCACTGGCTCAGCTGCTTATCATCCAGCGTTTTAAAGGAAACAAGAGTCGCCTTCTTTTTCAGCACGCCATACAGCTTGCGCCGCGCGTCCGCCTTGCCTGCCACGTAAAAAACGATGCACGCCGTATCCGGCAGGTGATCCAGATAGGCAGTCAGCTGCTCGATCGCCTTGTCCTCGTCATAATCTTTGGGTTTGCTGCCGGAAAGCATGGCGCAGTCCCGCACCACGACCAGCCTCCTGTCCGTCATGAAGGGAAGGGTCTCCGCCGCGGCGATCAGCGCATCCGGCGCCGGATCCCGAAGGGTGGCGTCGTTCATGGCAGCAAATTCCCCTGCCGTCAGCCTCTCCCGCAGCGCCTGAAGCGCGGCGCGCTTTGTGTATTCCTCCTCGCCCTCAAACAGATAGCACGCCGCCACGTTCCCGGCGTTCAGCGCAGCAAAAAACTCGTTGTGATCCATCCGTCCTCCCCCGCGCTATCGGCGCAGAAAACATTCGATCTGATACGCTCCCTGCCGTACGCGCACCGTCACGGCTCCTGTTTCATCCGTCCGGAAAAGTGCCGCCGGGAAAGCCGTCAGCCTTTCAAGGGTCTCCTGCCCCGGCAATTGTCCTCCCTGTCCGCAGGTCAGAAGCACCGCCTGAGGCGACACCTTCTCCAGCAGCGCCCGTCCCGTGCCGCTGTTGCTGCCGTGATGGGCAGCCTTGAGAATATCCGCCGGCGCAGCCGCGTACATTTCATAATCGCCCGGCAGATCCGACAGGGTCAGAAGCGTCACGCCGTCCATTTCGCACAGCGCGGCCAGACAATACCAGTTGGCGTTTTGCCCAGGCCGCGGCGCGTACGGCCATACAAAGCGGATTCTGCAGCGCGCCGTGACGATCTCGTCGCCTGCAACCGCTTCCTCGATCCGCGCGCCCGCGTCCCTCAGCGCATCCAGCATCTCCGCCATCCCCGGGTCGATTGCCTGTTCCATGGCGCGGGCGGGCAGCACCACCCTGTCCACCGGCCACTTTGCTTCCAGCAGTTGCCGCACGCCGCCTGCATGGTCGCTGTGCAGATGGGTCAGAACCAGCGTATCGACCCGCCTGCCCTCAGCCGCCAGATAACGCAGAAGATCGCCGCCGTTTTCTCCCGCGTCGATCACCACCGTGCTGCGCCCGTCCTCCAGCACCGCGCAGTCCGCCTGCCCTGCCGCCAGCTGCACATAGCGCACATCCCGGCACAGCGTCCCCTGCCACATGAGAACCCCTGCCGCCAGCACGGCCGCCCCCACTGCCAGCCGCCTCCGGGGTGCAAGGACAACGTACCTCGTGCACAGCAGCAGGCAGACGGCCAATGCCGCGGCCAGCCACATGGAAACGGACGGCACCCGCACCGTGGCAAAGGGAAGGGATGCCGCCCTGTCCATCGCCGCCGGGAGCCACCCCACGCAGAACCGCAGTGCAGCGGCAAGCGCCTGCCCCGCCGGAAGGTACACGCATCCTGCGGCAAATACCGCCACATAGGCAGGCAGGATCAGCCCTGCCGCAAAACAGGCCAGCGGATTGACCAGCAGACCCATGAGCGACAGCTGATGAAACGCATTGGCGACCGGCACGGCCACCGCCGCAGAGGCGGATACCGTAGCGGCAAAAGGACGCGCCAGCCGCCTGAAATGCAGCCGGTTCAGGAGCCGCTCCGCCGGCTCAGAAAGCAGAATCAGCCCCAGCACCGCCGCGAAGGTCAATTGAAAGCTCAGGGAAAACAGGGCGAAGGGACGCGCCAGCAAAATGATCAGGAACGCCGCCGCCAGCAGCGTCAGCCCGTCTTCCGACCGCCGCACCGTCCGGCGCACCCACGCACCTGTCAGCAGCAGAGAAGCGCGCACCACCGGTGGAGAAAAGTCCAGCAGCGCACAGTAGGCCAGCAGAAATGCGCAGAGAGCCGCCACCCGCGCGCGCAGCGGCACGCCCAGCAGATTCGCCGCGCCCATCAGAAGCCCGGCCAGCAGCCCCACGTGCAGCCCGCTGACCGCCAGAATGTGCGCAATGCCCAAATCCCGGAACGCGGTCACCGTCTCCGGCGCAAGGTACTGCCGCTCGCCCAGCAGAAGCGCCTTGGGGTAGGCGGCGTCTTCGCCGAACACCGCGTCCATACGGCTGCACAGCGCCCGGCGCAGACGGTACGCCCAGCCGGACAGGCCGACCGCATATTCCTTCTCCACCTGCAGGCCGTCGCCGCCCGTCACCCCCACCAGCATCCCCTTTTCCCGCAGGTAAAGCCGGAAATCCAGTCCATGCGGGTTCTGTCTGCCGGACGGACGGTAGACCTTGCCGTCAAAGGCGACCCGGTCGCCGTCAAACAGGCTCGCAGCGGTCTCCGCTTCTTCCCCGTTCAGATCCCACGTCCAGTAAACCTGCCCCAACGCCTGCACACAGCCGTCCCCGTCCGTCGCCTCAGCCTGACGCAGGCAGGCGCGCAGCCGGGCGCCGTCTATTTCCACATCGCCCGACACCACGCCGCGGATGGCATAGCTTCCCTCCGTCGGCAGAGGACGGTTCCACAGCAGGTTCATGTACAGCCCCGCCAGAAAAAACGCAGCCGAAAACACGGCGGCCAGCGCGCTTCTTTTTACCCGAAGCGTCCACGCAAGCACGGCAGCCGATCCGAAAAGGCCGGCTGCATAGATCCACGGCGGAAGCGCAGCGGTTTTGCCCAGCCACAATCCGACGCCAAAGAACGCCGCCAGACATACCAGCGGCCTTTGACGCCAGAATGGGCGGACGGTCATACCTCGATCTGCCGCCCGATCACGGCTGCCTGCGCCTTAGGGTAGACGCGCCGCGCCTCCGCCAGCAGCAGCTCCGTCACCTCGTTGGGCGGGAAATGGGTGATCATCAGTTTTTTGACCCCCGCCCGTCTGGCCAGCCCGGCCGCCTCCTGCGCCGACATATGGGGCGCGTTTTCTTTCTTTTTATTATGTAGAAACGCGCCGTCCGCCAGCAGGAACCCTGCGTTCTGGCAAAACGCGGTCAGGCTGTCCCCTTCAGCCGCGTCTCCCGTGTACACCAGCTTGCTGCTCCCGCAGGTCACCCGCAGCGCCACACTGGGCACGGGGTGGCGTGTCGGCGCGGTTTCCACGTCAAACATACCGATCCGCTGACTGGGTTTATAGGCGTTCAAATGGAACATGTCGGTGGGCAGCATCTGCTGCGCCAGCGGGAGCGCTTCTTCCGGCACATAGACCGGCAGCGTTTTTCCCACGTTCTGCAGATAATACTGCAGCACAAACAGGTCGCTCATATGGTCAAAATGCAGGTGTGTCAGCAGCACACCCTGCAATTCCGCCGGATCCATCCGCCGCATCAGCCCGCTCAAAACCCCGCTGCCGCAGTCCATCAGCAGCGCCTCGCCCTGTTCTTCCACCAGATACCCGGACGTAGCGCCGCCCGCCGCAGGCCACGGGCCGTTGCAGCCCAGCACCGTTAAAATCACGTCTGTTCCCTCCCCGAAAAAAATCAGCCTACCGTAAACATGCCGCTGACCCTGTCCCGCCAGGCAATGTGAATGAAAATGTCCTCGCCCTGCGCAAGACCGTATTTTTCCACCACCCGAAGCGTGGTTTCCAGCGCCATCGACGGGGTGTTGTTCTCCCCGCTCAGATGCCCCAGCACCAGATGCCGCACGCCCGTTTCATAGAGCGTCAGCACCGCCTGCGCACAGCTTTCATTGGAAAGATGCCCGTGCCGACCCAGAATGCGCTGCTTGAGCCGGGCGCTGTAGTGGGGGTTCTGCATGAGCATGTCCGGGTCGTGGTTGCTCTCCAGCAGCACCACGTCGCTTCCGCCTATGGCGTCCACCGTGTTCTGGGTCAGGTAGCCCATATCGGTGGCGGTGGCCACGCTGTGTCCCCCCGCAAACACCCGAAAGCCCACAGGATCCGCCGCATCGTGGGGGATGGAAAAGGGCAGCACGTCCATTTCGCCCACAAAAAAGCTTTCGCCCGTTTCAAACACCCGGCGCAGCGCCTGGGGCACCGCGCCCACCTGCCGCTCCATCGCCCGCCAGGTGGCGGCGTTGGCGTAAATGGGGATGTGATACTTTCTGCTTAATATGCCCGCGCCCTTCACATGGTCGCTGTGTTCGTGGGTGATGAGAATGGCGTCCACGGTCTCGGGCAGCACATGGATGGCGTTCAGTGCGTCGCAGAGCATTTTGCCCGACATGCCCGCATCCACCAGCAGCCGGGTCTTTTCCGTAGCAATATAAGTGCAGTTGCCGCTGGAACCGCTGTACAGCGGGCAGAACTTCATCTGCATACCGGTCGTTTTCGTTCCTTTCGTGTATCCTTACCCTGTTTATTATACATTTTCGGCGCATTTTCGTAAAGTAGAATTTCTCCTGCGAAAAGGGGTTGACACTTTGCCCTCCGGAGGATATAATAACAGACGGCTCCAAAAGAGTCTGTGCCGAAGACAGCAGGTGCGCCTCCGGGTGCTTAATGGGAAACCGCCGGCCGAGGTGCAAGCGTATCGTCTGTTTCGATGCCCTTGTGCCCAAAGCGCAGGGGCATCTTTTAATTCGAGCCGTGAGGAAGGTGAAACTTAATCATGAGCAAGAACTTTGAAGCGAAGAAGGTCGTCGTGGCCGACATCAAGGAAAAGTTTGAAAAGGCCAAGTCCGTGGTGGTCGTTCACTTTGCCGGCAACACGGTAGAGGAAGTGACCAAGCTGCGCAACCAGTTCCGTGAGAACAACGTGGAATACGTGGTGCTCAAGAACAAGCTGGTGGATCGCGCGCTGGACGAGCTGGGCATCGAGGGTCTGGACGAACATCTGACCGGCCCCAACGCCTACGCCTTCGGCATGGAGGACGCCGTCGCGCCCGCCAAGGTCATCTATGACTTCATCAGCAAGAACAAGAAGGAAAAGGAAAACCTTTCCGTCAAGGTCGGTCTGATGGGTACCGAAGTGATGGACGAAGCCGCCGTGAAGGCGCTGTCCGAGCTGCCCTCCCGCGAGGTGCTGCTGGCGCGTCTGGTGGGTTCCATCCATGCGCCCGTCGCCAATCTGGTCTACGCGCTGGAAGCCATCCGCAAGCAGAAGGCCGGCGAAGACGCCGAATAACCTTTTGCACCCCAAACTATTTCAAAAATAATGGAGGAAAAATACCATGACTCATGAAGAATTTATTTCTGCGATCGAGTCTATGACCGTGCTCGAGCTGAACGATCTGGTCAAGGCTCTGGAAGACAAGTTCGGCGTTTCCGCCGCTGCCCCCGTGGCCGTTGCCGCCGCCCCCGGCGCTGCTGCCGCCGCTCCCGCTGAAGAGCAGACCGAATTCGACGTCATCCTGACCGACGCCGGTTCCGAAAAGATCAAGGTCATCAAGGCCGTGCGTGAAGTCGTGTCTGGTCTGGGTCTGAAGGAAGCCAAGGAATTCGTGGAAGGCTGCCCCAAGGCGCTCAAGGAAGGCGCTTCCAAGGAAGAAGCCCAGAAGATCAAGGCCATGTTCGAAGAAGTCGGCGCGAAGGTGGAAATCAAGTAATTTCCCTTTTCTCCCGTTTTTTCAGCCGAACGTCCCTGCGGACGTTCGGTTTTTTTCTTTTCTTCGCGCGCCCGCATCCGTCCCATATCCCCTCACAAAATGTACGAAAAAAACGCCCGTGCCCTGTGCACCGGGCGCTTCGCGCATTGGGAAAAACGGCAGATCAAAACCGAAGCCCCATGAAAGGCGGCGTGTTTTTCATTTTTTTCACGTTTCTGTCGGACGGTACGGTTTTACAGTGCGTCTGCGCAAAAAGGATTGTCCCGCATCATCCGTACAGAATGAAAACGTTTACCTCCACGGTACATACCCAATGCCGCGGTTTTGCGTGCAGAACGCCCGTTCATCGTAAATCGGGGGTCATCAGCGCGCGCAGTTCGGGCGGCAGGGGGGATTCTCTTTCAAGCCACTGCCCCGTCACGGGATGAAAAAAGCCGATAAAGGCGGCATGCAGGGCAAACCGCCCGGGCAAGGCGGCCAGCGGGGTACCGTACAGATAATCGCCCGCGACGGGACACCCCAGCGACTGCATATGCACCCGGATCTGATGAGTGCGTCCCGTTTCCAGCCGCAGCATGACCAGCGAACGGTCAGCCGTCTCCTCCAGCACCCGGTAATGGGTCACCGAGGGTTTCCCCGACGGGTCAATCACCCGCCGCACCCCTGCTCCCCGCCCGATAGGCTGGCACACCGTGCCTTCCGACCGGGGCAGATGCCCCTCCACCACTGCCAGATACCGCCGTACAAACCCATCCGTGTGCAGCGCACGCTGCAGGCGATCCTGCGCGTAGGGGTTGAGCGCCACCGCCATCAGGCCGCTGGTTCCCTTGTCCAGCCGGTTGACCGGACGGTAGACATAATCCGCCTCCCCCATCCACCCGGTCAGACGGCGCTCCAGACTGTCCCCGGACTGCCGCGCCGAGGCAATGGCGGGCAGCGGCGCGGGCTTTTCCACGATCAGCACATCCTCGTCCCGGTAGCGGATGTTCACCGCTCCGTCCGCGTCTGCGCCCGCCGCTTCCGTGCCGGCAAAGCGCGCCTCCAGCCGCTGACCCGGGTTCATGCGCACGTCCGTGTGAACAGGACGCCCGTCCAGAAACAGTCCGTCATGATACTTCAGGCGGCGGATCAGACTGCCCGACAAATGCATTTCCCGGCGCAGCACGGACAGGACGGTACGACCCACGTCCGTTTCCAGCGCTGTATACGTCAGTGTCCGCATGCCGTCCCCCTCCTTTTCCTACATTATAGCCGTTTGCCGCTCCGCTGGCAACGGGCGTTTGTATGCGCGCTGTTTTCTTTACATTTCCTTCAATGTTTTATTTGGTTCATCTCTTGACATTGTAATATTTGGGATGTAAAATATTCATGTACGTTAGAAATGGAGGTTTAGGCTATGGCTGATTCAATTCTTTTCCTTCCGACGGCTGAAACGGTAGATCAGCCCGCAGTGCTGGTAGAGGGCGTGCATCATCCCGACGCGCTCGCCAGCGCCAGCGGTGAATATATTTCCGCAGCAGGCTCCGCCATGCTGCAGTGCAGCACCCAGCGGCTGCGCACCCCCATGCACTGGGTGTGGCTGGCGCTGGAAAGCGGCGCCATGCAGCTGATGAGCGACGGTGTTTCCATCCATTTCAAGGCGGGCGACTGCTGCATGCTCCCCCCCGGCACCACGGACATTGCGCTGGATGTGGAACAGGAAAGCCGCATTCTGTGGGTGATGGTCGGCGGCGTGCTGGCCAGCGAATTCATGCAGCGTCTGGGCGCTATCCCACGCCGGGTGATGAAGCAGGGTGCGCTCCCCTCCCAGATCAATCTGGCGCGCCACATCGTGCAGGCCACCGTTCGTCTGCAGGACGCGCAGGATGCGTCCTCCGCACAGCTGCAGCAGCTGCTCTGGGCCATGCTGGCTTCCCACAGCGGCCAGCCCGTGGCCATGGATGCGGTGCTGTCCCACGAGATCGCCAAAGTGGTGGACGCCATGCGCAAAAACCAGTACCGGGACAGCTTCTCTCTGAGCGAAATGGCCGCCCTCTCCCGCATGCCGGTGGAAACCTTCCGCAAGCGCTTTGTATCCGAGGTGGGCATGCCGCCTCAGAGCTATCAGCTGTTCTGCAAAATGGAGCGCGCCAAGACCCTCCTCAAGGAAGGGTATACCGTCCGTCAGGCGGGCGTGGAAGTAGGCATGTCCGACCCCTACCATTTCTCCAAGACCTTTAAGAACATCGTAGGCATGAGTCCCTCCGCCTACAGCAAGACGGCGCTCAAATGAGCCTGTCTCCCTGTCTGGCGCCGGAAAAAGCCCGGCTGATCTCTCCGCTGCAGTTGGCCTACATTGGCGACAGTGTGCACACGCTGATGACGCGTACCCGGCTGATGCGGGTGGAGCGGCGCATGAGCGACATGCATCGTCTGGCCACCGCCTGTGTCAATGCCGCCGCGCAGGCGCGCGCATTGGCCAGGCTGCTCCCTTTTCTGACCGAAGAAGAAGCAGAAATGGTGCGCCGCGGCCGCAACGCCCACGCGCACCATACCCTGCCCAAGGCCGCCACAGCGGAGGACTATGCCGCCGCCACAGCGCTCGAAACGCTCTACGGCTACCTGTTCATGTGCGGACGGACGGCGCGTCTGGCGGAAATCGACGAAATATGCTGCCGTGAGGAGGAATCCCCATGCCCGAAAAAAATCTGAAGGTGGCGCTGCTCACCTATACCCCCGACCCGGAGAAAACCTGTGCGCTGGCTGCCAGAATGTGCTATTCCCATGCGGATGTGGACGCGCTGCGGGAAAAGGTCTCTCAGCAGGATCAGGCGGCCTATCTTCGACGTATTCTTTCCTCCGGCCATCTGTCCGTGCTGGAGCACGCCTCCTTCACCTTCGCGGTGGAGGGCGTCAGCCGGGTGCTGCTGGCGCAGTTGACCCGGCACCGTATCGCCAGTTTCAGCGTGCAGAGTCAGCGTTACGTATCCCTCAAGGACGATTTTTTCTACATCATCCCGCCCCGCATCCGTGCGCTGGGTGAAGAAGCGGCCGCCGAATACCGGGCGCAGATGGAAACCGCCCATGGCTGGTATGAAAAATGGCAGGCGCTGCTGGGCGACGCGGGCGAAAGCAGCAATGAGGACGCCCGCTTCGTGCTTCCCTCCGCCTGCGAAACCCGGCTGACGCTGACCATGAATGCCCGGGAACTGCGTCACTTTTTCTCGCTGCGCTGCTGCAACCGGGCGCAGTGGGAAATACGCGAGCTGGCCACGCAGATGCTTTTCCTGTGCCGTCAGGCAGCGCCCGCGCTGTTTAACGACGCAGGCCCTTCCTGCCTGAACGGTGCCTGCCCGGAAGGCGGAAAAACCTGCGGTCAGGCCGCGGCGGTGCGGGAAAAGTTCAAGGCATGAATCATTTGAACGCGCCTTCCCCGGCGCGGAAAGGACAGGAACCCTATGGCTTTTTATGATCGGGTAGGGCAAAAGCCCATGACCCGCAAACAGCATCTGGAAAAGGACGCCAGAGAATGGCGTGAAGAAGGCGCGGACTACAAATCCGGCCGCAAGGGCAGCGCGCAGGGCAAAGGCTATGAAGGCCGCGGCGCGTCCCATGGCCACTTCTCTGACAGCAAGCCCTATGCGCCCGCCCGGGACGGTCGGAGCAAGCAGGGCTACGCGCCGGCGGCGGATCGCCGCCCTGCCGAGCGAGGCGGCGACCACGCCTCCCACCGGAGCGGCGAATACGACCGTTTCCAGCATAAAAACGCCGCGCCCCGGGATGACCGTGCTTTCCGCAGGGACGATGACCGTGCCCCGCGGACGGATAAGCCTGCCTATGCGCCCCGCAGCGAGCGTCCGGCTTACACCCCCCGTACGGAAAAGCCCGCCTATACGCCCGTGGAGCGTGCGCCGGAGCCTGAAAACCTGATCACCGGCCGCAACCCCATCCGGGAGGCCATCAAGGCAGGCCGGGACATTGAAAAGCTGCTGGTCGCCAAGGGCGACCTTTCCGCCACGGCGCGGGAGATCGTCGCCATGGCGCGGGAAGCGCACATTCCCGTCCAGACGGTGGAGCGTACCCGTCTGGACGAAATCACCCGCAATCATCAGGGGATGATCGCCTACGCCTCTGCCTACCGTTATTATGAGGTAGAGGACATGCTGGCCGACGCGCAGAGCCGGGGCGAAGCGCCCTTCCTGATCGTGCTGGACAGCGTGACCGATCCGCAGAATCTGGGCGCCATCATCCGTACCGCCGCCTGCGTGGGCGCCCACGGTGTCATTGTCCCGCAGCGCCGTGCCGTCGGACTGACCCCCTCCGCCGTCAAGGCCTCCGCCGGCGCCATTGAGCGCATCAAGGTTGCCCGGGTCGGCAACCTTTCCCGCACGCTGGATATGCTCAAGGCACAGGGTGTGTGGCTCTACGCCGCCGACATGGCGGGCGAAGACTACCGCAAGGTGGATTTTTCCGGCGCGGTGGCGCTGGTCATCGGCTCCGAGGGGGACGGCATCTCCCGCCTCACGCTGGAAAAGTGCGATTATAAGGTCAAGCTGCCCATGTCCGGCGCGCTGGACAGCCTGAACGCTTCCGTCGCCGCAGGCGTACTGATGTACGCGGCGTACAGCGCCCGCTGACCCATCACTTGTCAAGGAGCAGCCCCATGAATGATGATTTTCCGATTCAGGATGAACAGGCCGAAATGGAAAAATTCAAGTCCATGCCGGATGAGGATATCGTCGCCCTCGCCCAGGAGGGCGACGGCATGGCGCTGGCTTTTCTGCTGAACAAATATAAAAATTTCGTCCGTTCCAAGGCGCGCAGCTATTTTCTCATCGGTGCGGATCACGAAGACATTGTTCAGGAGGGGATGATCGGCCTGTACAAGGCCATTCGGGATTTCAAGCCCGCCAAGCTTACCTCCTTCCGCGCCTTTGCCGAGTTGTGCGTCAAGCGGCAGATCATCACCGCCATCAAAACCGCAACCCGGCAGAAGCATTTCCCCTTAAACAGCTACGTTTCCCTGAACAAACCCCTCTACGACGAGGAAAGCGACCGTACGCTGCTGGACGTCATTGAAGGCAGGGTGACCAACCCGGAAGACCTCTACATCAGTCAGGAGGATCTGAGCAGCATTCAAAGCCAGATCGGCGAACTATTGTCCGATCTGGAGCAGCAGGCGCTGGCCGCTTTTCTGGAGGGAAAAAGCTATCAGGAAATTGCCGAAATGCTGGGGCGGCATGTCAAATCCATCGACAACGCCCTGCAGCGGGTGAAGCGGAAGCTGTTCAAATATCTGGAAGATCATAACAAGGCCTGACGAGCCAATGCCATCCAAAAAACGGAACGCATCAGACAACCGATGCGTTCCGTTTTCATTTGTCCTTCGAAGGTACGGCCGCTCCGCGCAGCCCGTTTGTTCAGGCACCCCCGCAATTCAGCGCTGCACCCGTCCGCCGCCGTCGCCGCCCATCAGCGCTTCCACTTCCTCGGCGCTCACACGGTTGAAATCGCCCGGAATGGTATGCTTGAGCACACCGGACGCCATGGCAAAATTCAGCGCATCCTGCGGACTTTCGTAGCGATTCAGTCCCCAGATAAGCCCGGCGGCAAAGCTGTCGCCGCCGCCCACCCGGTCCACAATGTCGCCCATCCGATAGGCCGGGCTTTCCAGCATGCCCTCCCGGGTATACAGGCACCCCTGCACGGTATTGTCGTCCGCGCTGGTGCTTTCCCGCATGGTCAGGCCGATCACCCGAAGGGCGGGATACGCCCCCATCGCACGGGCACACAGGTCGGCGTACTGGTTCAGGTTCAGCATGTGCAGTGCATCATCCCCCATGCCGGGCAAGTGCACGCCCATGCACAGGCGGAAGGCTTCCTCGTTTGCCAGCAGGGTGTCCACATAACGGACGATTTCCGGCATGACCTCGATGGGCTGCCGGCCGTACCGCCACAGCGTGCGGCGGTAATTGAGATCGCAGCTGATGCGAAGCCCCTTTTGATGCGCCGCCCGCACCCCCTCCAGCGTCAACGCCGCAGCGCTGGCGCTGACCGCAGGCGTGATCCCGCTGAAGTGAAACCAGGTCGCGCCCTCCAGCAGCCGATCCCAGTCGACGTCGCCCGGTTTCGCCAGCGCCATGGCGCTGCCGGCACGGTCATACACCACCTTGCTGGGACGCTGCATGGCACCCGTTTCCAGAAAGTACAGCCCCATCCGACCCGGTTTGCGGCGCACGGCGCTCACATCCAGCCCGAACGCCCGCATTTCCCGCAGGCACGCGCTGCCCACGTCGTTATCCGGCAGCACCGTGGCAAACGCCGCCTGCGCACCGAAATTGGCCAGCGCAATGGCCGTGTTGACCTCACTGCCCCCAAAGGTCGCCTCCAGCCGGGGCGACTGGAACAGCCGCTCATGTCCCGGGCTCATCAGCCGCAAAAGCACTTCGCCAAAGGCCGCTATTTTCAACTGCTGCATATTCGACCTCATTTCTGCGCCAGATGGAAGGAGAAACCGGCAATTTCATCCTTCATATACAGCGCCTTGACCCTGCCGTTTTGCATGATGACGCTGTCATCGTCAAAGGCAAACCCCCGCTTTTCCAGATGCCAGCGGGCGCGGAAAATGTTATTGCAGCCGATG
Source organism: uncultured Clostridia bacterium (assembly GCA_934662505.1). Classification (GTDB taxonomy): domain Bacteria; phylum Bacillota; class Clostridia; order Christensenellales; family Aristaeellaceae; genus SVGT01. Next base: position 9,617 of record CAKUKE010000017.1, on the reverse strand, counting down.
GCCACATGCCCCATCTTTCCTTTGAAGGGCGCTTTCATCACTTCAAAGCCGTCCTTGACCCATACGGCTGCCGCCGTTTCGCTGGTGGGCCAGTCCAGCATGACGGACAAAAGCCCCGCCACCCGGCGCGCCTCCGCCTCGTTTTCCGTGTTGATGCCCACATGCTTCACTTCCAGACCCAGCATCAGCGCCACGGCGCTGCGGGTCAACCGGGTGACGCGCGCCCAGTCCCCTGCCGCTACCGCATCCCCGGGCACCATCCAGCTGCCGCCGCACGCAACGACCTGAGGCAGCGCCAGATAATCGTTCAGGTTGTTCTCATTGACGCCGCCGGTGGGGAGAAAACGAATCCCGCCATAGGGCGCAGAAAGCGCCCTGAGCATTTTCACGCCGCCCAACACCTCCGCCGGAAAGAACTTGACGGTGTCCAGCCCTTCCTCCAGCGCGGCCTCAATATCGCTGGCGTTGGCGCAGCCGGGCACGACCGGCACGCCCTTATCCTGACAATAACGTACAATATTCCGGTTCAGCCCGGGGGAAACAATATAGGCGGCGCCCGCCTGCAGCGCCGCGTCCACCTGCTCACGGGCAAGCACCGTGCCCGCGCCCAGCAGAACGTCCGGCAATGCATCGTGCACCCGTCTGATCGCCTCGGCTGCCGCATCGGAGCGGAACGTGATTTCCGCCACTGGCAGGCCGCCGTCCCGCAGCGCGGCGCACAGGGGCACCGCATCGTTTGCATTTTCCACCCGAATAACGGGCACCAGGCCGGCCAGAGACAGCTGCTTTAACATTTCCATCGTTGATTTTCAGCCTTTCTCCTGAATTTGTTTTTTTATTATATCACACCCGTCTCCCGGGGTAAACGGCAGATTTTCATCAGCGTTTGCATTTTTATCGGTTTTCTCCGACCGTCTGAAAGCCTGAACGTAGGCGCGAGGCGACATGCTGAAATGGCGCTTGAACATTTTTGAAAAGTTGAACAGGTCGCCGTACCCCACGGAACGGGCTGCGGTCGTCACCGTTTCCCCGTACTGCGTCATCAGTTCCGCCGCTTTTTCCATACGCAGGTTCATCAGGTACCGTTGGGGCGTCATACCGACGCGGCGTTTGAAATAGACGGAAAAGGCCGTTCTCTCCATCTGCAGCCGCTCCGCCACCTCGCTCACGGTCAGGCCGTTCATATATTCCGCCCGCATGCAGCTGACGGCTCTGTCCGCCGGATCCGGCCGTTCCGGCTTTCTTTCCAACAAAATGCCAAATAGATCCCACAGCCGCGCCGCCAGATAGGCGCTGCGTCCGTTTTCAAAGACGGCGCATTTTTTCATGCTTTCAAACACCGCCTGCGCCTCAGGGCAGCGGATGCGCTTTTCCAGCGCCATCGGAAGCGCCGCACAGGAAAACCCGATCCAGATATAGCTCCACGGGTTCCTTCCATCCGCCTGATAAAACGTCACTTCCCCCGGCGCAATAACAAACATTTCCCCCGGATAAAGGGAATAAGTCCGTCCCTGCGCCTGAAAAACACCGCTGCCCCGGACAACATAATGAATAAGCCAGTGGCTGCGTACCGCCGGTCCGAAAGCGTGCCCCGCCTCGCAGGCCTCATAGCCAAACTGACAGGGGTTCAGTCCGGCGTATCCCTCGTCGACGATCAGTTCGCTGTACATCGTTCTTCACCCACAAAATGACATGTTTTTTCCTCACACAATCCCATTGTATTACAAAGTTTCATCCTTTACAATGAAAAAAAACGCAGGAGGCATATCATCATGAAAATCACCTTCATGGGCGCGGGCAGCACCGTATTTGCCCGGAATGTCATCGGCGACTGCATGTGCTCCGAGGCGCTGCGGGACAGCGTGTTCGCCCTTTACGACATCGACGGTCAGCGGCTGGAGGAAAGCCGGGTCATTCTGGAAGCCATGCGCGCCGCCAAGGGCGGTCACGGCAGGATCGAATGCTATCTGGGCGTCGAAAACCGCAAGGACGCGCTGCGGGGCGCAAGCTTCGTGGTCAACGCCATTCAGGTCGGCCTGTACGACCCCTGCACCATCATCGACTTTGAAGTGCCCAAGAAATACGGTCTGCGCCAGACCATCGCCGACACGCTGGGCATCGGCGGCATCATGCGTGCGCTGCGCACCATTCCCGTGCTGAAGGATTTTGCCGACGACATGGAAGAAGTGTGCCCCGACGCACTGTTCCTCAACTACACCAACCCCATGGCCATGCTCAGCGGCTATATGCAGCGCTACACCGGCATTCAGACCGTCGGTCTGTGCCACAGCGTGCAGGTATGCTCCCGCACCCTGCTGACTGAAATGGGCATGGAAGACAAACTGGAAGGCCGCAAGGAGCTCATTGCCGGCATCAACCACATGGCGTGGCTGCTGGATCTGCGGGATAAGGACGGCAACGACCTCTATCCCGCCATCCGCGCAAAGGTGGGCGCCGTACAGAGCCAGCCTGATTTCAGGGATAAGGTGCGTCTGGACTACATCCGGCACTTCGGCTACTACTGCACCGAATCCAGCGAGCACAACGCCGAATACAACATGTTCTACATCAAGAGCAAATATCCCGAACTGATCGACCGTTACAACATTCCGCTGGACGAATACCCCCGCCGCTGCGTCAACCAGATCGCCGCCTGGAAAAAGGAGTACGCGGAGCTCATGGAAAGCGGCGTCAAGGATCACGTCCGTTCCACCGAATACGCCTCCCACATCATGGAAGCCATCGTAACAGGCAACCCCTACCAGATCGGCGGCAACGTGCTCAATCAGGATCACCTCATCACCAACCTCCCCGCCGAGGCCTGCGTGGAAGTGCCCTGTCTGGTCAACGGTCACGGTGTGCAGCCCTGCCATGTGGGTTCGCTGCCCGTGCAGTGCGCCGCCATGAACATGACCAACATCAACGTGCAGCTGCTGACCATCGAGGCAGCCGTCACCCGCAGGAAAGATCACATCTATCAGGCCGCCATGCTGGATCCTCATACCGGCAGCGAGCTGGACATCGACACCATCAAGCGGATGGTGGACGATCTGATCGAAGCCCATGGCAGCTATCTGCCCGCCTTCCACTGAGAAGACATCGCGCCGCATGCCCGTCAGATCGGACGCTCCGAGCCTGAGCGGCATTTAGGCAGCATCGATCACGCAAAACGGCACGGCATCAAAGCCGTGCCGTTTTTGCTGCTGCCTCATAACTGACCGCCGTCTCCTGAATCAAAGGAATGCGGACGGTACGGTCATGCGCCGATGGGCAGCGTGCTTTTCCTTACCGTGCCCCGGGGGTTCACTCCACCTCCGTACGCAGCGTCAGCGTGTCCGGCAGCCAGTTGATCTCTGTCTTCAGAAACTGCGGGTAAAAATATGCGTCCTTCAGGCTGTCGAACGCCAGCCACTTCAAATACATGGGTATGCCGCCCCTCCTTCAGGGTGAAAACCCGCCCTTTTGTCCGCAGGTTCGTTCCTGAAATATCCATCAGAAAATAAAGGCACAGTTCGTGGTACCGCAATTGATCCACATCTTCCGTAAAAAACGCCTGATTTAGCCACAGCGGACGGGCAATTTCCGGCGTAACGCCCAGTTCCTCCCGCACCTCGCGCAGCACGGCCTGTTCGGCGGTTTCGCCCATTTTGACCCTTCCGCCCGGGAGATAGTAGTAGGGTGAACGCTCGTCATGCATGGCCAGAATTTTTTCATCCGCCAGCATCACGGCGCACACTCTATAATTAAACTTTTCATTTTCACACTTGAAGGAAATATCCATTTTGTGTCCTCCGTCCGTTGTTCGTCTTCTTTTCCGCTTTCCGCCGCGCCGGCACCGCCCTGCAAGCCCGCGCACGGTCATCATGCGCCGCAGCCGGAAACGGTTCTGCCCAGCTCTTTCGCAGCGCGCCGACAGCCCGGACAGTCTATGTTGGGCGGTTCCAGCAGTTTGTCCATCCATGCTTTTCAGGGGTCATCCGTATTCCGTCATTCCGGCAGCCGCTTCGGTGCGCTTCTGCAATGCGAACAGGACGCCTGATCGGTTCAAAACATATACTTTGGTATATTTTCCGTTTTCAGCGGCACAGTACCGTTGCCGCACCCGTTTCTTTCACGGACAGACCATCGTTCTTCCCCGTCTGCCCGCCGCCATGCAATCTCGCACCATCATCTGCAAAAGCGCGTCGCTTCCCGCACAGATTCAAAAAACGGCCTGCCGAATACAAGCCGTTCCCTATCCGCCCTTCCGACGGTCATTACATATTCAACCCGGGCAGCAGATACAACGTGCGGACAAACTGACCGTTCAGCTTGCGCATCAGCCCCATCTGAGCAGGGTTTCCCTTGAATACGTGGGTATAGATCTCCCGCACGCCCCGCTCCTGCAGGTGGACGCAGGCAGCGCCCAGCAGCTGCGTCGCCAGCCCCTGACGGCGGTACTGGGGCAGGGTGTGCACGTCGATCAGCGTCGCCTGACCGTCCGCCCCCGTAACCACCGCCTCGCACACGGGAATGCCGTCGCGGTAAAAGGCCAGCACCATAAAATTGGGCTGCTGCCGCCACAGCGTCAGATAATCCCGGTCAAAGGGACGGATACGGTAGGCATTCAGACGAAGAAGCAGGTTATCCTCCTGCTCCTGCGTATCCAGCGGTACGGATGCGTACTGCATGCTCATGGGCGCCTGCGCACGTCCGGGCACCACAGGAAAACGGTACACTTCCTCCCCGTCATCCTTTTTGAACCCCATTTTCTCATAAAAACGCTGCATGTCGATCTCGGAGGGTTTGAGTTCGGTGTACAGCCTCGCAGGGATCATGGGCGCCTCGTTGCGCAGCTGCTCCGCCCGCGCCAGCAGCGCACCGTAGAGCAGGCAGCGCGCCGACTCCTGCACCTCCATGTACAGGAACAGACGCTGCGGGCGCTCCGGGCACGCCTCATTCTGGAAAAACTGCACCACGTAGCCGTACCCCATCTGCACATGCTGGTCGTTGGACACAAAAAACACGTTTTCCGGCGCGACTCCCTGAAACGCAGTCATCGGATGGTTGATCAACATAGGTTCACTTCATACCCTTTCGTCATGGGGCTGCCCGCGCTGAAACGCGTTCTTCCGCACATTCTTTTGAAAAACGGCGCCGTCCGCTGGAACCTGATATGCCCGCCCGCACAGCGCCCACGCCGCCCGTCGTGGAAACAGTGTATTATTCGTTTTGATTTTCGTTTATCCTGCCTCAGCCCGCATTTTTCGGGCGGATTGGCCTGTGTTCTTTCTCATTCCCCGACCGTCCACAATTCCTCATTGTTCCTGTAGTATTCCCGCACCAGCTGTTCCAGCGCCAGCTGAGTCTTCTGCCCGGCCACCCCGGTCTGCTCGATTCCCTGGGCACACTGAAAGTTTTTCACGGCCTGTGCGGTCAATTGGGCGTATTTGCCGGTGTTGTACTGGGGCTCCAGATAGCCCAGCAGGATCAGCTGATCCTGCAGATTTTTCACCTTGACTCCCTGGCACCCGCTTCGCAGGGTGGTGTCCGCCACGTCGTGGACGGTGCCGTAGCCCAGAATGGCCCAATTGTCCAGCGGGTAGGCATTCCTCGCCACCTTATCCGGATTGTTGCCCTCGATGACGTGCACGACCACCTGACCGTCCGGGGTCACGGCGCAGTATTCCACCATGGCCACATGGGTCGTATCCCCCGTGGCTACCGTCGAAAAGAACACCCAGTCCCCCGGTTGGGGAATGTAGCTGTTGCGGAGCATGGACGTCTCTTCGCCCTTGAACCACTGGCTGCCCCAGTCCGGCACCATGCCCTTGCGCGCCACATACCGTCCTGCCCGGAGAAACCAGTCGCGCCCCACATTGGAGGAAAAGTATTTGGGGTACTGCACCGTCAGCAGGGTCGTACCGTGCTGCTGATCCACCTGATCCACGCACCAGCAGACAAACTCGGCGCACCACTCGGCAGACGGATCGCCCGCCCATGCGCCGTATTTGGTATTGCCGCCCCGATCCTCGCCGTTGCCCAGTTCGCCACGCGCCACGTCCAGCAGCCAGTGCACATAGTCCGGCACTTCATACTGCGGTTCCAGCACCGTTTCTTCCGCCACCACCGTGCCCGCGGGCGCGCTGTCCGCCACCTCGTCATTTTCGCCGCCGGTCTCCGTGCTTTCCGCCCTTGCCCAAAAAGGCGAAAGTAGCAGACAGCACAACGCTGCCGCCATCCATTTTTTTCCCGTGTGAACCGTCATGGCCTTCTTCCTTTTATCCGCCGGCACAGCACGGGGCAAGGCGCATTCGCGTCTTGCCCTGTGCCCGTCCTGTTTATGAATTCTGATCGTTCTGGTGATAGCGGTCGCTCCTGCGCACCCGGCGCACGCTGCCGCTCTGTTCCGTGCTGCCCGCAGCGGGTGTTTCTCCCGTCCCGGCGCTGCGATTGGCTGCCGAACGGCCAACCGGCGGGCGGAAGGGATTGTGCTGCTCTGCCGCGCCGTTTGCAGTCTGCCCGGCCTGATATGCGCCCTGCGCCGTGCCGTTCATCGTGCTCTGGCGGGGCTGCTGCTGGGGCTGCTGCTGCGGATAAGCGGGACGGTACATCGCCGTCTGATCGGCATTGTTCGCAGGCCGCTGCGCCGTCTGCTGCGCGCCGGCACGATAACCGGGCTGCTGAGGCGCACCCTGCACAGGCCGTGCGCCGCCGGAGGGCGGCATGAAGGGCGCCGCGCCGCGCTGCTGACCTGCGTTGGGATACGCCCGGGTCTGCTGCATGGCGGGATTGTTCTGCGCCGCACGGGTCTGGGGCTGTCCGGCCTGACGCGCCGCCTGACGCGCCTGCTGCTCCCGCACCGCCTGACGGCGGCGTTCGTTCTTCCTGTAGATGCTGTAAGCATACAGCGCACCGCCGCCCAGCACCGCCGCAACGACGAGCAGGATAACGCCGGTGGCGTTGCCGGAGGTTTTGGCATTGTCCTCGGGCGTATCCACCTGACCGATATCCTCCAGTCCGACCGTCGCAGTCGGTTCAAGAGGCGTGGGAGAGGGCGTTGCGGTCGCCGTAGCCGTCGCGGTCGCATCGGGACCGGGGGTCGCCGTGCCGTAGGGGTTGAAGGGCTCATAGGACTGACTGAGCGCCGGGTTTTTCCAGACGTTCTGGTTAAAGTCCTCGACAGACTGAATGTTGTTGACGTTATTGCCGGTGGTACTGCCGCTGCCGTTATTGTTGTTGGCGTTGCGGTAGTTGTCGCTGGTCAGGAAGGCGCTCAGCTCCTTCAGGGAGAGGACGGTGAAGTAATCGCCCTTAATGTAGCCCTGCGTGCCCGCCTGCGACACATGGTACCACGTGCTGCCGTTTTCATCCTTTTCCGTGCCCAGCACCAGCGCAAAGGCGTACTGATCCAGCAGACGGATCCGGTTGCCGGACTGGGACGCCTTATCCCGCATGTTCACCTTGTCCTTGTTCACATAACCGTAGCTGGACAGGCTGTCCTCCGTCACGGGGACGGGGGTGGGGCTGCTTTCCGGCGTGGGGATGGGGGTGCGCAGGCTTTCCAGATAGGCCGTCACTTCCCAGTCCGTCATCATGCGGATCTGGTCGTCGCGGATATAGCCCCAGTACGCGCCGGCGTTGACCATGTGCCAGGTCTGACCGTCCACGTACTCCTGCTCATAGACCATGACCACCGTATCCAGCGGCAGCACCTGCAGAATGTTGGCCTTCGTATCCGCAAAGGCGCGGAGCATCACGTTGTTGCCCAGCGTGATGGCATAGCCGGACACAGGCGCAGCCGTCTGGGTCGGCGCGGGCGCGGGGGTGTCGGTGGGCTTCAGGTTGTCCAGATAATACTTGGCTTCCTGATCGTTGATATGCCGCAGAACGCTGTCGGGCATGAAGCCGTTGCTTCCCGTGGCAATGACCTCCACATTGTCCCAGCACACACCGTCCACATAAGTCTGTGCGGAAATGAGGATCAGCTGCTCCTTTTCCACCGTTTCCAGCACAGTCTCATCCGTCTGGCTGGCGCCGGTGCGCAGCACGCTGCGCTCCAGCGTGAGCGCGTAGCCCCGATAAGGCGCGGGGGTAGCCGTCGCGTCCGGCGTCGCGGTCGCGCCGGGGGTCTCCGTCACATTCGGGGTCTCCGTCGGCGCCACCGTGTCGGTGGGCCGCCAGGTGGGGCTGACGCCCTGCGTGGGCATGGGCGTGGACAGGGTGTTCTGGTACTGATCGCTTTCCTCCTGAGACAGAAGATCCACGTATTTGCTCATCATGTACCCGTCGGTTCCGCCGACGCACACCCGGTACCAGCTTTCGCCGTTGACCGTCTCCGCGTCGTACACCCAGACCTTCGTGCCCTTTTTCACCTTGGAAATCAGACCGCTGTCGGTGCTGGTCTGCTTGCGGAAGTTGACCTGCGCGTTGGTCTCCGCCCAGCGATCCAGCGCCACCCCGTCGGGCACCTGCGTAGGCTCGGCGGTTTTTTCGGGCGCGGGCGTGGCGGTATAGCCGAACAGCTGGTTCACCTCGTCCTGACTGAGCATGTTCACCACGCTCTGCTGCATGAAGCCCGTTTCGCCCGTATCCTGCACGGTAACGGTGTACCAGTCTTCACCCTTGCTGTTTTTCAGACTGCCCGTCACGTGAAGCAGGGTCTTTTTGCCCACGGTGTGCAGAATGTTTTCCTTATCTTCCTTTGTAGGCGAAGAACGGAAATTGATGTCGTCGCCCTTGGGGTAGCCGTAACCGTCCGCCGGTTCCACATAGTAGGGGAATTCCGTCGCCGCCGGGGTCTCCGTAACGCTCGGCGTCGGGGTCACCTTCATTTGATAGACGAAGACCACTTCCGACGGTTCCTTGGTGCCGTCCGCGTTCACCTTCACATACTGAACGCTGTCCGTGCCGGGCTTCAGTTCATACGCATCCGGCAGGTCGACCGGCGCGGCCTGAATTTCATTGTTGCCTTCCGCCACCTTGTGCTGCTGGGGAGAAGCGACATTGTTGCCCGCCTCGTCCCGATAGTACACGTCCACCGTGTACTCGGCGGTCTGCCGGGCGCGGAAGTAGAAGACCACCTCGCTGGGCGTCGCCACGCCGTTTTCGTCCACCGTCAGTTCCTTTTCGGCGGCGTCATTCAGTTCAAAATCCTCCGGCACCAGCGAAAGATCCGCCTGCACCGTGGTGCGGGTGCCGGCATTGTACACCACCGAGGTGGAATACAGTACGCCGTTCTCGCTGTTGTCGTCCTGATTGCGGTAAATGATGGAAACCAGCGCCACAGCGGGGATCTTCTGATAATAGAAGGTCAGCTCCGTCCGATCCGCCTGTCCCTGCGCATCCACGGTCACCGTCTGCCCCTGCTCATCCAGCGCCTTGTAGCCGTCTACGCTGGGAACCTCCACGGTTGTGGTCTGCCCCACCGCGCATTCCTGCTCCAGCGTCTTGATCTCCGTGTTGGTATCCTGATCCACACAATGGATGATGATCTGCGGCGCGGTGTAGGTCTTGGCGGTGTAGTAGAAGGTCACTTCCACTTTATCCGCATTGCCCTGCGCGTCCACCGTCACCGTTTCTTCACCGCTGCCGCTCAGGTCATAGCCCTCCAGCGTCGGCGCGTAAATGGTGTTCGC
>CAKUKE010000016.1 GCA_934662505.1 uncultured Clostridia bacterium | reverse complement strand
GCGGAAAAGCAGCATCAAGCAGCGTTGAAACCTTGCAAAACAACATTGAGTAAGACAAAGAACCCCGGACTTTTCCCCTATAAAGGAGAAATGTCCGGGGTTTTGTGTGCAACAAGCCCGGTCATGCAAATGACCGGGCTTGCGGAAAGAACATCTTTTAACTGCTTGACTGTGCCGAAAAGGCAAACAGCTTATTCGTCCAGCATGTCCCACAGGTCATGCAGCTGGCGGCGGGCTTCACGGATGCGGCGGCTGAAAACCAGCGTCAGCACCAGAGAGCACACGCCGTCCACCATCAGAGAACAGCCGGCAAAGATCATGATGGTGTCAAAGGTGCCCAGCATGACGACGGCACCCAGCACAATGACCAGCAGGGAGAGCAGCAGCATGACCAGCCAGCCCTGCGCCTTGGCGCGTGCACAGGCAATGGCATCCACCAGGGAGGCGCTGCCGCTGAGCAGGATGAATACGCCCAGAATGACCGTCAGCAGCCCCTGCACCGTGCCGGGAGAGACGAAGCAGAAGATACCTGCCAGAATCAGCAGAATGCCTGCAACCAGCGAATAACCGCTGAAAAAGTAACCGTAGGCAATGAAAGCGGCGATGGCGGTCACGCCGGCGGCCACCAGCAGTACGCCGGACAGGGTGCACAGGGTATTGGCCGAGCCTTCAGGCAGCAGGACAAACAGAAGACCCAGCGCAATCGCCAGCACGGCAGTGATGATGCGATCCCATTTCATCCATTTTACGTGTTTTTTAATGATCTGTTCCATAACCCTTCTCCTTTCAGACTGTAAAGACCGTATGGTGATCCTGTTTCACATTATACAGCAGAGACCGGAAAAAGCCAACGGGTTTAAACGGAAAAAGCCCGCATGAAGCGGGCAGAAGATGTGGGAAACGGCGCTGCTGCTCCTGGAGGCAGGACAGAAACACGGCGATGGAAAAGGAGCCGGCCGATTTTATTTCCCTTCGGCGTGGCGTTTGACCCGAAGGTTGTTGACAGCCTTGGCAAAGGTCAGCTGCGCCAGCACAAAGTCCCGATGGCTTTGCTTTTTCTGCAGCTGGATCATGGCCTCGCGTGCCTGACGCTGTTCGGTTTCCGCATTGATCTCATCAGGGGCGAGGGCAAGTTCGCAGAGCAGCTGTACCCGGTTTTCCGACACATTCACCATGCCCTGAGACACTGCGCAGAGCATCCGTGTTCCGTCCGGGAGGGTGAAGGCCGCCTCACCGGCTACGACGGCGGCCGTCAGGGGCGCGTGATGCGCCATGATGCCCAGCATGCCGTCGCTGATGGGCACGACCAGCGATACGCAGTCGCCTGCATAGAAGGTGCGATCCGGCGAGAGCACCTCAAGATGGAAGGGTGTCGCCATGGGGACCTCCTTCGGAAAGGGCGGCCGCTTTGGCGTATACATCCGAAAGCGTACCGGCATTGAAGAATGCGGCTTCCGGGCAGTCATCCATCTGACCGTCCACAATGGCGGCGAAGCCGCGTATGGTCTCGCTCAGGGGAACGTACACCCCGGGCAGACCGGAAAACTTTTCAGCCACATGCAGGGGCTGGGAAAGAAAGCGCTGTATTTTGCGCGCGCGGCGGACGGTCAGGCGGTCGTCCTCGCTCAATTCGTCCATGCCGAGAATAGCGATGATGTCCTGCAGCTCCCGGTAGTGCTCCAGCGTTTCCTGTACGGCCATGGCTACCCGGTAATGCTCCGCACCCACAATGTCTTCTTCCAGCATGCGGGAGGAGGACTCCAGCGGATCCACGGCGGGGTAAATGCCCAGCTCGGCCACCTTGCGGCTGAGCACGGTGGTGGCGTCCAGATGAGCAAAGGTAGTGGCGGGCGCAGGGTCGGTCAGGTCGTCGGCGGGCACGTAAATGGCCTGCACGGAGGTGACGGAACCGTTCTGAGTGGAGGTGATGCGTTCCTCCATTTCGCCCAGATCGTTGGCCAGCGTGGGCTGATAGCCCACGGCGGAGGGCATGCGCCCCAGCAGGGTGGATACCTCGCTGCCGGCCTGAATGAAGCGGAAAATGTTGTCGATGAACAGAAGCACGTCCTTGTGCTCCTCGTCCCGGAAATGCTCGGCCATGGTCAGCCCCGTCAGGGCGACCCGCATGCGTACGCCCGGCGCTTCGTTCATCTGGCCGAAAACAAGGGCGGTTTTGTCAAGCACGCCGCTGCCCTGCATTTCCGTCCACAGGTCGTTTCCTTCCCGGCTGCGTTCGCCTACGCCGGTGAACACGGAGTATCCGCCGTGCTGGGTGGCGATGTTGTGGATCAATTCCTGAATGAGCACCGTTTTGCCCACGCCGGCGCCGCCGAAAAGGCCGATTTTGCCGCCCTTGGCGTAAGGCGCCAGCAGGTCGATGACCTTGATGCCCGTTTCCAGGATTTCCTGCGTGTTGCGGCGCTGGGAATAGGGGGGAACGGGCTGGTAGATGCTGCGTTTTTCGACGGTGTCCGGCAGCGGCTGTCCGCCGTCCAGACAATCGCCCAGCACGTTGAACAGTCTGCCCAGCACGGCGTCCCCTACGGGCACGGTGATGGGCGCGCCGGTAGCGATCACTTCCATACCCCGGTACAGCCCTTCGCTGGCGCCCAGCATGATGCACCGCACCAGACCGCCGCCGATGTGCTGAGCGACTTCCAGCGTCCGCTTTTTGCGCCCCAGGGTCACATACAGCGCTTCCCGGATACGGGGAAGCTGACCCGGTTCAAAGGTCACGTCCACCACCGGGCCGTTGATGCCGGCAATTTTTCCTTTATGAAGCTCCGGCGTCTGATTTGTCACGGGTGCTGCACCTCGCTTTTCTTTTTTTTGCGTTTCAGCGCCTGCGCGCCGGCAGAAATTTCCACTACCTCCCGGGTGATGGCGGCCTGACGCAGGGCGTTGTACTGGCTGCGCAGCTTTTTGAGCATGTCCTCCGCATTCTGCCCTGCAGTGTGCATGGCGGTCATGCGCGCTTCCTGCTCGCTGCAGTAGCTGTCCACCAGACAGCTGTAGATAAAGCCGGTCAGGTAGCTGGGCGCGACGCCGTCCAGCACGGTGACTGCATCGGGGTAAAACACGCGGCTTTTCGGTGTGACGGCTGTCCGTTCCGGGGAGGAAAAACGGCTCTTGTCCAGCGGGAGAAGACAGTTGCGCTTGCATTCGCTGGGACGGCTGGTATGATAGTCCGTATAGATGATGTCGATCTCATCCAGCTGCGCGTTATTATAGCGCTCCAGCAGATCCGTGCAGATCTGCCGCGCCTCCCATACGGTGGGGAAAGCGGCGGAGTAGGCAAAATCCTGAACAAAAGGCAGGTGCTGCGCTGAAAAATACTGCCGTCCGCATTCGCCGACAATGAAAAGCATGGTTTCAGGGTGCCTGCGCATGTAGGCTTCCGCTTCCTTCAGCGCGGTGGGGTTGTAACTGCCCGCCAGCCCTTTATCCGACGTGATGAGCAGAATGCCCCGCCGTCTGTGCAGCTGCCCCTCGGGCAGCGGTGCACGGAAATAACGGCTGTTGTTGTCCGGAATGTAGCGGAACAGATCGCCGATCTGGTTTTTCAGCGCGCGAAAATAGGGACGGGTGCTTTCCACTTCCTGAAGGGCGCGGCGCATTTTGACGGAGGAGATCATGTACATGGCGTCCGTGACCTTTTTCGTCTGGGCAATGCTGCCGATTCGGAGCCGTATTTCTTCCGCGCTGGCCATAGGGTCACCTTCCTTTCAGGGGGTCAGTGAAAGACGGCGTGAGCGAAGTAGTCCTTCGCGCAGTCGATCACTTCCTGACGAAGCGCGTCGGAATAGGCCGCGCCGTGTTCAATGCGCAGGCACAGGGTGCTGCGGTGCTGATCAAAGTGGGCAAGCAGCCCGCTCTCGGCGGCTTTGATCTGCTTGAGAGGGACGTTCAGAAACATTTTTGCCTGCGCGCAGATGAGCAGCACCACCTGCTGCCACAAAAGCAGGGGGGACTGACTGGGCTGGCGCAGCAGCTGCATCAGTCCGGCACCGTATTTCAGCTGCTCAGCCGTGCGGGGATCCAGATCGCTGCCGAACTGGGAGAAGACCTGCATTTCCCGGTACTGCGCCAGATCCAGACGGATGGTGCCCACGGCCTTGCGCAGCACTGGCGGCTGCGCCGCGCCGCCGACACGCGACACGGACAACCCCACGTTGACGGCGGGGCGCTGCCCGGAAAAGAACAGCTCGCTTTCCAGAAAAATCTGACCGTCGGTGATGGAGATGATGTTGGTGGGAATATAAGCGGAAATATCGCCTGCCTGGGTCTCCACAATGGGCAGGGCGGTCATGCTGCCGCCGCCGCGCGCATCGGACAGCTGAGCGGAACGCTCCAGCAGCCGGGAGTGAAGATAGAACACGTCGCCCGGGTAGGCTTCCCGGCCAGGCGAACGCTCCAGCAGCAGGCTCAGCGTACGGTAGGCGACCGCATGCTTGGACAGATCGTCGTATACAACCAGCGTGTCCCGGCCGCGGTTCATAAAGTATTCCGCCACCGCGCAGCCGGCGTAGGGGGCGATATACTGCAGGGAGGCAGGGTCGCTGGCGGGGGAGGAAACGACTACGGTATAGTCCATCGCGCCGTTTTTCTTCAGCGTGTTGACCACCCGCGCGACCGAACTGGCCTTCTGACCGATGGCGACGTATACGCACACCACGTCCTTGCCCTTCTGGTTCAGAATGGTGTCTACCGCCAGGGTGGTCTTCCCCGTCTGACGGTCGCCGATGATCAGCTCCCGCTGTCCACGACCGATGGGGAACATGGCGTCCACGGTCAAAATGCCCGTTTCCAGCGGTCGGCTGACGGGCTTTCGATCCATGATGCCGGGAGCGGGCCATTCGATGGGGAAGAAAGACTTGACGACATAGTCGTCGCCGCCGTCGATCACCTGCCCCAGCGGGTTGATCATGCGGCCGAGAATCTTGTTGCTGATGGGGATGCCGGCGGTGCGCCGGGTGCGCACCACCTTGGAGCCTTCGCACACCTCGCTGCAATCGCCAAACAGCACCACGCCGGTGGTGCCGTCGGTGCGGATATCCTGCGCCATCCCCTTCAGCCCGCAGTCAAACAGCACGATCTCCCCATAGGTCACGTCGTGCAGACCGTCGATGACGGCGATACCGTCGCCTACGGACAGGACGATGCCCACCTGCTGATGCCCCGGATCCAGTGCGAACCGGGCGATGTTTTCACGCAGCAGGGAGATGATCCCTTCCTTGTCGTACTCCTTCTGCATCGTCTGGAAAGCGTTCCGCAGCTGCCGGATACGTCCCAGTGTGCTCCAGTCATAATTGTCGTCGCCGACAAAAATGTTGAAGCCGCCGATGACGGAGGGGGTCTTTTTGATGACGAACTGGATATCCTCCGTTTCATATTCCGCCTGCAATAGCCGGCGTATTTCGGCAAGCTGCTCCTCGCTGGGCGGCGTAACGCAGTCGATTTCAACCTTCAGCGGCTGCGTGCCGTTTTCAAACAGGTCGTCCGTATGGCTCATGCGTCGCTCCTTTTGTTCGCGACGTCTTCCTGCGCGCGGCGGATGAAGGCGTCGTACAGGTCGCGGTCCCGCTCAGGGGTGACCGTGTCGCTGAGCAGCTTCTGCGCGGCGGAAAGCACCAGTTCGCTGATGTCCGTCTGTACCGATTCCAGAATGTGCTGCTTCCGTTCCTCCGCTTCCTGCTCCGCGGCGGCGAGGCAGGCGTCGGCCTTGGCCTTGGCGTCGTCCAGATACGCGCGGGCGGCATCACCCATGTCCTTTTCCGCCTGTTGACGGCGGGCAGCAATATCCGCGTCCGCCTGCGCGAGACGCTGGGTGTATTCCGCCTTCAGCTGATCCAGTTCCTCAGCTTTGCGGGCGTTTTCCTGCTCCTGACCGGCCAGACGGGCGCGGCGATCCTCCAGAAAGCGGTTGACGGGCTTGAATACCAGCAGGGTCAGACCGCCGGCCAGAATGACAAAGTTCAGCATGTGCAGAAGCACCTGCGTGAAATCAATATTCAGTGGCATGCCTTGTACCTCGTTCAGCAGGATGTTACAGCACGAAGATGATCAGAATGGCGACGATCAGCGCGTAAATGATGGCCGTTTCGATGAACACCAGACCCAGCATCATGGCAGAGTTGATCTTCCCGGCGGCTTCGGGCTGGCGCGCCATGCTGTCCGTGCTCTTGCCAATGGAAACAGCCATTCCAACAGCGCCGGCGGTGGCGACCAGACCCACCAGCACGGCGGCCGCAATGGCCTTGGTACGGGTGGAGGAAGCGTCTTCAGCAGCCGTTTCCGTCGCCTGCGCCGGGACATCGGTCGGGACAGCCTCCGCCAGCGCGGCGGAGAAGCAGGACAGGAGCATCAGGCAGGAAAGAGACAGTACCAGCAGACGGATGATGAGAGACTTTTTCATGACTTTTTTCCCTTCTTTTCTTTGTTTTTTCCGGGTCGTATTTCAGTGGCTTCACCGAAGAAGATGGATACCAGCGTGGTCAGCACGTAGGTCTGGATGAGGGCGTGCAGCAGGGTGAACATGACGCCGACAAACACGGGCAGGACGAAGCTGAGCGATACGTAGTAGTACACCAGCTCCGTGACCAGCAGACCGCTGAGCAGCGCGCCGAACAGGCGGAAGCTCATGGAGATGGGCAGCGAAAAGTCCTTCAGTACGCTCAGGCCGCCCCGCAGCCCCCCGGTCAGGAAGCCGGCAAGCAGGATGAACAGGTAGGACGTGACGCCCATGGCGATGGCAGCGTTGATGTCTGCAATGGGCGCGGGCAGGGATATGGAGGCGCCGCCTGTGGTGAGCGCCTGAATTCCCAGCAGCTCAAACAGCGTACTGACGAAGATGTAAAGCCCGGCGCTGAAGATGTAGGCGCCCGCTACGCTGCTTTTGTTGGGACTGTTGGTGCGCGCCATGTTGGAAAAGAACTCTACCGGCATTTCCAGCAGGCTTTGCCATTTGCCGGGAATGTCCCTGAGCCGCGGCACGGCAAAAATGCGGATGAGCGCGGCGCATATCAGCAGCACACTGCTGACGACGACGGCGGATAGCAATGCCGGGTTTACCGTCAGCCCGAACAGGGATACCTTGTTGCTTTCGTGCAGCACCCCGTCCCGCATGACCTCTTTGACGGTCTCCGTGTGCTCCGCGGGGTGCCACGTCAGCACAATGGCCGCAAGGAGGGCGATGATGAGCGCCAGCCACACGATCAGAAAGGTGCGGGAACCCCGGGACTCCTTTTTTGTCATGATGTATCCTCTCACCTCCGAAAAAGGAAATGGCAGCCGGTTTGACCGGCAGCCGTACGGCATAAAAACATGGGGAAAACAGGAGAAAGCGACCCGATGCCAGATCACGACGGGGATTATAATTGGTAGAAAGAAAAAAGTCAATAGTGAAAAAGGAGGAAAACGGAGCAAAAAGGGAAGGAATGGCATGGATATTTCGCATCAAAACGACGCTTGGAAAATGTTGAAAATATATAGCTTTTATGAGGAGAATAGAATGTAAAAAAGAGCGGGGGCGATTTGCCCCACTCAAAATATCACTGGTAGTAACGGTTCTTGGGCTTGACGACCCGTACCTTGTGGTGTTTTTTCAGCGTTTTTCTGAATACGCCCAGCGCCCGCAGCAGCAGGTAAAGCAGGAACAGGGGCAGCGCAATGTAGAGCAGGAACAGCTCAAAGGTGAACCGGGGGAAGGGGTTGGGATCGTTTTCGGCCGCCTCGATGATTTCATTCAAGGTGGGCGCCAAGGCCTCGCGGGCGACGACGGAGCGGGTAGCGATCAGGTTATACACCACCGGCGAGCCGCTTTCCGGGTAATAGGTCAAGGTGCCCATCACCTCGCCCTGCGTAATGGGCGCGCTGAAGGCACGGGTATACTCGGTCACCGTCAGATCGTTGAAGTTCTGCAGCCAGTACTCCAGCCCGGTCTGGGTGGTGACGACCAGATCGGGGGTGATCTCATCCGTTTTCTGCAGCGCCAGCTCCAATTTGCCCACGTTTTCGTCATCCAGAGAGAAGCCGGAAATGTCCACGACCTTGGGATTCATGGCGTATATTTCGGCAATGGAGGTGCTGACGTACTGGGTGAAGCCGTAGTCCATCAATTTGATGCTGTCGGTATAGCTGGCGGTTTCGCTGGAGGCACCGAACACCACGGCGATCAGGCTGACGCCGTCCTTTGTGGCGGAGGAAACCAGACAGTACCCTGCCGCGCTGTGGTGGCCGGTCTTGACGCCGTTGCCCCACTGATAATAGCATTTTTCAGAGGATTCGGAATAGTTGATGAATTTATTGGTGTTGGCATATTCCCGGGCGTCCCGCATGTTGTCCTTGGGCATGGTGTAGGACTTGGTGTTGACAATCTGCCGCAGGGTCTCGTTTTTCAGGGCGGCGCGGGCGATGACAGCCATGTCCCGGGCAGTGGTGTAATGGTTTTCATCGTGGTAGCCGTGGGCGTTGGCAAAATGGGTGCCCGTGCAGCCCAGCACATCGGCGGCCTGATTCATCAGATCCACAAAGGCGGGAATGGAGCCGCTGACCGCCTCGGCGATGACGTTTGCACCGTCGTTGGCGGATTTGAGCATGGTCACATAGACAAGATCCAGCAGGTTCACCTGCTCCCCGGCCACCAGCTTGGCGCTGGAGCTGTCCTCCGGCACGGCCAGCGCCGTGGGAGAACAGACCGTTGTTTCGGAAACATCCGCCATCGTCAGCGCCAGATAAGCGGTCATGATCTTGGTGGTGGAGGCGGGATACATCATCGCGTCTGCGTTTTTTTCAAAAATAACGTCGCCGGAGTCCTTTTCGATCAGGATGCAGGCCTGCGCGTTCAGGTGCTCGGTGGTCAGGTTTTCAGGATGCGCCGGGTCATAGTCGGCAGCCAGCGCAGGGAAAAAGGGGCATAAGAGCAGCGCAAACAGCGCTGCGGTCAGCAGCGCGAGCCTTCTGCGGTGATCCCTTCGTACAGCCATGACCCCTCCTGCGAAGAACGAAATCCAAGTTATTTTAACACAAACCTGCGCGTTTGTACAGCGCGCCCGACGGGAGAATGTAAAACATTGCACGGATCAGGGCAAAGCAGGGGTTGACAGGAAAGCGGCGAGGCGTATACAATGCCCGGGGAAGCACCCAAGAAAAGGAGAATATAAAAAGTGGAAGAAAACAAACGTTTTCTGATCGCGATCGATCTGGACGACACCGTTTTGAGCAGCCTTTTTTCTCTGTGCGCCCGGTCGGTGGAGGCGTTGATCGACGCAAAGCAGGCGGGTCACCGGGTCATGATCGCCACGGCCCGTCCTACGGCCATGGCGCTGCCTTATTACCGGCTGCTGGGGCTGGATACGCCCCTTTCCGTGCTCAACGGCGCGCGGATGCACCACCCGGGGGATCCGTCCTTTCCTGAGGAAAACCATCGGCTGTCCGAGGCGGAAACGGCAGGGGTGCTGCGGGCGCTGTCGGCAGTCGGGGCAGAGGACGTGTGGCTGGAAAACGACGACGAACTGTGGGCGCGGGGCACGGCGCTGTGCGATCACCGCTATTTCAGTGAAGTGATGCGCAACAGCCGCACCCATCTGTGCGATACCCTTCCGGCGTTGGCCGGCTGCCGGGTGTTTGCCCGGGTGCCTGCGGCGGAGGCGGTAGAAAGGGTGCGCGCCGCCATGGCGGTATATCCGGGGGTGCAGATCGGCGTGTTCGGCGGTAAAGGCGGCGCGCCGTTCCAGATGAGCTTTTCCTCCGTCCGGGCGGACAAATGGTTTACCGTGCAGAAGACGGCGGCGTATTACGGCATCCGGCCGGAAAATATCGTTGCCTTCGGCGATGGGGAAAATGACCGGCAGATGGTGCTGAACGCAGCCCGCGGCTACGCCATGTGCAACGGCAGTCCCGCACTGCAGCGGGACGCACTGGCCGCCGGCCGGTGGGTGACGGAGAAAAGCTGCGCGGAAGGCGGCGTGGCGCTGGAAATCGCGGCGCTGCTGGCCGGACACGCGGGAGAATGACGGGAAATCGCCGGGGCAGGAAAACGGTTTCCGTACGGCTGTGAAGACGCATGACGCAGGTTGGGAAGGCTGTCCGTTTACGGTCAGTCATCTGAATTCAGCGGCGCAGGCGTGCAAAAGGACGGCTGAATGAACCCGGCCGCACAGCTGCGTATTCACCGTCTTTTGCCCATGCGCATGACGGCCGTCCCCACAAAAAAACAGGAGGGGGAGCGCCGTTCCATTTTCCAGCCCGCTGCTGCAAAAGGAGCGCAGGGAGAAGGAAAACAAATGGCTGCTTCATCATTCAAAAAGCGCCTGCCTTGAAAGGCAGACGCGTGGAAGAAAAGGGGCGCACCCGCCCGTCAGGTGAGACCGTAGAGCGCGGCGTATTTCTTTTCAAGATAGTCGGCAAATACGTTGGGATCAAAAGGCTCGCCCAGCGCGCTTTCCAGCAGCTCGCCCGGCTTTTTCAGCGCGCCGTAGCGCCAGATGTGCGTCCGATTCCATTCATTGATGGGCGCGAAGTCGCCCTTGGTCAGGCAGCCGTCCACATCCACGGTTTCCCGCATTTTGCGCAGCAGCTGCGCGCCGTAAGCGCTGCCCAGTGCGTAGGAGGGAAAATAACCGATGGCGCCGCCGGACCAGTGGCTGTCCTGCAAAACGCCTTCCCGGTCGTTGGGCACGTCGACGCCCAGATATTCCTGATACAGACGGTTCCACGCGGCCGGCAGGTCGTGTACGGACAGGGTGCCGTCCATGACCTGCTTTTCCAGTTCATAACGCACCATGACGTGCAGCGCATAGGTCACCTCATCTGCTTCCGTTCTGATCAGCGAGGGGGTCACCCTGTTCACCGCCCGATACAGCGTTTCCTCCGTCACGCTGCCCATTTCAGCGGGGAAAAGCTCCTGCAGCATGGGCAGAAGGCAGTGCATAAAGCTGCGGCTGCGCCCCAGCAGGTTTTCGTAAAAACGGCTCTGGCTTTCATGAATGCCCATGGAGACCCCGCCGTCCAGCACGGTGTAGGCCAGATCCCGATCCGATCCCATGTCGTAGAGGGCATGTCCGCCTTCGTGAACGACGCTGTACAAGGAGGAAGCGACATTATCTTCCAGATAGTGGGTGGTAATGCGCTCGTCCAGATGCGAACCCAGCGATGTGGTGAAGGGGTGCTCGGTCACGCCGAGGCCGCAGTGGCGCAGATCAATGCCCATCACCGTCATCAGCCGTCTGGCCAGCTCGGCCTGTCTGTCTGCGGGGAAATGCCCATACAGGCAGCTGTCGTCGGCCTGCGGCGCCTGCTGGATGCGCTTGAGGAGAGGGACAATGCGCGCCCGCAGTGCGGAAAAGAAAGCGTCGCATTTTTCACGGGTCAGTCCGTCCTCGTACTCGCCCAGCCAGTAATCGTAGGGATCCCTGTCCGGCGCGCAGTAGCGGGCAAACCGGCGGGTCGTATCGAAAATCTGCGTCAGCAGGGGCTCGAACAGGGCGAAATTGCTTTCTTCCTTGGCGGTGTGCCACACGTCGTCTGCCTTGACCAGAAGCTCCTGAAAGGCAATGTATTCCGCCATGGGAATGCACCGCAGCTGACGGATGGATTTGAGCATCAAAAAGACCATGCGCTGTTCTTTTTCCGTCAGCGCTTCCCGCTGGCTGTCCAGATATTCCAGCAGCTGTGCGGTTTCCGCCCCCGTGGACAGCTTGTAATGCTCCTCGGACAGGACGGAGCAGGTGTGGGCGCGGTTTTCGGCCGTGCCCTTGGGCGCGGTGGTGGCGCCGTCGTAGGAAATCAGTCCCAGCGCGTGGTTGTAGGCGCTCAGACGGCTTTGCAGCGACATCAATTGTTCTCTTGCGGTGGTCAGATCCATTTTTGTAATCCCTCCCTGCGGATTTGATACGGTACATCTCATTATAGCACGACCCTGCGGATTTGGCACGGCTCAGGGGGAAAAACAATGAAAACCTGTTGCCAGAGGCGGAAAGGGTCTTTTGAAGGAAGAGGGACGGACATTCCGGCAGGGTTCTTGACCGTATCGAGTTTATTGAACGCGCGGCGGCTCATGAACTGCTTTTCTCCGTCCCGGCTCCGCGGCCTTCGGGCAGCCAAAGTTCGCCAGGGTACAGGCGGCTGCCGGGCGGCACATGCGGACGCTTTTTCTGCGCGTCGCCTGTGCTTTCCGTGAACTGTCTGCGGACGCGCGGCGTAGCGGAGATGCACGCAGGTTTCAGATGATAAAAGAAAAAGCCCCGAACCCCTGAAAGAAAAGAGGCTGGAGACTTTTGAAAGGAGATAGCGGCAATGACAAGAATCCTATTCGTTTGCCACGGCAATATCTGCCGAAGCCCCATGGCGGAAATGGTGCTGCGGGAAATGGTGCGGCGCAGCGGAATGGACGGTCGGGTGGAGGCAGCCTCCTGTGCCGTCAGCCGGGAGGAAATCGGTCATCCCGTTTACCCGCCTGCCCGCGCTGTACTGCAGCAGCACGGCGTGCCCTGCGGGGCGCACCGGGCGCGGCAGGTGACGAAGGAGGACTACAGACAGTATGACCTGCTGGTTGTGATGGATGAGAGCAACCGTACCCACCTTGCACAGGTCATTGGAGCGGATACGGATGGGAAGGTACGCTCCCTGATGTCCTTTGCCGGCAGGCAGGGCGGGGTAGCCGACCCCTGGTATACGGGTGATTTTGATACCGCGTACAGGGATATCGTCGCCGGGTGCGCCGGACTGCTGCGCAGTCTGTTTCCGGATATGGAAATCCATGCGCGCGATTTTGAATGAGCGTTTATTCCAGAGAAACCAGCGATACGTTGGAGACCCCTTCCATGGCGGATAATTCCGACAGCGCCGTTTCCAGATGGACGTTCATCTGGGCAATGTCCAGCGTCATGACCACGTTTGCGGCATGATGGATGGGCAGGTTCTGAGAAATGGTCAGCACGTTCACCCCCATGGCGGACAGGCGGTTGAGGGCGTTGGACAAAACGCCGATCTCGTGGTTGAGCAGCATGGAAATGACTGCCTTCCGTCCGCTGCCTACATGATCGGGGCTGAAGATCAGGTCTTTGTATTTATAATAGGTACTGCGGGAAATGCCGGCCTGCCGCACGGCGTCGCTGACGTCGTCCGCTTCACCGGTTTCCAGCAGACGGCGGCATTCCAGCACTTTTTCAAAAAAGGCGGGAACCGCTTTTTTGTGTACGATCAGGTAATCCTCATTCATTGTTCGGAACGCTCCTTTCTTTTGCCGGTCTGACCGGCGGCTGCTGTGCTGCCTGCCCGGTAACCGATTAAAAACCTTTTTGAATGGACATATTATACACTGTTTCTCGTGGAAAAACAAGTGTGCGTGGAAGAAAAACGGACGATGTACAGAGCGTCCGGGTCACAGAGAGAAGGGCACAGGCATATGCTTTGTAGGAAAAGCGGCGGTCGGCAGCGGGGATCGACGCGGCGAAAGGAAGGGGAAGCATGAAAAAGTATCAGGTGGCTGTACTGGGCGCTACGGGGGCGGTGGGGCAGGAAATGATGACTGCGCTGGCGGAGCGGCGCTTTCCACTGGCGCGGCTGCTGCCGTTGGCCAGCGCCCGCAGCGCAGGAGGCACGGTGACGTTTCAGGGCGTACCGATCCGGGTGGAGGAAGCAACGGAGGACGCCTTTCAGGGCATGGATTTTGTGCTGGGCGCGGCGGACGCCGGCACGGCGCGGCGCTTTGCCCCTGCCATACGGAAAAGCGGCGCGGTGCTGATTGACAATTCCTCCGCGTTCCGGCTGGAAGAAGGGGTGCCGCTGGTGGTGCCGGAGGTCAACCCGGAGGCGGCGGCGAGGCACCGGGGCATTGTGGCCAACCCCAACTGCTCCACCATCATCGCCATGACCGCACTGGGCGGGGTGCGCAGGCTGACGGAAATCGAACAGATGACCGTCTGCACCTATCAGGCGGTGTCGGGAGCGGGAAGGCCGGGCATGGAAGAAATGGAAAACCAGCTTGCCGCCTGCATGAAAGGCGAACAGGCAGCGCCCCGCGTGTTCCCGAAGCAGATCCTGTTCAATGTCATTCCGTGGATCGGCAGCGCCGCGGAGAACGGATATACCGACGAGGAAATGAAAATGCAGAATGAAGGCCGCAAAATTCTCGGCCTTCCCGGACTGAAGGTGTGCTGCACCTGCGTACGGGTACCCGTTCAGCGCGCGCACGCCCTTGCGCTGCAGTTTGTGACCAGAAGCCCCATGAGCCGGGAGGCGCTGCGCGCGGCCATTGCGCAGGCGCCCGGGTGCGTTCTTCTGGGGGAAAACGACTGTCCGACGCCGCTGGAGGCGGCGGGGACGGATCGGGTGTACGTGGGCCGGCTGCGGCCGGACGGCATTCACGGCGACCGGGGCTGGACGCTGTGGTGCTGCGGCGATCAGCTGCGCAAGGGGGCAGCGGTCAACGCCGTGCAGATCATGGAGCTGCTGATCCAGAGACCATGATGGGGTGCAGAGGCCCATGACGCGCTTGCGGAGGAGAACCCTCCGCAGCGCGTTTTGCTTTTTGCATCGGGTGAAAAACAAAACAGATGCGTTTTTACCGGAAGTGTGCTATAATAAAAATGGTGCCTTTTTGACCGTACGAAGCTGCGGACGGGCAGGGCATGGCTGCATACGAAACGAACAGGAAAGAAAGGCGCGCCTTGTTCCGGCGCGAAGGAAAAAATGCGTATACTGATTGTTGGCGCGGGGAAAGTGGGTCACACGCTGGCAGAACATCTGGTGATGGAAAAGCACGACGTGGTGATCGTCGACAAAAACGAAGAAGTCATTCAGCGTCACATGGACACGCTGGACGCCATGTGCGTCCGGGGCAGCGGCGCGAACGCCCGCGTTCTGATGGAGGCGGAGGCCGATAAGGCGGATATCATCATCGCCACCACCGCCAGCGACGAGACCAATATGCTCTGTTGCCTGATGGCCAAGCGTCTGGGCGCGAAGTACGCCATTGCAAGGGTGCGCGACCCGGACTATAACGACAGCCTGAATATGCTCCGGGCGGATATGGGCATCGACATGGCCATCAATCCCGAGCGCACGACGGCGTTGGAAATCAGCCGGCTGCTGCGTTTTCCGACGGCCAGCAACATTGAAAGCTTTGCCCGCGGACGGGTGGAAATGGTGGAGTTCCGCGCCCTGGAAGGGGATGCGGTGGTCGGTTGTCCGCTGAAGGATGTGCTGCAGTCCGCCCGGGGGATGCCGCAGGTGCTCTGCGCCGCTGTGGAGCGGGACGGGAAAGCCTATATCCCGGACGGTGATTTCGTCATTCAGCCGGGCGACAAGGTGCACGTGGCGGCGGATGTGATGACGATCACCGCGTTTTTCCGCTATCTGGGGCGCAACAACACCCGCACCCGCAATGTGTTTTTGATGGGCGGCGGCCGCATCAGCTATTATCTGGCGAAAATGGTCATTCCGCTGGGCATGCACGTGACGGTGGTGGAGATCGACGAAAAGAAGGCCAACGTTCTCAGCGAAGCGCTGCCTGAGGCCAATGTGATCTTTGGCGACGGGACCGATCAGGAACTGCTGGAGCAGGAGGGGCTGGGTCAGACGGACGCTTTTGTGGCGCTGGGCAACCGGGACGAGGAAAACCTGATGACCGGGCTGTTTGCAGTGCGCCGGGGGGTGCCCAAGGTGATCGTGAAAAACAACCGGGTGACCTACGCCGGACTGCTTGCGGGCATGGGACTGGACAGCATCGTCAGCCCCAAGGCGCTCACCTGTGCCAGCATCCTGCGCTATGTGCGGGGTCGAGCGAACAGTCAGGGCACCAAGGTGGAGCGCCTGTACCGGCTCATGGACGGCAAGGCGGAGGCCATGGAGTTCATTGCCCGGCAGGAGGATCCCTATATCGGCGTGAGCCTGAAGGATCTGAACGTGCGCGCCGGCACCCGCATTGCGGCCATTGTCCGCCGGGGCAAGGTGTTCGTCCCCTTCGGCAACGATCATGTGGAGGCGGGCGACAGCGTGGTGGTCGTGGCCTGTGAAAACGGCATCAGCGATCTGAACGAGGTTATTCGCAAATGAACAAAAGACTGGTTCTCTACTCCGTCGGGCTGATCATGCTCATTGAGGCGCTGGCCATGGCGCCCTCCTGCGTGATCGCACTGGCTTATCGGGACGGAGACGCCTGGGCGCTGGGCAAAACGATGCTTCTGCTGTGCGCGCTGGGGCTGCCCGCGTGGCGGCTGTCCAGGCCGCGCAATAAAAACCTCCGCGCCCGCGAGGGCTTTACGGTGGTGGCGCTGTCATGGGTCATGCTCAGCGTGTTCGGCGCGCTGCCCTTTGTGTTCAGCGGGCTTCTGCCCCGTTTTACCGACGCGCTGTTTGAGGCCGTGTCCGGCTTCAGCACCACCGGCGCGACGGTTCTGACTCATTTTGAAAACCTGCCTCACGGGGTGATCTTCTGGCGCAGCTTTACCCACTGGATCGGCGGCATGGGCGTGCTGGTGCTGACGCTGGCCATTCTGCCTCAGATGTCCGGCTGCACGTCCCATCTGGTGCGGGCGGAAAGCCCCGGCCCCACGCTGAGCAAACTGGTGCCCAAAATGGGGGATACGGCCAAGATTCTGTATCTCATTTATACCGTGTTGACCGTGCTGGAGTGGGTGGCGCTGATGATCGCGGGCATGAACCCCTACGATGCAGCCATTCATGCGCTGGGCACGGCGGGCACGGGTGGGTTCAGCAACTATGCGCTGAGCGTAGGCGCGTTTAACAGCGTGGCCATCGAGATCGTTACGACCGTTTTTATGGCGCTCTTCGGCGTCAACCTGGCGCTGGTGTACCGGGCGCTGATGGGAGGCTGGCGCGACGCGCTGCGCAGTGAGGAATTGCACTGGTATCTGGGCATCCTTTTCGGCGCCATGATGCTGGTGTCGCTGGCGATCACGCCGCAGTACGGCGGCTTTTTCAAGGCGTTGCGCTACGGCAGTTTTCAGGTGGCGTCCATCATATCCACTACGGGATACGGTACGGCGGACTATACCCTGTGGGCGCCCGCTGCGCAGATGGTTTTGCTGATCCTCATGTTCACCGGCTCCTGTGCCGGGTCGACTGCGGGCGGCATGAAGCTGGTGCGGGTGGCGCTCCTGTGCAAGACGGGGCGCCGGGAGGTGCGCCGCACCTTCCAGCCGCGCAAGGTGGAAGTGGTGCGCTTTGAGGGGCACGGCACCGATGAAAGCGTATTGAGTCAGGTGGCTGTGTTTTTCTTCGTATACATCGCGCTGGTGCTGGTCGGCGGGCTGGTGCTTTCGCTGGAGGGACATTACGACCTGCTCACTAACCTGACGGCGTCCCTGACCTGCGTGAGCAACGTAGGCCCCGGCTTCGGGGCGGTGGGTCCCATGGGCAGCTTTGCCAGCTACGGTCCCTTCGCCAAGGTGGTCATGAGCATTCTGATGCTCTGCGGCAGACTGGAGCTGTTCCCGATACTGGTGTTGTTCCACCCTGCGCTGTGGCGCAGAAGCTGATCAGGAAAGGATGAAATGCAATGAGCAGACTGGGCGACTTGATCAAACTGGAAAGAACGCGGCAGGGGCTGACCCATAAGCAGGTAGCCCGAAAGTGCGGCGTCAGCGATAAATACCTGATGGAGGTGGAGGCCGGCACCCGTATCATCAACGATGATCAGGCGCGGCGCATCCTGCGTACCATCGGGATGAAAAGCCATACCGAGGCGGATTTTACGCTGGACGACATTGCCGCCACGGTGGATTTGCAGTCCGCAGCGCCGGCTCCTGCGCCCAGAGAGGCGCAGCGGAGCGAAGCGCCCCGTCCGGCGGAGAAAAAAAGCGACGGCGGCGTGGCGGGCTCCATCTGGCTGGACGCCCTGTCGGGGGTGCTCAAGCATGTGCCGGTATACAACGCGGTCATGAAGGAAGTGGATCACCGTCTTTTGCCTGTAACGGGCGGCAAGATCTGCGGTGCGCCGGCGGACAAGGTGTACTATCTGGCTGCGCCGGATAACGACGTGCGGGGCTTCCGGGTGCAAAAGGGCGATTATGTGCTGGTGGTGCCTGCCAGCGCGCCTGTGGACGGCGCGCTGATGGTACTGCAGACGCCGCAGGGAAGGGTGATGCGCAAGGTGAAGGTGCTTCCCCGCTTTCAGGCTGTACTGCAGCGGTATGACGCCGAGTGCGAAAGCGAAGTAAAGAATTTCAACGAATTGACGGTGGTGGGTCGCTGCGTGCGGCTGGAGGCGGATCTTTGATCGATACGGGCGGGCGAAGACCCCGCCCGTTTTTCGTGGCGGACACGCGTTGACAAACGGCGTATCAGACGATACAATACGGTAGAACCTACGTTTGAAACGGCGGAAAGGAGGGGGAGCCATTGGCCAGACAGGAGGACAGGCGGTTTCGTCCCGCTTATCCGGCAGATCCCCCGGACAACTTTTACCGCCAGACCGCATCCAGCGCGCCTTACCCGGACGCGGCGTTTGACGGCGACGACGGGATGGAGCCTGCGCCGCCTGCTTTGAATGACGGGTATCAGTCCGTCTTTTTTTCCAATGCGCCCGCGCCCCGCAGCGCGCCTCCACGCCGCCGGGGCAGAGGACCGTGGACGTTTATTGCACTGGTCGCCTGCGCGGCGTTCGTGCTGGTGCTGTATCTGATTTTTGCCTTGCGGCAGCCCTATGCGGCCTTCCGCACCATGGCGGTGGAAACGGCGAAGAATACCTTCGCCTATGGGATCTACGTGGACGGTGTGTCCATTGGCGGTATGACCCGGGCGCAGGCGGAAAGCACGCTGCAGAACCGCCTGAATGCGAACGGCGGCGAACTGAGCATGGATCTGCAGGTGGATCATTACGCATGGCATATTACCGGCCGTGAAATACCCTTTACCCGCAACCTGAGCCGGGTATTGGATCGTGCATGGGTCATTGGCCGGCAGGGCACCACCCAGACCCTGACCGGCGGCATGACGCCGCTGTATTACCGTTATCAGCATCGCATGGGCGCGGCCAAAAACGGCGCGTATTTCTATACGGAGGTCACCTACGACAAAAGTGATGTGCACGCCTTTGTCAGTCAGGTGGCCGCCTATGTGAACCGGGACGCGCAGGACGCGCAGGTGGCCACCTTCGACTTTGAAACCCGCACCTTCACCTTTACCGACGATCAGCAGGGGGCAAAACTCAACGAGGAGCAGCTCTATGAGCAGCTGGTCAGCCTGCTGGACGGCGGTCAGTTTTCCGCGTCCATCCGCATGGAGACCCAGCCGGTGATGCCGTCGGTGACCAAGGTGGAACTGATGAATTCCTTTGCACGGGTTTCTGCTTATACCACGACAACGACCGCTGACGCCAACCGCAACAACAATATCGCGCTGGCCTGTCAGGCGGTGTCGGGCACTGTGGTCATGCCGGGGGAGACCTTCTCCTTCAATGAGACGACGGGACAGCGCACCACGGAGAAGGGCTACCTGCCTGCAGCCGCCATCGCGGGGGGGACGACGGTGGACGAGGTGGGCGGCGGTGTGTGTCAGGTGTCCAGCACGCTGTTTAACGCGGCGGCCATGGCCGATATGACAATCGTGACGCGAAGCCCCCATACGTGGCCAAGTAATTATGTGGATAAGGGCAGAGATGCGACGGTCAACTGGCCCAATCTGGACTTTCAGTTCAAAAACACATCCGCCGCGCCGGTTTTCATTGTGGCGACTTATGCCAAACGCACCTGCACGGTGGAAATATACGGGGTGTCGCTGGGACCGGGGGTCACCATTGAACTGGAAACGGTGACGACCTCCGTGACCGATCCGCCTGCGGAGCCGGCCTATACCCATAACCCCAATCTGGGACCCGGCGAGCAGAACGTGCTGAAAAAGGCGCGCACCGGCTACACGGTGGAGACCTATCGGGTGTATCTCCGCAACGGGGCGGAATACCGCCGGGAACTGCTGTGCAATTCGACCTACAGGATGATTCAGCAGCTGATCGAGTACAATTAAGGAGGGGCTATGCTCAAGGGAGAACTGAAGCGGCAGGCCATTCTGAACGAGGCGGAGCAGCTTTTTTTCACGCAGGGATACGCTGAAACCAGTCTGGAGGATATTCTGTCCCGTCTGCATTGCACCAAGGGCAGCTTTTATCATTATTTTGACAGCAAACAGCAGGTGCTGTCTGAACTGTGCCGTCAGCATGGTCAGAATGCGCTGACGGTCTGGCGGGGCGAACGGTATGACGATACGCTGGCCGCGCTGAACGGCCTGCTTTACTATGCCCTTCCCTTTCGGACGGACGGCGCACGGCTGCTGTCGCTTTTGCTGCCCCTTCATGGGCAGCAGGAGGGGATGGCCATGGAAAGCGCGCTGCTCAGCGGGCTGCGGGAAACGCTACTGCCTGAACTGGAGGCGATGCTTGTCCGGCTGCGGGAGGAAGGCGTGGCCTTCTGGCATCAGGACAGGCTGCCTGAACTGGTCTGGGACGCGCACGCTGCCCTGTTTGAACGGCTCATGACCTGCGCCGACCGTCTCCGCAGCGGCGGTGCGGCGGGGGATGTGGTGGCTTATCTGGAGGCCGCTCGTTTCCTGTGGGAAAGGGTGCTGGATCTGCCCTTTGGAAGCATGGAAATCGTGCGGGCGGAGGAAGCGCTGGCCGCCATACATGCTGCGATCAAGCGCGTAAATCATCTGCCCAACGAGAAAAACGCGCAGCCGTCGGCGGAGTGAACCATGGTTTGAAACGATGCGGGAAAGGAACGCGGCGCCGGGTAACGCAATAACAAACAGATGATGATGCGGAGGAACAGGCGGACGGCGCAAGGGCAGGGGTTCGCCTTTTATCGAATGCCGCTCTGTTTTGCAGGAGGGCAATCTGAGAGGCTTGCGCCTCTTTTTTATTTGTCTGAAAAGCGCGGCTGACCTGAACGGGAATAAGCAAAACAAAAAAGTCTGCCGTGAGGCAGACGAAAGCATGAGACAAGGAAAGGACGAGGCGTGGGAAAGCGGCTACAGCAGCGCTGCCATTTCGCAGGTCAGAAGACCGCGTACACCGTATTTTTCAGCGCCTTTGCGCCCGGCAACGCTCAGCCGCAGGCAGGCGATACGGGCGGCTTCAAAGGGGTCGTCCATTTCGCACAGGGTGGCGGCCAGCAGCCCGCACAGCGCGTCGCCGCTGCCGCCCTTGGCCAGCGAGGGCGCCGTCAGCACGTTCAGCGCCACGCGGCCGTCGGGCGCCGCGATGACGGATACCGCATTTTTCAGCACCACCGTACACCCGTAACGGCTGCACAGCGCATGGGCGCTTTCCAGCGGCGCGGCCAGCACATCCCCCAAAGGCTTTTGCAGCAGACGTGCCGCTTCCAGCGGATGCGGGGTCAGCACGGTTGCGGGGGGCAGATCAAAGGGAGCCTGCGCCAGCAGATTCAGCCCGTCTGCATCCAGCACCATTTTATGCGTATCCGGGAGCAGGGACAGCAGCGCCTGACGGGCGGCCTCGCTCTGTCCGATGCCGCATCCGGCGGCCAGCACATCGCGGGGGAGCGCGGCTGCGCCGCTCAGGGGCGCGCACATGGCGTTAGGTACCAGCGTCTGCAGGATGGGAAACAGTGCGGGACTGCAGGCGACGGTTACCAGACCTGCGCCTCCCTTCAGCGCAGCCAGCGCACACATGGCCGCGGCGCCGGCTTTGCCTTCGCTGCCGCCGTATACCAGCACCCGCCCGCAAAGTCCCTTGTGGGCATGCGGCGCGCGGGGCGGCAGGAGTCCGGGCAGATCGTCCGCCTCGTAGTAGGGCAGGCCGCATTTTGCGGGCGGGAGACCGATGTCCGCAACCGTCCAGACGCCCACCCATTCGGGATGGGGGGTCAGAAGCAGCCCTGTCTTGACGGCGTGGCAGGATACGGTTCGGTCGGCATGGACACAGGCTCCTTCCGTGCGGCCGGTATCGCCGTTCATGCCGGAGGGTACGTCTACTGCGAGCACGGGTGCGTCAAGGGTATTCAGGTAATCGATCGCCTCTGCCAGCGCGCCGGTCGGCGCGCGGTTCAGCCCGATGCCGAAAAGCGCGTCCACCGCGCCGTCAAAGGAACCTTCCGGCGGCGTCTGAAGGACAGGAAGATGAAGATAACGGGCAAAATTCAGCTGCGCCTGTCCCTGAACGGTAGCGGGTGGGATGGGCAGCAGTATGGAGGGAAGCCCGCCCCGGGCGGCAAACAGCCGGGCTGCCGCCAGCCCGTCGCCGCCGTTGTTGCCGGAGCCGCATGCGAAAAGCACACGCTTCCCGCTGCAGCCTCCCAGCAGCGCTTCCAGCTGATCGACGATTTTTTCGGCCGCGTGCTCCATCAGCAAAAGGGGAGAAACCCCTGCTGCAAAGGCTCGTTCTTCCTCGGCGCGCGTCTGCGCGCACGTCAGCGCGTAACGGTTCATGGATTCTCCCTTTCCGCAATGCAGAAGGCAACGGCCATGCCGCCGTCGTGAGAAATGGACAGATGAAGGCGGGTGACGGACAGCCGCGCTGCTGCTGCGGCGTACTGCCCCCGCAAATCATAGAAGGGTGCGCCTGCTTCATCGTGAAGGACGACAATCTCATGGAGGCGGATATGGAGAAAACCCGTCCTGAGCGCCTTCACCAGCGCCTCCTTGGCGGCAAACAGCCCCGCCATGGTGTCGGGAGCCATCTGTCCGCGGCTGCCGATGTATGCCTGCTCCTCCGGACTGAAAAACCGGGCGGCTCGCCCGTCCTGTTTGGATAGAAGCGCATGAAACCGCGCCGCGTCGCACACGTCTACCCCAATACCGACGATCATGACAGGTTGCTCAGAATGAGCGCGTTGGCAATGGCGCGGGCGGTTACTTCCGCTGCCGCGGCGCACAATTTGACAAAATTCACGTCCTGATCTACCCGTCCGGTGGCCAGCGAGAACAGCGTGTCGCCGTCCATCTGGGTGTGTACGGGGCGGATGGTGCGCGCCAGACCGTCGTGCGCCACATCGGCCAGACGGTTGGCCTGCTCTTTGGTCAGCTTGCAGTCCACCGCGACTACGCCGATGGTGGTGTTGCTGCCCGGCGCGGGGATGCGGATCTGCTTGGGCACCGGTGCGTGACCGTACAGCAGTCCCTCCGCCAGCACGGGGGTGCCGTCCGGCATGTGGGCGCAGCCCAGCACCTGACCGCTTTCAGGATGAAATACATCGCCTACCGCATTGACGGCTACCACCGCACCCACGGTGACGCCCTCGGGCAGGGTAATGGAAGCAGAACCCAGACCGCTGTCCTGCGGAACGGCACCCGGGATCAGCTTTCCCACGGTTGCGCCCGCGCCTGCACCGACCCGTCCCTGCCGCATGCCCTTGGCGGCGTTCATGCAGGCGGTGCGCCCCATGGCCGCATCGGGACGGATGCGGCTGTCGCCTGTGCCCAGATCAAACAATACGGCGGCAGGAACGATGGGAACCCGCACCTCGCCCATATCCAGACCGATGTTCATCTGCTCCAGATAGCGCATCACGCCGCCGGCAGCGTCCAGCCCGAAGGCGCTGCCGCCTGCCAGCACGACGGCATGCACGTGTTCTACCAGATTGCCCGGACGGAGCAGATCCGTCTCCCGGGTGCCGGGCGCGGCGCCGCGTACGGATACGCCGCCGATGGCACCCTCCTTGCGGCACAGCACCACCGTTGCGCCGGTGCGTGCCGCCAGATTCTGCGCATGCCCGACCCGGATGCCGTGCACCTGTGTGATGTCGCCCGGATAGGTACGTTCCATGTTCTCTTCACCTCGTTTATGTTTTGCCAAAGGGGTCAGCGGCGGTGCTCCGGCTGGAGGCGGAAGGCCTGATAGCCTTCTGCCAGCAGGTCGCTCAGCACCCGGCTGCGGCAGACGACCCTGCCCGCATAGCGGGTGCTTTCTACCACATGGATGCAGCCGTTTTCACCGTAGTCGTCAAACAGAATGACATGCCGTCCAGGATAAAGGAGAATATCCCCCGCCAGCATGTCCTGCGGCGAAACGGCGTCGCACAGGGGGGCGAAATCCCGGGTGGAGAGCTTTTTGGGCAGATGCCAGCACACCGACACCAGACCAGAACAGTCCATCCCGACGCAGGCGTGGCTGATATAGCCCGGCCGGCCGTCCGGCACATTGCCGGCGTATTTTCCATGGGCAAGGCCGTCGAGAAACTGCGTCTGCGTGCTCCAGCCGCCCCAGCAGTAGGGCATTCCCCGGTTTTCACCGTCGACGCGCCACCATGCGCAGGGGTACTGACTGACGGTGTAGCCCTCGTCCGGGGTATCTACCCGATAGCCCTGTTCATCCTCGCCGTGAAACCGGTTTTCGGCTCCCGCCGTCCACGGGAAAGACGCGTATTCCTTTGCCAGCGCGACCGTCTGCCGCCCCCAGTCATTCTGCATAGTGTTCCTCCAGCCAGACCGTCAGGTCGCGCACGACCTCCGCCCGGTTCAGCTCGTTGAGCATTTCATGCCGTCCGCCGGGGTACAGTCGGACGGTTACATCATTCATGCCGGCGCGGCGGAAATCCTCCGCAACGCGGCGTACCCCTTTGCCCATCTGACCGACCGGGTCGTGATCGCCAGAGAAAAAGTAGACGGGCAGTGCGGCGGGCAGTGCGGTCAGGCGGCTGGTATCCGCCAGACGGCGCAGCCCGCGGAAAAAGCTTTTGTAGCTGCCGCCCGTAAAGGGAAAGCCGCACCGATCGTCGGCAATATAGGCGTCCACGGCCTGTTCATCCCGGGTAAGCCAGTCCGACGGGGTGCGATTGGGCGCAAATTTCCGATTGTTGGCGCCGAAAAGCAACTTGTCAAGCAGCGGCGCGGGACGGTCTTTGGGGAAAAGGGCGGCCAGCGCCGCGCCAGCCGTGCATTTGAGCGCACCGTACCAGCCTGTGCCCGAAAGCACGAGCCCGTCCAGGTCTCCGCCGTAGCGCAGAGCAAATTCCCGGGCGGCAAAGCTGCCCATGGAATGCCCCATGAGGACGTAGGGCGTTTCAGGAAAGCGCTGCC
This sequence comes from uncultured Clostridia bacterium, assembly GCA_934662505.1. Lineage (GTDB taxonomy): Bacteria > Bacillota > Clostridia > Christensenellales > Aristaeellaceae > SVGT01. The sequence goes on along the minus strand of CAKUKE010000016.1, from coordinate 24,006 downwards.
TGCCCGTATCCATGACAAGACGCATATCGTCAATCAGCGCGTCCCATCCGTCGCGGTCGGCAAAATGCCCCAGCCGCGCGTCCGGCCATTCCGGACCATGCCCCCGGTGGCTATGCCCCAATACGGCGAACCCGGCTTCGGAAAGCGTGCGCGCGGCTTCGTCATAACGGTCGATATGCTCGGCCATGCCGTGGGTCAGCTGCAAAACGGCGCGCGGCTGCCCTTCCGGCAGCCACAGGCGTAGATGGATGGGGACGGTTTCGCCTTTTCGGGGCAAAAGAATCTGTTCCTGCGTCGGCATGTGCGCGCCCTCCTTTAAACCTGATAAAGACCGACCTTTTTATATACCTTGCGCAGCGTCTTCTGCGCCAGATAGGCGGCGCGCTCGGCATTGCGCTTGAGCATGGCGTTCAGCCCGTCCTTGTCGGCAAGAATTTCGCTGTAGCGCGCCTGAATGGGCGTGAATTCGCGGATGACCGCCTCGCCCACCGCTTCCTTGAGGGCGCCGTAGCCCAGACCGGCAAGCGACTGCGCGCATTCCTCGGGCGTTTTGTTTTCCAGCGCGGACAAAATGGCCAGCAGATTGGATACGCCCGGCTTGTTTTCGGGGTCGTAACGGATTTCGCCGTCGCTGTCCGTGACCGCCCGCTTGATCTTGCGGCGAATGTCCTCCGGTTTGTCCAGCAGGGCAATGTAGGAGTCCTCCGGGTCGGACTTGCTCATCTTCCGGGTGGGCTCGGACAGGCTCATGATCTTGGCCGTCGCCTTGCGGATGTAGGGCTCGGGCAGGGTGAACACGTCGCCGTAAAAGGCGTTGAAGCGCTGGGCAATGTCCCGGCAGATCTCCACGTGCTGCTTCTGGTCGACCCCGACAGGGACGGTGGTGGTCTGGTACAGCAGAATGTCCGAGGCCATCAGAACGGGGTAGGTGTACAATCCCGCGTTGATATTATCCGCATGCTTGGCGGACTTATCCTTGAACTGGGTCATGCGGTTGAGCTCGCCCATGTAGGTGAAGCAGTTGAGAATCCAGGCCAGTTCCGCGTGAGCGGGGACGTGGCTCTGGCAGTAAATGATGTTCTTGTCCGGATCCAGGCCGCAGGCAACGTAAATGGCCGCCAGAGATGCGGTGCGCTTGCGCAGCAGGGCAGGATCCTGACGCACCGTCAGGGTGTGCAGATCTGCCATGCAGTAGAGGCAGTCGGCGTCGTCAAAAAGGGTAAAGTTGCGCAGCGCACCGATATAATTGCCCAAAGTGATGTTGCCCGAGGGCTGAATACCGGAGAAAACAACCTGTTTTTTTTCAGTGGTCTGGTCAGCCATATCGCGTACTTCCTTCCTGTCTGTAAGCTATGTACAGTATAACACAAAAAAAGCAATATGAAAATCCTTTTATGCGGGTTCATATGCCGCCTTTTTCGGGGCAATGTGAGGGGAAGCGGGCGCAGTGATCAAAACAGAAAACGCATGTGCCGATGACAAGACACATGCGTTTTCCGAAAAGCAGAACCAGTACGGATGGGAGGGTTTACGCTGATTGCGCCGGATGCCGTCCCTCTCGCTACGGACGGCGGCGCAGAGGCGCGCCTGAGTCTTCGGCGTGGCGGAGATTGTTTTCAGCGGTGAACCAGATGGCGATTCATCTGAATCTGGCTGCATGCCTGCCTTTACATTATTTTGTTTTCTTTTTCCGATTGCGCTTGGCATCCTGCAATTCATCCAGAACGCTTCTGAATGCTGCCGTGGACTGCCCGGGTTCCGCTGTGCCGGTGCTTTGTGTATTTGCCTTTTTCTTCTGGTTCCGCTTGGCATCCTGCAATTCATCCAGAACGCTTCTGAATGCTGTTGCAGGCTGCCCGGGGCTCTTTGCGCCGGCGTTCTGCATATCCTTGCCGGCCGGAACGGGAGAGGGAGCCGTCGGTGTGCTGTGCTTTGGGGTGGAAAGACTGTTGGACAACGGTGTACCGTTCCCTGCGTTGTCTGAAGGCGCGCCGTTCAGCGCCGCCTCCAGATCCGCCTGACGAATGATCTGGATGGGTTTGCCGGCTTTTTGCTGCGCGATGGCGTCGTTGATTTTTGTATCCCCGGGTTGATTGCCGCCGACCGCCAGATAATCCGTTACGCCGGAGACACGCTTGCGGAGCAGCCCGCCCTGTTCAATGACGCGCTGAACAACAGGGTGTTCTTCTTCAAAAATGTCGAAGCCGGTAAAGACGAACTTTTTGCCGGGAATGGTAACGACTGGATGATCGCTGATATAGGAACCATATTGCTTTTCCCACGCTGCCGTGATCTGCCTCGCGGCTCGTGCATAGGGGCTTTCGAATTTTCCGATGATGGAGGGCGGCGGGCATTCTGAGAAAGACGCATTGTCTGCGTCTCCCGGGTGTTTTCCGGCTACAAATAATGCCTTCAGCGGATTTTCACCGCCCTGCAGGCTGGCGTACAACAGGCCGACCTGCTCTCTGCCTGCTTCTTTATCCTGCTTTTTATTGCGGCGCACGTATTCCATCGTATTCCAGTCGAATTCATTGCGTTTGCTGTATCGGGCCTGACGTGTTTTTACGCAGCGGCCATCCCTGAAGTATTTAAAAAGATCAAACTCTGTTCCATCATCCCAGCTGCGCGCCATGATATCGCAATGGAGCACCCGGGATTTGGCGCGGAGCGAATAGCCCATACACTGCTCTCCCAGCTGATACAGTTCGTCTTCGGAGAGCTGATTCAGATCCTGCGCCACCTCCGCACCGTCCCACTGATCCGTTACGCCATAATCGAGGGACCACGCACATATGCCCTGAATATGCGCCTCGTAAAGGTCGTCCGTTCCGGCGTCGTAGAGAAGCTCTGCGCCTTCTTCGGTCGTGGCGATCGAATAGCACAACAGGAGCACGTTTCCGCGCTTCCCTCTGAAGTAAATGTCAAAGTGACAGAAATTCGCCATGCTTTTCTCCTCCTTATTCGCCGGTATCTTCCTGTTCGCAATATTGCAGGCAGGCCTGCTGCACGCTCCGCTGGACGGTCATCATATCCGCAGCATGGGATTGATAGACCTGATCCAGCGTTTCAAACAGCAGCCGCTCCCATGCAAAGAAATAATCGTTCAGCGCGCTGCGCCTTGCCCGTTCGTTTTGATCGTATGCCGGCCAGCCGCGGGCATGGTTGGCCGCGTTGGCCAACTGCGCAACGGCCTGAACGAATGCTTCGATAAAAGGATCAACGGGCGCGCCGAACAGCGGATCGTAATCCAACTGCGACAGGTCAAGCAGCTGTTTTTCAAGTGCTTCCGGTGCGACAGTGTTGGCGTCCTTTACGGAAACCGTGCGCAAAACAGCCGCGACAGAGAAAATGCCGACGTTATTCAGTGCGGAATACAATGCGGGCTTTATGGCATCGACGGTCTGAAGAAGCTGACGGATGGCAGGCTGGGCAGGCGCAGGCGTCTCCTTTGACTGCGCAGCGCGGCACACAAATTCAGGCAGCGTTTCTGCCGCAGCACCGGGCGCCAAGGCGTTCAGCAAAGGGACGCATCTGCGCTTGATCGCATTGGCGGCTTCTTCTGCGTCAAACGCCGTGTCTTCCGTTTTTTCGTCACAGCTGTCCGCAAACAGAGCAGATGAAACCTGCGAGAGAAACGAATCGCAGCATTTGGCAAACTGCGCCGCTGCGCCGCAATGCGCCAGCCGCTTCAGCCATGCGTCTGCATTTAGCTGCCGCGGCTGGTATGCTGTCGCCTGCTGCACCTTTCGCTCCATAAAAGAAAGAACCAGGGAAAGCTCCTCGTGCGCCAGGTTCCAGTATTTTTCCTGTACCGTACGCTCGCTGTCCGAGCCGATGACGATGCGGCTTCCGATCGGCGCGCCGCCGGAAGGCTGCGCATACGCTTCTCCGCAAAAGGGACAGAAAGAGAGAATTTCATCACTGGAAAAACTGCGCCCGCAGCGAGAACATGAATAGGTCATATCATGTCACCCCCCCTCAGAAAATATCCAGCGCCTTTTTCACTGCGTCGACCGGGTCGATGTAGAACACCGGCTGAACGGCGGTCAATAGCTCCCCGGGCACCTTCATCAAATCCTGCATGCTCGCCATCGGCAGCAGAATCTGACGTGCACCGGCATTTTTTGCTACGCGGATAATGTCTTCCATGTGATGCACCGCGCTCATGGAACCGGAAAGCTTGATCTCGCCTACAATAGCGGTTGCCGCCTTGACCGGTTTATCGAACAGCGCGCTGCAAAGGCCGACCCATTCGGCCAGGGATACCTCGGTGCTGGGACTTTTTCCCTGAACGTCGTTGTAATAGAGCAGATAATCGCTGCCGGTCAGACGGATGGTGGACGAGATGCGTTTTGCGTTATTCTGGAAATACGCCCATGCTGCATTCATGCTTTCCCGCATGGCGAGGCTGTTGCCCATACCCTGCGTTTCAAATTTGCCGCTGCCGCGAACGGCCTTGTTTTCCAGCCTGTAAACCGCCATGTCGCCATCAGCCATGCAGGCGCCGATAGCGAACACGTGCCCTGACGGAAGGGCGTGGGGGGCGATCAGCGTTTCGCTGCTCTGCTCCGGTACGCCGACGATGTGCTCCGTGCCGGCTTCGTCGTAATAACCAAGATCGGTATCGGCAAATTCAATGCCCGCCATGAGCTTGAGCTGCTCTTTCACCCGGCGGCGTCCCTCGATGGCGTATTTCAGCAGCCATTCCATTTCGTCCCGGGTGATGTTTTTATCCGGGAACAGCAGCTTCACCAGCCCCGACACGGTCTTGCGTACGGCTATTTCGTCGCGCTTGTTGAATTTCTCGTTCAGCCGGAAGCAGGTGTCCAGCAGATGGGTATAATCCATCCGGCGCATGCCCCGGGTGTATTCGGCGAGGCAGTCGGTGATCAGGCCGTATTTCTCCGTCAGCAGGTTGGAGCGCATCTTGGGGATCTCCCATCCGGGCAGATAGTAATGCATACGGTCGAAGAAGGCGCTGTCGTTGTTGAATTCCGGCGGGAAGGGACTGAACAGATGGGAGATCTTCAGCAGATTCTGCACGGAGTCATTGATGTTGCCAACGAACACCATGGATGCGTCCGCATTGATCATGTCGCGTCCGCGGGCGAAGGAACCGGAGGCCATGTAGTCCTTCATGATCTGAATGGCGTCCTGATCACGGAAGCGCATGCCCGCCACCTCGTCAAAGGCCACGCAGTCCCAGTGGCCGACCAGCCCCACGCGGTGCATGCTGACGGAATAAAACAGGTTGGCGGCGGTGGTCTGCCCGCCGCTCATGAGGATGGAGTAGGGGGAGATTTCCTTGTAAAGGTGGCTTTTGCCGGTGCCGCGCGGACCCAACTCGCACAGGTTGTAATTGTGCTCCACCAGAGGCACCATACGCTCCAGAAAATGCAGCTTTTCCTTCTCGGTCAGTGCGTCTGGCTCCATCCCCTCCGTACGCAGCAGCATATTCATCCATTCCTCGGTGGTGAAGTCCTGCCGCTGGGCGACGATCTCGTCCAGATCCAGGTTGGGCAGCTGAATGGGCTTCAGGCTGGTAATGCGGAAGGGCGAATCCTCCGGGCCGCGCTTTTTCTTCTGGCGCTTTTCATCTTCAAAGGAATCGTCACGGTAGGTATAGGAAATGCGGGCAATGCACCAGATGCCGCCCATCAGGATCTTGGTATAGTTCACCGCGTATTCGCTTTGAATGAGGAAGGGCTCAATTTCCAGATTGGCAAAGCGCGCCACATAATAATCGTTGTATTCATCCAGATGGGCGGATATTTTGTCGATCACCGTATATTCGCCCTTTTCCCGGATCAGCGATTTGATTTTTTCGCTTTCTTCGGGACGCACGTAGTTTTCCGCCAGAATTTTGCGGATCTTTTCAATGCCGTCGGCAATGACCGCCTCATCGTCTGTGGCGCAGTACATGCCCAGCAGGTACTCCAGCACGAAGGTGGGCACGTTCGCGCCGCGCTTGAGCATGGCGGTCAAGTCCTTTCGGACGATTTTTCCGGGGAAAGCATTGACGATTTTCTGATCCAAAGCATCCATGGCACTGCCTCCAGTATAGTGAAAAGATGGGTTCACCGATTCAAATGTTGCGGGCGGCAGGGGAGCGGGGCGGAGCAGCCGGTAACGGCGGTTCGCATGTCTGCGCCCGGAAGGGAGCAGACCGAGGACGTACGCTCCGGCCAGCACGCCGGCAGCCAGCAGCGGCTTGTTTGAAGGCTGCTTGGGCCGCGCATAGTAGGTTTTTGTGTAGAATTCTTTTCCGCACTTGTATACCCGTTGCTTTTTGTAAAAGGGCATCCTGCTCCACCGCCTCAGAAGTCAAAATCGTTGCCGAATACAACGTCAATCTGGAATGGGATCCGCATCAGCGGCGCTTTTTCATCCGCATCGCGCAGAACCAGTCCATAGGCGGCCTTTCGGTCGTATCCGCTGCCCAGCAGACGGAAGGTGACGTGCAGCACGCGCTGACGATTGTCCTCCGCGGTCAGATCGCAGAGAAGACGGTGCGTATCGCTCACGGTGTTTCCCGCTTCGTCTTCAAACCATGCCAACACCGTCCGGGGCTGCATTTTGCCGCCGCAGGGCTGTTTCTGATAGAAGTTCAGGGTGAAGATATTGTTGCTGATTTTCCGACTGTCGCCCAGCAGGACGATTTCCGGCTTTGTGATCGCGGTATATCCCTTTTGTCCGCTTTTCCTGTTCTGGTAGTGGATCAGCGGAACGGCCATTTCCTGCAGGGCAGGACCGCCGTGCATGTAGGTTTCCGCGCCGCCCTGCATGCGGAAGCGCATGCAGCCGTTGGGGAAGGCGGCTGTCAGTTCGGCACGGCCAAAGCCGTCCAGCGGCTGCCTGAGCACATCGCCGCCCACCTCGCCGCAGAGGATGGCGTGCCTGCGCTTGTATTCCAGTATTTCTCCCGGGAGCATTTCCTTGCCGGTTTTGTCGTATTCCGCCAGCGGCGAGCGCGTGTAGATAAAACCGTGATCGGCGGTGATCAGCACATGGGCGGCGTTCATTTCGCCGGAGAGAATGCGCATCAGCTGTGTCAGTTCATCCATGGCGGTTTCGCAGGCTCCGAACACGTTCCCATTGCTCTCGCCGGCGCGGTCAATGGCGTCGTGGTAAATGTAAACCACCTTTTTCCCTTTCACCAGTTCGCTGCGCTGCGCCCTGTTCAGCCGTCGGAATTCGCCATACTCCGCCGCAATGCTTTCCGGGCACGCCGCGCGCAGCACCGTCTCCCGGTGCGGCGCATCGGTGCTCATCCCGTCGCAGCGCATTTTCAGCCCCTCATCCATTTCCAGCCGCCTGTGGGGCAGCAGCGCCGCCATGCCGACCGGGGTGACGCTGGGCAGCGTCCCCTGCAAGCAGACGCATGTGGTGTTCCCGCTGAACTTGCCGGTCAGCCGATTGGCCAGTTCCCGCCCGGTTTCGTAGCGCAGACCGTCGGAAATGACCACGTAGATCCGGGCGTCTGCGGGGGCGACGTGCTCCCGGTAAAAATGCTCCTGCTGCTCCACGCCCCGGATGGCGCCCAGCCCCTGCTGGGCGAGCAGCTGCGTCCAGCGCTGGTTCAGATTGGTCAGGTACCAGTTTTTATACAGCCGCTCCGCGGCGGAGGAAGCAGCCTTCAACGCGTCCTCCAGCGCCATCATGCCCAGGGACAGTGCATGGTCATAGGCGGTGCAGAACGCGCGGTAATCGCCGTCCATCTGGTAAAGCTCCTGCTCGTATGCCTGCCACATTTCCCTGACCGATGTGAAATGGAAGCCGTCGCGATAAGCCAGATAGAACCGCTGCATGTCGATCAGCCCCCGCACCGCGGCGTAATAGGGGGCAAAGTCCGCCGTCCAGGGCTGATCCCGCCGCAGACGCAGCAGCGCCTCCGCCTCGTCGGTGCTGAAGGAACCGTCGGCGAAACGGGTCAGCGCCGCTTCCAGCAGCAGACGGTCTGCCGCCGGGAAGACGCTCACGCGCAGCAGCGCTTCCCGGGGGAGGGTCGCCAGCATATCCGGTACGCGGAAGGCGTCCTCCACCCGCTGACACAGGGTCATCAGCCGCTCCCGATCCGTCCGCAGCCAGTCGGAAAAAAAGCCGTAGGCCGCCGGGGCGTACGCGGCGTCGGCGGGCATGCCCGGCAGCGCCGTCCCCTGCGCGTTATTCAGCGCGGCAGTGGCCAGCAGACAGCAGGCAAGACGGTCGGGGTCGTGATCGCCTGCGTAGCCGTAGGCCGCGCCGCACGCGTCCCAGAACGCCCCCTCGCCGCAGAACTTCGCCATGGCCTCCAGCGCCGGGTTTTCCTCCTGCGGGCAGGAAAGAACCAGCCGCGTCACCTCGTCCATGCCGTACGCCCGGGCGCCGCATAGCACGCCGAAAACCCCCGTGCGCAGCTCCGTCTCGTTTTCGTAGCGGCTTCGCAGGGCGCGCAGCTTTGCACGGCGCTCCCGGCTTTTGAAAAAGCCGGCAATGGACTGGGCATACTCCCGCAGCGGACGGGTGTTTGCCACGCCCAGTTCGTCGAACAGCAGCGACCAGTAATCCGCCCGGAAGCTTTCGCTGTACAAAAACACATCCAGCAGCCCGTTGTCCTGCGGCTGCTCAAAGGCCATCGGGCAGTAGAGCAGCAGGTTTTCCCCGGCGTAGTCCACCTCGATCTGCCGCCGCAGCGCAAACAGGTTGTCGCGCCGCATGGTCAGAATGCGCGCGTCCTCTAACTGCATTTCCGCCACCGTGTCGGCAAATTCTCCCGCTTCATCCAGCCAGACGATGATCCTCCGCGTATAATAGTCCGGCAGCGGCGCGCGAAACCGCGCGTTCAGCGTGTCCTTCACTTTTCCGTCGTTCCTTTACTTGATTTTTGTCAATAGCTCCCCAAGCTTGCCGTAGTTCACCTTCACGCCGTCGTCCAGATCCAGCGGGATGCGCATGTCCGCGTAGTGGTGGATGACCTCCTCGTATTTGTTCACCTCCGCCAACTGCTTTTCCAGCTTCTGCACCCGTTTGGACGCGTTCATCCGGGCGCGTCCCTCGCCGGTCTCCGCCGTTTTCCGCGCGTCGGAAAGCTGGGTGGAGAGCCGCTCCTGCATTTCGTGCACATAGTCCGTGCGCACCCGCCCCACCGTGTCCCGGTCGTAACGGTGCAGGTACATCAGACATTTGAAACCGTTCTGTTTGCCGGCGTCAAACTGCCAGTAAATGGGGCGCTTCTGATAGGTTTTCAGGTGATCGGCATAAAAATCGTTGAGAAAATAATGACGGATCGCCTCCCGGGGCGTGTCTCCCCGGCTGCCCAGCGCGGCGGCAATGAATTTCAGGTTTTCCTCCAGCGTTTCCGCGCCGTATACCTTCTTCACAAATCCCGCCGTCCGCGCCACAATATCATCCGGGAAATACTCATCATCCGTCACGGGGATGATGCCGTCCCGGTCGGGGAGAAACAGCCCCAGCGCCGGGTCGTAGAAGGGGCACGTTTTCGCCCCCTCGGCGATGCGGGCGCGGATCGCTTCCTCATCCCATACCCCGCCGGCGAACAGCAGCCCGTCCACGTAGGGGCTGTACCGCCCCAGCATGCACCCCACCATGTAGGACAGCAGGCTCACGATCTCGTCCCGCATGCTCAGCACGTAGGCCATCTTCCGCTGCTCTCCGTCCGGCGCGTCGATGATGCGGTACACCGTCACGTCCTTCTCCGCCACCTCGGGGGTCAATTCGTCCTGTAGGCCGTAGATCTCAATGAAAATGCGGTTCAGTTCTTCCTCATTCGCCTTCAGCTGATTGAACCGGTCAAGGTATTCCTGCTGAACGGCACGGTATCGGTCGGAAATTAAGCGGGACATGATGCTGAACCTCCATCTCCTTCAATCCATTTATCATTAGAAAGAACAAAACTATGCTTTTCAAATTCTCCCGTGAACCTGTCTTTCATTACAATAATGAATGTGGCTCCATCCAACAGCAGACAATCATCCATATCAAAACACAAATTCAATATTGGCGTATTGATAGGGCCGCGTAATGGTTCATTTTTACTGCCATCGTTATAATCTAATTTGTCACCTCTCTCATTTTTGAGACAAACCATTTCAACAAATTCTCTGAACGGTTGCGTGGGATCGACATCAAATGTAACCCTAATCCAGTTGAGTGTCTCATTCAAATCTGGAATATGCTTATCCTTCCTTATATATGTATCGCTTTCGACTTTTCGAATTTTAGAGATACTCATAAACATTCCTCCTTTTTTAAGTTAAATCACCCGTGTGCTTTGTCATCTTCGATGGCGTTTTCAAGTATCTTTCTCCATTTAATTAAGTCTGCCTGTGAACACACGATACGTGCTGTTTTGCGATGCTTTTCATTTTCATCTTCAAAGCACAGCGATATGTAATTTCCTTCATGATTAATGAAAACATGACCGTGTGCAAGAGCATTGCGCATATGTCTCAACAAACACTCTAAGTCTGTTTCGCGGCGTGAATTGTCTCGTTTAGCAGTTTGGGACATTCTTTTGCAAACAAAGCGCTTACACTTACTGCATAGCCAATCACCCCATAGTCCTTGCGTTGAAAATTGATCCTCTGTATTTGAGGTATGGGAGCAAAAAACGTACTCTCCATTTTTGCTATTATGTGTTTTTTCTATTTCTGCAAGAACTTGTTCATGCTTCTCGACTGAAAGCAGTGGGCTATGCACTGAGTCAATATTGGGAGCACGATATTGAAAATAGGAAAACAAGCTTCGCAGTTTTCCAATATCACAATCAATAGGAATAATTGCAGATGTTTCTGCCAGCGACATGTTTTTGTTTTCTTTCGAGCACGTCCCAGAAATACATTTCATCATATGTTTTTCCTTAAATCATCGGATGTTTTTTGAAATCCCAGCTTGTTTCAAAGGAATCCCAGTCTTTTGTTGAAGCATTCACGTTGTCTTGCGCAAGCAATCCAATTATCTGTTTTTGTGCGCTGGACAGTTCGGGCGTGACAACTTTCGCTACATCACCAACTTGGCAATGCATTGTTGAATTGAATAGTTTTAGCATGGATGAAAAAACGGTAGTATTGGAATAACCAAGCAGCCAGAATTGATCGTCTCTTTGCGGATAAAAGCAATGGCCTGAAATATCATTAAAAGAATCATTTGGAGCAATGCGGAAGCTATTCTCTCCAGAGGTTAAATCAGTCCAAGTGCATTTATATTTAGTCAAAAACGATTCATCTTGGACTCGCGCATTAGGTTGTTGAAGAATAAACTGAGGATTCCCATTATAGAACAAAAGATAGCAAAGATTCCCATACCATTTTCTATACGTTCCGCCCTTGATATACTTAATCCATTTTTTTCTGGAGCTTCCAGAGACAAACTCGGAATAATTAATTTCAAACCACATTCGAAGGTATTTATCATTATTTGAGGTTTGCATTCCTACTTTGGGGTGCCCAACTGAATCAAAAACAAGCCCTTTTTCATATGCATTTAAAATAGTTTCACTCACCCAATACGCCACAGGTGCGCCGGGGATTTTTGAGAAGTTCTGGGCACTGACCTGTGCAAAGCGGTTCCCCGGAATGGGGAAAGCCCGAGGTGCTTCGTTTTCAATGTCGCACAGCTTGATCTGGTTGTATGTTCCTTTATATCCTTCGATGTGCGAATTTCGCAGAATGGAAACGGCTGTTCCAAAGGCAATTCCCAGCACCATGTTTTCCATGTGCATCAAACAGGTGATGTCTTTGGTTTGAAGGATGCGGCGCCGCATGCTTTCAAAACTGGACAGGAACATCCAGCTTTGCATCGTTACCATGCAATTAAGTCCATTGACGTGCACCATATTGTTTCCCCATTCCATAAAGCACGCGAACAGGTCGCTCTTGCTGTCCGGGTAATGCTCCTTGACGAAGCGGGACAGCTTTTCATTCATGCCGCTGCCGCCCATATAGGGCGGGTTGGTGATGACCGCGTCGTACTGCCGGGTGAGGATCTGCGCCTGCGTCAGCAGGGGACGGAGGGCGGCCGCGGCGCGGGCATGATCGGCAAGGGTCAGGAGGGTGTCGGGAGCGGCGGTCTCCATGTCCGCCATGCGGGCGGAGAGACGGTTCAGCTCCTCCGGGGTGAAGTCCGGGCGGAGCAGACTGCCGTATTCCTTGGCGTCCCGGAACGCGTCCAGCAGCCGACGGGCAAGGGAACGCTCCGCGCCGAAGGCCGCCAGCGCGGCGTCGTCCAGCGGTTCGCTTTCCGCGATGGCATACAGGTGGGGCTGCACGCCCCGGCGGAGGAAGCGGCGGTCATAGTCGCAGGCGCGCATCATCAGGGCAAAGTAGGCCAGCTGGGCGGCGCGGTCGTCAATGTCCAGCCCGTACAGGTTGTGCTGCACGATGCTCTGCACCGCGTCCCGATCCGTGTAGCCGACGGAACGGTAAATGTCCATCAGCACGTCAAAGGCGTATACCAGAATGTGTGCCGACCCCATGCAGGGGTCCAGCACGGTCAATTGCTCCGGCTGGAGGGCGGCATAGCCGCGGCGCAGCGCCGCAAGCTGTGCCGCCACGTCCGGTGACTGCGGGGCTTCGTCCATGTAATAGCGCCATTTTGAACGCAGCGCGTCGTTCGGGTGCCCCTCCAGCCACAGGCGTCCCAGACTGTTTTCCACCATATAGCGCACAATCCATTCCGGCGTGAACAGCTGCGTGGCCGCGCCGATGCGTTCTCTGGTGATCTTCACGTTCTTTTTGAGCAGTTCAAAGGTCTCGTCCTTGAGCTGGGTGTTGTAATACTGGTACAGCCACCCGATCACCTGAATCTCCTGCCAGCTGTCCCCGTCCAGCCGCGCCATTTCGCCCAGCACGGAGTCCGCCCGCAGCAGACCGTCGGGAAAGAGCAGCTCGGTCGCGTCGCTGATCTTTTCAAACATGCCGGGCAGCGGCTCGGACAGGGCGTTGCACAGGGCGATGAGCAGGTATTTGTACAGCGCGTCGGTACGGTTGGCGTCCAGCATGTCCAGTACCCGTCCCATGTCCACGCCGGGGAGGGATACGTCCTGCGCCTCTGAAATGAGCCGGGGCTGCGCGCCGGGAGCGTCCGGCAGCGGGCGCTGGGTGATGGGCAGCAGGGCGTGTTCCTGCATGTATCTGATGGCGATCAGCCGGTTGAACCAGATGTAGGCCGCTTCCTCCATGGCGGGGCGGAAGCCGATCTGATACACACGGGCGATCAGGGCGCTGCGCTGGGCGGTCTCCGCCGCGGTCATGACGGTACCGTCTATCTTGTGAAAATCCGCCGAGGGCGCAAGGGCATGGGCGGCCGCCGCCTCCTCCGTCACGCCGTACAGCGCGGCGCGGTCGGTCACCCGCTGGAGCAGCGCCAGACGAGCGCCGATGGCAAAGTTTTTCAGATCGCTTTTGTTCATGGGGGAACGCTCCTTTATCGTTTATGAACGTGTGCATCAGGGGTGGCGCGGCGGCGAACCGAAGGCATCCATGAAATGCGTCAGGGGTACGGTGCACCCGGCGGAAGCGCGCTTTCAGTGGGCGCATGCGGCGGCGCCGTCCTTCGTCGGGTCGAAATACTGGTTGAGGAACGCGGGGTCGATGAAATCGATGCGACTGTAGTCGAACATGTTGACCTTCTCCTTTCAATGGTGGGCTTTCCAAGTCGCTTTTGCACGGGGAAAATGCGTCTGCGATGGCGCAGAGGGAGCGGAACGTCAGGCTTTGAAGTCCGCTTCTGTGCCCGCTAACTGCCGGGCGCACTGCTCGGCGCTGGCCGTGCCGAAATAGTGAAGGGGGATATTGGCGCTGGTCGCCGTGCGGACGATTTTGAAAAAATCAGAATGGGACATGCAATTGCACTGCAGCCACACGGCGTCTGCGTTGCGGATCAGCTGTTCGTCCGGCAGACGGTTGGGAGCGATAAAGCGCACGTCGGGCAAAAGGGGACGGATGGCGTTCAGCCATGCGGGGTGACCGCCAAAGGCAACAATCCGACCGGCCGTGTGAAGCGGGAAGACGACCTCCTCCGCTGCAGGCGTCTCGGCTGCGGGCTGACCGCTCTGACTGCAATACACACGCTCGCGCAGCTCGGCAAGCTCCAGCCGGAACCGCTCGGAAACCGCTTCCTGCTGTGCTTTCTCTGCATGCAGTGTCTTGAGCTGCTGCTCATTCTGACGGCAGGCTGCGCGAAGCATTTCGATCTCGCGCTGCTGCTGACGGCATTGCGCAGACAGGTGCTCCAGCTGGTCTGCCGTTTCATCCGGCTCGGCCGTTTCTTCCGGGGGATCCATGCCCATCAGCTCCGCCTCGGAAAAGGTTAACTTTTCATATTTTCCGGCGTGCAGGGGGGAGAGCAGCAGGCTGAATACATCGCAGCCGTCCTGCGACGCTTGCAAAAGGGCGCTTCTCAGTTCGTCCGGCAGGGGAGCGTGATCGGTATAGCGCGGCCAGACCGTGCCGGTATAGCCGTAGAGAAGGTGCGCCAGATTGAGTCCGATGGAACGGTCGATGGACTCGCCGTCTGAGTCCGTTTCCCCTTCAAACTTGCCGTGACAGGGGTAGCGGTAATCATACAGCGCCGGCAGGTCTTCTGAAATGCGGGGCTCGTCCGTTTCGTCATCCAGCGGGCTATAAGCAAACGGCAGCTGATCCAGCGCCGTATAGGTGACGGCCAGCGCGCCGTAGTATATCCACGGCACATCGCTGCCGGCGTCCAGCAGGTAAAGAACGGCAAAGCAGGTCTCGTATGGGTCTTCTACACTGAAGTGCAGCAGCTGTTCGCAGGTGTCCTGCGGCAAGTCGTCTTTGAGCTGCTTCAGACAGCGTTCCCGATCGTTCGGCAGAGCAAGCACTGTCCGGAAGCCGCCGATCGTTTCGAAAAAGGCTTCGGCTTTTGCCCGCGCTGCCGCCAGTTCTTCCTGAAGCCGCTCCTGCGCGGGGGTCGTTTTGCCGGGCAGCGCCCAGTTTTCCGGCATGCGGACGGGGGCGCGCATGCCGCTGCCGGCGTACGCGTTGCGCCCTAACTTGCTTTCCAGCACGTCAACATGGCGCTGAAGGCTGTTCAGCTTATCTTCCATGCGCTGGTTGGCGCCGAGGGCAAGGCGCGTAAACGTCCACACCTTTTCCTCAAACCGCGCTGCTGCACACGCGGCGGCGTCCGGATCTATCAGCTTCATGATCGCTTCAAAGGCCTGCCGCTGGGGGTGCCCCTCGGTCGGCGTGCGCTGCATGCTGACCGTCCACTCGTCTGTGACGGAACAGGCAACCATGGACGGACGCACCAGTTCGGCGTTTCTGTTTGCCAGCAGGCGTACCAGATGCCAGATGTCCGCCGTCTGGTAAAGGGGATGCTGCATAAGCGGCATGGTGGAAAATGGTTTTTCGGCGCCTTCGCACAGCGGCATGGGGGTGATGTGCTCCGGCAGCAAGGACAGCAATTCCTCCAGCTTGTCCTGTGCGTACGCCTGATCCATGATCCACAGCGCCGCGCCGGTCAGCAGCGCATGCTGGTTTTCATCCCGGTGGTCATAACCGCCCATCAACTGCAGGATGTTGGCGATACCCCATACCGCCGGCATTTCCGCCATGTTGCATACGCCGCGAAGCTCTTTTTTTGCCCGCTCGAAGGAGGCGACTGCCGCCGCCTCCCGCCGCGCCCATTTTCCGGGCGTGAGATCAAAACGCTCATTTTCCTGCGCCTGAGAAAGGCCGGGCATGGAGCGATCGCCGCGGTTGATCAGATCCTGTATGCAGGACGGTGCTTCGTCTATGTCCTGCTCAGAAAGCAGCCGTTTAAGCGTGGCCTGCGGGTCGCGGTAATGACGCATTTCCTTCAGCAGGCTCCGTTCACTTCCAGACAGTTTCCACTCGTCCATGATACTTCCTCCGCATGATAAGACTGTTTTCCGAAAAGCTGGGCGGGTTACAGACCGCACAGCGCCATGAACGCATCGCTCTGATCGATGAAGTCACAGGGCGCTTCCCCTGCGCCGTCCATCAGACGGTACAGTTCGAATTCCTTTTTCCGTACGCCAAGCTCCAGCGTCGTGCTGTCCATTGCCTTTGCGTATACTTCCCATGTTTCGCCACGCTCGCTCACTGCCTGCAGCTTGGCGATGGGAATGACGCGGTTTTTGATAAAGGTCCCGTCCTTTTTCCGACTTGCGGCGCGCACCAGCAGGGTCATCCCTTCCGGCGTTGCCGCGGTGTAGCATATGAAAAGAAAGGCGTTTTTCCGCGCCTTTTTTTCGGCAGCCGTCAGAACAGGGGTACTTTCTTTTACCCAATCCTTCACGCCGGAAACGGGATAGGGTGAATCCATCACCAGCTGGTTCACTTCCTCTATGGAATAACAGTTGCCAGCGGCGGTCTGAGGGTCGTATTTTTGCGTGTACCGAAGTTTTTTGCGGCTCTGTTCGATATTGTTTTGAACGGTGAAAGCCTTTCCGTCGCATAGAACGGTGTATGCGCCTTCGATCATTTCTCCTTTTCTGACTGCCAGACTTTTTTCGGAGACCGTGTTGAGAAGGGAAGCGGAAGCTGTTTTGGTTTTTTCAGTCATGGTTTTTCTCCTTTCGTGATTGACGGGTTCTTTGATTTGCGCGGGTCAGTTCATTTGAATGGCGTCATGATCCTGCAGCGCCCAGGTCAGCTGGGCGCGCAGGTTTTCCACATATTCATCGATTTCCGCAGCGCTGGAAAGGCGCTTCTGAGGTAAAAGATCGTAGCGGCGGAGGGTGATCACGCGGCATTGCTGCGCTGCGGCCGGCGCATGAAGCGCGGCGTTGAGCTGCTCCAGCTGCCGGCACACGGTGTCTTTGTAGGTCAGAATCTGTGTGGCTGCCGCGTCCAGCAGGATGGGACTGGCAGCGGAAAGTGCCGCGTTCCAGCGGCGATCCAGTTCTTCATCCGCTTTACGCACCTCGCTCCGCAGCTCGGGGGTATCCCCGGCCAGCGTGTGAATATCCCCGCGCGCCTGCGTCAGGATGGCCTGCAGTTTGCTCCGGCGCTCATCGCAGATGCGGACGTAAGCGTCCTCTACCTGTTTTTGAAGCGCAGGCAGCTCATTGATGCGGCGATAGGGCTGTTCGCTGCTGAGGATGGCGCGCATGGCGCTGACGGCTTGCAGGGTTTCGTCGCCGTCTGCAAAATAAAGCTGATCCTGCCGCACCTTTTCGCACAGGTGCCATGCGGCGTCAAAAATTCCCTTCTGATTTTTGAAAAAGAACGAGACAGCCTGAAGGTCTTCGGACCAGTCCAGCAGCGTGTCTCCCTGCTGCCTGAAGGCTTCAAGGAAGGCCGTGTGGTCGCCGCGCCTGTCCAGCACGCCTTCCAGCAGCTTTTTGCCCTGCGCGGCGGTTTTCTGACCGGGGTAGGGGATGGGCGCGTTATACTGCTCCAGCAGCGCGGCATTCTTGTCCCGCGCGTCGGCCAGCATGCCTTCCAGCTGCTGGCAGAAGCCTTCCTCGTCCGTGTGCAGCGCCATGCCGCCGAACAGCTCCGCAGCCAGTTCGCGGGCGCTTTTCAGCAGGGCGTCCGGAACGGAGACCTTTTGACAGATGACGGTTCGCTCTGTTTCCGTGCGCTTGCGCAGGCAATCGATCATTTTTCGATCGGTAGGCAGCAGCGGAGCGCCGTTGTAGGACAACTGAACGCTCTGCGCACGGATCAGCACGGCGATCTGGGCGGCAATGTCGATTTCGCGCCAGCCGTAAGGGGCGGCCTGATAACGCTTTTGCATTTCTGCTACTGTGACGGTCATGTGCTGGGCGGCGCGGATTTTTAAAAACTGGCGCATCTCATCCTGCGCACGGATATTAGGCGCAGCAATGCCTGCCATATTTTCCTGCACGGCGCCGCCAGTCAGAATCTGCTGGATCGTCTGGTCGGACTCGGCGAAGCTGTCCACATCGTTCAGCTTGCTGTAGACGGCCTCGATCAGCCGCGCCATGGCCTGATCCAGCATTTCTCTGGCCGATGAGCCGCGCAGCTGAACGCGTTCGCCGGAGATGTAGAAACTGCCGTTCACGATGGCTTCCCTGAGCAGGAAGGCGGCGCCTTTTTCGCGCTCTTTTGCCTCGGCCTGTTTGCCCTGAATGATTTTGCGAATGGATTCCGGCAGCTGGGCGATGTTCCGCTGCTTGATGTAGTTTTCGATGCGCCGGGCGGCTTCAAATTCCTGAAAATAGTCGTATTTGGGGCAGAGCAGCACAATGGCTTCGTTTCCCGCCCGGGACTGCATCAGCAATTGTGCGTCGGCTTCGTTTTCCTTCAGGCCGGACGCCAGGGTGACCAGACGGAGCCTGATGTCGCTGGAGGGCTGACCGACCACGGCCTCGTCCACCATCTGGTCAAAGGCGAAGTCGTAGCGGTTCTTATATCGAAATTTCTTTATGGGGTACAATTCCCCAAACGCGGTCTGACCGATCATGTGAACGACTTCGCTCTGGTCTACCGTGACCCCGCGAATCTCCCGGTTGATATCCTGTTCTTCATCCGTCAGAAACAGATACGTCTCGCCGTTTCGCGCGGCGTAGTTTTCCTGCACCAGCCGATCCAGCGAAGCCTGCAGCCCCCGGCGAATGGCAATTTTATCCGCGGAAATATCTGCGATCATTAACGTGGAGAGATTTTCAAGATTGGAAGCAAGCCCTTCTACATAGCGGATAAGAAACAGAAGCTTGAGGACGTCCACGTCCTGCGTTTTCAGGCCGCTGCCGGCCTGCGCGGCGCGGTCTGCCCGGTCGATGACGCGGCGGATGGTGCCGTCCAGAAAGGTGTGCACGGTATCGTAGAATGAATAAAAGGGTGCGAAACAGCGCTCGTCGTAAAGCTCGATTTTCTGCGCCGCTTCCTGAAAGGCGGAAAGCATGCTGCGTTCGCCGCCCGAAAGGTGTTTTCCGGAGGAACCGTGCTTGCGAACCTGAACCAGTACGTCCTGCAGCAGTTTGAACTGGTACGGTACGAAGGGAAAAGCCGCCACATATTCATCCTCGGAAGAATACCCCTTGAGGTCTGCAAGGGTTCCCGGGGCGAAGGTGAACAGATTGCGCATGGTGGACGCATTTTGCTGGTAGGAGGAACGCAGCAGCGCCTCAGCGGGCTCGTTTTTCGCAAGGAGTCTGCGCTTGATGACCTCGTCCACCGAGGCGGAGGAAAGGCTCAGCCGCGTATTGAACCGCCCCTGAATCTTGGAAAAGTCGTTCCCTTTCACGTGGGTGACGCTGTCGATGTCTTCCTGACTGGTGACGATCACCCATACCTGACCCCTGCATTTGGCGCCCAGCTCCTCGACCAGCGTTTGCAGATTCAGCATCAGACCGGAATTGTCGCCTATATACTGACCGATCTCATCGACCGCAAAAATCAGATGAAAATTCGGCGCTTTGCTTTCCACGTATTCGGCAATTTCCCGGGTAAGACGGTCAATGCTGAGCTGTGCGGTCTCCTCGCCGTTGAACCAGTGACGCGCCGCCTGTTCGGAAATACCGGCGGCCTCCTCCAGCGCCGCTACCACGTCGTCCTCCCAGAAGGCGAAGGCTTCCCGTGCGGTTTCCCATTTTTCGGAATTGGTGGAGAGAAAGGCTCTTTTGAAGGCGTCCAGCTTTCCCTGACGGTCCAGAAACCGCTCCAGCGCCGCTACCTTCATATCGTCGCCGTAATAACCGCAGTGCTCGTAGAACACCTTGGTGAATACGCGCAGGATGGCGTCCTGATCCTTGCCCATGGGCGATTTTGCGTCAATGTTGAAAAGAATGACCTCGGTTGGCACCTCTCCGATCCGGCGCATCATGGCGTAACGGTAAGGGTCGTATGCAAACTTGTCCGCAAAATAATCGATGGCCTTTTTCCCGTCGATTTCTTCATTGGCCAGCAGATAGGACAGTATTTTCAGAAAGTGCGATTTACCGCTTCCGAAAAAGCCGGAGATCCAGACGCCGATTTTGTCCGTCGGCGCTTCCAGACTCTGCTCATAGTGATCGTAGAATGTGCCGAAGTGTTTCTGGAGTTCGCGGGTGATCACGTATTCTTCCAGCTCCTGACGGCGGTTTTGTTCGTCCGTCTGCATCACTTTGATCACGCCGTTGATGGAACGGTTGATGTCCTTCTGGAACATATGCTGCACTTTCATGGTGATACTCCTTGCGCGTCAGACCAGGTTGAAAGCCCGGTAATAGTTATCGTCCGTGAAACACTCAAACAGCGTCAGGGTCTGTCCGTTATATTCGCCGGGATAAAACAGGATCACCGGCACATCGTCGAATACGGGCTGGAGGTTGTTCAGGATGTTGTGACTGCGCATGTAGGGGAATACGCGGCCGACCCCTGAAATCATCACAACGTCGCCGTGACGGTGCTCGCCGTAGGTCATGCGCTGGACATAGGCCTCCGGGGAAGCGATGCGCTGAATCTGTGTGCGGGCGAAGGCTTCGCCGCGCTGCGCTTCCAATTGCGGGATACGCTCCAGCACACGCCTTTCCCGGCAGATAGCCAGCAGGATCTCATACAGGTCGTAGCTCAGAACACGGTATCCGCCGGGGGAGCCGGGTGCGTCTTTGCAGATGGTGCGAAGAAAGTGGCGTACTGGCATTTCATCCTTCGGCGAATAAGCAAACACATACAGCCCTACCTCGTTGCTCAGCCCCTGATTGCTCAGGAAGGCTTCGTCTGTCAGCTTTTCCCGCAGTGCGTCCAGACGGGTCAGGATGTTTTTCAACGCGTTCACCTCTCAACTCAATCGATTGTATAAAACACGGTTAAAAAACGCTGCAGCCCGGCATCTTCCAGTGCGCGTCTGAACGCATCGGAAATCAGCACGGGGCACAGCGTCTCGCTTCCTTGCTTTTCCAGATAACCGTTTTCGCGCAGCACGTTCATCAGGACGGATTTGATACGCCTGACCGTTGATGCGCTCCATCCGGATACATCCGCGTCCCTTTCGCAAAGGCGCGCAAAGAAAAGGTTCATATCCTTTGGCGTAAAGGACATGTCCAGCGTTTTGTATTTTTCGCCGATGACCTCGGTCATGAATTCGGCCACCAGCCTGCTTTGACACATCATCGCTACCATCGCTGCCAGCTTTGCCTCGCAGACCGTGCCTTCGGCCAGAAAATCGACCAATGCGTCGCTGGAAGCGATGCAGCGCAGCCGCTTCAATGCTGCCCGGCATTTTCCTTTTATTTCGCGCTCGGTGGGGTACTGAAACAGGTTTGCATGAAAAACACGCTCCAGAATTTCTTCTTCCTGAAGCCCTTGTTTATGAAATTGTGCCACAATGCGCATTTCGCGGAACATGAACTGCTCCCGCGTGAGCACTCCGCTGTATATTCCCACGATGCTTCTCCCTTCGCGCTTGAAACAGCCTGGAAAAGACGCCGCAATGAAAGCTGCGGATATCGTTTGATCTTGCTTTGAGGGTCGGCTGCTTTTTCTGTACGTGCGCCATGCCGTGTTTTCGCGCCCCTGCACGGAAGCGCATGCGTGCAGGCTGTCAGGATATGGGCGTCGCAAAATTTTGTACTTTATGACGCGATGAAAACGTTGGCGCACCGTGCTTTTTCAGCCTGTCCTACGGCTCATGACGGCTTATCAGCACGCAGAAATCAAAGACGCCGTGCGGATTTGCTGCGCCGACAGGCTGTGCCCGTAGAAGTCCAGTGTGGTCTTGGCCGACTGATGCCCCAGCAGCGTGCTGATGGTCTGGATATCAACCCCCAACTCCATCAGACGCGTAGCGAAGCTATGACGAAGGGTGTGAAAATGTACTCCGATAAAGCCCAGCGTGCGCATCTGCCGCTGGAAACGGCGCTGAACGGTACGGGGCTCCGCCGCTTTGTCTGCCTTGCCGAAGATAAAGCACTCTACGTTGTCTGCTATAGAAAACGCTTTCCTCAACAGAGCAAACAGAAACTCCGGAAGAGGCAGGGTGCGATGGGAACGCCTGGACTTTGGAGAGCCGATCATCAGCAAGGTGCGAGCGCCGGCGCTGTTTCCAAGCGTCGTCGTTCTCTGCACCGTTCTTCGGACGGTGACCGTTTTCTTTTCCCAATCAATATCCGACCACTTGAGCGCGCAAACCTCGCCTAAGCGCATGCCGGTATACAGGCTCAGAAGCACAGGCAGATTTCCCTGCGTCAGCGATGCTTTGCGCAGCTTTTCCTGTTCGGAGCAGCTCAAAACCCGCTGATCGACTGCCTCCTGTGGGTGAATTCTGATCTTTCGGCAGGGATTCAGCGAGATGAGACCCGTCTCCTGCGCACAGCGAAGCGCGGCATTCAACAAACGGAATACGCCTTTGATGGTGCTGGATGCCAGTCCCTCGGCTTCCAGACGGGCGATCAATTCACAGATTACGGCGGGCGTTATCTGTGACAGCCCCAGATGACCGAGATGCGGAATCAGATGCACCTGAATCTGCCGGAAGTAGGTCTGAAAAGATGAGGGCTTTACGCTGCCCAGTACTTCGCTTTCAAGCCATTGCCGCAGATAGTCTCGCAGAAGCATTTTGCGGCAAGGAACTACGGACTTGGCAGGTGGAAGTTGCTCCGCCTTTTTTCGCAGCAGTTCGTTCCGTACCTCCGAATACTGATATCCGTAAATATACCCGAAACAGGTTCTTCCCTTTGCGTTTTTTCCGATTACATATCGTCCTTCGTAGCGACTGTCCCGGCGCTTATAAATGTTTTCTCCATGTCTGGCCATCGTTCTCCCTCCCTGATAACAGTGGTGTTTGCCATTATATAGTGTATAACCGTGCTGACGGCGCTTTGACGGCTTATAAAGCGCTCGGATACGCTATCGCCATTTGGAGCGGGAACCTGCATTAACCGGGCATGACGTACTTTTTTACATTCATTTTGCCATAGTGAAAGCGGGCAGCTTTTTCCTTGAATCGGCTTGATTGAGTTGACAGTGCACGGTTTTCTACGTATAATATTGTATTGGATGGTCAGAAGTTTCAAAAGCCTTATTGCATCCAGTGTTGTCGCAGAATACAAAATTTTGCGACGCCCATATCCTGACAGCCTGCACGCATGCGCTTCCGTGCAGGGGCGCGAAAACACGGCATGGCGCACGTGTGTGGAAAAACGAAGCCGGATATGGCGTGGAAACATAAAACACCGGAGGCATGGCGCTTCCGGAAGAACAGAGGGCATCGCCGCAGAACAGGTGCATCATGCGCGGTTTTCGGGAACGCGCGGAATGTATTGTTTTTGGCATGCCTTTTTCAAGTGAAAGGAGGACGGCTGGCACGGTTCTCCGTTTTCCGAACGGCTGCGCCGGTCAGAAAACCGTGCACCTGATGGGCGGGGAAGCAGGCTCCATCATGTCCGCGTGTTTGCCCATGATGACCCGTGCGTCCGATGGGCGGGGAAGCAGGATTGCGCGTTGCGCCGCTGCTGTCAATCTGAGGGGAAATTCGGCATGCAAACAGCATGTGTGCATGGATGAAACGTTCCATAATGCTGAGCCGCGTTCTGAATGCCTGCCTTCCTGCGCGCTCTGACGCCGAAAAGGAGCAGCCGCAGGAGGCCAAAGCCCCGGACATCAACTTTTTGGACTACTGCGCCGACCTCGATAGATGCCCCACCATCGAGCAGGTGGAGACCGCCCTCGGCTCCGTCGCGGTCAACAGCCGTGAGGACGCAAAGCGCGTAAAGGATGCGCATACATGGGCGGATATTCTGCGGCGATAATGACGTTCTTGTACCCTACACTGTACTCCATAGCTGCATATTTTTATCAACAGACAACGACAAACAAAAAGGAAAAGCCTCGAGAAACCTTGTTTTCCCGGGGCTTGCTTGGCTAATCTGGTGAACTGTGATACAAGGGACGATGCACCCTGCTGGGTGCAATAACGGGTGCAAATTATCGGAGCGGGTGCGGCGTTTTACAGACGAGGTGTCCGCATTTTGTATCATGCCTTTTTCAGGAAGAAATCCGCGCCCTTTGTGCGGAACAGCGCCAGCGACACGCCCAGCAGCAGTTCCAGATGGGCGGAGGGATCGTCCAG
>CAKUKE010000015.1 GCA_934662505.1 uncultured Clostridia bacterium | reverse complement strand
ACTTTCGATACCTGCGATGACCTGAGCGTCGTGCGCAGCGCGGGTCAGGCGTTCGGCGATTTCCAGATGCTGCTGTCCGATTTTGACGCGGAGCAGCTTTTCTATACCATCCCCGATTTCCACAACACCCGTAAGCGTTATGAAAAGCTGAAAGCGGACATGGCATCCGATCCATGCGGTCGCGTAAGTGATGTGCGTAATGAACTGGACTGGCTGCTGTCCGTGGAGGATGAAGCGTGCAGACTCACCGATCTGTTCAATGCAGGGAAACTGCCTCTGCGCGTGACGCATAACGACACCAAGATCAACAATGTCCTGTTCGATGAGAAGAGCCGGGACGCGCTGGTAGTGATTGATCTGGACACCGTGATGCCCGGTCTGGTAGGTCATGATTTCGGCGACGCGATCCGGTTTGCCGCCAATTTCGTGGAAGAAGACTGCCCGCAGGCGGACAAGGCAGGCGTAAATCTGAACATTTACTGGGCATTCGCCGAGGGTTTTATAAAGGAAACCGCCGCCACGCTGACGGAGGCGGAGGTAAATACGTTGGGAATCAGCTGCTTCGCGCTGGCGTGCGAGCTGGCCACGCGCTTTCTGGATGATTACATCCTGGGCGATAAATACTTCAAGATCAATTATCCTGAGCACAACCTCGTCCGCACCCGCTGCCAGATCGCGCTGGCGAAGGATATGCGCAAAAAGATGGACGCCATGAACGCCATTGCACGGGATTGCTGGATGCGGTACAGGTAACCGTATTTTCATGATATCAGGAAGCTCATAATTGCATTTTTCGCGGCAGCTTTAATGCAATGCTGCGCCACATTGCGGATACAGATGAAAACGTGAAAGTGCTTTTCCATCATGCGGATAATAAGCGAATGGAATTTGAAGAGAGAATTCTACGTTTTTTTGCCATGCGTAACTTTTATCAAATTTCGGGCACTTTTAAAGACACTATGAATCGGTTGATGCGCAGGCATCAAAATGACCCCATAAGCGAAATGACTGAAATGGAGAATCAGTATCTTATCCTGAGCGTCTGAAAAAAACAGGGGCGCCCGGCGCTGAATGGCGCGGACGCTCCTGAGCACAGGCGGCGTGTGGTATATGAAAGCGCTTCGCCGGGGCAGGGGGGCGGCTGCTTTCTGTGTGCGCAGGGGTGCGCTCACAAGTACACGGTCTGCGGGCGGCATGCGGAATTGCTTTAGGGGGGACGATCAAAAACACAGCGTCTTCGTTTTTCAAGGAATGTTGCTTTTCGTGCGCGGGGCAGGATTTTGCGCGCGTCCTTACGCAGCCTGCTCGAACTGGCTGTTGTACAGCCCGGCATAGAAGCCGCCCTTGTTCATCAGCTCGTCGTGGGTGCCGCTTTCGATCACGTCGCCGTCCTTCATCACCAGAATCATGTCGGCGTTTTTGATGGTGGACAGGCGATGGGCGATGACGAAGCTGGTGCGTCCTTTCGTCAACTCGTCCATGGCGCGCTGGATCAGCAGCTCGGTGCGGGTGTCCACGGAGGAGGTGGCCTCGTCCAGAATCAGCATGGGCGCGTTCTGCAGCATGGCGCGGGCGATGGTCAACAGCTGCTTCTGGCCGGCGGAGATGGACGTGCTGTCCGACAGCACCGTGTCAAACCCGTCGGGCAGCGCATGGACGAACTTGTCCAGCCCGCAGGCGCGGCAGACGGTTTCCAGCTGCTCGTCGGTGATGCCCTCCATGTTGTAGACCAGATTTTCGCGCACCGTGCCCTCGAACAGCCACGTGTCCTGCAGCACCATGCTGAACAGGCTGTGCACATCCTCCCGGCGCATGTCGGCGGTCCTGACCCCGTCGATGGAGATGCTGCCCGCGTTGATTTCAAAGAACCGCATCAGCAGGTTCACCATGGTGGTCTTGCCCGCGCCGGTGGGGCCGACGATGGCCACCTTCTGGCCGGGCTGCACGACGGCGGAGAAATCCTTGATAATCACCTTGTCAGGCGCGTCCGGATAGCTGAAGCGCACATGGTCGAACGTCACCTGACCGCGGGTCTGAGCCGCATGGGCGGGCTTTCCGCTCTCGTCGGACAGCTCCTCGCTCTCCAGGAAATCAAAGATGCGGTGCGCCGAAGCGGAGGCCGTCTGCATGTTGGTCATACCCTGAGCGATCTGGGTCAGCGGAGAGGTGAACAGGCGGACATAGAGGATGAAGGACACGATCACGCCGAACTGGATGGTGCCGTTCATGGCCAGAATGGAACCCACCACGCACACCGCCACATAGGAGATGTTGCCGATGACGTTCATCAGCGGCTGCATCACGCCGGAGAGGAACTGGGAGCGCCAGTTGGCGTCGTATACGGCGGCGTTGAGCCGGTCAAACTTCTCGCCCACGCTGCGCCCCGCGCGGCTGATGCGCACCACCTCGTGGCCGGAGTACATCTCCTCCACATAGCCGTTCAGCTCGCCGAGGCTTTGCTGCCGGGCGGCGAAATACCGCTGGGACTTGGACATAATCAACACCAGCGCCGCCATGCCGAAGAGCGTCACGCACAGGGCGATCAGCGCCAGCCGCCATTCTGTGGCAAACATCATGATCAGGCAGCCAACAAACTGGGTCGCCGCGCTGATGATGGTGGGCAGGCTGTTGGTCAGGCCCTGCTGCAGGGTGGACACGTCGTTGGTGATACGGCTGAGAATGTCGCCCTGCGAGGTGGTGTTGAAGTACTTCTGCGGTACGCGGTTGATTTTTTCGGACAATTCGCCCCGCATTTTGTAGGACATCTTCAGCGTCACCACAGACATGATGTAGTGCTGAATGAAGCCGAACAGCGCGCTGAGGCCGTAGATCACCGCCAGAAAAATGCCGACCTTCGCAATGGCGTTTAAGTCAATGCCTGTCGTCAGGCCGTCGGACATGATCGTGGCCATATCGCCGATTTTGTTCGGGCCGATGATGGTCATCACGGCGCTGAGCGCCGCCAGCACCAGCGCGAACACGATAATGCCCATGCTGGAGCGCAGATAGCTGGTCATGCGGGGCAGGGCAGTGCGGATGTCGCCCTTTTCCTGCGGTTTATTTCTCATCATCATGATGCTCTCCCTCCTTTACGCCAGCTCGGCGGCGCTGAGCTGAGACATGGCGATTTCCCGATAGACCTCGCAGCTCTTCATCAACTCGTCGTGGGTGCCCATGCCCACCGCCTCGCCGCGATCCAGCACGATGATCTGATCCGCGTGGCGGATGGTGCTGATGCGCTGGGCAACGATGATCTTTGTGGTGTCGTGCAGCTGCCTGGCCAGACCCTCCCGCAGTTTCGCGTCGGTGCGGTAGTCCAGCGCGGAGAAGGAATCGTCAAAGATCAGAATTTCCGGCTTGCGCGCCAGCGCCCGGGCGATGGACAGGCGCTGCTTCTGACCGCCGGATACGTTGCGGCCCATCTGGGCGATGTGGTGCGCCGTGCCGTCGGGCAGCCTGTCCACGAATTCCTTCGCCTGCGAAAGTTCGACGGCAGTGTTCAGATCGTCCGCATCCTGTTTCGCACTGCTCTCGCCGAAGAACACATTATCCTTGATGGAGCCGGAGAACAGCACGGCCTTCTGGGTCACATAGCCCAATTTATCGTAAAGCGCGTCGAAGGAATAATCCTTCACATTCACGCCGTCCACCAGCACCTCGCCCGCCGTCGCGTCATAGAACCGGGGAATCAGGCTGATCAGCGTGGATTTGCCGCTGCCGGTGGCGCCGATAATGGCCAGCGTCTGCCCCTTCTGCACCTTGAAGGAAAGACCACTCAGTTCATCCTCCGAAGCATGCGGATAGCGGAAGGAGGCGTTTCTGAACTCCACCGTGCCGGTTTCGGGCGCGGAGACGGTCTGCCCCTCGGTGATGGAGGCCTTGCGGTCCAGCACCTCGTTGATGCGCTCGGCAGAAACCTGTGCCTGAGGGAGCATCATGAAGATCATCACCAGCATCATGAACGACATGACGATGTAGGTGGCGTAGGTGCTGAACACCAGCACGTTGCTGAACAGGTTCAGCCGTCCCATGGGGTCGGTCAGGGCGATGCTGTTGATGAGCGCCGCGCCCAGCCAGTAGATGACCAGCGCCAGTCCGTTCATGCCCAGCCCCATCACCGGCTGCATCAGCGCGAACAGCTTCTGGTTCTTCATCTGCGTTTCCATCATGGCTCTGCTGGGCTTGTCGAACTTGTCGTTCTGATAGTCCTCGGCGTTGAAGGCGTGCACCACGTTGATGCCGGTCAGATTCTCGCGGGCGACGCGGTTGATGCTGTCGGTCAGCTTCTGCACGATGCGGAAACGGGGAATGCAGGTGGCCATGACCATGAAAATCGTCACGCAGATGACCAGCACGAACCCCGCCGTCACCGCGGACAGCTCCCAGCTCTTGCCGAGGATTTTAATCACGCCCCAGACCGCCATGATGGGCGCCTTGATCATCATCTGAAGACCCATGGCCACGATCATCTGAATCTGGGTGATGTCGTTGGTGGTGCGGGTAATCAGGCTGGGCACGGAGAAATCGGACATTTCCTCCTGACCGATGGCCATCACATGGTGGAACACCCTGCCGCGCACGGCATAGCTGAAGCCGGACGCGGTTTTCGCGGACAGATAGCCGCAGGCCACCGCCAGCAGCGCGCTGACCAGTGTGCAGCCCAGCATTTTCAGGCCGACGTTCCAGATGTCACCCGTCGTGCCCGAGGTCTTAATCAGCATGGTCAGCTCGGTCATATAATCGGGCAGCCGCAGGTCGAAATAGACCTGCCCCACCACGAACACGGCGCAGATCAGCGCCATGAGCACTTCCTTGCGGCGCATGTTTTTCAAAAGCTTCAGCATGGTTGGGTTCTCCTTTTTACAGTCCGGTTTTGCGGATCTCGTCAATGTTATTGTCCAGCAGCGTCATGGCCTTGTGGAGCGCTTCCTTGTCCGCGTCGCTCAGCCCCATGGTCAGCCGCTCGGAAAACCGCTTCTGCAATGCTCTGCCCTGTTCAACCAGGGGCTGCGCCTTTTCCGTGCAGACCAGCAGGGTCTGCCGCCGGTCGCCCGGCACGTTCTGCCGTTCCAGATAGCCCTCGCTCACCAGCCGCTCCACATGCACGGAGACAATGCCGGGCTTCAGGCCGCGGTATTTGCAGACGTTTCTGGCCGTCGCATAGTCGGGGTTGTTGGCTGCGAACATCAGCACGTCCACGGCCAGCGGCGGCAGACCGCTTTCCCGGCACAGCGGCTGGAGCACCGCGTGATAGGCCTCGATAAAGCGATTGGCATTGCTGAAAACCCGGATCGGGGTGATCTCTCCGTCAAACATGAATGATCTCCCTTCCATTTCAAATAGTTCAATATTGGAACGTCTGAAATTATACCATCCGATTTTGAAATGTCAATATGCATTTGCGTAAACAATCTGTGAACGTCGGGGCGGGGGCTTCTGTGAAGCGGCGCCGGACGTCCGCCGCCGCGCGGCTGACCCTGCCGTCATCGAAAGGCGCAGGCATGGACGCCGCGCCGTGCTTACCCCGTGCGAGGGCGCCCTTCAGCGTGTGAAGCGGGCATGTCTGCGAAACGGCGCCCTTCAGCGTGTGAGGCGAAACGGCATCTGGCAGGGGCGTCTTTTCGCGTCGGGCGCGCGGAGCGGGCAGCGCGCACCTGGCACAGTCAATTGGACACATTCCCTTGACTCTATAACCGTTATCGAGTTTATAATGCCGGTGGTCAAGGATTTTCTTTGGAAAGAGGGGATGCAGACCCATGGAAAGGAATCTCACCACCGGCAGCGTGTTCAGAAATGTCGTGCTGTTTTCATTGCCCTATCTGCTTTCGTACTTTTTGCAGACGCTTTACGGCATGGCGGATCTGTTCATCGTCGGACAGTTTGAGGGGGTGGCCAGCACCACCGCCGTTTCCATCGGCTCGCAGGTCATGCATATGCTCACGGTGATGATCGTCGGGCTGGCGATGGGAACGACCGTCAGCATCGGGCAGGCCGTCGGCGCGAAAGATCGGAAACAGGCAGCGCAGAACATTGGCAACACCGTTACGCTGTTCATGACGGTCTCGGCCGCGCTGACCGCCGCGCTGCTGCTGCTGGTGCGTCCCATCGTGTCCCTCATGTCTACGCCGGACGAAGCCGTGGACGGCACGGCGGCCTATCTGGCCGTCTGCTTTATCGGCATCCCGTTTATCACGGCGTATAATATCATCGGCTCCATTTTCCGGGGACTGGGCGACAGCAAAAGTCTCATGTATTTTATTGCCGTCGCCTGCGCCGCCAATATCGTCCTGGACTACCTTTTCATGGGCGTTTTCCGCCTCGGCCCTGTCGGCGCGGCGCTGGGCACGACGGTGTCTCAGGCGGTCAGCGTGGCCATCTCTCTGACCGTGATCCTGAAGCGAAAGCGCATCGTGCCGGAGAAAGCCGATTTCAGACCCTGCCGGCCGGTCATGGGAAAAATCCTGAAGATCGGCGTTCCCATCACGCTGCAGGATGGCTTCATTCAGGTCTCGTTTATCGTGATCACCATCCTCGCCAACCGCCGCGGGCTGGCGGACGCCGCCGCTGTAGGCATTGTGGAAAAGATTATGAGCTTTCTGTTCCTGATCCCGTCTTCCATGCTTTCTACGGTGTCGGCGCTGGGCGCGCAGAATATCGGCGCGCAAAAGCCCAAACGGGCAATCCAGACGCTGCGCTGCGCCGTGCTGCTTGCCGCGGCCGTCAGCCTCGTCATTGCCGTGGGCGTTCAGTTCACGGCGGAGCCCATCGTTGCGCTGTTCACCGACGCTTCCCGGACGGACGGCGCGGAGGTCGTTCGTCTGGGCGGGCAATACCTGCGCGGCTATGTGTGGGACAGCTTTTTTGCCGGCCTCCAGTTCAGCTTCAGCGGCTATTTCTGCGCCATCGGACGCTCCGGCTTTTCCTTTCTGCACAATGCGCTCTCCATCGTGTGCGTCCGGATACCGGGCGCATACCTTGCCTCCAGACGCTTTGCCCATACGCTTTTCCCCATGGGGCTTGCCTCCGCGATGGGGTCGCTCTTTTCGGATGTGCTGTGCCTGATCCTTTTTGCGCGGCTTCAGCGGAAAACGAAGCGGGGGCTGCAGGAAGGGTAAGGAAACCGCCCAATCGGCCGTCCGCCATTATCCGCGGCCGACTGTATACTCTGACGCGGACGGAACGCGGGAGATGGCTGCGGGGGCGCGGCAGGCGGATGAAAACGGGCATGAAAAGCGCGGCGGAAGCCTTTTTGCAGCCGCAGGAAACAGGAGGCGCACAGAATGTCCTGCTGCCCTGAAGCGCCCCTCGTCTCTGCGGATAGGAGACGGCGGCATTCCATGGAATATTTTACTATTCCGTCAATTGCTCGTCTCCACGGGCAGGGGGCAGCGGCGCTTTTTGAATGCAGCAAAAAACCGCTGCAGCACGAAAATGCTGCAACGGTCTGAATCCCTTTGGGGAAAGGGCGGTTATGCCGCCGGGGTCAGGCGAAGGAGCGCGGCGGGCGCGTCCAGCGCCGCAAAGTCCAGCGTGAAGGAGAGGGTGTCGCCGCTGGTTTCAAAGGGCAGCTCCGCTTCCGTACCGTCGGCGCTTATCAGATGCAGGGCGCGGCCTTCCAGCAGCGCGGCGGGCAGGGTGAAGGTGATTTCGCCTGCGGGGCGGATCCATTCGCCCGCCAGCTCAAAGGCGACGGTCATCAGGACGTTCCCGTCCGTCGTTTCGCCCATGCGCAGCACCAGCGCGCCGGCGGGCAGGCGGCCTGCCGCCGCTTCCGTCACCAGTGCAAGGCGGGAGCCGTCGCTGACGTCGCCGCATACGGGGCAGAGGGTGACGGTCGTTTCGTTCCGGGTGCAGGCAAGCGCGGCGCAGTCCGTATGACCGGTGTGCCGGCAGCCGCCGCGGATGCATGCCGCACTGTGGACGGCGCTCCCGTCCGGCGTCCATTCCCCGTACCAGTGCCCCAGTGCAGGCTTCTCCACATAGGTGGTGTAGTCGCAGCGGGAACAGGTATCGTATTCGTCCCAGCCGATTTCGGTGCAGGAGGGCGCTTTTGCGTCGTGGCGCACCAGATCGTGGCCGAGGGCGGGAATTGCCGCGTAGGTGGTGTAGCCGCAGCCCTCGCGCTGGCAGGTATCGTATTCGTTCCAGCCAATTTCGGTGCAGGAGGGCGCTTTTGCGCCGCGGCGCACCAGATCGTGGTTCAGGGCGGGA
The DNA here is from genome assembly GCA_934662505.1 of uncultured Clostridia bacterium. GTDB lineage: Bacteria > Bacillota > Clostridia > Christensenellales > Aristaeellaceae > SVGT01. The sequence goes on along the minus strand of CAKUKE010000015.1, from coordinate 51,822 downwards.
ATTTCCGCGTAAGTGGTGTAGCCGCAGCCCTCGCGCTGGCAGGTATCGTATTCGTCCCAGCCGATTTCGGTGCAGGAGGGCGCTTTTGCGCCGTGGCGCACCAAATTGTGGTTCAGGGCGGGAATTTCCGCGTAAGTGGTGTAGCCGCAGCCCTCGCGCTGGCAGGTATCGTATTCGTTCCAGCCAATTTCGGTGCAAGTAGGTGCTTTTGCGTCGTGGCGCACCAGATCGTGGTTCAGGGCGGGGATGTCCGTGCCGTCAGACAGCTTGACGCCGCAGCCCTTGCAGTAGGTGTCGCCGGTATAGCCCTTCTCGGTGCAGGTGGCGGCCTTGGCGTTTTTCACCTCGGTGCCGCCGTCGTGGTTGTTCGGATTTGTGTTACCCCACTCGTAGACGTAAGTATCCGTCCCCTGGTAGTAGCAGGTGGTGCAATTCACGTAGTACACGGGCTTGGAGACGCAGGTGGCCTCGGACTTCAGGTACATATTGCCCGGACCGAAGAGATGATTAGACTCGTGCGCTTTTCCCTCGGCGCAGTTGAGGCAGCGAAGCCAGTGCTGTTCGGCGTCCCTTCCTACTTCGGTTTCAGAGAACCATTTCCAACGCTCAGGGAAGGCGTGTCCACCGTAGTACTGCTGGCCGCAGTCGGTGCATGTACCCATAGTGACACAGGTCGCGTTGCTGTCGCCGCCGCAGGCCGCCGTGTCCACCGCGTCACAGCCCTCTCGCAGGCAGGGGCGGGTGTGCGTCCTGTTGTCGCCGCTGGACTGCCACTGACCCCAGATGTGGCCAAGCTTGCCGTATTCAGCTCCGCACTTCTCGCAGGTTTTGCCCGTGGTGCAGGTGGGCGTTTCAGTGCCGCCGGTATGGTATTGGGAGTCATTATCAGGAACCCAACTCCTAAGTTGTCCGCATTCCGTGCATTTGCCCTCTGCCCAGTGCGCCTCCGGGTCAGGCACCGAACTTATAGGGGTCGGAATGTATCGAAGCACTTCGAAAACTGTGCTTTTTTTGCAAGTGTAGCAATAGTTTCTGCTTGTCTCCGCGTTCGCCGTTATGCCCATCAGGCAGACCATGACCAGCGCCATCAGGCACCCGATCAACCACTTTTTCATTTCCTTTCCCTCCTTAAAATCGAATCTGACTTTTCCTTCAGTTCAAACTGCATGGCCAGCGCTTCAAACAGCCGGCGCATCACCTGCTCTGCCATCCGGCGGATATCCAGACCCGCTACAAAGCGAAGGGTCTTCTCCAGTTCGTCCGCCGGCACATGATAGGCCCGCAGACTCATGGTGAGAAACAGCCGCAGCTTCTTTTCCGGCGTCAGCGCCTCGTCGCAGGGGTGTGCCATGTAGCTGCGCATGATGCCGGAGGAGCCGATCTCCATGTCGTAAAAGTCGCGGGGGGTCAATGCGGGCTGGTAGACGCCGAAGATCTGATACAGCTCCTTCGCCGTCTCCCGGAAAATGTATTCGGACGCTTCCTGCTGCGTGTAGGCCTCAATGTAGATCTCCCGCAGGTTTTCGTTCAGTTCCGTCAGCGTCAGCTGGATGGCCGTTTCCACCGCGTAGACGCACACCGGCGGCAGCTGCGCGCCCGCCGCGTCCCGCGCCGCGGCAAACTGGTGGGAGAACATGAACGCCACTAACTCGGTCAGCACGCCGTCCTTGGCGCGAAAGAGGTTCTGAAACGAGCTGTAGGAAACGTCGGCCTTGTCGATGATCTCGGCCAGCGTGGTCCTCCGGTAGCCCTTTTCCAGAAAGAGCTGGACGCACACGGTCAGGATCCGCTGTCTGGCGGGCAGACTGGCGCTGGTGTGGGCGATGGCGACCCCTCCCTTTTGTTTTGGTGTATGCACCAATATTGTAGCATGGAAAGCCGGGAAATGCAAGAGCGAAAAAAAGCTGCCCGCCGCGATTTTCTGTAAAAAAAAGAACCTCCCCTGATTTTGCTGGGCTTTCAGGCGTTTTACATAAGAAACATGAAGGCGCAGACGGCGCTCCTTTGCAGCCGGGGACGCTTTTCTGCGGCTGCGGACGGTTCCCGCCGCCGGAATGTGCCCGCCGGAGGGGCTCCGCCGTTTGCTGCCGGGCGACCTGCCGCGGGTCCGCCCTTTCCCGGCAGGGGCGTCCCGCAGTCGGCGACGTCTGCCGCCCGGGCAGGGAGTGCGGAAAAGCTGCGGCAGGGCAGACGGATACGGCAAAGCCGCCCGGACGGCGAAGCGTCCGGGCGGCTTTTTGGATGCGGGAAAAAACGGCGTTTTGTCAGGCCGTCAGATAGGCGCGGAGCAGGGCGCAGGTGTTTTCAATGCCCTCCACATGGGTGCGCTCGTAGCCGTGGGAGGCGAACACGCCCGTGCCGATGCAGGCGAAGCGCACGTCGTTGCCCGCCCGGAGCGCCGCGCCCGCGTCCGAACCGTAGCCGGGGTACACGTCCGCCGCGTAGCGCAGACCGTTCTCTTTGGCCAGACGGATGAGGGTGCTCACCAGATCGTAGTGGTAGGGACCCGCTGAATCCTTCACACAGATGGACACCATGGTCTCGTCGCACTTGAGGTCGTCGCCCACGCAGCCCATATCCACGGCGATCATGTCGCCGATGTGCTCCGGCAGGGTCATGGACGCGCCGTGCCCCACCTCCTCAAACACCGTGAAAAGCAGGCTGACCGGGCGGGTGGGACGGAGGCGGCCGGCGGCGATCTCCTGCGCCAGATAAAGCAGGATGCCAGCGCTGGCCTTGTCATCCAGAAACCGGCTTTTCAGATAGCCGGCAGGGGTCAGCGTCGTCCGGGGATCCCAGGAAATAAAGCAGCCCGTTTCAATGCCCAGCGCTTCCACGTCTCCGGGGCAGGCGACCTTTTCATCCAGCACGATCTCCAGCGTTTCCTCGCTGCGTTCGTCCTTGCCCATGCCGGCGTATACGTGCTGGCTGGCGCGGGTGGACTGGACGGTGGCAGGATAGGCGCGGCCGTCCCGGGTGTGCACCAGACAGTTTTCCGTTTCCACCGTGGCGTCCTGCCAGCCGCCGATGTGGGTGTAGCGGATGCGGCCGTTGCTCTTGACCGAGCGCACCATGGCGCCCAGCGTATCCACATGGGCGGACAAAAGCACGCCCTCCCCCGGCGCGGAAAACACGTCGCACCACACGCAGCCCTTGCGGGTCATGCGGGGAGAAAAGCCCATGGCGGTCAGCTGATCGCACAGCCACGCCGCCGCCCTGCCCGTAAAGCCGGTGGGCGAGGGAATGGCCAGCAGCTCCTGAATGTAGTTTACAGCCTGTTTCATCTTCGGTTCCTCCTGTTTAAAAAAGCGCCTTTCCTGCATGAAAGGCGCTTTGGATGGTCTGAGCATGCCGCGCCCCGTTTTCGCGGCGCGTTTTACGCCTGCACGGGACGGATGAGGATGAGGGGGGTCAATTCATCCCCCTGCCCGGAGGGGTTGTCCTGCATGGCGTCCTGAATTTGCGCGTCGGTCAGCGGAAAATCATGGCACTTGCCCAGTTGGTTCTGCTCGATGTCGTTGGCATCCATCAGCACCACCGGGATGCCCGTGTCCTTCTCCAGCGCATCGCACAGCTCCACCGGGTTGTCCGGGTTGATCAGCGCCAGTTCCTTGTAGCGGTCGAAGCTGGAACGGAAGTAGAACCCGTCGATGCCGCCCACGCCCTTGCCGCACACCTTGTAGAACACGCCGTGCACGCCGAAGGGTTTGGTGACCGCCGAGCAGAACACCGCCAGCAGCACCCGGGGCAGACCGCACATGTCGATGACCAGCTGCAGCTTGTAGGGCTCATGCATGCCTACGCCGGTGTGATTGATGCCTGCGAAGCGCCACAGGAAATTGGCCCAGAAGCCGGGCTTGACCTCGTCCCGGGTGCGCACGTTTTTCGTGCACATGGCCATGACCTTGGCGCCGAAGGAGAGCACGTCTCCCTCCCGGTACAGGGGCCGCACGTATTTTTCCACCAGCGCGGTCTGGCTTTCGCCCACTTCCACAAAATGGGTCTGAATGGCGAAACGGTCGTACTGCCGGCCGTCCTTGCCCGTGACCCGTCCCCGGTCAAAATAGGTGACGCCGTTTTCTTCCCGGCGCTGATCTTCCAGGTTTCTGGAAGGAATGATGCCCATGCTGCTACCTCCGTCGGCGAACCCGCCGTTTCTCTCGTTAGGATTTTCCTATTTTACAACGGGTATACCCGCTTGTCAAATAACCCGCCGATAAAATGCGCCCGCCCGCCGCCGGCAGGGTACTGCGCCTGTGCAGCGGCGGATGTGTGCGTGTGCCCGGAAGGAACCAACTGGCCGTTTGGCGGCATAGCCCGCGCTTAAAGCAGCGGATGCAATGCGCACCCGGGCGGAAGCGCGCCCGAGGCGCCGTCAGGCCTTTTAGCCGTGGCGGAAGCGCGTGCGTCTGAACGGCGCTCACGCCTGCTCAAGACCGGAGGGGTTCCTTTCCTCCTGCGTTTTTGAGACTTCTGGAGGCCTGCACATGGCCGGAGGGCTTTTCCCCCGCGGCGCTGCGCGCTTCAGCCCACCACGTTCCGGGGCTGCCCCGCTGCGAAGGCCGTCAGGTTGTTCACCACGATCTGCGCCCGGCGGAGCATGGCTTCCTCCGTGCAGAAGGCCATGTGGGGAGACAGCACACAGTTGCGCGCCTGCAGGAGGGGCTCGCTTTCGTCCAGCGGCGGCTCCCGGTCGAACACATCCACGCCCGCCCCCGCGATGCGGCCGCTGTTCAGCGCGTCCCGGAGCGCGGCGGCGTGAACCACCGAGCCGCGGGCACAGTTGATGAGCACAGCGCTTTTTTTCATCCGCGCCAGTTCATCCGCGCCGATCATGCCCCGGGTCGCGTCGCCGCCGGGAACATGCAAAGTGACGATGTCGCTCTGCGCCAGCACCTGAGCAAGGGGCAGATATACAATGCCCATGGCCTGCGCCTCCGGGCGGACGGTGCGGGAGAAGGCGATTACCCGGGCGCCGAAGGCCTGAAACAGCCGGGCGACCCGCAGGCCGATGCGCCCCGTGCCGATCACGCCGACCGTTTTTCCGGCAATTTCCCGTCCGGCGGGCAGCGCGGCGCCTTCCCGGGCGGCACGGTCGCCCCGGGGCACGCGCCGCAGCACGCTCAGGGTGAGCGCCAGCGTCATTTCGGCCACCGCCGCGTCGGAATAGCCCGCCGCGTTGCATACCGTCACGCCCTGCGCCCGGCAGGCGGCAAGGGCGACATGGTCGATCCCCGTAAAGGCCACGTTCAGAAGCCGCAGCCGGGGGCAACCGCTTACCGCCTCGGCGGGAAAGGGCGTGTTGGCGATGACCAGCGCCTCGCAGTCCTTTCCGCGGCGGATCATCTCCGCCGCGTCCGTCGTGCGGTCGGGATAAAAGACAAGGGTGTGGCCGGCCTGCCGCAGCGGTCCGGTCATGGCCCGCAGGGCGTCCTCCGGGACGCCCAGGGGCTCTAAAAAGGCAATGTTCATGAAAAACCTCGGCTTATTCCTCGCAGGCGGCCTTCCGGGCAAGAATGCTGCGGATCTCCTCCGGCGGGAACTTGGGCTTGCGGTCGTAGGTGTACAGACCGTTCTGCTCCTGCTCCACGTCGGTCAGCTGGGTGTAGCACAGGGCGAAATGGTCGGGGTTGTCCAGCAGCGTTTCGGTCAGGCCGCGGAAGCGCGCCATGAATTCTTCCCGGCTGCCTACCCGTTCGCCGTAGCCCCAGCCCGCCTTGTCCGTATCGCTCCACCAGACGCCGCCGTACTCGCTGACGAACACGGGCGCCTTGCCGTCGTAATGCTGCCGTTTGTCAAAGCGGTCGTAGATGGGGGGCGTGCCCGGTCCCAGATGCGCCCGGAAGGTGGCGGGATCCTGATCGTATTCGTGCACGTCGAAAATATCCGTTTCCACGTGATAATTGCCGCTCACGTCGATGCAGGGACGGGTGGGGTCGTACAGCTTGGTGAGCCGGTAGGTCATGCGCAGCACGTCGTCCCGCTGACGGCAGCCGTTTTCGTCCCACGTTTCATTGAAGGGGCACCAGCCGATGATGGAGGGGGCGCTGTAGTCCCGCTTCAGCTCGTCCAGCCAGTCCCGCATGAAGTCGGCCAGCGCAAAGTCCTGACTGTGATCCAGCCCCCAGTTGGCCATTTCGCCCCAGCACAGGTAGCCCAGATGATCGGCATGGTAGAGGAAGCGCTGCTCAAACACCTTTTCATGCAGCCGCGCGCCGTTGAAGCCCATGGCCTGAGAAAGGAGAATATCCTGCCGCAGCGCCTCATCGGTGGGCGCGGTGTAAATGCCGTCGGGGTAGAAGCCCTGATCCAGCACCAGCCGCTGGAAGACGGGACGGTCGTTGATGAAGAACCGCCGCCCCTCAAAGCGTACGCTGCGCAGACCGAAATAGCTGTCCACCCGGTCGCAGAGCCGGTCACCCTCGAAAAGGGTCAGCTTCAGGTCGTACAGGTTGGGCTCGCCCACGTTCCAAAGGTGCTTTTCGGTAAGGGGCAGCGTCACATCGGCCACGCAGCCGTCGCTGAACGCTTCGGCGCAGCCCATGTCCGCGCCCTCAAAGGACGCTTCCAGCCGCACCCGGGCGGGACGGGACAGGAAAATGCGCGCCTGCAGCACGCCGTCCCGGGCGTGGGGGGTGTATTCCGCCCGCAGAATGTGGCAGGCGTCCACCCACTCCAGCCACACCGTCTGCCAGATGCCGGTGGTGCGGGTGTAGAAGCAGCCGTAGGATTCGTATTTTTCGCTCTGCTTGCCCGAGGGCTGATGGGGGCTGCGGGTATCGTCCTGAGCGCGCACTACCAGCGTGTTTTCGCCGGGCTGCAGCTGATCCGTAATATCAAAGGAGAAGGAAACGTAGCCGCCCTCATGCCGCCCTGCTTCCCGGCCGTTGACCCATACGGTGCAGGCGTAGTCCACCGCGCCGAAATGGAGGATGACCCGCTTGCCCTGCGCCGCTTCGGGCAGGGTGAAGGCGCGGCGGTACCACACCGCCCGCATGAAATCCTTGCGGCCTACGCCGGACAGATCGCTCTCCGGGCAGAAGGGCACCAGAATCCGACCGTCCAGCGGCGATTTTTCCACCAGCCCCCGGGACAGGCCGGAATCGCCGTCGTCTGCTTCAAACTGCCACCAGCCGTTCAGGTTCACAAATGCGTCGCGCACAAACTGGGGACGCGGATATTCGGGACGGGGAATCGTGGTCATGCCTGCAACACTCCTTGTCAGTTGTAATCGTACATTGTAATCATGCATCAGTATACCAAAGCGGAGGAAAAAAAGATAGGGGGCACAACAAAAAAACATGCCGCGCGGCGGTCTGCCTGCGGCATGCGGGGCGGCAAAAGAACGGTCAATCCGCAGGCCGTCCCTGCGCAGCCATCAGCGCGCCGTAGCGGGCGATGGGCGGCTCGCCGTAACGGGCGCGGTAGTCCGCGTCCAGATAGCAGCCAAAGCCGGTGACATTTTCAAAGCCCAGCCGGCCGTAGGCCGCCAGATCTGCGCGCATCACGTCCTCGGGCAGCGTCAGCCGGACGGCAGGCTTTTTCCACTGGGAGTACAGGGAGCAGTCCGCCCAGTAGTCCAGCGCCTGCGCGCCCTCCCGGCCGAAAATGGACAAAAGGCGGGGCAGGTGACGGGTCTCGGCGGCGTTTTCCGCGCAGGCGGGGTCAAACAGGGGACGATCCAGCCGGCGCAGCATGGGCGCGTATTCCAGTATGACGCCGGGGAGGGGCGCAACCTTTTCAGGGCCTGCCATGGCGTCCAGATAGGCCAGATAGGGAACCGTCCCCAGCCTGTTGAAGCGGCGTACCCCCCGCAGCACGGCGTTGACCGTGATCATCTGCTGATCGCCGGGGGTCAGACCGGCGCATTTTTCACAGTGGCAGGCGCCGCCCCGCACGTCGTCCAGCCAGAAAAAGTAACGGTCGCTGCCCGTGTCCAGCATGCGCGCCAGCTGCTCCGCCCGCTTTTCCACAAAGTCCAGCCCTTCCCGGCTGGAGGGGCACAGGTTGACGTCCGGGGTGCGCACCCCTGTTTCATCCATGCGGAACCATTCCGGATGAATCGAAAACAGCTCCCGGGGCAAAAGCCAGGACAGGGTGTGGGCTTCGTACTCTACGGTCACGCCCTGCCGGCCAAGCTGCCGGATGAGCGCCTCCGTCTCAGGCAGCAGCCGGTGGTGCAGGGCGGCTTCCAGAGAAAGCCGGGCGGTGCTCCCGCCGGCGGGATGGATGCCCAGCGTGTTCAGGCGCGCCGCCTGCAGCCGCTCGGGCCAGGTGGCGTCCAGATCTTGAGGGTGAATGACGATGCCGCGGCGTTTGAACATGACGGTTTCCTCCGGGGGACACAAGGCAGGGAAAGAACGCAGAACAGAAAAAGGGGCGGCGGTGCGGAAGGCGCAGCGCCGTCAGAAGAAAAGCGGGCGCCGCCTGACGCCCCGCGCGTCAGAATGGATCCTTTTTGACGCGCTCCTTAGTGGAGCGTTTTCCTCATCCTCCATGGCAGAAGGCCGAAAGGATGCTCCGCGCAGGGGCGCAGAAAAATGCTCCTGCCTGAGCAGCGCGCTCAGACACCCGGCTCCGGCAGCATCGGCACACAGAGAGAAGCGTGTGGAAAGAAAATGTCGATCCATGGAGTATACACGGTATGCCTGAACGGGTAAACGGCGCATGATCGGTTGAGAAGGCGGGCACATGCGCGGTGCGTCTGATCAGAGCGGCAGGTGGCAATGAGAATACGAGGGTATGCATGATGTGAGCAAACAGGCGGCACGACACTTTGATGCGCCGGTATTTTCCAATATCCACGGTACACGTGAACAGTTAGCGGTGGCATGACTGACCGCGCCGCCATGCGTGTGGTTTGCCGCAGGTGCACCGACCGTTTCGCTGCGCTTGCGGGCTGCCGTCCGCCGCGGGAAAAGCGCCGCTTTGATGGTCTTGCGCGGGCTGCGGGCGTTCTCCCGGCGGGTGCGACCCGCCGGGAGAGAGAAGCCCCTGCTTTTACGGAATCAGGTTGGGAATGTCCAGCGCGCGGCTGACGGTCATTTCATCAATTTCATCCGCCGTCACTTCCCGTCCCAGCTTTTCGGAGAAGTAGATGCCCTCCTGCACCCGCTGGGTCTCCAGCGCGATGCGGGCGGTGGGCAGCAGCTCGCACCGTCCCAGCAGCGCGTGCACCCAGTGCAGCTGGGAATTGTCGTAGTGGGCGGTATCGGCGTACACGGTGTGATCCAGATAATCCATTTCATCCAGATCCACGGTGGTATCCGTTTCCAGATTATGGGCTCTGCTGTGGAAGGTCAGCGGGCTCAGGGACAGACCGCCCTCCGAGCCGAAAATGACCGAGGAGGGGAAGGGACGGCCGTGCACCGCCCAGCTTTCCAGAATGTCCATGGACAGGCCGCCCTCATAGGTAGCCAGCCCCACGCCCAGTTCTTCCACATTGAAGCCGCTTTCCTGTCTGCGTCCCTCGTCCATGGCGATGTGGGCGTAGGTGTGGCCGCACACCCGTTCCAGCCTGGGAACGCCCGTCAGGTAGAGCAGCTGGGAAATGTGATACACGCCCATGTCGAACATGGCGCCGCCCCCGGAGGTGGTGGTGTTGACAAATTCCTTGGTGGCGTACCCGTCCACAAAGGGACGGCCGCGGCGGCGGAAGCCGTAGGAGCGCATGTGGTAAACGTGTCCCAGATCGCCCGCATCGATGAAGCGCTTGGCTGCCCGGGTCTCCCGGGTGTAGAGCTGCGCCAGCTGAATGTGCAGCTTTCGGCCGGTTTTTTCCATGGTCTCAAACATGCGCCGGGCGTCAAAGAAGGTGCCGGCCATGGGCTTTTCGCAGTATACGTGCTTGCCCGCCTCCATGGCGGCGATGGCGACCGGGGCGTGGAGGTTGTTGTGCAGGCATACGTCCACCGCGTCGATGTCCTTTTCCTGCAGCAGCTTGCCGATGCTGGTGAAGCGGCGGGGCACGTTGAACTGATCCGCCTTGGCGGTCAGCTTGGCCTCGTCGATGTCGCACAGGGCGACCACCTCGGCCTCGGGGATGCTCTGATACTGTTTCAGATGGGTCTGCGCGATGATGCCCGCGCCGATGATGCCGATGCGTACCTTGTCCATAGTGTCGTCCTCCTTACTTGTCGCCGGTGGAGATCCCGTCCAGATAGATCCGGGAGGCGTAGTCCCGTACGGCGGGCTGCTCCAGCCCTTCTTCCTTCAATTCGGCCAGCATTTCCTGCAGGGTGGCCAGCTGCCAGGCGACCCGTTCGCATTCCAGACGGCCGGAGTGGTGTTCCACGCTGTATACGCCCTGATAGCCGGACGCGGCCAGGCGGCGGATGACGTCCTTGGCATAGGGCATGGAGGGGGCGTGAATGTGGGTGTGCATGGCGTAGGAAATGCAGATCTCCTCGCCCTTTTCCACATCGCCCCGCAGGTTGCGCAGGTGATACAGGTGCCCGTAATAGGGGCTGTCCACGGCGCGGCGCACCCGATCCAGATTTTCCGGCACCCGATCCCAGCCCCAGTGGTTTTCAGGGCCGATCTTCATGCCCATATCGCCGCACAGGGCGCAGTACTCCCGGTAGGTTTTGACCAGATAGTCGAACCCTTCCTCGTGCATGGGGGTGTCGTCCGTGCCGCCGAAATCGATGCGGATGGTCTTCGCACCCAGCGCGCCCGCCGCACGGATGTAGGCCAGCATGTCTTTTTTGTGCGCCGCCCGCTCATCCGGGTCGTCGCACCACACATAGGGGCCGTCCACGCACAGGTTGGCCAGCGTAATGTCCCGGTCGTCCATGGCGCGGCGCACTTTGGCGATAAAGCCGTCCTCCAGGGTGGGCAGATACCCGCACCAGAGGTCCGCATGGTGCAGCTGATAACGGTAACGCAGCATGTCCAGATAGTCGAATACGTCGCACCGTCCCTCGCCGTGCATGGCATGGAAGGAATAGGATGCGATGGCTACGGGGAAATCCTTCATGGGTAAGCGTCCTCCCTTTTTGTAAAAAATGATATTGAGTTGACCGTCACGACCATTATAAAGGTTTTTTTTCGTCAAATCAACGGGTCAGGGCGCATTTTACGTTTTATTTTTCAGCTTTGTTCCGCCATGCTTCCCGCATGGCCTGCCGCGCCGCGTCGGAGGGCGCGCGCAGGTTCATTTTGTCCAGCGCCGTCCGGATCTCCCCTTCCGCCGCCTCCACCTCCCGGTGAAATTCTCCGGCGGACACCCGCTGCGCGCCGTGCCCCAGCACGATCAATTGCTCCATGCCGTCGGAGGTGGCCACCCGCACCCGGTGCCGCCTGTCCAGCGCGTAGGTGGTTTTTTCAATGTAGCTGTCCGCCGTTTCGGCCTCCCGGGTGTAGACCACGTAAATGTTGTGATACTTTTCCACCGTGCCCGGGTTGCCCGGCACCTTGTAGGCGTCGTAGACCAGAATGACCTCGCAGTCCCGCACCCCCCGGTAGTTGCACAGGATGTCCATCAGCGCCTGCCGGGCGGTCTCCAGCCCGTCCCGCGCCAGAAGCCTGAGCTCATCCCACGCAAAAATGATGTTGTAGCCGTCCACCAGCAGGTATTCCTTTTCCGGGGGACGGAGGACGGCGGGCTGCGCCGCCGGCGGTGTTTCCCGGCGCACGGGGCGGAGCGATGCGTTTTTGACCGGACCGTAGGTGCGCTCGAAAATGGCCATCAGTTCCCGGTCTTCCTCCAGCGCGTCCCGGACGGGCGCGGGGCGGGCGGGACGGGGCGCCGGGGTACTTGTCGGGGCAGAAGAAGGGGGCTGTCCGCCGTCGGGGAATCCGGCGCGGTCTTCCATCCCATCCGCCGCCGTTTTTCTGCCGCCCGTCCAGGCGGGCAGGTGCATGTATTTTTCCACCTGATCCCAGGGCACATTAAAGCCCGCGCCGTGGGCGCAGAACACGCTGCCGCAGGGGCGCTCCGGGTCGCTCTCCGCCCGGTAGCCCGCGCGGGCGACCGCTGCGTCCGCATCCCGGCAGGGGGCGTAGCCGTCCAGTTCGCACTGCACGCTGCCCCGGCCGTGGGTGTAGGAGGCCACCTCCCGGTCGTAGCGGCGCAGCGCCTGCGCGGGGGCGCTGCCTGTCAGCACGGCAGCGTCGCCCGTCTGCTCGGGCGGCAGGAAACGGCCGCCCATTTTCTGCAGGTCGGCCATGGCGCGCCCCAGATTTTCAGGAGGGAGGGCGAGCCGCACCCGGTACCACGGCTCCAGCAGCACGCTTTCCGCCTTCATCAGCCCCTGCCTGACGGCGCGGTAGGTGGCCTGACGAAAATCGCCGCCCTCCGTATGCTTGAGGTGGGCGCGGCCGGAGAGCAGGGTGATGCGCATGTCCGTGACGGGCGCGCCCGTCAGTACGCCGGGGTGCTCCGTTTCCGCCAGATGGGTCAGGATGAGCCGCTGCCAGCTGCGCGCCAGCGTATCCTCCGGGCACACGGTGTCAAACTGCAGCCCGCTGCCCCGGGGCAGGGGCGTCAGGAGCAGGTGCACCTCCGCGTAGTGGCGCAGGGGTTCAAAGTGGCCGACCCCCTCCACCGGCGCGGCGATGGTCTCCCGGTACACCACGCCCGCGTCCTCAAAAGCAACGTTCAGCCGGTAACGGTCCAGGAGCAGCCGGCGCAGCACCTCCAGCTGCACCTCCCCCATCAGCCGCACCAGCACCTGACGGTCGTCCTGCCGCCAGGTCACGTGCAGCTGGGGGTCTTCCTCCTCCAGCTGCCGCAGGCAGCGCAACAGCGTGGTTTCGTCCGTGCCCGCGGGCGGGAGCACACGGTAGGCAAACACCGGCTCCGTCAGGGGACGCTCTCCCGGCCGCGCCAGCCCCACGCCGTCTCCGCTGCGCGCCTCGTCCAGCCCCGTGACGGCGCACAGGGTGCCCGCGGGGGCGCTGTTCGCCGCCTGAAAACGGGCGCCGGAATAAAGGCGGATCTGATCTGCCTTGCCTTCCCATGCCGCGCCGCCGTCGTCCGCCTTGCGCAGCACGTCCTTGACGTGCAGGCAGCCGCCGGTGATCTTCATATAGCTGAGCCGCGCGCCCTGCGGGTCGCGGGCGATCTTGTAGATCCGTGCGGAAAAACCGGCGGGATAAACGGGCGACGGCCCGTAGCGCACCAGCGCGTCCAGCAGCTTTTCAAGCCCGGTCAGTTTCAGCGCGGAGCCGAAAAAGCAGGGGAAGACCCGGCGCTGGGATACCAGCGCGCGCACCGTGGCGCCGTCTACCGTCCCCCGGCGCAGGTAGGCGTCCAGCGCCTCCTCGCTGCCCATGGCCAGCTGCTCCATGGCGTCCGGCGCGTCCATGTCCACGCAGCCGCCGTCCAGCTTCCGCGCCACATCGGCCGTCAATTGCGCCCGGTCGGCGCCCGGCTGATCCATTTTGTTGAACCACAGCATCACGGGCACCCGGTACTGCCGGAGCAGCTTCCACAGGGTAACGGTGTGAGCCTGCACCCCGTCCGCGCCGCTGATCACCAGGACGGCCACGTCCAGCACCTGCAGGGTACGCTCCGCCTCGCCGGCAAAGTCCGCGTGGCCGGGGGTGTCCACCAGCGTCACATCCGTGCCCTGCCAGTGGAGCCGCGCCTGCTTGGAAAAAATGGTGATGCCCCGCTCCCGCTCCATGGCCTCGTTGTCCAGCAGGGTGTCGCCGTGATCGACCCTGCCCCATTTGCGCAGCGCCCCGGCGGTATACATCAGACCTTCGGACAGCGTGGTTTTGCCGGCGTCCACGTGCGCCAGCAGCCCGACGGTCAACTGTCGATTGCTCATGCCCTTGTACCCCTGACGAAAATTTCTCCTTCAGTATACGTTTTTTTGCCCCCGATGTCAAAATTCTGCATGAAGGGCGCAGGGTTTCGCGCCTTTCGTCCGTTGGATAAGAAACGGGGCGGTTGAATAATCCGTCCCCGTGTGATATGATGAAAACAGCTGTGACACGGAGGTGGCATCAGGTGAAAAAGGAAAATGTGCTGTATATGGTCATTCCCTGCTACAAGGAGGAAGCGGTGCTGCCTGAGACGGCCCGCAGACTGCGGGCAAAAATGACCGCGCTGATCGAGGAAGGAAAAATCGCCGGAAACAGCCGGGTGCTGTTTGTCAACGACGGCTCCTCCGACCGCACATGGGCGCTGATCGAGGAACTGCACGGGCAGGATCCGCTGTTTTCCGGGGTCAACCTGTCCCGCAACCGGGGGCACCAGAACGCGGTGCTGGCGGGGCTGATGACCGCCGTCCAGTACGCGGACATGATGATCTCCATGGACGCGGATCTGCAGGACGACGTGAACGCCATCGACAAAATGGTGGACGCCTACCATGCGGGCAACGATGTGGTGTACGGCGTGCGCGCCCGGCGGGACACCGACACCTTTTTCAAGCGCTTTACGGCTGAAAGCTTTTACCGGCTGCTGAAAATGATGGGGGTGGAGATCGTGTTCAACCATGCCGATTTCCGCCTGATGAGCCGCCGCGCGGTGGAAGGGCTGGCGCAGTTTAAGGAGGTCAACCTGTTTCTGCGGGGCATTGTGCCCCAGATCGGCTATCCGTGGACGACGGTCTCCTACGACCGTGCCGAACGGTTCGCCGGCGAGAGCAAATACCCCCTGAAAAAGATGCTGGCGCTGGCCTTTGACGGCGTGACCTCCTTCAGCGTCAAGCCCCTGCGGCTGATCGTGGGCTGCGGCGTGGCCGCCCTTGCGGCTGCGCTGGTCCTGCTGATCTGGGCGCTGTGCGCGGGTTCGGGCAGTCTGGCGGGGATCGGTTCCCTGTGGCTGCTGGGCGGCGTGCAGCTGACGGCGCTGGGCGTGGTAGGCGAGTATGTGGGCAAGGTGTACGGTGAAACCAAGGCCCGCCCCCGGTTCATCATTGAACGGGTCATCAACGATCCGTAAGGGACGTGCAGCGCGGTCTGCCATGAAAACGGGTGTGCCGGGGGCCGGAAAAAAACGGCCGCCAGAGGCGGAACGCGGGGACACGGGTCAGAACGAAGCGATGTGACAGGCGGAAACGCCGCTCGGAGGAGAAAGCTCCGGGCGGCGTTTTTCTGCTTTTCCGGGCAGCGTGCTCCGCCGGACAGTGCGGCCGACGCGAAGAAACGGTGCAAAGGCAGCGCAGGAAAGCGACGGAAGCCCGGGAGGTACGGCGGACGCGAAGAAACGGCGGACAACAGGCTATGCATAGCCTGTTTTGGGCAGAAAGAAGGCCTCTGCGTCCGCCATGGCGGGCGGCGGGAGCGGGCAGGAGCGGGCGGGACGGTTCATGGATTGCCCGCGCTGCATTTCGGGTGGCGGGAGCGGGCGGACAGCCGGGGTTTTCAGGCGCGTTTCGCCGGCGCGGCCGTTTGTTGACAGACGGTGCCGTTTGTGCTATGCTGCAAACGATGAAAACCGAAAAAACAGGGGGTTGACGAGGATGGCCTTTCCGTTCAGCGAAGAACTGTACAATTATGATCTTTATCCCAAGGTCGTGGTGGCGGGCAAGCCGGTGACGGTGCATATCAGAAATCTGGGGAACCGTCCCTGCTTTGCGCCCGGGGAAACGGTGACGTGGCGGCTCATCGGCATGGAGGGCGGCGCGCAGGAGGTGTATCCGGCTTCCGCCGACGAGGTGAAGCTGGAGATGGTCTGCGACGGGGCGGGCGCTTTCGACTTTACCCATACCTTCGGCCGGGAGCAGGAATACACGCTGGTGGCGCGCTACAAAAATTTCTATGGACAGGACGCGGAGCTCTGCCTGCACCTGTTCTGCGTGGCGGAGGATCTGGCGGGACGGTACCCGCTGATGGGCGATCTGCACATGCACACCTGCCGGTCGGACGGCAGCCAGACCCCGGAAGTGGTCAGCGCCATGTACCGTGCCCACGGGTATGACTTTTTTGCCATTACCGATCATCACCGTTACTACCCTTCGCTGGAGGCCATCCGTTTTTATCAGGATCTGCCCATTGAGTTTCTCATTGTGCCCGGCGAGGAAGTGCACATGCCTACGGTGAACGGCTGGTGGCCCAGCGGTCATATCGTCAATTTCGGCGGGGAGTATTCCGTGAACGCCATGGTGGAGGACGTGCAGACCCAGGAGGTGGGCACGGACAAAAGCACCCGCGCCATCCGGGAGGACTGTCCGGAGGTGATGACCCGGGCGGAATACGAGGCGAAGATGCAGGCGCTGGCGGACGCCACGGTGGTGCCCGAGGGCGTGGACGCCCTGCCTGTGGCGGTGTACAGATTTGTCTATGACGAGATCCGCAAGGCGGGCGGACTGGGCATTTTCGCCCATCCCCGCTGGCTGTGGGATCACACCGCGCATGTGCCCGACCCGGTGAACGACTATCTGGTGGAGAACCGGCTGTTCGACGCGTTTGAGGTGCTGGGCGGCGAACGGTATTACGAGCACAACGGGTTCCAGACCCAGCGCTATTACGAGGATCGGGCGCGGGGATACCGTTACCCGGTGGTGGGCAGTACGGACAGCCACTGCTGCTACGATTATAACCCCTGCGCGTTCATCTGCTCCACCATCGTTTTTTCGCCCGAGATAGAGCGCAAGGCCATCATCCGCTCTATCAAGGACTTCTACTCCGTGGCGGTGGACACCATCAGCAGGGAATTCCGGCTGGTGGGCGAAATGCGGCTGTGCCGCTACGCCTGCTTCCTGCTCAAGTACTATTTCCCCCTCCACGACGAGCTTTGCCGGGAGGAGGGCATGCAGATGAAGCGTTATGCCACCGGCACGCCCGAGGAAAAGGAACAGGCGAAAAAGACGCTGGCCTGTCTGTACGGACGGGTGGCCGCGCTGCGGAAAAAGTATTTCGATTTCTGACGCGGAAAACGGACGGAAAAAAGAAAAAACGCAGGCGGAGGGGCGTTGCCCAGCCCCTCCTGCCCGCGTCCGAAACGTCCGTGGGAAGAAGAATGAAATAAAAAAGGCATGGCTCACGGAGCGTGCGGGAAAAAGCAGCCGCGTGAAAAGGTGCGTCGCGCCGGCCGCCCTAAACGCTTCTCCACAGGCCGTGGAGAAAACTGAATCGTGAAAAAAGGCAGCCCGCGCCGCCGGTACACGAACACGCTGACGGGGTGCTGATGCCTTTTTTGTTGTATCTTCCTGCGTCCGTTTCAGGGGTTATCCCCCTCCGGCGTTGGCACGTGGAGGCTGCGGAGGACAAAGTCAGGGAAGCCGGGCGCCGCGGGAAAGGGCGCGTCCATTTTTGAGCGCCGCCTATCCCCAGCGCCCACGGTTGAAAAAAGAATGCACGGTCGAAAAAACGGCAGCCGCCATGCAGGCGAAATGGACGGGGGACACCGCCTCTGGCGGCGGCTCTCCTGGAAGGCTCGCTGTAAACAAGGGGGCGCGGATATACACAGCCGGGGCGGGGCCTCGCGTTTGCAGCAGCCGGCGCAGCCGGTTTTCCGCCTGTTCTCTCGCCGTGCGAACGCCCGGCATGTTCCGGCGGTATGCCGCTGCTTTGCCCGGTGCGTCTGCCGGCATGCCGGGAGACGCGCTGTTTTCATGCAGGCGTTTCTTCAGATGGGCGGGAGGCAGGATGAAGAAGGCGGGTTTGGGCGATGCCATTTTCAGCCTTCACCGTTCCATGCGCAAAGCGCATGGCGGTGGTAGTGTTCGCATCGCGCCGCGCCGGTGTCTCACCTTCCACGGGTAAAGCGCGGGGGCGGCGGTAGTGTTCGCATCACACCGCGCTGCACCCGATGCCCCACCGCTCCACAGGTAAAGCGCGGGGCGGCGGTAGTGTTCGCATCGCGCCGCGCCGGTGTCTCACCTTCCACGGGTAAAGCGCGGGGTGGCAGTAGTGTTCGCATCGCGCCGCGCCGATGCCCTACCGTTCCACGGATAAAGGGTTCTGTTCGCATTACACTGCGCCGCGCCGGTGTCCCACCTTCCACAGGTAAAGCACGGGGGCGGCGGTAGTGTTCGCATCACACCGCGCTGCACCCGGTGCCCCACCGCTCCACAGGTAAAGCACGGGGGCGGCGTTCCTGAAAGGCCAAGGAACGCCGCCCCCGTACATGATGTGCTTTGATGCGCTCAGAAGCTCCGTGCGCTGCCGCCGCCGTGGCTGGTGCCGGAGGAACCGGTAAAGGTGCTGTGACTGCCCCCTCCGCCGCTGTGATTGTTGTCGTCGGTCTCGATCTTGTGGCGGCTCTCGGTGGTGTACAGGTAAATATCCGCCACACGGGTCAGGCTCTGCTTTTCCACGTAGTTCTGCGCCGCATCCTTTTTCCGGGCGGTCTTCATGCGGGAAACCATGACGCACATGACGATGGTCGTGATGATGGCCGCGACGATGAGCACCATGGGCAGCATGTCCCGGGCGTCGTCCGCGGCCCATTGCAGCCGGTCGGCGGTCGTCACCTGATAGACGTCGCCCTCCGGGGTGACGCCCTGGGAAAGGGCGGCGCGGTAGCCCCGGCGCACCACGTCCTCCGCGGCGCTCAGGTACTGCTCAAAGGCCTGCGCGTATTCGCCGTCGCTCAGACAGGACAGGGCGCTGTCCTCCACGTCGGTAATGTCGCTGTCGGAGAAATACGTGATGCCCGTGCCCGTGGTGACGGTAACGAACTGGCGGGAGCCCATGTCCACCACAAAGATCAGGCCGTTGTGGCGGTCGCCGTATCCGTACCCCTTGTAGTCGTAGTAGTCCGCCGCATAGTCCCGCATGGACTTGCCGTCCGTGGAGCGGGTGGTGTGCAGCACGATCTGGAAATGATACGCATCGCCGATGCGGTTGATGGTGTCCGTCAGGGTCTGACGTTCCTCTGCTGTGAGGAGCTCCGCGTCGTCCACGACGACCCGGCTGTTTTCGCCCAGCGCGCAGGCAAGAAGGAGGGTCAGGCAGCACACAAGCGCCGCCAGCATGCGCAGCTTTTTCATCATTACATCCCTCCCATATAGCTCAGCAGCAGGCAGATGAGATAACCTGCGCCGGTCAGCCCGGCCATCAGTCCGGCGATCCAGCCCAGCGCCCGCCCCTTGTCCACCGGCAGGTTGCCCACCAGACGCCCCGTCTGACCGTTCATGGCGAAGGTGTATTCCTTGCCGTGGTAGCGGGTGTTGAGCAGCCACACGGGCATCATGACGTTGCGCGCTTTGGCATGCTTCATGCGTACGCTGGTGCTGACGGGGATGAGGGTGGTGTAACCGGCGGCGGAGGCGGCGCAGATGCGCTGCACACTTTCCCGGATGCGGGCGTTGGCGCGCTTCTGGCACCGTTCCTCGGTCAGGTCGTAACGCTCGGCCAGACTGCCGCTGAGATAGGCGGGGGTAAAGGCCGTCGCCTGATCCGCCTGAAAGGGCTCCACGGCCTCCATCAGGGTGTCGTCCAGCTTGGAGGAGGAATTGACGGGCACCTGCTTGAAATCCACCTGACCGCCCCGGCGCACCTGATAGTGCTCCGTGCGGGTCACCTCATACTGTCCTTCCCGGGACGTGTGCACCCGGGTGGCACGGTAGATCACGTCCGAATCCGTGTCGCAGTCAAACATCCAGAAGGGCACGTACACCCCCTGAATTTTTTCCACCTGCGCCTCGGCTGCAAAGCCCCGGGGCAGCAGCTTTTTTCCCTTGCACAGGTCGCGGAAGGCCTGCTGCGCTTCCTTGCGGGTCTTTTTGAAGGGGATGATGCCGTCCGGCCGGAAGGCGCCGGAGAGCACCTCGGGCATGACGGTGGGGTTGCCGCAGTAGGGGCATGCGTTGGCGGCGTTGGTATCCTCCACCACCATCCGCCCGCCGCAGGAGGGGCAGGTGAACGCCCGCAGGTGCGCCTTTTCCTCCTCGGTGGCGTCCACGCCGGCCATGTCCCAGCGCATCTCCGCATCCGTCGTATCCCGCACTTCCCCGCAGGCTTCCAGCTGCGTCAGGGTGTCTACGGGAAAGGTATTGCCGCACGCGTCGCAGCGCATTTCCCCGCTCTGCCCGTCCCAGCTCAGGGGCGAGGCGCAGCAGGGGCACTTGTAGGAATGTGCCTGCATACCGTTCTTCCTTTCCAATGTTTATTCAGTCCGCCGCAGGGAGCGGCGGCAGGGTTCAGCCCAGATGGCCGGCAATGACGCCGGCAAAAAAGCCGTCGCTGGAAAACAGCCCGGCCAGACGGCTCTGATCCAGCAGCGCATCCAGCCCGTCCAGCGGCAAAATGGTGCTTACCACCGGCACCAGCAGGAAAAGCACATACACCAGCAGTACGCCCCGGGCCAGCCCGAAGGCGCCGCCGGCCAGCCAGTCCATGGCCTTGAGCAGGGGAAAGCGGAACACGTGCTTGATCAGGCTGACCACGACGGACAGAACCGCGTACGCCGCGATGAAGCACAGAACAAAGCACAGCACGTTGACCGCCGCAGCCACCACAGTGTTGGATACGTAGTCGTTCACAGTGGTCAGCCCCGTGCCGGCGAAGGCGTCGGAGGTCAGGTTGCTCCTGAGGATGGCGGCGATGCTGTCCGGCAGCTTCACGCTGCTGAGCACCTGCTCCACCACGTTTTCGCTCATGCCCTCCACCGGGGTGGAGGCCAGCTCGTAGTCGCCCACCCGCGCCACCGCGTCGGTATAGGTGGCAAGGGTGGAGGTGACCCCCTGATTGGACCGGAGCACGCCGGACAGGCGGGGGCCGAAGTTGAAGGCCAGCACGATGGCCGCCAGACAGCAGGCAACGGACAGCACGGTCTGCACGAAGCCGTGGTAAAACCCGTAGATGACGCTGACGGCGACAATGGCCAGAATGACGATGTCCACTACGTTCATGACTGCGTTTTCCTCCTTCTGCTGATAAGAAAACGAAGGGGCGGAGGCGTTTCTTCCACAGCGGGGAAAATCGGCTGCGCCGCGGGGAGGGGTCAGTCGTCGTTCATCCGCAGAACGGCCATGAACGCTTCGCCCGGCAGCTCCACCGTGCCGAACTGGCGCATGCGCTTTTTGCCCTCTTTCTGCTTTTCCAGCAGCTTCTTTTTGCGGGTGATGTCGCCGCCGTAGCACTTGGCCAGCACGTCCTTGCGCACCGCCTTGACCGTTTCGCGGGCGATGATCTTGCCGCCGATGGCCGCCTGAATGGGGATTTCAAACTGCTGCCGGGGAATGACCTCCTTCAGCTTTTCCGCAATGGCGCGGCCCCGGCCGTAGGCGCGGTCCCGGTGGACGATCATGGTAAAGGCGTCGCAGATCTCGCCGTTGAGCAGAATGTCCATTTTGACCAGATCGCTGGGCTGATAGCCGGTCAGCTCGTAGTCGTAGGAGGCGTAGCCCCGGCTGCGGGACTTGAGCTGGTCGAAAAAGTCGAAAATAATCTCGTTCAAGGGCATGTCGAAGACCAGCTTCACCCGCTTGCCCTCGTACTGCATGTCGATGAAGGTGCCCCGCTTTTCCTTGCACAGATCCATCAGCGTGCCCACGGCGTCCTTGGGGGTATAGATGGTGGCGCGCACGAAGGGCTCGCTCATGGAGGCGATCTCCGTCACGGGGGGCAGGTTGGAGGGGTTGTCGATGGACAGATGGGTACCGTCCGTCTTTTCCACCTGATAGATGACGCTGGGGGCGGTGGTGATCAGATCCAGATCGAACTCCCGCTCCAGCCGTTCGGTGATGATCTCCATGTGCAAAAGCCCCAGAAAGCCGCAGCGGAAACCGTAGCCCAGCGCCACGCTGGTTTCCGGCTCAAAGGACAGGCTGGCGTCGTTCATGCGCAGCTTGTCCAGCGCGTCCTTGAGGTTGTCGTAGTCCGCGCCGTCGGCGGGGTAAATGCCGCAGAACACCACGGGCTGCACCTCCCGGTAGCCGGGCAGGGGCGCGTCGGCGGGGGCGGCGGCGTTGGTGACCGTGTCGCCCACCCGGGTGTCGCGCACATCCTTGATGGAGGCGGCGATGTAGCCCACGTCGCCGGGCAGCAGCTCCGCCGCCGGGGTGTAGCCGGGGCGGAAGGTGCCCACCTCCACCACGTCGAACTCCGCGCCGGACTGCATCAGGCGCATTTTCATGCCCGGGTACGCCCGGCCGTCCATCACGCGCACAAAGCAGATGGCGCCCCGGTAGTTGTCGTACTTGGCGTCGAACACCAGCGCCCGGAGGGGCTTGTCCCGGTCGCCTGAGGGAGCGGGCACGTGGCGCACCACCGCCTCCAGCACATCGTCGATGCCGATGCCGTTCTTGGCGGAAATGGCGGGCGCGTCCGACGCGTCCAGACCGATCTCGTCCTCGATCTCCTGCCGGGTCTCCTCCACCTGCGCGCTGGGCAGGTCGATCTTGTTGATCACCGGCACCGTCTCCAGATCATGCTCCAGCGCCATGTATACGTTGGCCAGCGTCTGAGCCTCCACCCCCTGGGTGGCGTCCACCACCAGCACCGCGCCTTCGCAGGCGGCCAGCGCCCGGCTCACCTCGTAGGAAAAGTCCACGTGGCCGGGGGTGTCGATCAGATTCAGGGTGTAGGTTTCACCGTCCCTGGCGGTGTATTGCATATGCACCGCCTTGCTTTTGATGGTGATGCCCCGCTCCCGCTCCAGATCCATGGAGTCCAGAATCTGCTCCACCATCTGCCGCTGCTCAAAAACGCCCGTCCGCTCCAGAATACGGTCCGCCAGTGTGGACTTGCCGTGGTCAATGTGGGCGATAATACAGAAATTGCGAATATGGGAAAGCCTGTCCTTGTCCAAATGCGTTGCCCTCCTTGGAAAACCTCCCTTCATTATAAGGGATAAGCCCCAAAAATGCAAACCCCCCGCGCCGTCTGTAAAAAAAACGGAGCGGGGCGCGAAAGGGGGCAGAGCGGCCCTGCGGGGGACGTCTGTGGAAAGCAGGAACGCAGCCGACAGGGAACAGGCGGCAGGTGCGTCTGTGCGAGACAGAAATTCAGCGACGGATGGTGGGTGCGTGCAGAAGGGTCATCTGCGGGGAACAGAAAAAATAACGGTTGGAGGACACGATGCATCGGCGGCGCGAAGGGAAAACAAAGGAAAGGGACGGCGGCAGAGCCGTCCGCAGAAAAAAACGCATCGCCCACGGGAAACGAAGAAAAAACGCGCCGCCGGCAGATGAATTGCAGGACACGACGCACCGGCTGCACCGACTGGAAACAAAGGAAGGAAATGACAGCAGCGCTGTCCACGGGAAACGAAGAAAAAACGCGCCGCCGGCAGATGAATTGCAGGATGTGACGCACCGGCTGCACCGACTGGAAACAAAGGAAGGAAATGACAGCAGCGCTGTCCACGGGAAACGGAAAAAAACGCGCCGCCGGCAGACGGGCTGCGGGGCGGCGCGGAAGGAAAAGCAGGCGAACGGACGGGTGCCGTCAGCTCTGCTCTTTTTTCTGCAGAAGAACCGCTGCAATGACGATGGCGCCCTTGAAGGCTTCCCGCAGGAAGGGGGGCACGCCCATCAGGTTGAGCAGGTTGTTCATTACGGCGATGATCAGCATGCCCAGCACGGTGCCGGCGATGGAACCCTTGCCGCCGCTCATGCTGGTGCCGCCTACTACCACGGCGGCAATGGCGTCCATTTCATAGCCGCTGCCCGCGTTGGCGTAGTCCATGCTGCCGATGCGTGCCACCTGAATGACCGCGGCGATGGCGACCAGCGCGCCGGTGAGCACATAGACCCAGGTTTTCACCCGCTCCACATTCACGCCCGAGAGCCGGGCGGTGCGCTCGTTGGAGCCCACCGCGTACACCTGACGGCCGAAGGGGGTGCGCCGGCTGACCACGTGAAGGATCAGCGCCAGCACCAGCCAGTATATGATGGGCAATATGATCTCGCCGCCTATCTTGGCGTTGGAAATGGCCAGAAAGGCCTTGGGCACCTTGACTCCCACCGTCTGCATGCACTGCTGAGTGACGCTGCGGCAGATCTTCATCATGCCCAGCGTGGCGATGAAGGCGGGAATGCGGCTGCGCGCCACCAGCACGCCGTTGACCGCGCCCACGGTGCAGCCCACGGCCAGCGCCGCCAGAATGCCGATCAGGTAGGCGGGCAGGCCGGTGATGCCCACGGCGGTCAGAAGACCGTCGTCGTGGCCGTTGATGAGCACCATGAGCACCGCGCCCACCGCCACCAGCGTGGAGCCGACGGCCAGATCGATGCCGCCTGAAATGATGACAAAGGTCATACCCAGCGCCACGATGCCCACGTTGGCGTTGTTGCGCAGGATGTTCAGCCAGTTTTTATACCAGCTGACGAACCAGCTGTTCAGGTCGGGGTAGTCAAAGCCCAGCGCCAGCGTCTGCAGGACGATCATCAGCGCCAGTACGCAGCCCGTGGACAGGAGGGGGTTGCTTTTCCACATCCGGACGAAGTTCTGGGCGAAGCCCGTTTTTCTGCTTTTGTCAGTCTGCATGTCGTGTCATCCTCTCCCGTCAGCCGCCGGTGGCCAGACGCATCATTTCCTGTTCGTTCATTCGTTTGCCGGATACCTCGGCCTGCACGTCGCCGTGGTACATGACCAGCGCCCGGTCGCATACGCGGATGATCTCCTGCGCCTCGTTGGACAGGACGATCACGGCCACCCCCTGCTCCGCCAGGCGCAGGATGATGTCGTATATTTCTTCCTTGGCGCCCACGTCCACCCCCTGGGTGGGGTTATCCAGAATGAGCAGCCGGGGATGGGCGGACAGCCATTTGGCCAGCACCACTTTCTGCTGGTTGCCGCCGGACAGACTGGTGACGGGATCCGAGGGATCGCCCATGCGGATGCGCAGCTCTTCTTTCTGCACGTCGAAGGCGGCGCGCTCCTTTTTCCCGTCGATCAGCCCCAGCCGGGTCAGGCGGGGCCAGATGACCGCAGAGGCGTTGTCCAGAATGCTCATGTCCTTTAAAATGCCGTTTTCCTTGCGGTTGCGGGGCACATAGCCGATCCCCAGCGCCGTGGCCTGCAGGGTGGAGCGGATGTTCGTCCGCTGCCCGCAGAAAAAGATGCTCCCCTGCGGACGTCCCAGATCGCCGAACACCGTGCGGAACACCTCGCTCCGCCCGTCGCCCAATAGACCGGTCACGCCCACTACCTCGCCGGCGTGCACCGTCAGGCTGACCTGACGGTAGAAGGGCTCCAGCGTCAGGCCTTCCAGCCGCAGCACTTCCTCCCCCGGCGCGGCGCGGCGGTTCAGGGGTTCGGTGCGCACGTCGTGCCCCACCATGTCCCGGGCGATGTCGGCGCTGGTCACATCCTGCACCCGACCGTCGGCCACCACCACCCCGTCCCGCAGCACGGTGTAGCGGTCGCAGATCTCCATCACTTCCCGCAGCTTGTGGGAAATGAACACCACCCCCACCTTCTGCGCCCGCAGGGTGCGCAGCATGGAAAACACCCGCTCGATCTCGGTGTCCGTCAGCGAGGTGGTGGGCTCGTCCATGATGATGACGGAGGCGTTCATCATCAGCGCCCGGGCGATCTCCACGATCTGCTTGTAGGACGCGTCCAGACTGGATACCATGGCGCCGGGGTCCACATCCAGTCCCAGACGGTCAAACAGCGCCTTCGTGGCGCGGTACATGCCCCGGTGATCCAGCAGCCCCAGACGGGTCTTCAGCTCCCGTCCGAGAAACATGTTTTCATATACGGGCAGGTCGTTGATCAGGTTGAGCTCCTGATGGATAAAGGCAATGCCCGCCGCCAGCGACTGGGCGGGCGTCTGAAAGGAGACGGGCGCGCCGTCCAGCTCGATAACGCCCCCGTCCGGGCGGATGACCCCGCCCAGAATATTCATCAGCGTGCTTTTGCCAGCGCCGTTTTCGCCCAGCAGCGCGCAGATTTCCCCTTCGTTCAGAGAGAAATCCACCGCCCGGAGCACCCGGTTGGCGTCGAAGGATTTTTCGATCCCCCGCATGGAAAGTTTCATGCGTTCACATCCGTTTCCCATTCATCCGTCCGTAAGCAATAAAACGGTTGATTACCTTTTCTCGATTGGCGGCCGTTTTCCTGCTTTTTCCGGCAAGAAAAAAAGGAGAAAACGCCCGCAGGGAAGGCGCTTTCCTCCCTTCTCCCTTTTGCGGCGCCCGCGTCTCCGTGCGCCGCTTCCGGGCGAGGACAGGGGCGGGCGACTTGCTTTTGCAGCAGCATGATGGGGCGCGCCGGCGGGGAAGACGGGGCAAAGGGGCGCGGGGCAGCGGAACCGAAGGGCGGCGCGCGTTTTTGTGCAGCCGGACAGACGGGCTCCTGCCGCAGTATTCGCGGCGCGTTAAATCGACGCGGCGCGGCGGAAGGCAGGCGGGCAGGAAGCCGGATGGCGCGGCGCACGCTTGAAATGCCGACGCTCGTTCCGCGCGCCGCCCCTGCGCACGGCTCCTTTCCGGGCGGTCTTTCTGCAAGAAAAAATGAAGGGCTGTTCGCCCTTCATTGGATCCCGCCGGATGCAGCGGTGTGTTGGACAGCCTGCTGCATCGGGGCGGCTTCTGAAAAAATCAGTAGATGGTGTTGTTGGGATCCAGGTATTCGTCCACGTTGGAGGCGTCCACCACCTGAGAGGGGATGACGGTGACGGCTTCCACTTCTTCGCCGCCCAGCACGCTCAGCGCCACGTCGAAGCAGTTGCGGATCATCAGGGGGCTGTAGAGCGCGGAGCAGGCCGCCACATCGGTGGTGTCCTTGATCACCTGGAAGTACTTCTGGCAGCCGCCGCCGCCGGTGATGGCCTTGATGTCGGTGCGGCCGGCATCCTCGATGGCCTTGAGCGCGCCGATGGAGGTTTCATCGTCCAGAGAGAACACCGCGTCGATCTTGTCGTTGGCGGTGAGCACGTCGGCCATGACCTTCAGGCCCTCGGTGTCGGAGAAGGCTTCGTTGGCGTATTCCTTGATTTCCACATTGGGGGCGATCTCCTTCATGGTGTCCATGAAGCCCTTGATGCGCAGTTCGTTGACGGAACCGGCGCTGGGCACGGACATGACCACAACGAAGCCCTCGGTGCCGATCTTGTCCACGATGTACTTGGCGCCCGCTACGCCCATGGATTCGTTATCACCGGTCACCTTGTAGATGCCGTCCGCGTCGATATCCATGTCGAAGGCGACCACGGTCAGACCCTCGTCGATGGCCTGCTGCACGGGCACTTCCATGCCGGTCCACTGAGGAGCGACCACCAGCGCCTGCGCGCCCCACGCCATGGCTTCTTCGATGTGGGCGGTCATTTCTTCGGCGTTGCTGCTGATGAGCAGCTTGTATTCGATCTTGCCTTCGTCGGCCAGTTCCTTGGCGTACTGCTCGGCCTGATAGGTGATGCCCTGCACCCAGGCATGGGTGGAGGCGGGCACCAGCACGCCGATCTTGTACACGGGCGCTTCATCCGCCACGGCGGTGAAGGCGGTCATGCCCAGGCACAGCGCCAGGGTCAGCAGGACAGCAATCAACTTTTTCATAAAAAGTCAACCTCCGTTTTTTCTTTGTCCGCGCCGCACACCCTCTTGCGGCGGCGCGTGCGCTTCTTGCGTCTCTACGATGCATGATAGCACAACCCCCTCCCCTTGTCAACGGAATATGCTGCACAGTTTATGCCATTCCCTATTCTTTCTGTGACATTTTTCGCCCAGTTGATAGGGTTGGAGCGCCGGCTGCCTTGACATGCCGCGCCCCGCCGTGCTATCATCAGCGTACCCTCGCAGGCGCGGAGGGAAAGATCGGTGCGCTCACCCGTTTTCCCTGTCCGCGCGCGTTCTTGCACAGCCCTGCCGTGCGTCCCGTGGGGAGGCCGTTTTCTCACAAAAACGTCTCCCGGCCGTTCATCGGGCGCCGGTTCGACCCTGAAAGGAAAACACATGACGTATATTGACGTACGCAACCTGAGCAAGTCTTTTGTGGTGCGAAAAAAACAGCCCCATACCCTGCGCCGCAGCCGGGAGGAGGTGCACGCCCTCCGGGACGTGAGCCTGCGCATCGAGCGGGGTGAAATGGTGGGGTGCATGGGACCAAACGGCGCGGGCAAAAGCACGCTGGTGAAGATCCTGAGCGGCATTCTTCTTCCGGACGGGGGAGAGGCGACGGTGGACGGCCGGGTGCCATGGATGGAACGGAAGGCGCACGCGGCGCATATCGGCGTGGTGTTCGGGCAGCGGACGCAGCTGTGGTGGGACGTGTCGCCCCTGGAAAGCTACGGCCTGCTGCGGGACATTTACCGTACGCCCCGGGAGGTGTGGCGGCAGCGGCTGGATGAAATGACGGAGGCGTTGGGGCTGGCGGAATTTCTGCGCACTCCGCTGCGGCAATTGTCGCTGGGACAGCGGATGCGGGCGGAGCTGGCCGGCTCGCTGCTGCATAGCCCGGAGCTTCTGTTTCTGGACGAGCCCACCATCGGACTGGATGCGCTGAGCAAGCTGAAGCTGCGCGCTTTTTTAAAGGAAGAAAACCGGCGGCACCGCACCACGGTGATTCTGACGACCCACGACATGGCGGATATGACCGAGGTGTGCCGCCGGGTAATGGTGCTGGGGCACGGTCGGATGCTCTACGACGGAGAGCTGGCGGCGCTGCTGCGCCGCTACGATACGGAGAAGACGGTGTGCTTCCGCTATGAGGAGGCGTGCTGCACGCCTCCCGCGCTGCCGGAAGGATGCGTCCTGCGCCGGCAGGAGGAGGGGTACGAAGCGGTGTTTGACCCTGCGCTTCTGTCTGCAGGCGAGGTGATCGCCCGGCTGCAGAAGGCGGGGACGCTGGCCGAAATGACGGTGCAGGGGCGGAGCGTGGACCGGCTGGTCGCCCGGATGTATGAGGAGATGCGCCTATGAAAAGCCTTTCCGGCCGTCTGCGGCTGAGGCCGTACCTTTCAGTGTTCCAAATGCGCTTTCGGGTGGAGACCCAGTACCGTGCGGCGGCGCTGGGCGGGGTGGTCACGCAGGGCTTTTTCGCCCTTATCCTCATCGCGCTGTACCGGGCGCTGTACGCCGCCGCGCCGCAGGCGGAGTCCCTTGCCCACACCGTGACCTATGTGTGGATCCAGCAGATGGCTTTCCGCCTGCTTTTCTCTGCGGATACGGAGCTGGCGGAGACGGTGCGCACAGGCGGCATGGCCTACGAATTGTGCCGTCCCCTGTCCCCCTACGGCTTCTATTTTGCAAGAGCCATGGCGCAGAAAATGGTGGGGTGTGCCCTGCGCGCCGTGCCGACCCTGCTTGTCATGCTGCTGCTGCCCGACGGCTGGCGCATGGCGCCGCCTGCGGGTGTGTGGCAGTTGGGCGCCTTTTTCGCTTCTCTGCTGGCGGGGCTTGTGTGCGTATGCGCGCTGGATAACATCGCCATGGCCTTCACCATCCGTTCCCTGGACAACCGGGGCATTACAAACGCCCTGAATCTGCTGATGGTCACGCTTTCCGGCAACCTCATCCCCCTGACGCTGTTCCCGGACGCGTGGCAGCCGGTGCTGCGGTATTCGCCCTACGCGCAGCTGCTGGACGCGCCCATCCGCATCTACAACGGATTGTGCGCGCCGGGGGAGGCGCTGGAACGTATGGCCGTGCAGGGATTATGGGCGCTGGCGCTTGTGGCGCTGGGCGCGACGATGTGGCGGAAAAATCAGAAACGCATGGTGCTGCAGGGAGGATAAACGGATGAACACGCTGAAACTGTATCTGCGCTCCATGAAAATGCTGGTGCGCTGTCAGACGGAATATCCCCTGTCCTTTTTGCTCAATACCCTGTCGCAGCTGATCATGCTGGGTGGGGAAATGCTGGCGGTGGTGCTGCTGTTTGACCGCTTTCCGTCGCTGGGGCAGTGGACGGGGGAAAATGTGCTGTTTTTCTTCGGGCTGATCTCCACGTCCTTTTATCTGGTGGAGTTCTTTTGCCGGGGCATTACCAATTTCAGCCCGCTGGTGCGCTCGGGCGCGCTGGATCACATGCTGCTGCGCCCCCGGGGCGTGATGACGCAGGTGTGCTGTGCGGCGATGGATCCCCGCCGGATCGGCGCGCTGGCGGTGGGCGCGGCGGCGCTGGCGGCAGGCGCCCGGGGAAGCGGCGTCGTCTGGACGGTGGGCAAGGGGGTGCTGCTGCTGGAAAGCATCGCCTGCGGCAGCGCGCTGGTGGCGGGGCTGTTCCTCATCGAGGCGGTGTGCTGCCTGTATGCGGTCAGGTCGCCCGAGGCGGTCAACGTGCTCACCTACGGGGGACGGTCGGCCTGCCAGTACCCCATCGACATTTACCCCAGACCCCTGCGGGTGCTGTTTGTGTGCGTGGCGCCCTTCGCCCTGACCACCCACGCCCCCGCCGCGTATATACTGGAAAAGCCCCTGCTGGGGCTGCCGGGCTGGGCAGCCTATGTCGTCCCTCTCGCGGGGGCGGCGTTTCTGACGCTGATGTACTTTGTCTTCAGACGGGCGCTGAAGGATTACCGTTCCACGGGGAGTTGAAACGATGCCCAATATCAAGACCCTTGCCATTGTGCTGCGGCATGCGGATTATCGGGAAAACGACCGGATGCTGACCCTGCTTTCCCCCGCGCTGGGACGGGTGGACGCCCTGTGCCGGGGCTGCAAGCGTCCCCAGAGTCCCCTGATGGGCTGCAGCGAGTGCTTCGCCATGGGGGAATACGTGCTGTTTTCCGGCCGTGGGCGCGCTACGGTGGTCAGCTGCGCGCTGCAGGACAGCTTTTACCCCCTCAGGGAAAACTTTGACGATCTGTCCGCCGCCTCCTATATGCTGGCCGTGTGCGAGGCGGCGGCGCAGCCTGGGGAGCGGTCGCTGGAGCTGTTTACACTGCTCACCCGCTCCCTGTCCCGGCTGGCCTACAAGGAGATGAACCGCCGGGCGGTGACCGCTGCGTTTCTTCTGCTTTTTGCCGCGCTGAGCGGGTACCGTCCCCGGCTGTCCCACTGCGTCCGCTGCGGAAAGCCCGTGGCGGCGGAGGAAGCCCGGCTGATGGACACGGCGGAGGGCGGGCTGTGCTGCGCGGCCTGTGCGGACAGCCTGACGGGGGGCGCTGCGGTCACCCCCGGGCAGGTGCGCTGGATGCAGGACGTGCTGCGGGTGGGCGTGGAGAAAACGGCGTGTCCGCCCGAGGACGCGCCCTTGAACCTGCTCCGGCTGTACGTGGAGAGCCGTCTGGATAAACGGCTGCCTGCGGGCAGACTGCTGAAGCTGTAGGAGCAGACCCAAAAAGAGCCGGACACGGCCGGCGGCGCGTGGGCGCGGATGTTTTTTCGGCGCGGACGCATGCAACCGCCTGAGTACGGCAGAAAGGGACAAACAATACGTACCCTGCGGCGGATGCAGCCTGAGCAGGCGGACGAGACGGTGCCGTTTCCGCCGCCGACCCTGCAATACGCGTGGAATGCAGACAGCAGAACCCGGGACTTGCGCGGCTACCGCCGATGCGCCTGCGGCACGTGCGAGGACGCAGACGGTCGCTGAACAATCACCGTCATAAAAAAACGCCTTCACATCAGCTGCGGTCATCCCTGCGATATGGAAAACATGCAGGGCAAGGAATACGCCCATCCGTCCGCTGCTTTGGCTGCCATCCCTGCGGCGCGTGAAGGACGGGGGAGGCGAGCAACGAGCCGCCCTTCCTGCGCGGCGCTGCCAGAACCATCAAAAATGCACGTTCAACCCTGAAAAGCACCGGTGCGCCGCTCCTGCATGGCGCTGCGCCCTTGACAGCATGCCGGACTGACAAACAGAAACGGCGTGACCCGGTAAGGTCACGCCGTTTTTTTGATGGACGGTCGTTCGACCGGCCTGCGGATGCGCCGGCACGCTGCTGAAGAAGGCCTGCAGCCGGAGGGCGGTTGCCCGGGCTTTTGCAGTCCTGCGGCGCGGCGGCCGGTTCCGTGTTTCTGACTCCGCTTACTTGAGGTCGTAGGTCAGGGTCACGGTGGCGTACACCTGCACGTCGCCCGCCACGATGGTGCTGCCGCCGGCGTTCATTTCCTTGGCGTCGTATACGTTGTTCACGCCATAGTCATAGCCGGTGCTGGCAGAGGAAATTTCTTCCAGCGCGCCCAGGGTGACGCCCGCCGCCTGCGCAAGGGTCTCCGCCTTGGCCTTCGCATCCTCCACCGCACGGGTGAGCGCCTTCTGGAAGGCTTCGTTTTCCTTGGAGGAAAGGAAGCTCAGACCGTAGATCTGGTTGGCGCCCGCGGCCACCGCCGCGTCGATCAGGCTGCCCACCTTGTCCAGATCGCGGACGGTCACGGTGAGCATGTTGGTCACGGTGTAGTTGCGCACGGGGTTCTCGCCGGAGTAATCGTAGCCGCTGTACACGTTGAAGTTGCTGGTGGTCAGGTCTTCGTCGGCCACGCCGGCGTCCTTCAGCGCGGCCAGAATGGCGCTGATGGCGGCGGCATTGTCGGACTGTCCCCTGGTCACGTCGGTGGTAACGGTCTCTACGCCCACCTGCAGGGTGGCCATGTCGGCGGCGACCCGTACGGTGGCGTTGCCGGAGACGACGATCTCGCCGTCATTTTCGGCCAGCGCGCCGGCGGTCAGGGTGAGAATGAGGGTCAGACTGAGCAGAATGAGTGCGAGCTTTTTCATGATGTTTTCCTTTCTCCGGCAGAGCCGGTGCAAAAATCAGCGTTCCTTCCGGGCGCGGCGGCTGCGCACGATCGCCCGGACGATGAAGTAGACGGCGGCCACGATGGCCAGATAGGGCAGCGCGGCGACGAGGAGCAGCCCCGCCTCCTGCAGAAACTGCCAGCCGTCGGACAGGGAGCCCTCCAGCCCCAGCCAGGCTTTTTCAAAGAAGCCCTTTTCGGGGGCGGCCTCCCGGGGCGTCACCTCGGACAGGGTGACGTTCACCGTGCTTTCATCCACCAGACTGTCGTAGTTTTTCAGCGAGGCGGTGTAGCTGTCGATGAGGTACTGGGTGTCGGCGATGCTGTTTTCGATCTCCACCAGATCGGCGACGGTCTCCGCCTTTTCCATCAGCGCGGTCAGACGGGTCAGCTTGGCCTGCTGGGTCTCCAGACGGGCCTGCGTGTCATAGTAGGTGTCCGTCAGGTCGTCGCTGCTTTCGCTGAAGCGTTCTACCGTCGCGGCGGATTTGGCGCCCGACAGGAAACCGTCCAGCTGCGTCTGCGGCACCCGCAGGGTCAGGTATGCAGTGCGCGCGCCTTCCCTGCCTGACACGGTCTGGCTTTCCACCCGGCCGCCGAACTGGGCGGTCTGGTTCAGAAGGGCGTTCAGCGTGTCGTCAAAGGCCGCGGTTTTCAGATCCATGGACGCACTGCGGCGGATCTTGCTTTCCCGCGTGTCGGCAGTTGCGCCCAGCGGCGCGGTCTGCGATGTGACGGTGGCGGCCCGTTTGCTGCGCTGCGCGCCGCCCTCGTAGGCGAAGTTGGTCACGGCGCCGGCCGCGGCCAGCGTGGTGTAGTCCGCGCCCTCGTCATAGGTTGCGTCCCAGTCGGCGCTGCTCTGCGCGGTGTAGTCATGATCGTTCTCTGCCGCCTCGCGCATCCGGTTGCGGCTGAAGGCGCCGCCGCCGATGACGAAGACCAGCGCCGCCGCAGCGGCGAGCCACGAGGCCAGCTTTCTTTTGAATGGGGTTTTCATGGGCTGCGTTTCCTCCCTTACGGCCTGCCGCCACCCGTCCAGAAGCGGCGGCATGGCCGCCTGCTCCGCGTCTTCCCGGCCCATGGCTCTCAGATCCATGCTCAGGCCGTACAGAGCCCGGCACCGGGGGCAGGTCTCCATATGCGTCTGCATGGACTGAGCGTCCTTTCCGGACAGAACGCCGTCCAGCAGCGCGTCGAGAGAATTTGAAAACTGTGTGCAATCCATTTCTTTCGCCTCCTCTCGATCATTCAGACGGACAGATCTTCAAAAAGTTCCCGCTGGGCAGAAAAAAAGCTGCACAGCTGCCGGCGGGCGCGGGTCAGACGGCTTTTGACGGTGCCTTCAGGCAGGGAGAGCAGCTCCGCCGTTTCCTGAATGCTGCGCCCCTCCAGATCCCGCAGGGCGACCACCGCCCGGGCGTCGGGGGATAACCGCTCGAGGCCCTGACGCAGAAGCGCCCGGCGTTCCTTCTCGTCCAGCGCCAGATAGACCTCCGCGCCCCTGTCCGCAGGCTCAAACCCGTCTTCCTGCAGCTGCTCCAGCGAAGCGTTTTTCCGCCTTTTGCGCATCAGATCCATACACACGTTCACTGCGATGCGGTGCAGCCAGGTGGCAGGCTGGGCGTCGCCCCGGAAGGAGGCGTAATGCCGCCACCCCTTCAGCAGCGCTTCCTGCGCGCAGTCCTGTGCATCCTGCGGGTCGCCCGTCAGGTGCAGACAGGTCAGGTACAGGCTTTTTTCCTGCTCCTGCGCCAGCTGTTCATAGGGCGGTTTCACCCGCCGCGCGGGAAATTTCAGTTCCATCGCCTACAAGCATCCTTTCCGTAAGGCAGTCAACCATTCAACGTTCCGTTTTCGGGTTTCCATCCCTGACGGCGCGTTTTTTTCGCGCCGCGACTGCATCATACCCGAAAGCGGCGGGAAATGCAAGCATCCCTGCGGCTTTTGCCGTACATTGACAAAAATGCGTTCATCCGCATATAATGAAAGCAAAAATGCGCGCCGCGGCGCTGGGGGCTGCGTCCCGGCGGCGCGGGCAGGAGACGGTCATGGAACTTTTTGATTCTCATTGTCATCTGGATGACGAACAGTTTTCCGCAGACCGCCCGGAGGCGATTGACCGGATGCGGGCGGCAGGGGTGACGCGCTGCCTGTGCCCGGGGAGCGATCTGGCGTCTTCCCGGGCGGCGCTGGCGCTGGCGGAGGCCTACCCCTTCATTTACGCCGCCGCAGGGGTGCACCCCCACGAGGCGGAAAAGGCGCCGGCGGATTATCTGGAGCAGCTGGAGGCGCTGCTTGCAAATCCCCGGGTGCGGGCGCTGGGGGAGATCGGGCTGGACTTTCATTACGACTTTTCGCCCCGGGACGTGCAGGAACGGGTCATGGACGCCCAGGTGGCGCTGGCGCTGCGGCTGGACAGGCCGGTTATTTTTCACATCCGGGAAGCGCATGGAGAAATGACGGATTATTTCCGTTCCCTTCCCCGGAAACCCCGGGGGGTGATCCATTGCTTTTCCGGCAGCGCGGAGACCGCGCGGGATTATCTGCGCATGGGGTTCTACATTTCCTTTGCCGGCCCCCTTACCTTTAAAAAAGCGCCGCATCTGTGGGAGGCGGCGGCAGCCGTGCCCATGAACCGTCTGCTGGTGGAGACGGACAGCCCCTACATGGCGCCCGACCCCCTGCGGGGACGGCGCAATGAACCGGCCAACGTGCGGCTGGTGCTGGAAAAGCTGGCGCAGCTGAAAGGGGTGACGGCGGAGGAAATGGCCGCCGCCACCGTGCAGAACGCAATGGACGTGTACGAGATCAGGAAGGAATGACCGCAATGAAAAAAAGATTGGCCGCGCTGCTGGCCGTGCTGATGATGTTGACGGTGTGCCTGCCGGCGCTGGGGGAATGCACCCCCCTGCTGTACCGGGCGACGGACGGGGCAGGACACGAGATCTATCTGATGGGCACCATTCATCTGGCGCGGGAGAGCACCTATCCCCTGCCGGACTATGTGCTGGATGCATTTGAGCGCTGCGACGTGCTGGCGGTGGAGCTGGACGTGCAGCGGATACAGCAGGATCCCTACGCCATGGGGCAGATGATGCTGGCCATGTACCTGCAAAACGGGCAGACAAGCCCCCTGTCTCAGGAGACCCTCGAAAAAGCGGCGCAGGCCACGGGCATGCCCATCGGCACGCTGGCGTCCATGCGCCCATGGGCGGTGATGAACCTTCTGCAGGAGAAGGCTTATGCCGGCAGCAGCATGGATGCGGCGCTGGGGGTCGACCAGTATCTGCTGACGCTGGCCGGGGAAAAAGAAAAACAGGTGGACGAACTGGAAAATCTGGACGACCAGATGGCGCTGCTGACGGGCATGCCGGAAAGCGTGGTCGTCTGGCAGATCGAGGCGATGCTGAGCGCCCCGGCGGGGGTCATTCTGTCCACCATGGCGCTGCTGGACAACTGGGCGCGGGGCGACCGGGCAGGGCTGAACCGTCTGCTGTCTGCGGAGGAGGATCCCGCCGCGCTGGCGGGCTGCCCCGACGTGGCGGGCTATACGGCCTACATGCAGGCGATGTACGGCGACCGGGATACGGCCTTTGCCCGACAGGCGGCCGACTATCTGGACGCGGGAACCCGGGTGTTTTTCGCCGTGGGCGCGGCGCATGTGCTGGGCGACGGCGGCGTAGCCGATCAGCTGGCGGAGATGGGCTACACCGTGGAGACCGTGGGTGCGCAGGGCGCAGAGTAGCATATGCCGTGCGGGGGAACCGTTCTTTGAAAGGGAAAGAAGGGTTCCCACTGCTTTTTTCCAGGAAAGCAGCCGGGACGATCAACAGAGAATGGAAGAAATCTGTGAAGAAACGGGAGGGAGCTTTGATTTTTCAAAGCCCCCTCCCGTTTTTTTTTGAGCGGCCGCCTATCCCCGGGCGGCGGCGCCCCGGTACTGTCCCGGGGACAGACCGGTCAGCCGCCTGAACACCTTGCAGTAGTGGCTCTGATCGCAGAAGCCAACTGCCAGCGCCACCTCGTTCAGGGAGGCACGGGAGGCCAGCAGCAGCCGTTTGCTTTCCTCGACCCGCACCCGGTTGAGCTGCTCCCGGAATCCCACCCCGACCGTCGCCTTGAACAGGGTGGAAAAATAGTGGGGGCTCATGCCTGCCTCCTGCGACGCCGCCTCCAGCGTGACGGGTTCGGCGTAATGGGCGGCCATGTACTGCAGCGCCTGCCGGATGAACAGGTTACCCTTGTCCTTGGGGCTGAACATGGCGTCCGCAAAGCCCTCCAGCATGTCCTGCAGAAGGGCGCACACCTCGTCCAGCCCCTGCTCCCGGTTGAGCAGGGTCATGAACTTGCGGTTCAGCGCATATACGCTTTCCGCGGGCGCGCCGCCCTCCATGGCCACCCGCGACAGCATGGTGGACAGCTCCATGGCGCGCAGGCGCACGGTTTCCATGCCGCCCCCCTCGCTGAAAAGCACGTAGCCCAGCATGTCGTTGAGCATGGCCTTGGCGCCCTTGACGTCGCCCGTGCGGACGCGCAGGAGCAGCGCCGTTTCCTTTTCATAAAAGATGGGACGGGGCGGCGGCGCCCCTTCTCCCTTGAGCGCCTGGATGGTCTCGTTGATGCGGGACTGCTGGGTCATTTTTTCCTGCGCCCGGCGCATGTCTGCCCGGCCGGCCGGCAGCAGCGGGGCAAGGGTATAGGCCAGCAGCCGCTGCAGCTGGCTGACCAGCGGGGGCGGTACGGTGCGCAGGCCGTTCAGCGCGTCATACAGGGTCAGCGCCTCCCGGGGGGTCAGCCCCTTCTCCTCCGCCAGCGTCCCCGTTCCCTCCGGGTCGGTCTCGTCCATGCGGAAGGGGCCCATCAGCACCGTGCCCAGCAGCCGTCCCAGATTGAGCAGGGGAAAGGCGATCAGGGTCAGCCCGGCCGGGCAGGAAAACACATACGCGCCGCCCAGCACCCGGGCGCGGGCGCCTGCGCTGCACCGTGCCGAGCGGCAGATTTCGGGGGAGACCGCCTTTTGCTGCAGCAGGGTGCAGCAGGGGGCGGGTGCGCCCAGCAGGATCAGATCCTCCCCCGCTTCATCCGTCATGCGGACGGGCAGTCCCGTGACCGCATGCAGACAGGCCAGCACGTCCTCCATGTCGTCCTCGGGAACAAGTGAAAAAATACCGGCGGCCATGGCTGTTTCCTCCAAATACAGTAAAACGGTAAAGCAGAACACAAAAACGGGGAGCGTCTCCTCCTGTTTACTATAGCACGGGAAAAAAGCAGGTTCAACAGGGAAATTGTCCTTTTTTATGGCTCTTTTTGCACAATGAAACGGCAAAAAAACGTAAAAATATACAACAATCGAACCACCCTTTCTTTTATAATAAGGACAGACAAAAACGCGGCTGCGACAGGAGGCAGAGCAATATGGATTTACAGGAGATTTCCCGGGGCGTACAGGCGGGCAAGTCCAAGGTGGTCAAGGCGCTGGTGCAGGAAGCCATCGACGCGGGCGTCTCGCCCTCCGACATTCTGGAAAAGGGACTCATGGCGGGCATGAACGTGATCGGCGAGCAGTTCAAGAACAACGAGGTCTTCGTGCCCGAGGTGCTGGTGGCGGCGCGGGCCATGAACATGGGCGTGGCGCTGCTCAAGCCCCTGCTGGTGCAGGAGGGGGTGCAGGCCGTCGGACGCGCCTGCATCGGCACCGTGCAGGGCGATCTGCACGACATCGGTAAAAACCTTGTGAAAATGATGATGGAAAGCAAGGGCATCGAGGTGATCGACCTGGGCACCGACGTGGCGCCCGAGGTGTTTGTCAAAACGGCCATCGAACAGAATTGTCAGGTCATCTGCTGCTCCGCCCTTCTGACGACCACCATGACCGTCATGCAGGACGTGGTGAAGGCGGCGGAGGACGCGGGCATCCGGGACAGGGTGACCATCATGATCGGGGGCGCCCCGGTGACGGACGCATTCTGCCGGCAGATCGGTGCGGATATTTACACTCCCGACGCGGCTTCTGCGGCGGACGCGGCCTGGGCGGCCTGCCGGCGGATGAACCGGGAGGCGTAAAACGTGAACGGGCAGAGCCTTGCCGCCCTTGCGCTGCGGTGCGGCGCGGATAAGGCGGCGCTTGTGAGCGGGCAGGACATTGTGCTCAGCGAGGAATTCCGGCGGCTGTGCGAGGACAATGCCTGCGGCTTTTACGGAAAATGCTGGATGTGCCCGCCCGACGCGGGGGACATCCATACGCTGATGGCGCGGGTGCGCACCTATGACGGCGGCGTGCTGTACCAGATCGTCTGTCCGCTGGAGGACAGCTTCGACATTGAGGGCATGTCCGAGGCGGGGCGGCGTCACGCGCTGCTGAGCCAGAAAATTCAGGCGGCGCTGACCCGGGAGGAGCGGGCGGCCACCTGGCACCTGAGCTGCGGCGGGTGCCGGGTGTGCGATGTGTGCGCCAAACGGGAAGGGCAGCCCTGCCGCTTTCCCGACCGCGCCATGCTGTCGCTGGAAAGCTGCGGCGTGGACGTGTACAACACCAGCCGCGCGACCGACCTGAAATACATCAACGGACAGAACACCGTCACCTTTTTCGGGCTGCTTCTGTACCGGGAGGAGCAACCATGAGCCGTCTTGTTTTTCATCAGGGCGCAGAGACGGTGACCGTGACCTTTGACCCGCCCGCCCGGGTGGCGGAACTGATGCTCCGGGCGGGGCTGACCCAGCCGCATCCCTGCGGGGGACGGGGCGGGTGCGGCAAATGCGCGGTGGAGGCGGACGGGCATTTCGCGCCCCCTACCCCGGCGGAAAAAAGGTGGGGCGCGCGACTTTCCTGTCAGATGACGGCGCTGGGCGACGGCGAGGTGACCTTGCCCGCGGCGGAGACCCATCACATTGAAACGGCGGCCGCCGCGCCGGTGACTGCCAGCTGTCCCATGACGGGGCGGCTGGGGCTGGCGGTTGACGTGGGCACCACGACGCTGGCGGCGCGGCTGGTGGAATTGTCCTCCGGGCGGGCGCTGGGCGACGCGGCCTGTTTGAACCCTCAGACCGCCGTGGCGGCGGACGTGATGGGGCGCATCGGCGCGGCGCTGGAGGGGAAACTGCCCATGCTTCAGGCGCAGGCGCTTCAGGCGCTGGGGCAGCTGCTGGAGGAGGCGTGCCGCCGGGCGGCGCGGGATGCGGCGGAGGTGGACGCGCTGGTCGTGACCGGCAACACCACCATGCTCTATCTTCTGACCGGCCGCGACCCCGTATCCCTCGCCCGGGCGCCCTTTGAGGCGGATA
Organism: uncultured Clostridia bacterium; assembly: GCA_934662505.1. Lineage (GTDB taxonomy): Bacteria > Bacillota > Clostridia > Christensenellales > Aristaeellaceae > SVGT01. The sequence continues at coordinate 12,067 of CAKUKE010000015.1, read as the reverse complement.
CCCTGTTCGGTACGGAGGAAAGGGTGCTGGGGCGGCGCGCTTATCTGCCCCGGTGCATGAATGCCTTTGTGGGCGCGGACATTACCTGCGCCGTTCTCAGCAGCGGCATGTGCGACCGGGACGCCACCGCCCTTTTATGCGACGTGGGCACCAACGGCGAGATCGCCCTGTGGCACCGGGGACAACTGCTGGTCTCCTCCACCGCCGCAGGCCCCGCTTTTGAAGGGGCGGGGGTCAGCTGCGGCTGCGGCAGCGTGCCGGGCGCGGTGGATCGGGTGACGCTCCGGGACGGGCAGATGACTGTTCATACGCTGGACGACGCGCCGGCTGTGGGCATATGCGGGTCGGGTCTCATTGACGCGACCGCGGCCTTTCTGGCGCGGGAGGATATTTCCCCTACGGGAAAAATCGCGCCGGAGGGGCTGAGGCTGTGCGAGGGAGTGACCCTGCTGCCCGGGGACGTGCGGGCGGTGCAGCTGGCCAAGGCGGCCATTGCCGCAGGCGTGCAGGTGCTGCTGGACACGGCGGGTATCCGTCCCGAGGACGTGGAGACCCTGTATGTGGCGGGCGGCTTCGGCAGTCATCTGAACCTGAACAGCGCGGCGAGGATCGGCCTGATCCCGCCGGTGCTGACCGGCCGCGCAAAGGTGCTGGGCAACGCGGCGCTCTCCGGCGCACTGGCGCTGATGGGGGATACCGGCCTTGCGGCGCGGTCGGCGCGCATTGCATCCTGCGCCCGGCATGTGACCCTGTCCGGCAGTCCGGTCTTCAACGAGGCCTATGTAGAAAACCTGCTTTTTGGTGAGGACGACGATTTCTGATCACAGAAAGGAAGAAACAGCATGAATGCCAAAGAACGTCTGGACGCTTTTTTTGCCGGCAGACCGGTGGACAAGCTGCCCAACCTGACCATTGTAGGCAGCGTGGTGACCCGGTTTACCGGGATTGATCTGGAAACCTACTGCAAGGATCCGCTGGCCATGGCGGACGCGGCCATCCGTGCGGCGCATGAGCTGGGCCTGGATTATGTGCAGATCGCCTCCGACCTGTCCCGGGAAGCAGAGGGGTACGGCGCTGTCCTGCGTTTTACGGCGGAGGGTCTGCCCACCGTGGTCAGGCCTGCGCTGGACGACGTGACCGACGCGGAGAAGCTGCCCGATCTGACGGTGGAGGACGTGCCCAGGCTCCGCGACGTGGTGCAGGCCACGGCCTATGCGCTGGAGCGGGAAAAGGAAATCTACCCCATGACCGCTGTGGTGGGGCCTGCGACCGTGGCGGGCAACACCCGGGGCGTGGAGGACCTGCTGATGGACTTTTACGACGAGCCGGAGTGCGTGCATACCCTGCTGCGCAAGGCGACGAACCTGGGGCTGGATCTGATCCGCCGTCTGGCGGCGGTGGGGGCGCGCTACATTTACGTGCCCGATCCCGTGGCCTCCCTCCTCTCCCCTGCGGCCTACCGGGAATTTATTCTGCCGCTGCACCGGGAACTGTACGCGGAAATGAAAAAGCACGGTATCGGCGGGCGGCTGCACATGTGCGGCAATACGGAGGCGGTGCTTGCCGAAAGCGCAGGCTGCGGCGCGTACATTGTGGACATCGACCACGCTACCGGCTTTGAAAAGGCGCTGGAAAACGCCGCCGAACGGTGCGTGCTCAACGGCAACATTGACCCCGTGGCCGACGTGATGGCCTGCGATGCGGAGCACACCTATCAGGCGATCATGGCCTGCGCGGCGCGGGCGGCGGGTCACCGCGCCCTGTTCATGCCGGGATGCGAACTGCCTACCGCAACGCCGCTGGAAAACGTCCGTGCCATCGACCGGGCGCTTCGCGATCTGGGCGCACGGTAAGCCGCATGAAAAAGTACAGCTGAAACAGAAAAGCGGGTCTGGAGCGGAGAACGCCGTTCCAGACCCGCTTCTGACTTTGACGGTCGCGTGATGAAAAGACTGCGCGCGGCGGGAGGGGGAAGGAATGCTGACCTGTGATGGGGTGCGCCTGTTCCGGTCAGTATGGCTCTGCGGGGCGCTGGCAGGACGGGATGGGCGTGCTTCTGTCCGCGCAGGCATGCTGCGGGGAAAGCGCTGACCCAAGGAGCGAATGCTCTGCCGCCATCGGTGGACATCAATGCATGGAAAGCACACGGACATCGCGGCACATGCCCTTCCTGTCTGTGCGGACGGCAGTGCGGCGTATGCCCTTTTCCATGTCTGCGTGGACGGCAGTACGGCATATGTCCCCCCCTTGCCTGCGTAGACGGCAGTGCGGCGCGGCGCAGTGGAAAGGGAAAAAACGCATGAAAACCGTTTATCGAGTCCGGCAGCGCCAGGGACGTGGGGGAAAACGGCGGTCTGCCGGTGCAGGGTTTCCGGCGCCATCGGCTTCGGGGTGCCGTGTGTACTGTAAAATGGCTGGGCAGTGTGGCCGTATGTACTGTAAAATGGCTGGGCAGTATGGCCATGTGTACTGTAAAATGGCTGGGCAGTATGGCCGTATGTACTGTAAAGTGGCTGGCAGTATGGCCGTATGTACTGTAAAATGGCCGGGCAGTGTGGCCGTATGTACTGTAAAGTGGCTGGCAGTATGGCCGTGTGTACTGTAAGATGAATGGGCAGTATACCGCGGTGCGATTTCTGCGCGGCTGGCTCCGGGAACATCGTCAGCGACTGTCCTGTTCACCGGCGTTGAGGCGCTGCTGCGGTGACTGTGCCGTGCTGATCATTTGTGCCACTTGTCTGTCGGCGCTCTGCCCGCCCGTTGGCGTACTATTCGCCCATCGTCGTTCCATCTGCCTGTCGGCACGCTGCTCGCGTCGGCGCGCTATCCGCCTGTCGGCGTGCTATCCGCTTGTCAGCGCTCTGCCTGTCGGTGTGCTGTTCGCCCGTCGGTGCTCCGTCTGCGTCGGCGCGCTATCCGCTCGTTGGCGTTCCTGTCCGCCCGGCGGGCGGCGCAGGCAAAAAAGCTCCCCTGAGAATGCGCTCAGGGGAGTTGTCTGTGTGGTTTTGACCGGAGCGGTCTGCGCGGGACGGGCGCTTACTTGGCGTAGTCCACGCTGCGGGTCTCGCGGATGACGTTGACCCGGATCTGACCGGGATACTCCATTTCCTTTTCGATGCGCTTGGCCACTTCCTTGGCCAGCACCCGGGTGCCCTCGTCGGTGACGTCCTCGGGCTTGACCATGATGCGCACCTCGCGGCCGGACTGAATGGCATAGCACTTTTCCACGCCCTGGAAGGAGGTGGCGATTTCTTCCAGCTTGGTCAGGCGCTTGATGTAGTTCTCCAGCGATTCGCGCCGCGCGCCGGGACGGGCCGCGCTGATGGCGTCCGCCGCCTGCACCAGTACGGCTTCCACCGTCTGGGGCTCCACGTCGTTGTGATGCGCCAGAATGGCGTGAATGACGTCGGGGCTTTCGCCGTACTTGCGCGCCAGCTCGCCGCCCAGAGACACGTGGGTGCCCTCCTGCTCGTGATCCACGGCCTTGCCGATGTCGTGCAGAAGACCTGCGCGCTTGGCCAGCGCCACGTCGGCGCCCAGCTCCGCAGCCATCATGCCCGCCAGATGGGATACCTCAATGGAATGCTTGAGCACATTCTGACCGTAGCTGGTGCGGTACTTCATGCGGCCCAGCAGCTTGACCAGCTCGGGGTGGATGCCGTGCTGACCCGTTTCAAACACGGCCTGTTCGCCCGCCTCACGGATCTGGTTATCCACTTCCTTGCGCGCCTTTTCCACGCATTCCTCAATGCGGGCGGGATGGATGCGGCCGTCCATGATGAGCTTTTCAATGGCCAGACGCGCCACTTCCCGGCGAACGGGGTCAAAGGCGGACACGATGACCGCCTCAGGCGTATCGTCGATGATCAGATCCACGCCCGTAGCGGTTTCCAGCGCGCGGATATTGCGGCCTTCGCGGCCGATGATGCGGCCTTTCATATCGTCGTTGGGCAGAGAAATGACGGAGACGGTGGTTTCGGCCACATGATCGGCGGCGCATTTCTGAATGGCCAGCGCGATGATGTTGCGGGCTTTCTTTTCGCCCTCCTCCTTGGCCTTGGCCTCGATGTCCCGCACGGTGGCGGCGGCGTCGTGGTAGGCGTCCTTCTGCACCCGGTCGATGACCATCTGACGGGCTTCGTCCTGCGTCATGGTGGCCACCCGTTCCAGCTCCTGGATCTGCTTCTGCTTGAAGCCTTCGGCTTCCTGATAGGTCTTTTCGATCTGCTGTTCTTTTTCGTCCAGCCCTTCCTCGCGCTGAGTCAGGGCGTCCCGCTTTTTGTCCAGACTTTCTTCTTTCTTGTCCAGCGTTTCCTCGCGCTGGATGACCCGGCGCTCGGAGCGCTGGATTTCCGCCCGGCGGGTGCGCAGCTCCTTATCCGTTTCCGTTTTCAGGTGGAGCACCTCTTCCTTGGCTTCCAGGATCATTTCCTTTTTCAGTTCCTCGGCGCGGCGGGTCGCGTCGTCCAGCAGCTTCTTGGCGTATTCCTCGGTGCGGCCGATCTTTTTCTCGGCCACGTCTTTGCGATACATATAGCCTACGGCCAGTCCGATGGCGGCGGCGATGAGGCCGACGCACACATACCAGTACCACATGGTCTGCTTTTGCCCCCTTTCACATGCTTGTTTTTCTTTTCTCTGAATGATCGTTTCTGCGGGGCCGGCATGCAAAAAACCGCGCGAAAGAACTTTCGCACGGCCGCTGCTTTTCAAAATACGGCGTTCCGCCTCACCGGACGCGCGCCGGCGAAAAGACGAACCCTCGCCTTTTGCCCGGACGCCTCCCGGTCTCTCCCGTTTTCCTGCCGAAAGAGCCGCCCCTTCGAAGAAGAGACCGTCCCGGCGCGTTTGCGGCGCGCTACGGACGGCTGCTCCCGAAAAGCGGGGCGCGAACCGGTCAAAAAACGGTGAGGGGCGGTTGCCTCCTGCTGCTCCATTGCAAAGCGGCACGCTGCCGCGTCCGCTTTTATGCTCAGATGACGATAAAATCGTCCAAACACCCAATAAAAACAGGAAGATGTATCCGAAAACAGCTCCGGCGCGGGGAGCATTCCCCGCTGCCTTTACAGCCGATCGGTTTATTATAGCCTTATAATATGAAAAAGTCAAGCTGTTTTCCCGGCAGAGAAGGAGGCAGGCGAAAAAAACGTTCGGCCTTTTTCCTATTTTTCCGCGGGCGCAGACGGCGCGGCGGCGGTTTTCTCCTCCGATGCGCTGCCGACCGGCGCTTTTTCTGCGTGGAAGGCGGCGTAAACCGCCCGGGCGGCGGGGTCGGTCATGCCGGGCACCTTGCGGATCTCTGCCTCGTCAGCCTGGGACAGGGCGCGCAGGGTTTTAAAATAGGCCAGCAGCGCCCGCCGTCTGGCGGGACCGACGCCGGGAATGTCCTCCAACTGGCTGTGCACCGCCGCCTTGCCCCGCAGCCCCCGATGATGGGTGATGGCGAAGCGATGGGCTTCATCCCGGATGCGCTGGATCAGGTGCAGGGCGGGGGTGTGGTGATCCAGACAGATGGGATCGTCCCGGTCAGGCAGATAGATTTCTTCCAGCCGTTTGGCCAGACCGAACATGGGCACGTCCGCTCCCGCGTCCAGCATGGCGCGGCGGGCGAAGGCCAGCTGCTCCGGACCGCCGTCGATGAGCACCAGATCGGGCATGGGCCATTTTTCCTTGGGGTCGTCGCTGAGCGCCCGGCGGAAGCGGCGTCCCAGCACCTCGTTCATGGAGGCAAAGTCGTTGGCGCCCACCACGGTCTTGATGCGGTAATGACGGTACTCCTGTCTGGCGGGCTCACCGTCGATGAACACCACCATGGACGCTACGGACAGAACGCCCTGCGTGTTGGAAATGTCAAACCCTTCGATACGGTGCGGAAAGGCTTCCATGCCGATGGCGTCCGCCAGCGCCCGGCACGCGCCGACGGTGCGCTCGTACTGAATCTGCCGCTTGGCGTTGCGCTTTTCCAGCGCGTCCCGGGCGTTTTTTTCGGACAGAAGCACCAGCGCCCGCTTGTCACCCCGCTGGGGCACCAGCGCCTGACAGGCGCCGCCCCGTTTTTCCCGCAGCCATGCGGTCAGGTCGGCGCATATTTCGGGGGGCATGGCCTGCAGAAGCACCTCCCGGGCGGGGCGGCGGTCGTCGTAGTACTGGGTGATGAAGTCGAAGAGCACCTCGTCCTTGTTTTCCCGCCCTTCGCCGGGCAGGGCGAAATGATCGCCCCCCACCATTTTGCCGTCCCGGATGAGCAGCACCTGCGCCATGGCGTCCATGTCGTCCTGCGCCAGCGCGATCACGTCCTGCTCCGAACCGTTCACCTGAATGGCCTGCTGCCGCTGCATCAGGCCTTCAATGTCCCGCAGACGGTCCCGGATGGCCGCCGCCCGTTCATATTGCAGCGCGGCGGCCGCTTCCTGCATGTCCCGCCGCAGCGCCTGCGTGACGGCGGCGTAGTCGCCCTCCAGAAAGCGCACCACCCGTTCCACCACCTGCGCGTATTCCGCCTGCGAGCAGCGCAGGGCGCAGGGCGCCAGACACTGACCGATCTCGTAGTTCAGGCAGGGACGGCGGGGCTTGTCCGGGGGCAGCGCCATGGTGCAGGTGCGCAGGGGAAACAGCTTGCGCAGGGTGTCCAGCGCGTCCCGCACGGCGGTTGCGCCGATGTAGGGGCCGAAATACCTTGCACCGTCCTTTTCCAGCCGCCGCGCCAGCGTGACCCGGGGAAAGGGCTCCCGCAGATCCAGCCGGATGTAGGGGTAGTGCTTGTCGTCCTTGAGCAGGATGTTGTAATAGGGGCGGTGAAGCTTGATCAGGTTGCACTCCAGAATGAGCGCTTCCAGATTGGTGCGCGCCAGCAGAATATCAAAGTCATCCACATGGGACACCATGGCCGCCACCTTGGGGGTGTGGTCGCGGTCGTGAAAATAGCTGCGCACCCGGTTTTTCAGGTTGACGGCCTTGCCCACGTAAATAATCTGCCCCTGCTCCTTCATCATGTAGCAGCCCGGGCTGTCGGGCAAAAGGGCCAGCTTGCGCCGGAGGGTGTCGTTCATGCGCCGTCTCCTTTCCAAAATGCCGCGCCGCAGGGCGGGCATAAAAAAGAACCGGCGGTCGAGCCGCCGGCGCAGGGACAATGAGCAGGGCGCGCTTGCCGCGGGCGCCCCGGCGGGTTATTCTTCTTCCTCGTCCGCCTGGAACACCGTTTCCGCGGCTTCCACCAGTTTGTCCATCAGATCCTCGTCCACGGGCACGAATTCTTCCATGTCCTCGCCTTCCTCGGGCAGGGGCTGCACTTTCATGACGTAGTGGTTCACGTCCTCCGCGCTCTGACCGTCCACGTTGTCGGACAAAAGCACGTACTCCTCGCCGTTGTAGTAGAAGTACCGTTCCACGGCCAGACGGAGCACCGCGCCGTCCTCGCCTTCCATTTCCACAATGTCCAGTTCGCGATCGTCCATGGTTTCGCGCCTCCTTGTGATGATTTTCGTCTACATTATAACATGGACGGGGCGAAAAAAACCACTGTCTGCGAACTTTTTTCCGCCCGCCTTTTTTACTGCGTCAGATATTTGAAAATGTCGCCGGCGATGGGTGCGGCCACGCTGCCGCCGCCCCCCGCGTTTTCCACCACCACCGTGACTGCGTAGGGCGCGTCTTCCTCCAGCAGAAAGCCGGTGAACCAGGCGTTGGTGGTTTCCTGACCGTCGATCTCCGCCGAGCCGGTCTTGCCGCACACCGTATACCCGCTGACGGCGGCGCGGGTGCCCGTGCCGCCTGTGACCACCGCGCGCATGTATTCCTGCAGGGTGCGGGCGTCCGCTTCGGTCATGACCCGGCCAAAGGCGCGGGGCGTAAAGGCGGCGCGTTCCCGCCCTGCGGGAGAGACCGCCCGCAGAAGCAGCGCGGGCTCCATCATCATGCCGTCGTTGGCCACGGCGGAGGCGATCATGCACAGGTGCATGGGGGTCACAAGCAGCGCGCTCTGCCCCGCGCCCGTCCAGGCCACCTCCCGCTCGGTGCGGTTCATCGTGGGGTAGGACGAGTTTTCCACCACCAGGTCGCGGAAAAGGAAATTCACGTTGAAGCCCAGCGTCTCGGCGGTGCGGCGGAGCTTTGCGTCGGTCAATTCCAGCGCAAGTCTGGCGAAGGTGTTGTTGCAGCTGACCTGAAAGGCGCGCAGCAGGGTCAGTTGTCCGTGGCTGACGATCTTGTTCTGGCTCAGATCCGTCCCTGCGTCGGTGATGACCCGATCCCCTGCCTGAAACTGGCCGTCGCACTGGAAGGCGCGGGTCTGAACCCCCGCAAGGTTTTCCAGCGCAGAGAGGGCGGTGACGATCTTGAAGGTGGAGCCGGGGGTGTAGAGCCCCTGCACGGCACGGTTGAAAAAGGGCTTCTGGGGGTTCTGCCTGACCGAGGCGTCCACCTGCGCAGGGTCGAAATCCGGGAAGGAAAGCTCGGACAGCACTTCTCCCGTGCGGTAGTTCATCACCACGACCGCGCCGCTTTTCCCATCGGGAAACAGGGAGGCGATGCGTGCGGTCAGCCCGTTGTCCACCGACAGGGTCACGCTGTCGCCGTGCAGCTTTTCCCCTGAAAAATACGCGTTCGCCCGCTCTAAGAAACTGGCGTTGAAGCCGTAAAGGTAGGCGGCCATGAAGCTTTCTACCCCGTTGTTCACATTGCCCGCGCTGTCCCCCAGCACGTGCACCATGGCGCGCCGTGCGGCTGCGTCGCTCTGGTAGGTGCGCGCGCCGTTTTCGTCGGTGGAGGCCAGCAGCGCGCCGCTCCGGTCGTAAATGTCGCCGGGGATGACGTTCTGCTTTTTCTGCCGCACGAAGGTATTGGCGCCGGAGGCGAACCAGCGGCTGCCGTAGGTGCTCAGGCTGTAGGCGCCGTAGCCCGCCAGCAGGAGAAACAGGCAGGCCATCAGCAGCGCCAGCCGGCGCAGGTTTTTGCGCAGCGCTTTCATTTGACTCCCTCCTCCCAGCCGGCCAGCATTTTATCCTCGTCCACGCCGGCCTGAATGCGGGCGGCCACGCCCTGCAGCAGACCGATGACGCACAGGCTGGATACCATGGACGTGCCGCCGTAGCTGATAAAGGGCAGCGTCACGCCCGTCAGGGGGATCAGCTTGATATTGCCGCCCACGATGACGAAGGTCTGCAGGGCGATGAGCGCGGCGCAGCCGGTGGCCAGCGTGGCGTCAAACACCGTGCGCGCCCGGCGGGCGATCATTACGCCCCGGGCGACGATGGCGCCGTACATGCCCAGCACCACCAGTCCAAAAAGCACCCCGAACTCATGCAGGATGACGGAAAAGATGAAATCGTTGTAATAGGCGGGAATGACCGAGGCGTTGCCCAGCCCCAGCCCCACGCCGAACAGGCCGCCATTGACCATGGCGATGAGGCTCTGAACGATCTGGTAGCCCGCGTCTCCGCTGTCCGCCCACGGATCCAGCCAGATGGCGACGCGCTTGCGCACGTGGGCGAACATGTGGTAGCCCGCCACGCCCGCGCCCGCGCCTGCGGCCAGCCCTGCGCCCATCAGGGGCAGACTGCCGGTGGACAGGTAGAGCAGCATCATGGTGACCCCGTAGTACATCAGTGCCGTGCCCAGATCCTTCTGCAGCATCAGAAGCAGCAGGCACGCGCCCGCATAGACGATGGCGGCCGCCCTGCGGCGGTGGGCGAGCAGGTAGGACACGACGCACAAAAGCGCCAGCTTGACCATCTCGCTGGGCTGCAGGGACATGCCGCCCAGGGTGATCCAGTTTTTCGCGCCGTACTTTTCCGTGCCGAACAGGAGGGGCAGCATCAGCATGCCCAGTCCCCCCACGGCCATGAGCAGGGCGACCCATGTCCAGTTTTTCAGATAACGCACCAGCAGGATGCAGAAGATCATGCACACGACCCCGACGAAATAGTTGACCGCCTGGGTCAGCCCTCTTTCAGGACTGAGCCGGTAGAGGAGCAATACGCCCAGCGCGCACAGAAAATTGGTCAGGGACAAAAGCAGCTTGTCCGCAGGAAAAAGCCGGCTCAGCCCCATCACGCCGGCAAAGATCAGCAGGGGCACCGCTACGGCCAGCAGCGCGCTCTGCCAGGCGAAGTCCTTGAGAAAAAGCAGGAGAAACGCCAGAAAGAAAAACAGCTCCACGGCGGACAGCAGGGGTCGGGCCGGGTCGCGGCGTTTGCGGGTGTGAGCCACGGAGAACGCTCCTTTCTGCCTTTACAGGCCGTTTCTGCGGCGGCTGCGGCGGGTGCGCCGGGACGAGGGAGAAGAAAAGGCGGGGTCGTCCTGCCCGTCCGTATCCGGGAGGGGGGCGTAGGGCCAGGTCATGTTCATATCGAAAGCGTCGTCCGCGCCTGCGTCCATCGCCGGGTCATCCGGCGGGGAAACCGGGTCAAAGCCGTCCTGAGCGGGGACGAAAGCGCTGCTTTGCTCTTCGCCGTTTTGCAGGGCATAGCCGTCCAGCGCGGCGGCCGGCGGCGGATACCCATCCGGGAAAGGAACGCCGTTTTCATCGGCAGGAGCCGCCGCACCGTGCCAGCCATCCCCGGCCTCGTCCTCGGGAAGCGGGGCGTATGCGCCGGGTGCGCCGGTCAGCCCGCTGAGCAGCGCGTCCAGCTCCGGGTCTTCCGCCGGTGATAGCACCCCGTCGTCCGGCGCGTATACCGCGCGCCGGGGCACGTTCAGCCCGGCAAACAGGCGTACCCGCAGCGTGATGTCGCCGATCTCCAGCCGGGTGCCGTGGAGGGCGCGCCCGGAGCCGGTCACCGGTTCCCCGTCCAGCGCCACATAGTGTCCGCCGAGGGGGCGGATGACCAGCCCTTTGCCGTCGACAAATAAAAAGGAAGCGTGGCGGGCGGCGACGGCGGAGGAACGGAGGCGGATGTCGCATGCCCGTCCCGAGCCGATGGTGCCCTCCCGGGGCAGGGGGAAGCTTTCTCCCGTGTTCATGTCCACGACCTCGCCCACCAGTCCTGCGTCGGGCAGGCTTTCTATTTCCCGACGGTAGGCCTTGTCGTCCCGGCGCAGCCAGCGGTAGCTGCGCAGAAGAATGACCACGCCCAGCGCCAGAAACACATAGCGCATGAGCAGAGAAAGCATTTCATAGCTGGCGTCGGACATGCCCCCTCCTCCTTTCTGTCGGCAGCCTCATGACTTTTGCGCTCAGTATACCATAAGCGGCGGCTCACGTCCAGCCGCCCGGGCGCAAAAGCTGTCGCCACATTTCGGACGTTCCCGCTTTTTTTGAATTTTTTTTCAAAAACCTATTGACAGAAGGCTCCGTTTACGGTATGATATGTTGCGTCGCCTGTGTGAAACGCAGATGATGAAACCTCGGGGTGTAGCGCAGTCTGGTAGCGCACGTGCTTTGGGAGCATGGGGCCGGGGGTTCGAATCCCTTCACCCCGACCATTTCTTCGGTGGTGACGGGAACAAAGTGTGGCCCCGTGGTCAAGCGGTTAAGACATCGCCCTTTCACGGCGGTAACTCGGGTCCGAATCCCGACGGGGTCACCATTTTTCTCTTCACACGGTTGAATCTACGGGCCTTTAGCTCAGTTGGTCAGAGCGGCCGGCTCATAACCGGTTGGTCCGGGGTTCAAGTCCCTGAAGGCCCACCATTACACGGCCCGGTAGTTCAGTTGGTTTAGAATGCCAGCCTGTCACGCTGGAGGTCAGGGGTTCGAGCCCCCTTCGGGTCGCCATTTTCTTTCTCCTGCGGTTGGGTGACGCTGGTGTAGCTCAATTGGCAGAGCAGCTGATTTGTAATCAGCAGGTTGCGGGTTCAAGTCCCTTCACCAGCTCCATTTCCTCTCCCGGTGTCTGCACCGAAAGGGAAAAAGAAAGGGCAGCCGTCCGGGTGACGGTGTGTATCTTCACAACTTCAGTCAGCATGGGTAGGTTCCCGAGTGGCCAAAGGGAGCAGACTGTAAATCTGCCGTCACAGACTTCGGTGGTTCGAATCCACCCCTGCCCACCAAATGCGGGAATGGCGGAATTGGCAGACGCGCATGATTCAGGTTCATGTGTTCGTACGAACTTGCAGGTTCAAGTCCTGT
>CAKUKE010000014.1 GCA_934662505.1 uncultured Clostridia bacterium | reverse complement strand
ATGCCATTCCCCCGTTCATGGGCGCGATGCCCACAGAAGGCACGATCAGCGCCGCCGCCGGGGGCACGATGCGGCTGCCTGCTCCGGCGCGCGCGGTGCTTGTTCATGTTAAGGCGCTGCTGCTCGGTGTGATAACGCCCTGCTCCGGCGCAGGACGCGCATGCCATTCCCCCGTTCATGGGCGCGATGCCCACAGAAGGCACGATCAGCGCCGCCGCCGGGGGCACGATGCGGCTGACGTCCGATACATGCGGCGCACAGCCGCCCGTCCCCTGCCGGCGCCCGGCGTTTTTTGAAAGAGCGGTTGGACATGCATGTCCGCCGTCCCGCGCCCGGCGGAAAGGGCTTCCCTTTTTCTCCTATTTTCCCTTTTCGTTCGGCCGGGTGTGTGCTATAATAAGCCGATCAGGGCGGCGCTATGCTGCCGGAAATGAGGTTTTGCAACGGATGATACGGGAAAAGTCCTTTTATAAGACCCTTCTGCGTCTGGCGCTGCCCTCCGCGCTTCAGTCCTTTTTGTCCCTTCTGACGGTCATGGCGGACAACATCATGATCTCCCGCTTTGACCCGGAGAACGCGCTGGCAGCCGTCAGTCAGGTGAACACCATAACCACCTTTGTTTTGTCCATGCTCATGGGCGTGGGCAGCGGCGGCGTGGTGCTCATTTCCCAGTACTGGGGCAAAAAGGATACCCGGGCCATCCGCCCTGTGTGCGGCATGGTGTGCATGCTCAGCGCGGGGCTGGCGGCAATTGTGACCGTGCTTTCTCTCCTTGCGCCCAGAACCCTTCTGGCCGTCACGCTGAACCCGGAGGAGGGGGTGCTGACGGATATTGCCGAGACGTATCTGCGGCTGGTGTGCTTCTCGTTTTTGCCCTACGCCCTGTCCAGCGCGCTGGTGGCGGTGCTCAAGGGGGTGGAGGTGGTCAAGGTGACCCTCTATGCCTCTGTTTTGTCCCTTGTGACCAACGTGGGGCTGAATTATCTGCTGATTTTCGGCAAGGCGGGGCTGCCTGCCATGGGTGTGCAGGGGGCGGCGCTGGCGACGGTGTGCGCCCGGGTGGCGGAGCTGGCCGTGGTGCTGGTGTACTGCTTCCGGGTGCAGAAGAATGTGCCCCTGCGGGTGAAAAATATGGTTACCACCGCGCGCTGGGCTGCGAAGGATTACCTGCATTTCGGTCTGCCCGTGGCGCTGGGCGACGCCCAGTGGGCGCTGATCTGCCTTCTGCGGGGCGCCATGATCGGTTATGTGGGCAAGACCATGATCAGCGCCATGAGCATCACCGAAACCATGTGCTCGCTGGCGACCATGTTCTCCTTTGCCATGGCCGACGGCGCCTGCGTGGTCATCGGCAAGTCGGTAGGCGCGGGGGACTATGCCCGCACCCGGCGCGAAAGCAACACCATTCAGGTGCTTTTCGCGGCCATCGGCGCGCTGATGTGCGGCGTGGTGTTCCTGCTGCGCTATCCCTTCATTTCACTGTACGGTACTACCGGGGAGATCGCCGGTCTGGCCGCGCAGCTGATCGCCGTTGCGGCGGTGACGCTGCTGGGCACCACCTACCATGCCGCCTGCTTTCGGGGGGTCAACCGGGGCGCGGGGGACTGCCGGTTCGTCATGCGGGTGGATATGATCTGCGGCTGGCTGGTGGTGCTCCCGCTGACCTACGCGGCGGCCTTTGTGTTCCACTGGCCCATGCCCGTCATTTTCCTGTGCACCCGCATCGACCAGTGCTTCAAATGGGTGATCGCGTTCCTTCGGCTGCGGGGGAATAAGTGGATCTGCAATGTGACCCGCGAGGAGACCCCTGCATGAGGCAGGAGGCGGACGGCGTCTTTTTTGAGACCCGGGAGCCGGTCAACCTGACCTGGCTGCAGCCCTACGGACGGGTGTTTTACGTGTTCGACCGTCTGACCTCGGGCAACCTGTGTCTGGGGGTGGAGGGGGCGTTCGGCAGGCTGTTTGTCAAGTATGCCGGCGCGCGAACCCTCAATTATACCGGGCGGACGCAGGACGCGGTGGTCACGCTGCGCACGGCGGAGCGGATATACCGTGAATTTCCCCATCCTGCGCTTGTGCCCCTTCGGGCGGCAGGGCCTGTGAACGGGGGGCAGGGATACGCCCTGTTTTTCCCGTGGATGGATATGCCCGCGCTGCGAACCGTGCCGCCGGACGGCGAAGTGCTCCGGCGGGTGCGGCGGCTGCCCCTGACCGTGCGGCTTAATATGCTGGAGCAGGTATTCGCACTGCATGCCCATCTGGAGCAGAACGGGCTGACGGCGGTCGGCTTTGACGACGGCAACGTACTGATCGACTTTGACGGCGGCGGCGCGTATGTGTGCGATGTGGATCTTTACCGGCCGGGGCCGGTCGCCAACCCACGGGGACGCATGCCGGGGCGGGGCGCTTTCCGCGCCCCGGAAGAATATGTGCCCGGCGCGCTGATCGACGACCGTGCCACGGTGTATAAAATGGCCGTGCTGGCGCTCATGCTGCTGGACGGCGGGGAAAGCGGCTGGGATGCGCCGGAGGGACTGCGCCGGGTGGCGATGCGGGCGGCGCAGCAGGAACGGGAGCGGCGCTATGCCAGCGTGACGGCGTTCCTGAGCGCGTGGCGCGAGGCCGTGCGGGAAGACTGGCTATACTGATGGAAAAGAGGAGAAAACATGGAGACTTTGCTGCTCAAGCCGGATGAAGAAGCGCTGCGCAGGGCGGGCGCGCTGATCCGGGCGGGAAAATTAGTGGGCTTTCCTACCGAAACGGTGTACGGGCTGGGCGGCGACGCGCTGAACGACCAGGCGGTGCGGGACATTTTTGCCGCCAAGGGACGGCCTGCGGACAACCCCCTCATCGTCCATATTTCCAGACCGGAGCAGGCGGAGAAGCTGTGCTTTATCACCCCTCTGGCGCGGCGGCTGATGGACGCATTCTGGCCGGGCCCCATGACGCTGCTGATGAAAAAGAAGGACACGGTGCCTCAGGTGACCACCGCAGGGCTGCCTACCGTGGCGGTGCGGTGTCCCGATCATCCGGTGGCGCTGGCGCTGATTGACGCGGCAGGGGTGCCCATCGCCGCGCCCAGCGGCAACCTGTCCGGCCGCCCGAGCCCCACCACCGCCGCCCATATGATGGCGGATATGGACGGGCGCATTCCCATGATCCTGGACGGGGGCGCCTGCCGGGTCGGGGTGGAAAGCACCGTGGTGGACGCGACGGGGGATACCCCCGTGGTGCTGCGTCCGGGGCGGATCACCCGGGAGCAGCTGGCCGCCGCGGCGGGCGACTGCCGGGTGGCGGACAGCGTGATGCGCCCCCTGAAGGAAGGGGAGGCGGCGCCCTCGCCGGGCATGCGCCACCGGCATTACGCGCCCCGGGGCGCCATGACGGTAGTGCGGGGCGCGGATGCGGAAAAGGTGACGGATACCCTGCGGCGGATGTACGACGAAGGCGCGGCGGCGGGGGAGACGGTCTGCATCCTCTGCCATGCGGATCATATGCACGCCTTTGCGGGGCGGCGGGTGGAAAGCCTGGGCGCGGCGCCGGAGGAAACGGCGCACGTACTGTTTTCCGCGCTGCGGGATATGGACGATCAGAAGATCACCCGTATTCTGGCGGAGGGCTGGTCCGAGGACGGGGTGGGGCTGGCGGTCATGAACCGCATGGCGCGCGCCGCGGCCTTCGATGTGGTGGACGTGTGATTCGTCCGTCCGGCATGAGCCTTGCCATGTCGCGCTCACTCTTTCTGCTTTCTATGCCGAATTCGTCCGCCGGGGATGGAATTTGCCGCCCTGCCATGGCACGGCGGCTCAGCCGCCGCTGAATCCGTCCGCCGTGCGGGGAGGCCGCTCCGCATGATGCGGCGGCGTGAAGGAGAGAGGGGCATATGCCCGGCTTCCCCTGAAGCCGATGGATGACGGTTCGCGCGATGGATGCATCCTCACCTGAGGAACGGAAAAAAGCGATGCTCGACGGGTCTGCTTTGGGCACTTTCCGGCCTGCTTTGACATGACTGCACGTCCTTTTCCCGGCAGAAAAGGACGCTTTCGGGGTATGCCTTGCCAGAGAGAGGCATATATGGTATAATCAAACGGTGTTTCTTTTCGGACGGGGCGCTGCTGCCTGTCCGCTCCGCTATTTTTTACGCACAGAGGAGGCCTGGGACGGTGGATGATTACAAGCTGCTGATCGACGGCAACAAGCCCCTGACGGGCGACACGTTCGTGTCCGGCGGCAAAAACACGTCCGTTGCGGTGATCCCGGCCACGCTGCTCAGCGACGAACCCTGCACGCTGGAAAACGTGCCGGACATTGAAGATGTGCGCGTGCTGCAGGACATTCTGACCGCGCTGGGGGCGAAGGTCGCCTACGACCCGGAAAAACGCCGGATGGAGGTGGATCCCCGCGGCGTAACGGGCAACACCGTCAGCCACGAATACGCCTCCCGCATGCGCGCCAGCTATTATCTGATCGGCGCGCTGCTGGGCCGCTGCGGGGCGTGCAGCGTGGCCTATCCGGGCGGCTGCGCCATCGGGCAGCGTCCCTTTGAGCAGCATATCAAGGGCTTCCGCGCGCTGGGCGCGGAGGTGGAGGATCACGCCGCCGTCATCACCGCCAAAGGGGTCATGCGGGGGGCGTCGGTCTACTTTGACCGTATAACCGTAGGCGGCACCATCAACGTCATGCTGGCCGCCGCCCGGGCGGAGGGCGTGACCGTATTGTACAACGCCGCCCGGGAACCCCATATCGTCGATCTGGCCAACTTCATCAACTCCATGGGCGGCAGGGTGCGCGGCGCAGGGACGGATACCATCCGCATTCAGGGGGTGCAGCGCCTGCACGGCAGCACCTACGCCGTCATTCCGGATCAGATCGAAACGGGCACCCTGATGATCGCCGCCGCCGCCACGCGGGGGGATGTGACCATTCATGGCTGCGTTCCCACCCATATGGAGGCGCTGACCGCCAAGCTGCTGGAAATGGGGGTGGGGGTGACCCAGTCCGATGACGCCATTCGGGTGCGCACCATCGGCGGGCACCGGGCGGTGAACGTGAAAACACAGGAGTATCCCGGCTTCCCTACCGACCTGCAGCAGCCCATGAGCGCCATGCTGACCATGGCGCGGGGCACCAGCATCGTCAATGAGACCATTTTTGAAAACCGGCTCAAGCATCTGGTGGAAATGTCCCGGATGGGCGCGCGGGTGCGCATTGTGGATCAGACCGCCATTATCGACGGTGTGACCGCCCTCTACGGCGCGCCTGTGACCTGTACCGACCTGCGGGCGGGCGCCGCGCTGGTGGTGGCGGGGCTGATGGCGCGGGGACGGACGGAAATATACGAACCGACCTTTATCGAACGGGGCTACGAGCACATCGAGGAAAAACTGCGGGCGCTGGGGGCGGATATCCGCCGGGAAAGCCTGCGGTGAAGCGGTCTGCCGCGCGGGGCGCGGCGGGACGCGCGAAGGGGGACGCATAAACGGTGAACGCGTTTGAAGTGCTGGGGCTGAGCAGCGATGCTTCTCAGGCGCAGGTGCGGCAGGCTTATCATACGCAGGTCAAGGCCTGCCATCCCGACCTGTTCACCCGGCAGGAGGATCAGCTGCGGGCGCAGGAGCAGCTGGTGCAGCTGAACCTGGCCTATGAGCAGGCGCTGCGTCTGTCCGCTCAGAAAAACGTGGGCTATGCTTCCGTGCCTGTACGGCAGGCGGTGGACTTTGCCCGCCGGCTGTACGAGCAGGGCATGTTCGACGGCGCGCTGCGCCAGTTGGCGCGGGCGGAGCAGAAAACCGAAGAATGGTACTTTCTCAACGGTCAGATCCTGATGAAAATGAAGCAGTATGCCTCTGCCCATCAGTGCTTCCGGGCGGCGGTGCGCTTTTCGCCGGAAAACAGGGAATACCGTGCCTGGGCGCTGGACGCCGCGCTGGCCATGAAAAAAAGCCAGACCCTGTCCCACAGGGTGGCGAACTGGGCGGGCGGGCTGTTTCGACGCAAATAAGGCGCGGAGCGTCTGCCCGGCGGAACGCAGAATCGACACAGAAAAAATTTTTGAACAGGCCGGCCGCCGCCGCTGCGGGGGCCGTTTTTTGATACCTGTCCGGGGCGAAAAGCAGGACTGAGAAGGAGCAGGCGGCAGGCGCTGCAATGTCAGGGCATAGGGGAAACGCGCTGAGCGCTTAGGGCGAGGCGTGACAGGGCGCTTTGAAAAACGCAGACTGTAAAAAACAGGGCGGACGGAAACAGGGAACCAGAAGGTGCGGTCGGAAAGCGCCGCAGCGTCATGACATAAGGGAAACGTCCTGAGCGGTCAGGACGGGGCGCGGCAGGCGCCGCATCCGTGAACGGCAGCTTGCCTCTTTTGGGCTCCGGCTACAGATCGGCGGAAAAAACAGCGCCTCCATGCAGGCAAATTTTTTTATAGCATGTATCTTAAAGGCAAAACCTGCGAAGCAGCGGCTCCGTGCGGACAGATCCTTTTGACGACGGCAGAGACCGTTGAAAAATGCTTTTTCGATGCACGGGCGCATAAAAAAACGCCCTCCCGAGGGAGGGCGCATTGCTGCTTATGAATTACTTGCGCTGCATGGCGGCGTAGCATTCGCTGCAATAGACGGGACGGTCTTCGCGAGGCTGGAAGGGCACCTTGGTGGGCGCGCCGCAGTTCGCGCAGATCGCGTCGTACATTTCGCGGGCGCCGCCGTTGTTCCGCGCAGCCTTGTGCGCCTGACGGCACTCACGGCAGCGGGTAGGTTCATTCTGGAAACCCTTCTCGGCATAGAATTCCTGTTCGCCGGCGGTGAACACAAATTCCTTGCCGCAGTCGCGGCAGACCAGCGTTTTGTCCTGATACATGTTTTCCTTAACCCCCTGATTGAGATGAATGTCGGTTGGAGGGCTGACCTGGTCTTTGACCCCACACTCGCCGGCCGGAACCTTGCTCATAGCCTGAAGGCCCCCACGCCGTTCTCTCGCGCGTTGCCGCGCGGCCGGACTTACCTCTAAGCCGCACCATGCTCCCCGGGACTTTGCCCGGATTACGTGGACCGTTTTGCCTGCGACTGGCATCGGCTTGCAACCACAGACCCGCTTCAACCACCGTCATTATAGGCGTTTTTCCCTTGCAGTGCAAGGGTTTTTTAATAATTTCTAAAATTTTCTTCCCGATTGACCCTGAAAAAAGGGCTGCAAAGGGGTGGGAAAACGGCTGTATTCGACAAATTTCGCGCCTGCTGCGCCGCAGATGTACGGTTTTTAAGAAGGAAAAGCGCATGGAACGTCGAAACAGAAAGAAAAGGACGGGCGGCGATCCGGCCGCTAAAAGGAGGACGCGCAGCCCATGAAGTTTGTCATTTCACCCGATTCCATGAAAGGTTCGCTCCCGGCCGGGGAGAGCAGCCGCCTGATGGCGGAGGTCTGCCGGCGGCTGTTCCCCGGCTGTGAAACGGTGATTCTCCCCGGCGGCGATGGGGGCGAGGGCACACTGGACGCCCTGCGGACGGCCTGGGGAGATCAGGCGCGGGAAACGAAATGCACGGTTCGCGGCCTGATGGGGCAGCCGGTGCAGGCGGTCATGCTCCGCCGGGGCGGCAAGGCGGTCGTGGAAAGCGCGCAGGCGGCGGGGCTGCCCCCGCCGGGCGCGGAGAAGGATATCGGACGGGCGGACAGCGCGGGCGTGGGCGACATGATCCGGTGCGCGCTGGACGACGGGGCGCGGGAAATTCTGGTGGCGCTGGGCGGCACCGGGTGCAGCGACGGCGGTCTGGGGTGCCTGCGGGCGCTGGGCGCTTCCTTTACGGATGAGGCGGGACGCTCCGTTTCCCCCGGCGCACGGGGCATGGCGCAGGTCGCCCGGGCGGATTTTTCCGGTCTGGACAGGCGACTTGAGGAAGTGACCCTCGGCGCGGTGACGGATGTGGATAACCCCCTGCTGGGTCCCCGGGGCGCGGCATATGTGTACGGTCCGCAGAAGGGGGCAAAGGACGTGGCGGCGCTGGAGGCTGCCACGGCGCGTTTTGCCGCCGTATGCGAGGCGGCGCTGGGGCGGGATATTTCCAACCTTCCGGGCGCGGGCGCAGCGGGCGGTCTGGGCGCGGCGCTGATGGGCGTGCTGGGCGGAAAACGGATGCCCGGCGCGGAGACGGTGCTCAATGAAATGGAATTTGACCGCCGGACGGCGGATGCGGATCTGGTATTGACGGCCGAAGGACGCATGGACGGTCAGTCCGTACGGTTTGGCAAGTACCCTGCGCAGGTGGCAAAACGCGCCTGCGCGCTTGGGGTGCCCGCCGTCGCCTTCGTAGGGGGGCGCACGGCGGACGCGGACGCCTTCTGGACGCTGGGAGAGACGGCAGTGGTGCCCATTGCCGACGGACCGTCCACGCTGGCGGAATGCATGAGCCGGGCGGGCGAGCTGCTCACCCGGGCGGTGGAAAACACGCTGCGCGTGTGGCGCATGGGGCGTGGAGAAAAAGGAGGAGCCGTGCAGGAAGAAGCGGTGACGGTGCGGGTACGTTATCACGGCGACGTGGAGCCGCTGGAAAAATGGACGGTCGGCGACTGGATCGACCTGCGCGCCGCCGAGACGGTGGATATGAAGGCCGGGGAGCACCGGCTGATCAGCCTGGGGGTGTCCATGGAGCTGCCCAGGGGGTACGAGGCGCATCTTTGCCCCCGTTCCTCCACGTATAAGCAGTGGGGGCTCCTGTTGGTGAACGGCATGGGCATCATTGACGAAAGCTACTGCGGCGACGGGGATGTGTGGCGTTTCAATGCGCTGGCAACCCGGGATGTGCACATTGAAAAAAACGATCGGATCTGTCAGTTCCGGCTGATGAAAAAGATGCCGCCCATTCAGTTTGAACAGGTGGAGCGGCTGACCGCGCCGGATCGGGGCGGGTTCGGCTCTACCGGAACGCGGTGAGCATGAAAGGAGCAGCGTATGACGCCTTATGACGAGGATCAGACCCTGGCGGAATGGCTGAGCACCCTTCCCTGCAGAGACGGGCTGATTCTGGCTCGCGACCCTGCCTTCCCTTCCTGCAAGGACGAGACCGTGCAGGTGGACTGCACCCATTGGAAGGATCGGACGGCCATGTACGACAGCCTCATTGCGCAGGCGGGGCTGCCCGATACCCAGGAGCGCACACTGGAGGGAGTGCGCCGCGTGATGGAGGGGGGCAGGGTGCGCCTGAAGCTGGTGCATGCCGAGGTGCCCGCCTTCCATATCGGACAGTATTTCCGGCGCTTTCTGAACATGCTGGTCGGGGCGGACGCGCTGGACGACGTGGCGGCCGGCAGCGGCGAGGAAGAAATGTGGGATCAGGTGGATGTGGATGAAAACCCGGCCTACTGAAAAGGCATGATCTGACAAAAAACGGAAGATATGACCCTATTTTGCCGAAAAACGACAATTGACGGGGTGGATCTTTCGTTGTATGCTACACGATGACAGGTGTATGTACCGCAGTGAAAATGGATAAAAGGAGCGCTTTGAAATGGAGTATCAGTTCAATGAAAACGGCCGGCCGCTGAATCTGGGTATTATCGGTCTGGGCGGACGGGGGCACGGCAACTGCTGGCTCATGTCGACCATGAAGGACGTGGTGATCAAGGTCGTCTGCGACAGGCATCAGGATCGCGTGGACAGCATGATCGAAAACCTGAAGGATACCGTGACGTACCATGTGGACGGTACGACCTGTGCTCAGGACGTGTTTAACCGTCCGGATGTGGAAGCGGTGGTCATTATGACCGACTGGGAGACCCACATCGATCTGGCGGTGCAGGCCATGGAGCACGGCAAGCACGTGGCCATGGAAGTGGGCGGCGCCTGCTCCGTGCACGAGTGCTGGCGGCTGGTGCGCAAGAGCCAGCAGACCGGGCTGCAGTGCATGATTCTGGAAAACTGCTGCTACGGCAAGAACGAACTGACCCTGCTCAACATGGTGCGTCAGGGCGTGCTTGGCGAGCTGGTGCACTGTCAGGGCGGCTATGAGCATGACCTGCGGGACGAAGTGGGCGAGGGCGATGTGAACCGCCACTACCGTCAGCACAACTTTATGAACCGCAATGGCGAATTGTACCCCACCCATGAGTTGGGCCCCATCATGAAGTATCTGGACATCAACTACGGCAACCGTATGCTGTACCTGACCTCCATGTCCTCCAAGGCCGTGGGGCTGCACGCCTGGCTCAAGGAGCATCGGGCGGACAAGCCGGAGCTGGTGAACGCCACCTTCAACGAGGGCGACATTGTGACCACCCTCATCAAGTGCGCCCGGGGCGAGACCATCGTGCTGACTCACGACTGCACCCTGCCCCGTCCCTATTCCCGCGGCGGCCGCGTGCAGGGCACCAAGGGTCTCTGGATGGAGGACAACCACAGCATTTATATTGAAGGCGTGACCCCCCAGAAGGAAGGCGACTGGAGCCATTCCTGGGCGGATGACGAACCCTATATGAAGCAGTACGAGCATCCCCTGTGGACGGCGTACGAGAACTTCGGCATCAAGGAAGGCCACGACGGGATGGATTATCTGGTGTTCCGCGGCTTCATCGAGGCGCTGCAGGCGGGCACCCGGGTGCCGATTGACGTGTATGACACCGCCGCCATGATGTGCATCACCGCTCTGTCCGAGCAGTCTGTCGCCATGGGCAGCGCGCCGGTAGCCATCCCTGATTTTACCGACGGCAAGTGGATGCTGCGCAGGGACGAGGCGCAGGGTCAGTACAAGCTGGGCAAGGACTGAACGGAAAACTGATAAAAACGGCGGGGGAACCGTTCTCTGGCAAGCGGAGAGAGAGGTTCCCCCGCGCTTTTTGGAAGGACGCGGGGGAACGGAAAAAGAAGCCGGCTTTCCTGACGCAAATCAAAAGGCATATGTCCTGCGCCGCCGACATGCTGGCGATGCAGAACATATGCCCTTTATTTTGCGTTTTTTATCTTCTGCGTTCCCGGCATTTGCGGGAATACGGCTGAAGGGGCAGGCGTCTCGCGCCGATTGCGCAGGACGCGGCGTATCCTTCGAAAGCCGGGGACGGGGTCGTCAGGCGCCTGTCCCCGGTTCCGGTTCTCGCGGCCGTTCTCAGAAGGTGAACTCCATGTTGACAAAGGTCTTGAGAATGGCCAGCGCGCTTTCCATATCCCGCATGTCGATCACTTCGCAGGCGGAGTGCACGTTGCGGCAGGGAATGGACAGGGTGCCCGCCGGAATGCCGCCCCGGGCATGCTGAATGGCGGAACCGTCCGTGCCGCCGAAGGGCAGCACTTCCCGCTGATAGGGCACTTTGGCCTTTTCGGCGGCGGCGATCAGCGCGTCCCGCACCGCAGGGGTGGCGACCATGGAACGATCCATGAACTTGACGGCCGCGCCCTCGCCCAGATTGACGGAGGGGTACTTCACCTCGGGGGTATCGCCCCAGGCGGTCACGTCCAGACCGACGCCCAGATCGGGGTTGACGGCGTAGGCGGCGGTGTGGGCGCCGCGGCAGCCCACTTCCTCCTGCGTGGAGAACACGGCGACGATGGTGTTCCGGGGGTCGGCCGTCTGCAGCATCAATTCGCACAGCAGGGCGCAGGCGCAGCGGTCGTCCATGGCGGGGGCGGCCACCCGGTGCTCGCCCAGCATGAAGGTGTCGTTGGCGTATACGCACACGTCGCCCACCTGCACCCGCTTGCGGGCGTCCTGCTCATCCTGCGCGCCGATGTCCACGTACAGGTGGCTCATGTTGGCCGTTTCGCCCTTGGTGGGCTGGCACACCACCACGCCGTGCACGCCGTTGCCGAACACCACGTGACGGGTGCGGCTCATTTCCACGCCGAGGCCGCCCACGTTGGTGACCCGCAGGAACCCCTCTTTTTCAATGGCCGTCACCACAAAACCGATGTGATCCATATGGGCGGAAAACATGATGGTCTTCCCGCCCGGCTGACCTTTCTTTTCCATAATCAGGTTGCCCATCACGTCCACACGGGCGCTGTCCACATGACCCGCCAGCAGCTTTTTGACGGTGGTGGCGACCATGCCTTCATCGCCGGAGGGACCGTAAACCGAAAGCAGCGTTTTAAGCGTATCCAGCAGCATTATCGTATCTTCCTTTCTGTTACAGCGCGTTGACTACGTTCAGCGCCAGGTTGAACTGGTCGTCCACATCGGTCAGCTTGACCACCGAGGAGGGACCGTGGATATAGCGGCAGGGGGCGGAAAGCACGCAGGTGGCCTTGCCCTCCGCGGCGTGCTGATAGGCGCGGGCGTCGTTGCCGCCCGTTACCCCTTCCTTGATCTGGAAATGGCAGCCGTTCTTTTCGCCGATCTCCAGCACACGGCGGTACAGCGCGCGGTTGGCGATGGAGCCGTTGTCCATGAAGCTGACGGCCACGCCCTGTCCTACGCGGCATACCTGACGGGTTTCGGGTGCGTCGCCCATGTCGCCGGCGGCGGTGCCTTCCAGCACAAGCGCCGCGTCGCAGCGGGCGTTGAAGGCGGCGCCCAGCGCGCCCCGGCAGCCCACCTCTTCCTTCACCACAAAGGCGCAGGTCACGTCGTTCTGTACGGTTTCGTTCAGCACCCGCAGCAGGTTGTAGCAGCCCACCCGGTCGTCCAGCGCCTTGCTGACGGCGCAGCCTTCGCCGAACTTTTCAAAGCGGCTGTCAAAATAGGCGTAGCAGGCTTCCGGACAGTCGGCCAGCGCTTCGTCTTTGGACTTGGCGCCGATGTCGATGTAAAGCTCGTCCCAGCCCAGCACCTTCTGACGGTCGGCTGCGGACTGCAGATGAATGGCCATGGCGCCGATGACGCCCTTGATTTTCTTTTCGCCCACCACCACGTATTTGCTGACGCACACCCGGGGGTCGATGCCGCCCACGGGACGGATGCGGAGCATGCCGTCGTCCGTCGCGCCCATGACGATGAAGCCCACCTCGTCCATGTGGGCAGACAGAAGCACATGCTTGCGTCCGGTCTTTTTGACGCCGCGCTTGGTGGCGATGACGTTGCCCGCCCGGTCGATGCGCACATCGTCGCACAGCTTGCTGGCGGCGGCAAGAATGGCGTTGCGTACCGCACCCTCGTCGCCGGAGGTGCCGTTTAATTCACACAGCTTGTTCAGTTCCATAATTTTTCCTCCCAGCTGGGGTCAACCGCCCGCAGGTAGTGGGCCAGCAGCCGTCCGCCTTCGGTCAGGGCGTGCATGTCGAAGGTTTCCACGTTGGTGTGCATGTATTTGAGGGGCAGCTCCAACAGCACCGTGGGAATGCCGCCCCGGGCGATGGTCAGGCTGTCCGCGTCGGTGGAGGTGGAGCCGCCGCCTACGCCGCTCTGGAGGGCGATGCCCTGTTCCTTGGCGACCCGATCCAGTTCGCTGCGCAGGAAGGGATGGATGAAGGGACCCTTGGACGCCACCAGACTGTCCAGCTTGTGCACCCGCAGGGGCGGCGCGCCGGGGGTTTCCGCATGGCATACGTCCAGCGCCACCGCGTAGTCGGGATCCACGCTGTAGCCGGACATGGCCGCGCCGTAGGAGCCGATCTCCTCCTGACAGGTGGCGACGAAATACACGTCCGCGTCGCACCGCATGTCGCTCAGCAGCCGCGCCGCTTCCAGCATGACGCCCACGCAGGCGCGGTCGTCCGCCGTCTTGGTGGCGACCCGGTCGTTTTTCAGGGTCACGTACCGGGCTTCAAAGCAGACCCGGTCGCCCACGGACACCATTTTGCGCACCTTGTCGGCGGGCATGCCCATATCCACGTACAGGGTGTCGGCAAAGGTATAGTTGACGTTTTTCTCCTTCTCGGTGAGCAGGTGGGGCGCTTTGGCGCCGACCACGCCGCACAGAAGCTTTTTGCCGTACACCCGAACCCGCATGCCGGGCAGGATGCGGGGGTCGACGCCGCCCACGCTCTGCATGCGCAGGCTGCCGTCCTCCTCGATGCGGGACACCATCATGCCGATCTCATCCAGATGGGCGCAGACGATCACCTTCTGCCCCTTGCCCTTGCGGTGGCACACCACGCAGTTGAGGGGGGTGATGTGCACCTCGTCGCAGTAGGGGCGGAAGGCGTCTGCAATGTATTCCGCCGCCGGGCGCTCGGAACCGGTCACACCGGGAAGCGCCGTGACGGAACGCAGGAATTCTTCGATATTCATAGGCTGCTCCTTCCTTGCGTAAGTAGATCATGTACGGCACACATTATAGCATACTTCTCCGGAATATAAAAGCGAAAAGCAGCGGGAAAACAGCAGGCGGCGCGTCGTAATAATTGTAACAATTACGTCCAAACGGCCGTTTGAAAGGGAAAAACTGACTTTTGTGCAAAATGCGTAGGATTTTGTTGAAGAAAAAGTGTTGACAGACGGCGCAATGCCTTCTATAATAGCGACACCGCAGGAATTTGCGGTCGGGCAGAGTCCCGTAAAAAGGAGTGAAGATTGATGAAGAAGATGAAGGTTTTCGCCCTGTGCGCGCTGCTGGCTGCTTCTTTGGCGCTGGTCGCCGGCTGCAGCAGCAACAATGCCGGCAGTCAGGCGACGGATGCGCCTGCCAGCGATGTGACCACCAGCGCGCCTACGGACGCAGCCGGCGATCAGGGCTGAGCGGCAGAACCGCAGAAAAGAACCGTAGAAAACCAAAGGCCGTTCCCGCGTTTGCGGGGACGGTCTTTTTTTCTGGACAGCGCCTGTGCCAAAGACGCGCTTTCCGGCCGGGGAGGGCATAGCCGCGCGCCTTCTGATGCATGCTAACCGTGGAAGGGAGGCAGGGTCATGAAGGGAAAGGGAACGGATCGGTGGGGGTATCTGATCATGTGTGTGCTGTGCGCGGCGGTCATTGTGTTTTCCGCGCTCTGGACGCGGGTGGCAGATGAGGAGGAAAACCTGCGGGACGCGGCGGGCAGTCTGGATGAAAGCGTCAGCGACGCGGGCTACCGGGACGGGGCGGCGCAGACGCCTTCCTGGGCGCGGCCGTGCGACGGGACGGTGGTGCGGGGATACAGCGGCGATATTCTGTATTTTGAACCGGCGGGCGTATGGCACACCCATCCCGCCGCCGATTTCGCCGCCCAGCCCGGCGACCCTGTGCGAGCCGTACGGGCGGGTACGGTGACAGCGGCGCGGGAGGGGCAGGTGATTCTGGATCACGGGGACGGGAAAAGCGTGTACCGGGGGCTGGCGGTCATCTCCTGCCGGGTCGGACAGTCGGTGGCGGCGGGGCAGGCGCTGGGCGCGGCGGGAGCGGATGTGCCCTTTGAAGGGTCTGGATTTGTATGTGTGACGCTGACCGACGAAACGGGCAAGGCCATCGACGGGGCGGCGTTGTGGGACGGGGCGGCGCCGTGACGGCGGTGCGGCGCATGGGGAAACCGGCGGGCGGAAACGCGGCGCTGCCCTGCGGCCGGCGGCCGGCTGACTGAACGGAAAACGGGAAAAAGCGAACACGCCCCCTGCCCGATGGAAATACAGAGGGCGGGAGGCGTGCAAAGTGTTTTTTCACTGACGAGGGGTACGGCTGCCACGACGGGGAACGCAGGAGCGGGATGCGCACAAAAGTGTTTACGCTGCATCCGGGGGGCCGGGCAAGCGGGAAGGTCGAGTGCTCCTGCCTGCACAATGACAAACACAAGGAAGCGAGCGGGGAGGTTAGGTACTGCCGCTTGCACAATGACAGACACGATGAGGCGAGCGGGGAGGTCGGATACTGCCGCTTATAAAACGACAAATACGAGGAGGAAACCGGGCGAGCGGGGAGGGTCAGGGCGCGGCTTTCTCCAGCAGCAGTCCCAGCCCTTCCACCCGGCGCAGCGGTTCCTGCGCCCGCTGCCACAGCGCCGTCAGTTCCGCGGACAGCGCGGCCTTCGCTTCTTCGTCCATGCCGCGCAGCGGCAGACGGGCACCGTCCGGCTGGTCAAACAGGGGCGCCGGTACGGTGCTTCGGGTCAGCCGTGCGGTCAGGCGCGCCCAGTCCCCCCGCCACTGCCCCTCCGCCAGCCATTCGCCGCCGGCACGGTCGGTGTGCTGACGCAGGGTCACGTCGGTTTTCAGCTGGGGCAGGGTCAGGCGGAGCAGCCACTGCCGGGCGTCGAACTGCCAGGTGGACAGGCTGGAAAGGGAGCTTTCTACGGCGTTCTGGGAGAAAGACAGCTGTATGAAGCTGCCCCGCGGGGTCAGCGCGCACATTTCAAGGGCAAACCATGTGTCCGGCGCATTTTCGCAGGACAGCACCCCGTCGATGCGGGCATGGTCGCCCGCGCCGCCCAGCCGGAGGGTGACGGCCGCGCCTGTCCAGGGGCGGGGCGTGAGCCCCCATGCGGTCATTTCATCGTTCAGTGCGGAGAGATGCGCCGCTGTCAGTTCGGACACGGCGAGGGTGACGGGCAGCGTCTGGCCGTCGGAAAAGGACAGGGTATCCGTTCCCTTCATGTCAAAGGGCAGGGCGGACAAAAGTCCGTTGCACAGCGCCGTCACCGTTTCCCGGTCGGCCTCGCCTTCCAGCAGCTTCGGCGGCAGGGCGAAGGGGAGGGTCAGCGTATAGGGGAGGGTCTCCTCGCCGCCGGTCAGGGTGAGCAGGGTCTCCTCGCCGCTTTTCTGCGCGCGCAGAGACAGCGCCGTGCTTTCGCCGCTGAGCACCCGGAGCACCAGCCCATCCTTGGAGGAAAGCAGGGACACGGTCAGACCGGTCAGCGAAAGGGGAGCGGCGGCGCTTTTGTTGCGGCGCAGCCCCACGTCCGACGCCGTCCACAGCGTCGCTTCCGCCCCGCTTTCGGCACACGAGACGAGGGGAAGAAAAAAAAGCATCAGGGCGCATAAGAGCGCCCCCCGGCGGAATCGAGCCATGGCGCAGCCTCCTTTTTGCGTAAAAAACCTGTCGTACCGTCCGGGATGGGGGCGGCCGCCGGCGCGGTCTGACGCCCCTGCCCGGCACAGCATGCAGGCGCTGCCCCTGTTTTCATGGGCGGCGACACCCTATGTCTATCCGCCCTGCGGGGAAAGTATGCCTCCCTTGCTTGACGAGCCGGGCGGACGGGGTGTAAAATAGGGGCGACGGGGCGCGCAGGCGCTCCAATGGGAAAACGGAGGAAATGAAAATGGCGCAGGAACTTAAAAAACGCAGCGAAATGGATCCTAAATACCAGTGGCGTCTGACGGATATTTATGCCGACGACGCGGCCTTTGAGGCGGATTTTCAGGCGGTCGCCCGGATGGTGAAGGATTTTGCCGCCTTTGAGGGCAAGGTGCAGGACGACCCCCGCGCGGCAATCCGCGCCTATTTCGCCATCGATCGGAAGATGGACAAGCTGTACGGCTATGCTTCCATGAAGCATGACGAGGACAGCGGCAACGACGCGTATCAGGCGGCCTATTCCCGCACCCGCAGCCTGTATGTGCAGGCAATGTCCACCGCCGCCTTCATGGAGCCGGAATTGCTGGCCATGCCGGAGGAAAGCCTGCGGGCGCTGATCGAGGATGCGGACTTCGCCGACTACAGCGTGTATCTGTCCAGCCTGCTGCGGCAGAAGCCCCATTGTCTGGACGCGGCGCAGGAGCAGCTGCTGGCTGCCGCAGGGGAAGTGCTGGGCGGACCGCACGATATTTTCAACATGTTCGACAGCGTGGACGTACCCTTCCCCGAGGTGACCGATGAGGACGGGCACAAGATCCGTCTGACCCACGCCAACTACGGCGCGCTTATCCGCAGTCACAACCGCGCCGTGCGCCGGGAGGCCTACGAGGCCATGATGGGCACCTTCGGCAAGTTTGCCGCTACTGTGGGCGCCACCTACGCCGCCAGCGTGAAGGGCGACCTGTTTACCGCCCGCGCGCGGCACTACGCTTCCTGCCGCGCCGCGTCTCTGGAGCCGGTGCAGATTCCCGAGCAGGTGTATGACAGCCTGCTGGCCGCCGTGGAAAACGCGCTGCCTATCCTGACGCGGGTGCTGAAGCTGCGCCAGAAGAAGATGGGGCTGGATACCCTGCACATGTACGACCTGTACACCCCCGTCATTGAAGGGTTCGACCTGAAAATGAACTATGAGCAGGCCTTCCAGCTGGTCAAGGAAGCGCTGGCGCCGCTGGGCGAGGATTATCTGGCGCTGCTGCAGCGCGCCCACGACGAGGGCTGGATTGACGTATATGAAAACAAGAACAAACGCTCCGGTGCCTACTCCTCCGGCTGCTACGACGTGCACCCCTTCGTGCTGCTCAACCATACCGACGACCTGAACGGCGCGTCCACGCTGGCGCATGAGCTGGGTCACGCCATGCATTCCTGGCATTCCGACCGGGCGCTGCCCTATGCCAAGGCGGGCTACAGCCTGTTTGTGGCGGAGGTGGCCTCCACCTGCAACGAGGTGCTGCTGCTGCGGCATCTGCTCAACAAGTTTAAGGATGACCCCAAGGCGGTGGCCTACCTGTGCAACCAGTTCATCGAGGAATTCCGCACCACCGTGTTCAGACAGACCATGTTCGCCGCCTTTGAAAAGGAAAGCCATCTGATGGCCGAGCGGGGCGAGGCGCTGACCCATCAGGCGCTGACGGACGTGTACCGCAAGCTGAATGAAAAGTACTACGGCGGCGCGTGCGAAATGGATGATTTCATCGGCTATGAGTGGCTGCGCATTCCCCATTTCTATCGGGCGTTCTACGTGTATCAGTACGCTACCGGCTTCTCTGCGGCCGTGGCCATTGCCGACCGTATCCTGACGCTGGGCGATGAAGCGGTGCGGGATTATAAAAAGTTCCTTTCTGCCGGCGGCAGCGTGCCTCCCATCGAGGCGCTCAAGTACGCGGGTGTGGATATGAACGATCCCGCCACCGTGAGCGGCGCGCTGCAGGTGTTTGCCGATACGGTGGACCGGCTGGAAAAGGCGCTGGCGGAGGAATAACGCGGGCGCCGCAAGCGGCATGTATACAGGATAAAAAAGCCCGGTGAAGCGATGCTTCGCCGGGCTTTGCGTCTGTCAGAACATTTTTGTGCGCTTCGGAAAAATGACCTGCGCGCAGGGGGGCAGGGGGAGAGCGAAGGCAACAGCGCGGACACTGGAATATGCCATCACGGTGCACAGGAGGTCAGGACAATCAGCAGAATTTGAGCGAATGGACGACCCGTGTCATCACAGCGCGCAGGGGGCAGGGTTTGCGAGCCCGTAGACTGCGAGAAAACAGCGGACGCCATCACCGTGCGTGTACAGGGGTCAGGATGCGGTTCATACCGTCCGTGCGCCGCATGGCTGCGCCGAGCCCTGACCCTGCGGCGGAAAAGGAACGGATCAGAGCCACCATTCGGGCGTGAGCGCGCCGAGGGAGACGATTTTCTTTTCTTCGTAGTCCAGCATGACCTCGATATGCCGGTAATCGTCCGGCATCAGCTGGGTCATCAGCTCCCGGCACGCACCGCAGGGCGCCATGACTTTTCCGTTTCCGCCAACGGCGACTACCCGCTTCAGGGCGTTTTCGCCGTTTGTCAGCATGTTGAAAATGGCGTTTCGCTCGGCGCAGATGCCCAGCGTGCATGCGCAGTCCACGCAGACGCCTGTGTAAATGCTGCCGGACGCCGATTCAATGGCGGCGGCGACCCCGCCGGCCTCGACGAGCCGGGAGACACTGCGGGGGTTGAGCGCTTTTCTGGCTTCGCTGTACAGGGTATCCCATATCGTATCCATATCGTACCTCCTGTAAAAGGACGCCGGGAAGAAAACAGACGCCTTACCGGGCGTGGAACAGCTTTTTGACCTGATACTGAGGGTCGCAGGTGACCCGCACGCCCAGACGGCGGAACACGTTGTCATCCACCTGCGGCAGAATGACCGTGCTGTGAGCCTCGCAGTCCTTCAGCTGGGGCAGAAGCGCCATGGCGCGGCGGGCGTTTTCGTCCGTGGCGGCGCTGATGGACAGCGCCAGCAGCGCTTCATCCGTGTGCAGACGGGGGTTGTGATTGCCCAGATACCTGCATTTGAGGGACTGGATGGGCTCAATGACGACGGGTGAGATCATGTGCACCGTTTTCGGAATGCCGGCCAGACGCTTGAGGGCGTTAAGCACGGCTGCGGCGGAGGGACCCAGCAGAGAGGAGGTTTTGCCGGTGACGATCTCTCCGTCCGGCAGCTCGATGGCCATGGCGGGCGCGCCGGTGGCCTGCGCCCGGGCGCGGGCGGCGCCGATGACGGGACGGCTGTCCTCGGTCAGGTTCAGCTGCTGCATCAGCAGGCTGATCTTGTCTGTCTCGGCTACGGAGCCGTTTCCCTGCAGAAGGCGGCAGCGGGCGGCAAAATAGCGGCGGATGATCTCCTGTCCGGCGGCCTGACGGCACACCTCGTCGTCGGAGATGCATCTGCCCGCCATGTTCACCCCCATGTCGGTGGGCGATTTGTAGGGGGACTGCCCGAGAATGCGGGTGAACAGCGCGCTCAGGACGGGGAAGATCTCAATGTCCCGGTTATAGTTGACGGTGGTCGTGCCGTAAGCCTCCAGATGGAACGGGTCGATCATGTTCACGTCGGACAGGTCGGCGGTGGCGGCTTCATAGGCCATGTTGACCGGGTGCTTCAGGGGCAGGTTCCAGATGGGGAAGGTCTCAAACTTGGCATAGCCCGAACGGATGCCCCGCTGACCGTCCTGATACAGCTGGCTCAGGCAGGTGGCCATTTTGCCGCTGCCGGGGCCGGGCGCGGTGACCAGCACCAGCGGACGGGTGGTCTCGATGTAGTCGTTCAGGCCGAACCCCTCGGGGCTGACGATGTGCTGCACGTCGTAGGGGTACCCCTCGATGGGATAGTGCCGGTAGGCGCGCACGTTCAGGTCGCTCAGCCGCTTTAAAAAGGCGACGGCGGCTTTCTGGACGGCAAAGCGGGTGACGACCACGCTGCCCACATACAGGCCGATGCCCCGGAACGCGTCGATCAGGCGCAGCACGTCGTCGGCGTAGGTGATGCCCAGATCGCCCCGGATCTTGCTTTTTTCGATGTCGTCGGCGCTGATGGCGATGACCAGCTCGATCTTGTCCTTCATTTTCAGCAGCATGGTCATTTTGCTGTCCGGACGGAACCCGGGCAGCACCCGGGAGGCGTGGTGGTCGTCAAACAGCTTGCCGCCCAGCTCCAGATACAGCTTTCCGCCGAAATCGTTGATGCGCTCCAGAATATGCTCGGACTGCATCTGCGCATATTTCTCATTGTCAAACCCGATTTTCATGGTGCCCTTCTCCTTCCGTGCCGTCCCGTCCGGATCAAAAACTGTCAACCAGTATACCACAGAAGGCAGGCGTTTGTCTTGCCTAAATTCCATGTTTTTTTGCCTTTTTTGCGCTTGACAAAAACTGGAAGTTCCCGCCATAATAAAGGCAGCAAAAACAATAAAAGGGGAATGAGCGCATGAAGCATATGCTGCTGGGATACGCCGTGCCGAAGGGGCTGGAACAGATGACCGGGGAAGATGCCCGGAAACTGACCCATGTGAACGTGGCGTTCGGCGTCATTCGGGACGGGCTGCTGGACATGAGCAAGCTGAGCTGCCTGAAGGATGAAATGAAGCGCATTCGTCCCATGAACCCCGGGCTGAAGTTCGTTCTGTCCGTCGGCGGCTGGGGCGCGGGCGGCTTTTCGGACATGAGCCTGCGGGAAAAGGGACGGCGGGATTTTGCCGAGTCCGTAGGCCGCGCGCTGGACGAATACGGGCTGGACGGCGTGGATATCGACTGGGAATATCCCTGCGGCCGGGATGCGGGCATTGACGCCGACCCCCGGGACAAGGAAAACTTTACCCTTCTTCTGCAGCAGCTGCGCCGGGTGGCGGGGGAGCGCATCGTATCCATTGCCGCGGGCGGCGGCGCATACTTCGTCCGGGATACGGAGATGAACCGGGTGGCGGAGGTGTGCGATTACGTACAGATCATGACCTATGACCTGCGGGGCGGCTTTACCACGCAGGCCGGGCACCATACGGGGCTGTATCCCACGGCGGGGGACGAAAGCGGCCGCAGCACGGCGGACTGCGTGGAACTGTTCCACAAAGCGGGGGTGCCCTACGACAGGATCGTCATCGGCGCGGCCTTTTATGCCCGGCGCTGGGACAATGTGCCCGATGTGAACCACGGCCTCATGCAGCAGACCGGGAGCGTGGGGCAGTATGGCGCGGGGTACGGACAGCTGACCCGGGAGTTTATCGGAAAGAACGGGTTTGTCCGTTACTGGGACGACCGGGCGCAGGCGCCCTATCTGTTCAACGGTTCTACCTTCATCAGCTACGACGATCCCCAGTCCATCGCCTGCAAGTGCGCCTACCTTCGGGAAAAGGGGCTGCGGGGCATCATGTACTGGGAGCATGCCTCCGACGATACCCATACCCTGCTGGACGCCATGTACCGGGCGCTGCAGCCGTGAAGAAGATCGTCATTGAAAAATCCGCGCGCCGGCTGACTCTGCTGGAGGACGGCCGGACGGTGTTTACCTGCCGTGCGGCGCTGGGCGACCACCCTGCAGGTGCCAAGCGGCGGTCGGGGGACGGTCGTACGCCGGAGGGGGATTATTACGTGTGCCTGAAAAAGGCGGCGGGCAAGTTCGGCCCTGCGCTGGGACTGAGCTATCCTTCGCCTGCGGACGGCGAGGCGGGCGGCGCGGACGCGGCGCTGCTGCAATGCATCCGGGAACGGTGGGCACGCCGGGAAAGGCCGCCATGGGGCAGTCTGCTCGGCGGCGAGATCATGATTCACGGCGGCGGCGCGGACAGGGACTGGACCCGGGGCTGTGTGGCGCTGGCGGATGCGGACATGGCCGCGCTGTTTGAGCGGGTGGAGGAAGGCACGGAGGTCACCCTGCTGCCGTAAGCGCAGGGGGCGGGCGGCGCAGCGATGCGCGGACAGAAACGCCCAAAGGGCGGGCGTGGAGGCATGCAGTGAAAAATACCCCGTGGCGGCTGCCGTAAGCGCAGGGGGCGGGCGGCGCAGCGATGCGCGGACAGAAACGCCCAAAGGGCGGGCGTGGAGGCATGCAGTGAAAAATACCCCGTGGCGGCTGCCGTAAGCACGGGATGCGTACGGCGCGAAGATGCGCCTTCAAAAGTCTTGTGGCAGCCACCGTAAGGGTATACAGATGTGCGGTCAAAGCCTCCGTGTCTGCTGCCGCGAGCGCGGGCACGGGGGGATGTCTGCCTGATCATTCATGCGTCGCCTTCGATCATGCCGTAAGCGCGGTGTACGGAGACGCGCGGTCAAAAACGCATGTGCCGCCGCGGGCGCGGAGCGCGGACGGCGGCGCTGTTTCATCAAAAACAGCGGGCGGGGGTTCTTTATCAGATGACCCCTGCTTTTTTGCGTCTGCCCGAGTATGCCGGGCTGTTCAGTGCATCAAAGCACAGAAAAGAGGAATCTGCTTTTTTGCGTCTGCTCGAGGATGACAAGGGGGCGTGCAACAATAAAACCACCGGCAAAGCCGGTGGTTCTGATTTGAGAGGCTTTTGACCTGCGCAAAAGCAGGAAAGCGAGGATCCGCTGCTTTTGCTCCGCAGGTTTTTCTGAAAAGCGTGGGAACCGTTTTCGGGCTTTTGCCCCGCGCCGCGTCGCAGCGCAGGGACGGCGACGGAACGGCTCACCCGCCCGCAGCGCCCGGCGGGCAATGAAACGGGGATCCCTGTTTTACAGGATCGATGCCGTTTTGAATGTAACCGGCGCTGCCTGCTCATGGAACGGGTCAGCGGGGCGCAAGCGGGCGAGCGCGTGATCTTTCCCACGCTGTCTGCGCATGGGTCAGTCCAGCGTGACGAAGTAGTCGTCGCCGGGCAGCTTGCCGCCTACGGCGGCGGGATTGGCGTCAAAGAGCACCTGATACAGCGGCATCAGCTGAGGCTGCATGTCCGCGCCTGCCACAAAGGTCAGGTTGCAGTTGGGCAGCGCCTTGAGCGCCACCTGCGCGCTGGGCAGGATGCCCTGATCCGCCACAGCCTGCGCACAGGCTTCCATGGTTTCGGGGTCGGCAGCGTAGGCGACGGAGTCTTCCAGCCTGGTCAGGAATGCCTGGACGGCGTCGGTCTGGTTTTCCAGCGCGTCGGTGCGCACCACCACGGCGCTCATGGACAGTTTGGCATCCGCATAGCCTGCGGCGGCGGCCGCCTCGTCAAAGCAGTCGCCCAGATTGAGCGCGACCCGGAAGGAAGGATCCTTGGTCAGCAGG
Organism: uncultured Clostridia bacterium; assembly: GCA_934662505.1. Taxonomy (GTDB): domain Bacteria; phylum Bacillota; class Clostridia; order Christensenellales; family Aristaeellaceae; genus SVGT01. The sequence goes on along the minus strand of CAKUKE010000014.1, from coordinate 38,568 downwards.
CTGGTGACGTGGGGTTCGGGGACGATGACCACGTCGGCCTGACCGGCGGCGGCCAGGGTAATGACCTCCGTGTGCTCGGCCTTATAATCCACGGTCACATTTTCTACCTGATACTGGCTGAGCACATAGTTCAGCACGTACTCGGGCAGGGAACCCTGACCGGAGGTGACGATGGTTTTGCCCGCCAGATCGGCAGGTGACTGAATGGTATCGCCCTTTTCCAGCACGTAGAGCATGCTGCGGGCGATGATGGACAGCAGCTTCACCTGACCGCCGGTCTTGTTGTAGAGCACGGCGCCCAGATTGCTGGGCACGGCGGCAATATCCACGCTGCCGTTCACAATCAGCCCGGTCAGCTCCTCCGGCGCACCGGCTACGGTGAAGTCGTATTCGTCGGCATATTCTTCCATCAGGCGGGCCATGGCCATGCCGGTGGGACCCTTCAGGGTCGCCACCCGCAGACGGGCGGGGGCTTCCTCCGCGAAGGCGGCAAAGGGAAGCAGGGTCACAAGCATGAGCGCGGCCAGCGCCCGGCAGAGCAGGGTCAGTACATTTTTATGCATCCGTTTCATGAGCGTTTTTCTCCTTTCCATTGACGGGGGCAAGCGCACGGGCGGGGGTCACCGCGCTTTTGACCGTGACGCCGGGCAGGTTGCCCAGCCGGGCGGTCAGCGCGCCGATGCGGACAGCGCTGCCCCGTACAATGAGCCCGATGACGGCCATGCCCGTTTCATGGTCGGGCACGCCGATGCGTCCCGTCACCATATCCTGAAACTGGGAAATGACGGCGTTCACCCGGGCGGCGGCGCAGGTCTCCTCCAACACCAGACCGATAAAGCCAATGCGTTCTTCCATGTCGGTTCATCCTCAGCTGTTTTTTTGATGGGCGCAAAAAAGACGCGGAAAAAGCCGTCCTTTTACGCGTCTGAAATAAAACCTGCCATAGGGCTGCCTCCTTTCGCTTTCGGGCGGGATCTGCCGGGGGCAGCGTCCTTCCCTCAAGGGCTGCATGTGACGGCCGCCGCACGCGCTGCCTCATGGCGGTTTCCCGCGCACCTGGCTTTGCTGCCTGACGACAGATACATTATACCCGCATTCAGCCGTTTGAACAAGACGCATGGAATTTTTTTCACAGGACGCAGCGTTGAAAAAAGGAAAAAAACGGTATATAATGAAGATGATTGCGTATATTTTTGCAGAAAAAACGGAGGAAATCCCCTTGAAACTGATCATCCGTTACATACGGCCTTATCTGTGGCGCATCACAGGCGGGGTCAGCTGCAAGTTTCTGGGCACGGTGACCGAGCTGCTGCTGCCCAGTCTGCTGGCCTATATTCTGGACACGGTCATCCCCCTTCGATCCGTGGGACGGGTATACCTGTACGGCGGGCTGATGCTGGGGTGCGCGCTGGCGGCGCTGGTGGGCAATGTGACCGCCAACCGGGTAGCGGCGTCCGTGGCGCGGGACGCGACCCGTGCCCTGCGGCATGACCTGTTCGACCATATCACCTGCCTGACCAGCAGAGAGATCGACCGGCTGACCATCCCCTCCCTCATTTCCCGCATGACGACGGATACCTACTATGTGTACCGCTTCATCGGCATGATCCAGCGGGTCGGCATCCGCGCGCCCATTCTGCTGCTGGGCGGCGTGATGATCACCATGGCGCTGGACAGCGCGCTGTCGCTGCTGCTTTTGTCCATCATGCCTTTTATGGGGCTGATTGTGTACTGGATCTCCAGAAAGGGCGTGCCGCTGTATGCGAAGCTGCAGCGGGACGTGGACGGTCTGGTGCGGGTCGTGCGGGAAAACATGACGGGTGCCCGGATCATCAAGGCGCTGTGCAAAACGGAGGATGAAAAGCAGCGGTTTGAAAAAATGAACCGGGCGGCGGCCGATTCGGAGACCCGGGCTGCCAGCCTGATGGCGGTCAATTCGCCGACCATGCAGTTTCTGCTGAACATGGGACTGGTGCTGGTGGTGCTGGTGGGCGCCCGGCGGGTGGATGCAGGACTGTCCAGCCCGGGCAGCATCATTGCCTTTCTGTCCTATTTTACCATCATCCTCAACGCCATGCTCACCATCACCCGCATTCTGACCATGTATTCCAAGGCGCTGGCTTCGGCGCGGCGTATTGAGGAAGCAATGGCGGCGGAAACGGAAAGCGCGTCTGCGGCGACTGCGCCCGCTGCGGGGTGCGCCGGCAGGGTGACCTTTGAGCATGTGACCTTTTCCTACAATAAAAAGCGCCCCGACGTGCAGGACGTGTCCTTTACCCTCCGGGCCGGGCAGCACCTGGGCATTCTGGGTCCCACGGGCGCGGGAAAAAGCACGCTGATGAAGCTGCTGATGCGGTTTTACGACCCGGACGAGGGCCGCGTGCTGGTAGACGGGCAGGATGTGCGCACCCTGCCCCTGCCCGAACTGCGGCGGCGGTTCGGCGTGGTGTTTCAGAACGATACCCTGTTCCGGGGCGATATCGGCGAAAACGTGACGCTGGGGCGCGCCATCCCCATGGCGCAGGTGGACAAGGCGCTGGCGGACGCGCAGGCGGCGGACTTTACGCTGGATAAAGGCGGCACGGGTGCGGAGGTGGTGTCCCGCGGGCACAATCTGTCCGGCGGTCAGCAGCAGCGGCTGCTGGTGGCCAGAGCGCTGGCGGGCAGTCCGGAGGTGCTGGTGCTGGACGACGCGGCCAGCGCGCTGGATTTCCGCACCGAGGCGGCGCTGCGCAGAGCGCTGCGCGATGAATACGGGGAGACCGCTACCATCATGATCGCCCAGCGCATCAGCGCCATTATGCACTGCGACCAGATTCTGGTGCTGGAGGACGGTCAAGTGCGGGGGCTGGGCACCCATGACGAACTGATGCGGACGTGCCCCTTGTATCAGGAAATTGCGGCGCTGCAGTTGGGAGGCGAGGACGATGAGTAACCGGCGCGGCGGGATGGGCGGACGGAACAGTTTTGACCGTCCCCGGGATAAAAAGGCCGCGCTGGCGCGGCTGGGCAGGTATCTGCTCCATTTCAAATGGCCGCTGCTGCTGGCGGTGGTCATGACGCTGGCCAGCAACGTGCTTTCCATGGTGGGACCCAAGCTGTCCGGCGCGGCCATCGACGCCATTACCGACCCGGCGGGAGTGCAGTTTGACCGGGTGGGGTACTATGCGGGGCTGATGCTGCTGTTTTATCTCCTTTCCAGCGTGCTTTCCTACCTGCTTTCGCTGCTGATGGTGCGCATCAGCAGACGGGTGACGCTGCGCATGCGCAGGGACATGTTTGAACGCATTGCGGATATGCCCGTCAAATACGTGGACACCCACCCCATCGGCGATATCATCAGCCGGGTGTTTTACGACACGGACACCATCAACACCTCCCTGTCCAGCGACGTGGTCAGTGTGCTGACCAGCGCGGTGACGGTGGTCGGGTCGCTGGTCATGATGCTGACCATCTGCCCTTCGCTGGTGCTGATCTTTCTCTTTACCATTCCCCTGAGCATTTTCATTACCGCCTTTATCACCCGGCACACCCAGCCCCTGTTCCGCAAACGGTCGAAAAAAATGGGTGAGCTCAACGACTTTTCCGAGGAAATGATCACGGGGCTCAAAACCCTCAAGGCCTATTGCCGGGAGCGGAACACGCTGGAAAAAATGGACGGCATCAATGAGCAGGTGGTGGATGCGTACTACAAAAGCGAATACTATTCCAGCATGATGGGCCCCTCGGTCAACTTTATCAACAACCTGTCTCTGACCCTGATCAGCGTGTTCGGTGCCCTCCGTTATATGGCGGGCGGCATGACGCTGGGCAGCATTTCCGCCTTTGTGCAGTACAGCCGCAAGTTCTCCGGCCCCATTCACGAGATCGCCAATATTTACGGCGACCTGCAGAGCGCGCTGGCGGCGGCGGATCGGGTGTTTACCCTGCTGGACGAACCGCTGGAGCCGCCGGACGCGCCGGAAGCGCAGCCGCTGGTCGACGCCCGGGGGCAGGTGGAAATGACCCGTGTGAACTTTGGCTACGAGGCGGGACGGCCGGTGCTGAAGGACCTGTCCTTTACGGCGCGGCAGGGGGCGCTGATCGCCATTGTGGGCCCTACCGGCGCGGGCAAGACCACCCTCATCAACCTGCTGATGCGTTTTTACGACATGGACAGCGGCCGGATGACGGTGGACGGCAGGCCGGTGGACGAGATCACCCGGCAGAGCCTGCGGCGCGCCTACTCCATGGTGCTGCAGGACACCTGGCTGTTTTCCGGCACCATTTATGAAAACATCGCCTATGCCCGTCCCGGGGCGACCCGGGAGGAGGTGGAGGCTGCGGCGCGGGCGGCGCACATTCACAGCTACATCATGAGCCTGCCCGAGGGGTACGACACCCCTCTGGCCGACGACGGCGCCAACATTTCCAAGGGACAAAAACAGCTGCTGACCATCGCCCGCGCCATGCTGGTGGACGCCCGCATGCTCATTCTGGACGAGGCGACCAGCAATGTGGATACCCGTACCGAGGCGCAGATTCAGCAGGCCATGCGGCGGCTCATGCGGGACAAGACCTGCTTTGTGGTGGCGCACCGGCTGTCCACCGTCCGCAACGCCGACCTGATTCTGGTGGTGAAGGATGGCAACGTGGTGGAGCGGGGCACCCATGGAGAACTGATGAAAAAGCACGGCTTTTATCGGGAAATGTACGACGCCCAGTTCGCCGCGTGACGGATGGCGGAGGAAGACGGGCTGCCTGCGGCGTGCCATCCCAAAGGGTGGCGCGGCGCGGGGCACGGGCTGTTTTGCCCCCGTCTCATCCTGCGGCTTTCATGAGAGCCGCAAGAGGGGGGCTCTGGCTGACAAGGAGCCTCCTCTCGCGTTTTTATCCCCTCACATTTTTATTTGTGATCTTCCTCCCATTCTTGCATTTTGACGGGGGGTGTGCTATAATCGGGCTGCGCGATGAACGGAAATGGCCGGGAAACGCTTGACAGAGAGCCGTCGGGAGGTGCGAGACGGCAGCGGGCAGCGGCGATCCATCCGGGAGCGAACGGCGAAAAAGCCGTGGGGAGCGCCCCTTACCGCGCGTCAGAGCGGGCAGGCCCGGCATACGGGCAGGCCAAGCGGGGTGGCAACGCGGTGTATCCGTCCCTGATGTGTACAGGCGACGGCTTTTTTATTTTCAAGGAGGGAATTTGTCATGCTGGATATGAAGCGGATCCGTCAGAATCCGGACGAATTGCGTCAGGCGCTGAAGAACCGTAACTCCGCCATGAATGTGGACGAGCTGCTGGCGTTGGATGAAAAGCGCCGGGAGATCCTGTCTCAGGTGGAGGCGCTGAAAATGCGCCGCAACGATGAAAGCAAGCGCATCGCGCAGGTCAAGCGGGAGGGCGGCGACGCCACGCCCATCATGGAGGAAATGCGTCGGGTAGGCGACCAGATTGCCGAACTGGATAAGCAGGTGGCCGAAACGGACGAGAAGATGAACGCCATTCTCATGCGGCTGCCCAACATCCCCCACGCCAGCGTGCCGGTAGGCAAGGACGATTCGGAAAATGTGGAGCAGCGCCGCTGGGGCGAGCCCCGCCATTTCGAATTTGAAGCCAAGCCTCACTGGGACATCGGCACCTCCCTCAATATTCTGGACTTTGAAGCGGGCGCGAAGATCTCCGGCGCGCGCTTTACCGTGTACCGGGGACTGGGCGCGCGGCTGGAGCGGGCGGTCATCAACTTCTTTATGGATACCCACGCCGCCGACGGCTTCACCGAGGTGCTGCCGCCCTACATGGTGACGCGGGCGACCATGACCGGCACCGGTCAGCTGCCCAAGTTCGAGGAGGACGCCTACAAGGTGTTCACCGGCAAGCAGGGCGAAACGGACGTGGATCAGGACACCTTCCTCATCCCCACCGCCGAGGTGCCTGTGACCAACCTGTACCGGGATATGATTCTGGACGGCAGGCAGCTGCCCATCCGTCACTGCGCCTATTCCGCCTGCTTCCGGGCGGAGGCGGGTTCCGCCGGCAGGGATACCCGCGGGCTGATCCGCCAGCACCAGTTCAACAAGGTGGAAATGGTGAAGGTCACAAAGCCGGAGCAGAGCTACGACGAACTGGAAAGCATGACCCGTCAGGCCGAAAAGGTGCTGCAGCTGCTGGGACTGCCCTACCGGGTGGTGTGCCTGTCCACCGGCGATATGGGCTTTTCTGCGGCCAAGACCTATGACATTGAGGTGTGGATGCCCTCCTACGGCCGGTATGTGGAAATTTCCTCCTGCTCCAACTGCGAGGACTTCCAGGCGCGCCGCGCCCAGATCCGCTATCGGGAGGACATCAAGTCCAAGCCTCAGCTGTGCCACACCCTGAACGGCTCCGGCGTGGCCGTCGGCCGTACCGTGGCCGCCATTCTGGAAAATTATCAAAACGACGACGGTACCGTGACCGTGCCCGAGGTGCTGCGCAAGTACATGGGCTGCGACGTGATCGGCAGGTAAGACGCGCTGCGAAGGCCGCGGATGAAGCGGTCACAGCTTACAAGGGAAAAAGATCAAGTGAAAAAGGCCGTCCGGCAGATGCTGGACGGTCTTTTTTGCGTGTTTATTCATGACTTTCCCGCCAATGGGCGGCTGCGCCGCAGTATCCGCCGGCGGGTCAAAGCTTGCCCGGGGGGAAAAAATGCTGCGGAGGCCAGCGGATGGCTATGCCGCCGCACCCACCGGCGGGTCGAAGCCTGCTCGGGGGGAAAATGCTGCGGAGGCAAACAGGCGGCCGTCTCATCCGGACGGGTCAGACCTTTTCAAACTGGATCACCCAGCTGGCATAGTCGGCCTGCGGGTAAGGCACCCGTACGCCCACCCGCATCAGCGCGCCGCCGGTGCAGGTTTCCTCCGTGTCCGTCCGCCGGTAGCGGGCGGCGGGATCCAGACCGTCCATACGCACCCACATGGGCTGGGGAGAGGGGACGGAACGGTGCTGATAGATGCACAATACCGCCTGCCCGCCGTCCTGACTGACATACTGCCAGGCGGCCAGGTTCTGGTGAATGAAGGGGCTGACCAGCCGGGTGTAGACGCCCTGCTGGAGCACCGTGCGCAGCGCCTTGACCAGACGCACCGCGTCTTTTGCGGCGGCGGTGTCCTCCGGGGACATTTTGCTCAGATCCAGTTCAAAACCGAAATTGCCGCCCAGCGCCACGTGACAGCGGTATTCAAAGGGCGTCACCCGGCAGGTCTGATGATTGGGCACCACGCTCACGTGGGCGCCCATGGTGCTGCAGGGGTAGAGCAGGGAGGTGCCCCACTGAATGCCGATGCGCTGATAGGCGTCCGTATCGTCGCTGGTCCAGGTCTGGGGCATGTAGCACAGCATGCCGCAGTCGAACCGTCCGCCGCCGCCGGAGCAGCTTTCAAACAGCACCTGAGGGAAGTCGGCGGTCAGGCGGCTGAGCACCCGGTACAGACCCAGCATGTAGCGGTGCTGGCTTTCCATTTTGCGTTCGGGCGGCAGCGCGGCGCTGAAGGCTTCGGACATGTTGCGGTTCATGTCCCACTTGACGTAGCTGATGGATGCGCTGCGCAGCACGTTTTCCACCGCGTCGATCAGGTAATCCTGCACCTCCGTGCGCCCCATGTCCAGCACCAGCTGCTGCCGCCGCTCCATGCGGGGACGGCCATCCACATGCAGACACCAGTCGGGGTGCGCCCGGTACAGATCACTGTCCGGGGAGACCATCTCCGGCTCGAACCAGATGCCGAAGCGCAGCCCCAGCCCGTTGATCTTTTCCGCCAGACTGCCAAGACCGTGGGGCAGTTTGCGGCGATCCACCACCCAGTCGCCCAGAGAACAGTTGTCCGAATCCCGCCTGCCGAACCAGCCGTCGTCCATGACGAACAGCTCCACGCCGATCTCCGCCGCCCGGCGGGCAATGGCCAGCAGCTTTTCCTCGTCAAAGCCGAAATAGGTGGCTTCCCAGTTGTTGACCAGAATGGGACGGGGCAGATCCCGCCAGTACCCCCGGCAGATGCGCTGCCGGATAAAGGGGTGGAAGGCGTGGGACATGCCGTTCAGCCCCTGATCCGAATAGGACAGCAGCGCCTCGGGCGCCTGAAAGCTTTCGCCGGGCGCCAGCGTCCAGCTGAACACGTCCGGGTGCAGGCCGATCATCAGGGTGGGCAGGTCGTCCACCCCCACGTCGGTGGAGGCACGGAAGGAGCCGCTGTACACATGGGTGACGGCATAGACCTCGCCGCGGCTTTCTGTGGCATCCCGGGAGGCGACCGCCAGGAAGGGGTTGTTCTCGTGGCCGGAGGCGCCGCGGCGGCTGTCAATGGAGAAAAAGCTGCGGGGGAGGGGGATGCGCTGGAGCTGCCGCTCGCGTCCCCAGGCGCCCTTTAAGTGGAGAACGTCGTAGCCCGTTTCATTTTTCGGCAGGGGCAGCAGGGTGCCCGCCTGCCGGATGCGGAGGGGGGCGCATCCGGCGTTTTGCACCCGCATGCTGCGGGCCAGCACGTCAAAACGGTCGTACACGGTGTAGCTCAGGGTGACCTGCAGCCCCGTCAGCGCGTCCGCCAGATCGATCTCCAGCGTTTCACTGTCGTTTTCGTCATAGGCGGAGGGCAGACCGTCCAGCGGCTTTTTGCCGCGGAAAATGCGGTGGGATACGTAGCGCAGCGCCGTCACGTCGTCTCCCTGCGCGTTTTGCACATCCAGCGCCCGCTGACCAAAGTACCCCTGCTCCTGCGTGGGCACTTCCAGCGGCTTTCGGGAGAAGGGACTGTCAAAGGAGGCGGTCTCCTGCGCGGGCGGCATGAGGGCGGACAGATCCTCATCCTCAATGCGGCCGCCGTAGTACATGTGCAGCAGCACTCCGTCCTGCACGGTCAGGTGATAGCTGTAGGACGGTCCCTGCAGACGGAAAATGTGTTTTTGCGCGTCATGGATAATCATGGGCCGTCCTCACTGTTCCAGTGTTTTCAGGTACGCCATGCATTTGGCAGCCTCGGTGGGGCCGTCGGGCTGGAGAGTCTCGCTTTCCACCACCACGAGCTGGCCATGGGCAAGGGCATAGTCGCGCACGGCGCGGACGGGCGCTTTGCCCTGCCCCAGCGGCGTGCCGGTCGCATGCTGCCATTCTGCGCTGGGAATGCCGTCCTTCAGGTGCACCGCCACCACCCGGTCGCCCAGCTGATCCAGCAGCGCGATGGGATCTTTGCCGGCGTTGAAGGCCCAGAAGGTGTCCACTTCCAGCTTCAGATCGGTGTGCTCAAGCAGCCAGTCATAGATGACGATGCCGTCGTCATTGGGGAAAAACTCGTGGGAATGGTTGTGGTAGGCCAGGGTGATGCCCGCCTCGGTCAGCCGGGGCAGCGCGGCGTTGACCACCCGGACGAAGCCCTCCAGATGGGCGAGGGTGTACAGCTCCGCGCCGGGAATGATAATCAGCTTGCAGCTGATCGCCTGATGATAGGCGATGGTTTCTTCCAGATGCTCCTCGGTCAGCTCCTTCACACCTGTATGGGTGCCCCAGGCGGTGACGCCTGCTTCCACCATGGTGTCCCGCACGGTCTGGGCGGGCAGACCAAAAAAGCCGGCAAACTCCATGCCCTTGTAGCCGATGCGCGCCGCCGTGCGGATGGCTTCCGCCAGATCCTTTTCCGCCAGATCCCGAATGGAATACAATTGTAAACCGTATGCTGTCATGAAAACTGCTCCTTTCTGTGTATACCGGGTCGTTTGGACTGCCACTATCATACCATAAAACGGCGCGCTGCGATACGGGGAAAGCAAAAAAAATGAAAATGTGTGAATAAAATAGAAACTTTTGACCCGCGGCGCAAAATAAGGTGGATTTATGAGGCGTGCTGTGCTATAATCAGGTCAAATAAAATCCAAAGTGGGAGTTGTGTATTGTCATGGCAAAAACGTATCATCGCAAGGAACATGTCAGCGCCCGGCGCGCCCGGGAAGAAAGCAAAAAGCCGCAGTGGACCACGAAGCAGTACGTCCGTTTCTGGACGGGCGTGGGCGTGGGGCTGCTGGTGGTCATTCTGTTTTTCTCTACGGTGCTGCCCCTGCTGCAGGGACGCACGATCATGTGGTTCGGCAGCCCCGTCTTTACCGGCAAGGGCGGCATGGTCGCCAAGATCGACGGCGCGTACTATACCGTCGGTTCCTTTGAAAAGCCCGTGGGATATGCCGAGGACGACGCGCTGCTGATCAAGCGGGACAAAAATCAGTATGAGATCTGTCTGGTGCCCGAGGACAGCGCCAGCCTCATCAAGTACGCCTATATCACCGTGGTGCCCGAAAAGACCGCGCAGGATATGCGCGACATGGTGTCCAGCTACAATTCCACCGCCGGCGATATGTACACCTACGAGTGCAACGGCCTGACCTTCAATTATTTCGCCTCCCGGATCAAGTCGGACGACGAGAGCGTGACGGATCAGGAGCTGATGGTGGCCTGCTATGTGCAGACGTCCCGGAACTGTCTGGTGCTGGTGAACCTGAACACCGACTATATGCCTGAGGATCAGCTGCCCGAGGCCGACGCCATGCTGGCGTATCTGCCTGAATTGACCCGTCATCTGACCGTGTACTGACCGCGCCGCGCAGACGCAGGGTCTGCGGCGGAAGGGTCTGCAGGAGCGCTTCCCTTGCCGGGGAAGCGCTTTTTTATTCTTGCACATTTTACAAAGACCGTGCGCCTGCCTGCGGGCGGCGGCAGGAAAAGACGGGTCAGGCAGCGAAAAAAAGGAGCGTTTCACCCGGCTGCAACCGTGGGTTGCGGAATTGAAAGGTGAGGCTGGTAGCCTTTTTCGCCGGAAAAGGGTAGGATGAACCCGTGAAGGCGGGGCGAAAAAGGCCTGCCCTGCGAGCCCCGGAGGGGGAGGAAAGGAGTTCGCGATGCGTTTATCTGAAAAAATTTACAGGTGCCGCAAAAAGGCGGGCATGTCTCAGGAGGAGCTGGCGGCGCGTCTGGGCGTCAGCCGTCAGGCGGTCAGCAAGTGGGAAACCGGAGAAAGCGAGCCGGAAATCGGGAAACTGAAGGCGCTTTCAGGCGTTTTCCATGTGACGGTCGACGAGCTGCTTTCCGAGGAGCCGCTGCCGGAGGAGACGGCGGAGGAAAAAAGCGTGCAGCCCGCAGCGGGGAGCGCCGCTGAAAACGGCGGGGAGACGGAAGAAAAGAACGCCTGTCCTGCGTGGCTGGAGCATATGCCCGGGTTTGTGGGACGCATGTTCAGGCGCTACGGGTGGCTCTATGGACTGCGCGTGGCGCTGGGCGGCGCGGGCATGGTGCTGTTCGGCATTCTGGTGCGGGTGATGGGACATTACGGTCAGCAGGGCTTTGACCAGATGGACAGCGACTTTGGCGGCTTGAATACCCTGATGGGCGCGTCGACAGGGGAATGGACGATCGATGCGGCGGGCAATCTGGTGCAGCGCGCCGCAGCATCCGGCTCCTCCTTTGGGCCCGGAGCGCTTTTCGGCGCCGTGGGCAACATCTGCATTTTCGTGGGGGTGTGCGTCGTGGCCGCAGGTCTGTGGCTGGCGTGGTACCTGAAAAAGAAGGGCGCGGAAAACGAAAAGGGCGTGTGATACGGCGCGCGTCGGTTTCCGCGGGTGAAAAGGGAGCGGTGAAGCGTCCCTTCATGAAATGAAGAACAGATAAGAGCCGCTTTGGACGGGTCGACCCTTTTCTGCGGTTCGGGAGCCGGTGCTTTACACCGGCTCTTTTCAACGTGGTGCAGACAGCCGAAAACGGGGACGTGCTTTGAACGCCGGGGCGGCGAAGGGAATGCGCCGGCACGCATCAGGCGCTGCCGGTACTGCCGTCCCGCTTTCGGCATGTTTTTTTATTCGACGCCCCCGAAAGCCGTTTCAGCCGAAAATGCACAGACGGGGTTCTTGACCCGCTGCCGGGGGTCGGGTGTATACTGCAGAGGGAAGCTGAACATCGTGTGCCCGCAGGGCACGGTCAGACCGCGATGCGGCGGACGGGACAAACGCCGGAGGCGGAACAAACAGAAAAAGGAGCGTTTGCAATGATTTACAGAGATTTTCAGGGGCTGAAGCTTTCGGCACTGGGCATGGGCAGCATGCGTCTGCCGGTGGTGAACGGCGACGACGGTCAGGTGGACGTGGCCGCCGCCCGGGAGATCGTGGATTACTGCATCACCCACGGCGTGAATTATTTTGACACCGCGTGGGGCTATCATGACGGCGCCTCCGAGCGGGTGATGGGCGAGCTGCTGGCGCAGTATCCCCGGGACAGCTTTTATCTGGCCTCGAAATTCCCCGGCTACGACCTGAAAAACATGGGCAGGGCAGAGGAAATCTTTGAGGAACAGCTGAAGAAATGCAGGGTGGATCACTTTGACTTTTATCTGTTCCACAATGTGTGCGAAATGAACATCGACGCATACCTTGACCCGAAATACGGCACCTACGACTATCTGATGGCGCAGAAGCGCAACGGCCGCATCCGTCATCTGGGCTTTTCCGCCCATGGCGACATTCCAACCATGCGCCGTTTTCTGGAAGCGTACGGCAAGGATATGGAGTTTGGCCAGATCGAGCTGAACTACTTTGACTGGAATTTCCAGAATGCGAAGGGGAAAATGGAGCTGCTGCGGGAGTGGAACATCCCTGTGTGGGTGATGGAGCCCGTGCGCGGCGGGCAGCTGGCGCGGCTGCAGCCGGAGGACGAAGCGGTTCTCAGGGCGGCGCGGCCGGACGAAACCATCGCGGCGTGGGCGTTCCGCTTTCTGCAGGCGCTGCCGGAGGTGACCGTCGTGCTCTCCGGCATGACCCGGATGGAGCAGGTGCGGGACAATGTGGCGACCTTTGGAGAAGAAAAACCGCTGAATGAGCAGGAAATGGAAAAAGTGCTGTCCATCGCGGATCAGATGGTGCGCCGCACCACGGTGCCCTGCACGGCCTGCCATTACTGCGTGAGCCACTGCCCCAGACACCTGCCCATTCCCGATCTGCTCAGGCTCTACAACGAGAGCATGGCGGAGGGACCCGGCGCGTTCATCGCGCCCATGGCGCTGTCCGCGCTGGCGCCGGAGCAGCAGCCGTCGGCCTGCATCGCCTGCCGCAGCTGTGAAAAGGTCTGCCCGCAGCAGATCCATATTCCCGACGCGCTGGCGGATTTTGCCCGGCGGATGGGACGGTAATCTGCCGGACGGTGCAGCCGGTATCGGGCGCCGCGTCACGGGTTTGTGGAACGGCCTGATCGGACGCGCAGACAAAAGCATGGGCGCAGCCTTTGCTGAAAAACGGTCATTGGAAGCGCGGCGCGGGCGTTCCGTGCGCCGCCTGTCGGAAGCACGGACGTCCGTCCCTGAAAACAGGGCTGTGTTTCGGCTCCGCAACAGTCAGCTCTGTGATGAACAGGGCTGATTTTGCTTTTCAGGAGGGAAAGAAATGGAGTATCTTGCGCATATTTCTGAGGATGGACTGCGCAGGCAGACGGTTGCGGAGCACCTGACGGGTACGGCTGCGCGCTGCAGCGCTTTTGCCGCCGCTTTCGGTGCGGAGGCGGAGGGAAAATTCATCGGGCTGGCGCATGACATGGGCAAGTGTACGGAGGCTTTTCAGAACCGTTTGCTGCACAACGGTCCGGTGGTCGACCATGCTACGGCGGGCGCAGTTGCGGCATGCAGGCAGAACGCGCCTCTTGCAGCGCTCTGTATTGCCGGACATCACGGAGGGCTGCCGGATTTCGGCAGCAGAATGGATCGGGCTGGCGACCCTACCTTCTGCGGAAGGATCCGGAAGGGACGTGAGCAGGGGTGTCTGGAAAAGTGCGGGCCAAGCGGCGTTGACCTTCCGTCAGTCGTCCGTACGGCTGCGCCGGAGGACAACCTGCGGAGCTCATTTTGGACACGGATGCTCTATTCCTGTCTGGTGGACGCCGACTTTCTGGACACGGAGCAGTTTATGAACGGGGAGAACAGGCGCGGCGGGTACGACGACCTGACGACCCTGCTCAGGCGGCTGGAGGACTACATTGCGCCATGGCAAAAACCTCAGACGGAATTGAACCGACTGCGCTGCGAAATACTCAATGACTGCATGGAGGCGGGAAAAAAGCCGAAAGGGATTTACACGCTGACGGTACCGACCGGGGGCGGGAAAACGGTGGCGTCGCTGTCTTTTGCACTGCGTCACGCTGTTGAACATGGGATGCAGCGCGTCGTTTACGTCATTCCGTACACCTCCATTATTGAACAGAATGCGGAAGTGTTTCGGCATATTCTGGGCGCAGGAAACGTATTGGAGCATCATGCCAATGTGCAGTTTGACCTTTCCGACGGCGCGCCGGCGGAGGAAGTGCGCAAAGCGCTTGCAACCGAAAACTGGGATATGCCGGTGGTCGTTACCACGGCGGTGCAGTTTTTTGAATCGATGTATGCAAACCGTTCCTCCAGATGCCGCAAGCTGCATAATCTGGCCAACAGTGTGATTATTTTTGATGAAGCACAGATGCTTCCCCTGCCCCATCTGCGCCCCTGCGTGGCGGCCATTGCCGCGCTGGCGGAACAGTTTCACGCCACGGTCGTGCTCTGCACGGCGACCCAGCCGTCGCTGGGAGATCTGCTGCGTACGTATGCGCCGGACTGCCCGGTGACAGAGCTCTGTCCCCAGACGGCGCGGCTCTATGATCGGTTTCGGCGTGTGACGTTTCAGCGGGAGGGAGTGCTGACAGACGAGGCGCTGGCGGAACGGCTGAACAGGCGCGAACAGGTGCTCTGCATTGTCAACAGCCGCAAGGCGGCGCAGAGCGTCTACACCCTGCTGGCGCCGGAGGGCAGTTTTCATCTTTCTACGCTGATGGTGCCTGCTCAGCGGCAAAGTGTGCTGGCGGAAATACGCAGACGGCTGCAGGCGGGGCTGCCGTGCCGCGTGGTGTCCACATCGCTGATCGAAGCCGGCGTGGATGTGGACTTTCCGGCGGTTTATCGGGAAATGGCGGGGCTGGACGCCGTTTTGCAGGCGGCAGGGCGCTGCAATCGCGAGGGGAAACGACCTGCCGGAGAAAGCATCGTGACGGTGTTTGAACGGACGGATCCGCCGCCCAGGCTGTTTTCCACAGCGGTGGCTGCAGCGAAGGAGGCGCTGGAAAAAGGACGTGACCCGGGCGCGCCGGAAACCATGAAGCGTTACTTTCAGAGCCTGCGGGATCTTACAGGCAGCGGAGATGCACTGGACAGGCAGCAAATAATCAGCGCATTTGAAAAGGGCATTGAAGGCTGCGGACTGCCCTTCCGCACGGTAGCGGAGAAGTTTCACCTCATGGATGCGGATACGCGCACGGTATATATTCCGTATGGCAGGGGAGCGGCGCTGCTGGCAGAGCTCCAGACGACGGGGGGAAGCAGAAAACTGTACCGCGAATTGGGGCGATACGCTGTTTCTGTCTATGATCAGCATTTTCAGGCGCTTTACACAGCGGGTGCGCTGCTGACTGCACATGATGTTCCTGCGCTGGATGAAAACAGCGCCATCCTGAATGAGCCGTCTCTGTACAGCGAAACCATGGGTCTTTCGCTGGAACCGGAGAGCGGTCAGGCGAAGTTTGTATGAGAAAACAGCAGGTCATCGACAGAAAAGGGCGGGAGGGCACGCCGCTGCGGCCGAGCGAAGATGTTCATTAAGGTAAATAAACACAATTATTTTAACATTAAAAACTTGACAAAAGACTGGCCAACCGTTACAATCAAGTCAGAAGAAACAGAATAATGCAGAAGGAGGTGAGCCTGTGCCGATTCAGGTGGAAGTTTGGGGCGACTATGCATGCTTTACCAGGCCGGAGATGAAAACGGAGCGTGTCAGCTATGATGTGATGACGCCATCGGCGGCTCGCGGACTGCTGGAGAGCATTTACTGGCACCCCGGGCTGAAATGGATCGTCGACCGTATCCGTGTGTGCAGCCCTATCCGCTTCACCAACATCCGCCGTAACGAGGTAAAAGATACCATCAAAGCCAGCAAGGTCAGGACGGCGATGGAAAAGGGAGAGGGCGAGCTGTACCTGTCCATACAGGAGAGCATTCAGCAGCGCGCCGCCATGGTGCTGCGGGATGTGCGTTATGTGATCGACGCGCATTTTGAAATGACGGAAAGGGCGGCGCCGGGGGACAACCCCGGAAAGTTTCAGGACATCGTCAGGCGGAGGCTGGAGCGCGGGCAGTTTTACAGCATGCCCTATTTGGGCACGCGGGAATTCCCGGCGCATTTTCGCTGCGCGGGGGAGACGCCGGTCTGCCCGGATGAATTGAAGGGAACCCGCGATCTTGGCTGGATGCTCTGGGATATGGACTACCGTGACCCGCAGAACATTACGCCCAGATTTTTCCGTGCGGAACTGATCGACGGTGTGATGAACGTTCCTCCACCGGACAGTGAGGAGGTGAGAGGATGATTTTGCAGGCGTTGACACGGCATTATGAGGATCTTCTTGAAAAAGGTGAAATCGACGCGCCGGGATGGGCGCCGGTGAAGATCAGTTATCTTCTGTGTCTGGATGCGGAAGGGCAGGTAACGCAAATCGTCCCCCACATGAAGGCGGTGGAGAACGGGAAAAAAACAGTGCTGCGCCCGCAGGAGGAAGCGCTTCCCGCACCCGTTAAAAAAACGTCCGGCACCAGTTCCAATTTCTTGTGGGAGAACTCCGGCTATCTGCTCGGCGTGAAGCAAAAGGAAACGCCCGAACGCAGCTGCAAGTGCTTTCAGGCGGCGGCAGCGCTGCATCACAGCATTCTGGATGGAACGGATTCTCCGTGCGCCCGTGCCATTCTCGCCTTCTTTGACACATGGAAGCCGGAGCAGGCAGCTGAACATCCGGCGCTGGCCGGGCAACTGGACGAGGTGACGGCCGGGGCCAACCTGCTTTTCCGGGTAGACGGCCTGTATCCCCAGCAGGACGCCGCCATTCGGGCGGCGTGGCAGCGCCACCGGGAGGGCGGCAGTTCGGATACGGTGCGGATGCAGTGCCTCGTGACCGGGAGGATGGATGAAATCGCCGCCATCCATCCGGCGGTGAAGGGCGTGCGGAATGCACAGTCCAGTGGCGCGGCGCTGGTTTCTTTCAATGCGCCTGCCTTCTGTTCTTACGGTCATGAGCAAAACTTCAATGCGCCGACGGGACAGTACGCCGCTTTTGCCTATACGGCTGCACTGAATCATCTGCTGGCAGATCAAAACAGCGTGCAGATTATTGGCGATACGACGGTGGTCTGCTGGGCAGAGGGCGCCGAGAAAACGTATCAGCGGTTTGCGCTGGGGGCGCTGTTTGGAGCGGCTGTGCCCGAGCTGTCGGACAACGATCTTCGCGCTGCGCTTAAACGGCTGGCCGAAGGAAAGCCCTGCGACGATCTGGGCATTGATCCGAACCGGCCGTTCTACATTCTGGGGTTGGCGCCAAACGCTGCGAGGCTCTCCGTTCGCTTTTTCCTTCGCGACACCTTTGGCGGGCTGATGAAAAATGTCAACGGTCACTATGAGCGTCTGGAGATCGTCCGGCCGTCCGATGCCAAACCGGGGGTATTGTCCCTGTGGGCGCTGCTGCAGGAAACTGTGAACCAGAAGTCCCGCGATAAGTCTCCTTCGCCCGCCATGGCCGGTGCGACGGTTCGCGCCGTCTTTTCCGGGAGCGCATATCCCGCTTCGCTGCTGGAGGCGGTCATGCTTCGCATCCGTGCCGAGCGGAATATTACATGGGGGCGGGCAGCCATCATCAAGGCGTACTATTTGAAAAATCCCCACAGGGATTGTCCAAAGGAGGTTTTGACCGTGAGCTTAAATGAAGCAAGCACCGACGTGGCTTACACCCTCGGCCGGCTGTTTTCGGTTTACGAGGCGGTGCAGAAGGCTGCCAATCCCGGCATCAATGCGACCATCAAGGATAAATACTTCGACGCAGCGGCAGCCATGCCCGCCAGCATCTTCCCGGTGCTGAACAACCTCTGCCAGAAGCATCTGCGGAAGCTGGAGCAGGGAAAGCGCGTATACTACGACCGGCAGATCATGGAAATGAAAGGCATTCTGGGCGAGCGTTATCCCGCCCGTATGACGCTCGCCCAGCAGGGTTCCTTTGATTTGGGTTACTACCATCAGACGCAAAAGCGGTACACGAAGAAGGGAGAGACTGAAAATGACTGAGCCGATCAAAAACCGTTATGAATTCGTGGTGTTCTTCGACGTTGAGAACGGTAACCCCAACGGAGACCCGGATGCGGGCAACATGCCGCGCGTCGATCCGGAAACCGGATACGGTCTGGTGACGGACGTCTGCCTGAAGCGAAAGATCCGCAATTATGTGGAAACGGTGAAAGAGGATGCTGAACGTTTTCACATTTACATCCGGGAAGGCGTACCGCTGAACGTCAGTGATAAGAAGGCGTGCGATTATGTCGGGGTCGATCCGGACAAGCTGAAAGAAGCCAAAAAGAAGGACGACCAGCTGGACGTCAGACTGCGCGACTTTATGTGCGCCAATTTCTACGACATCCGCACCTTCGGCGCGGTGATGACCACTTTCGTCAAGGGAGCGCTGAACTGCGGTCAGGTGCGCGGGCCGGTGCAGCTGGGCTTTGCCCGCAGCGTTGATCCCGTTCTGCCGCAGGAAGTGACCATTACCCGCGTTGCCATTACCACCGAGGCGGACGCGGAGAAAAAAGGGACGGAGATGGGACGCAAGTATATCGTGCCCTACGGCCTTTATCGCGTGGAGGGTTATGTTTCGGCCAACCTGGCGCGCAAGACGACCGGATTTTCTGAAGAAGACCTTGAGCTGCTGTGGAGCGCCATTCTGAATATGTTTGAAAACGACCACTCTGCTGCCCGCGGTAAAATGGCCGTGCGGGAATTGATTATCTTCAAGCATAACTGCGAACTCGGCTGCGCGCCGGCGCACAGGCTTTTTGAACTGGTCAAGGCGGAACGTGAGGACGGGGTGACTGCGCCCAGAAGCTATGAGGACTACACGGTCACCGTCGATGACGCCCGTCTGCCGGAGGGCGTCACCTGCACACGGATGGGGTAACCTACGCAGAGGAGGATTTCCTTCAGCTTTCAGGGCTGCAGCATTTCAGGTTCTGCCGGAGGCAGTGGGCGCTCATTCACATTGAGAAGCAATGGGCGGAAAACTTTCATACCACGGACGGGGAAATCCTCCATGAAAATGCGCACAATGGCGATCTGACCGAAAGCCGGGGCGATCGGCTTATTACACGGGATATGCGCGTGTTTTCCAGCACATTGGGCGTTTCCGGCGCGTGCGATGTGCTGGAGTTCTACCGCGGAAGCAGCGGCATTCCGCTCAAGGGGCGGGAAGGACTGTGGATGCCCTATCCCGTGGAATATAAGCGGGGAAAGCCTAAAGAAGATACGGAAGATGTGCTTCAGCTGTGCGGTCAGACCATGTGTCTGGAGGAAATGCTCTGCTGCCGGATTGCGGCAGGGGCATTGTACTATGGTGAGATACGCCGCCGCATGGAGGTGCGCTTCACACCGGAGCTGCGGTGCGAGGTGGCGTCTCTTCTGGCGGAAATGCACGGTCTTTACAGTCGCGGAAAAACGCCAAAGGTTCGTCCGACGAAGAAATGCAACGGCTGTTCGCTGAAGGAGCTGTGCCTGCCAAAGCTGATGAAGAACAGATCCGTCTCGGCGTACCTGCGCGGTGCGATGGGGGTGGAAAAATGAAGCAGCTTCTGAACACGCTCTTTGTTACCTCCGAGGATGTGTATCTTTCTCTGGACGGCGAAAATGTGGTGGCAAACAGAAATGGCGAAGTTGTGGCGCGGTATCCGCTCCATACGCTGCAGAGCATCGTAACTTTTTCCTATGCCGGCGCATCTCCCGCCTTGATGGGTGCGTGCGCGGAACGGGAGATCGGTCTGGCTTTCTGTTCGCCGTATGGAAAATTTCTGGTGCGTGCTTCAGGACGGATGCAGGGAAATGTTCTGCTGCGGCGTATGCAGTACCGTGTGGCTGACGATCCGGTGCAAAGCTGCCGGGTGGCGCGTATGATGATCTTCGGCAAGGTATATAACGCGAGGTGGAGTGTGGAACGCAGCCGCCGTGATCATGCGCTGCGGATAGATGAGGAACGTTTTGCTGAAGTATCGGCGCAGCTGCAGGGGCTGCTTCCGCAAATAGCGGCGGAAACTTCGCTGGACAGCCTGCGCGGTCTGGAGGGAAGCGGAGCCGCAGCTTACTTCAGCGTGCTGGACGATATGATCCTGCAGGGAAAGGAGACCTTTTACTTCCGTGAACGTACGCGGAGACCGCCTTTGGATGCGTTTAATGCCATGCTGTCTTTCGCATACAGTTTACTGACGCATGACTGCGCTTCTTCTCTGGAGAGCGTTGGGCTGGACGCCTATGTCGGTTATCTGCACAGGGATCGTCCCGGACGTGAATCGCTGGCGCTGGATCTGATGGAGGAGCTGCGCCCCTGTTTTGCAGACCGTTTTGTGCTGACGCTGGTGAATAACCGCGTGATGAAGCCGGCTGACTTCGAGTTTCGGGAAAACGGTGCGGTCTTTCTGACGGCGGCTGCCCGCAGAACCTTTCTTCAAAAATGGCAGGAACGAAAAAAGGAGATGATCACGCATCCATTTCTGGAGGAAAAACTGGCCTGGGGGATGGTTCCGTATGTGCAAAGCCTGTTGCTGGCACGCTACTTGCGTGGCGATCTGGATGAATATCCGCCGTTTTTATGGAAGTGAGAGTGTATGCTGGTACTGATTACGTATGATGTCAATACGGAAGATGCAGCCGGGAGAAGACGCTTGCGTCAAATTGCAAAGCAGTGCGTGGATTATGGCCAAAGGGTTCAGAACTCCGTGTTCGAATGCCTGCTGGATACGGCGCAGTGCCGCAGCTTACAGCACAGGCTTTGTCAGATCATGGATCCGGAAAAGGACAGCCTGCGGTTTTACTATCTGGGAAAGAAGTATGAAAGTAAAATCGAGCATTTTGGGTGCAGGCAGACTTACCTGCCGGAGGAACCGCTGATTTTGTAGCGCGAAGGGGGAGTGAACAGGGAAAAGCAGAGGGGTTCGCACCAGAGTTTTGCGAGAATTCAGGGTATCCGGAACGAAAAAAGCGTCATGACAGACGGCGCTTTAAGTGAAAAAAACGTAAATTGTCTGTTGTCGCAAAAACATCAGGAGAAAAACTGTGTGTTTTTGCTGTCGCGCCCCGTGAGGGGCGCGTGGATTGAAATACCGTTACTATTATGTGTCATGGCGGTATGAGAGGTCGCGCCCCGTGAGGGGCGCGTGGATTGAAATAATTGGGCTGTATTCGCTCGTCACAAGCGCTTTGTCGCGCCCCGTGAGGGGCGCGTGGATTGAAATGGCCGTAAAAGCACCGGCCAACGTCGGAGAACCGTCGCGCCCCGTGAGGGGCGCGTGGATTGAAATTTCCGGCAGATCTGCATATATGCCATAGCCAGTTCCGGTCGCGCCCCGTGAGGGGCGCGTGGATTGAAATTGCACCAGCTCGTCCTTGCCGTCAAAGTCCATGGGTCGCGCCCCGTGAGGGGCGCGTGGATTGAAATCACCTTGGATATATAATATAGTTACAGTAACCGATGTCGCGCCCCGTGAGGGGCGCGTGGATTGAAATATGCTGGACAATGATGTGCCGTCTTCCCGACCGCTGGTCGCGCCCCGTGAGGGGCGCGTGGATTGAAATAAAATGACAACGCAAAACCCAAAATGACAACGCAGTCGCGCCCCGTGAGGGGCGCGTGGATTGAAATACACCACATGGCTATAGCTTGCGTCATAAAATCGTCGCGCCCCGTGAGGGGCGCGTGGATTGAAATAGGTATAAATTCGTCCATGATCCACAAGGATACAGTCGCGCCCCGTGAGGGGCGCGTGGATTGAAATGCGGACGAACGAAGCACAGAAAAAGGGGATGCAGGCGTCGCGCCCCGTGAGGGGCGCGTGGATTGAAATAAAATAGCAAATTGCATTTCGGCGTGTTTTTGGGTCGCGCCCCGTGAGGGGCGCGTGGATTGAAATATAACGTCGTCACCTACGACATAGCGCAGCCAGTGTCGCGCCCCGTGAGGGGCGCGTGGATTGAAATGTGGCGGTGTTGCGCAGGATGGTGCAGGCGGCGTCGTCGCGCCCCGTGAGGGGCGCGTGGATTGAAATCACGATGCGGGCAGCCGTTATCATGAGCATGTTGTCGCGCCCCGTGAGGGGCGCGTGGATTGAAATAGCGGGTCGGCCATGGGCGCCCGCTCCTCGTGGCGTCGCGCCCCGTGAGGGGCGCGTGGATTGAAATTTGCCTTGAAGAAGGCGAACGCCAAACGTTTTTGTCGCGCCCCGTGAGGGGCGCGTGGATTGAAATCGCGCGACAAGTGTACACACATTGACGGCGCATGTTAGTCGCGCCCCGTGAGGGGCGCGTGGATTGAAATAACAACCGCAAGTACGACAACCACATTCTCTACGCGTCGCGCCCCGTGAGGGGCGCGTGGATTGAAATAGCGTGTTCGTCGTGAAGGACGCGCCCGAACAGGGTCGCACCCCGCGAAGGGGGCGAAGATTGAATTTTACAAATATCCTTGAAGCCTACAGCGCTGGACGGTCTTGAAGGCGCGGGACTGGAAGCTGCGCCCGCCGCCTTCGAAACTGCGCATGGAGGCGGCTGTAATTCTCCTTGCAGCCGCCTTACGGACGTAAAAAGGATACTCTGCATCGGTGTCTTTCTGGCACCTGCGCACTGTTGAAAAACGGCTGCTTTTTTATAGCTGCTGTTGACGGCTGGTCACGAAGCGGGCAGAAACAGAAATAAGGGGAGTTCAGAAGGAGGGGCGGTATACCGTTATCCGGTGGAGGCGGCGTGAGTCAACATTTATATTATACATGTTTTATATACTTTTTTTCAAAAAAATGGGATGCGGCACTTGACAGGGGGCGGAAGACATGGTAGGATTTCATATGTAAGTTAGAAGCGTCTAACCTTTATTTTTGATCAATGGTTAATAACGTCTAACTGATACATTCTTCAGGAAAGCGAGATGCCTGATGTCTACCATAGCAATCGTGTTTTCTACCATCACCGGCAATGCATTCCGTCTGGCGGAAGCGGTGGCGCAGGTCATACCCGACCACGTTGGACCGTACAACATCCGTTATGTCAATCGGGAAATGATCGATCGCTTCGATACTTTCGTGCTGTCCTACTGGTGCAATCACGGCACGGCGGATGACGATACCATAGCGCTTCTGCAGCACATGAAGGGCAAAAAGATCATCATCATCGGCACGCTGGGCGCCGCCCGGGAATCCGCCCACGCGCAGAAGGTCTGCGAGAACGTTGAAAACCTCGTCCGTGCGCAAAACACGCTGGCAGGACATTTTCTCTGCCGCGGCAGCATCGACCTTGCCCGCACGGCGCGTCGACTGCGCATTCCCGAGGGCGAAAAGGGACACCTCAGCCCGGAACGGTTTGAAAAGCAGAAAGAATCGCTGGGACATCCGAATGCGGAAGAACTGGCGCAATGCCAGACGGAAGTAAAGGAGTTTCTGAAAGCGCTATGAGCAGGACGTTTCGCCGCCGTCTGCGCGTGCCGCTGATCGTGCTGTTTGGGGTAGCGAGCGTGCTGTCCGCGCTGATCTGCGTGGGCATCGGCACGGTGCATTTCACCCTCCCGGAAATTTTCCGCGCGCTGTTTGTCGACGACGGTTCCACCTCCCGGCTGCTGATCTGGCACCTGCGTTTTCCCCGCGTCCTGTGCGGCGGGCTGGTGGGGGTGTGCCTGTCGCTGTCCGGCTGCATTCTGCAGGGCGTGATGCGCAACACCATGGCGTCGCCCTCCACCATCGGCGTGACCGGCGGCGCAAGCTTTGTCGGTTATGTGACGCTGGTGGCGTTTCCGCAATGGGCGCCCCTTCTGCCCGTCGGGTCGATCCTCGGCGCGTTCGTGACCACCATGCTTATTTATGCGCTGGCGTACCAGAAGGGCGTCAGTCCGGTGAAAATGATTCTCTCCGGCATGGCGGTGTCTGCGCTTTTCGGCGCATTCAATGACATGATCAAGACCTTTTTCGCCGATTCTTTGGGCAATGCGTCCGGGTTTCTGGTCGGCGGGCTGAACGGTTCCAGCTGGTCCCACTTTCAGCTGATCCTTCCCTATGCGCTGGCAGGGGTGCTGCTGTGCTTTCTGCTGCCGTCGAAAATGAACGTTCTGATGCTGGGCGACGAAACTGCCAGTTCGCTGGGGCTGAAGACGGAGGGGTTCCGCTTTTTCCTGATCGCGGTGTCCTCCCTTCTGTCCGGCGCGGCAATCGCCGTGGCGGGGCTGATCAGCTTTGTCGGGCTGGTCGTGCCGCACATTGCGCGCCTGCTTGTCGGGTCGGATTACAGGTATCTGTTTCCGGCCTCCGCATTTCTGGGCTTCACCCTTGTTGTCGCGTGCGATACCATCGGGCGCGTCATCATGCCGCCGGGGGAAATTCCCGTCAGCATCATCCTGTCCTTCATCGGCGCGCCGTTCTTCCTTTATCTGCTGCGCACGCGGGAATCGGGAGGCGGGGACTGATGTATTTCGGCTTTCGGAACATGACCATCGGCTTCCGGGGGAAGACCGTGCTGGACGACGTGACGCTGGAAATTCCCCGTGGGAAGATCGTTACCATCATCGGACAAAACGGATGCGGCAAGTCCAGCCTGCTCAAAACCGTTTCTAAGGCGGTGGCGCCGCGCAGGGGCGAGGTCGTCTACAACGACCGTCCGCTGAGGAGCTATCCGCCCAGACAACTGGCGCGGCACATCGCGTACCTGGCGCAGGTGCATGTTTCGCCGCCGGATATCGACGTGCGGACGCTTGTGTCCTACGGGCGCTACCCTTATCTGAAGCTGGGGCGCCGCCTGACGGCGGAGGACGGGCGCATCATCGACGAGACCCTCCGCCTGACCGGGCTGACCGGACTTGAGCATCGGACCCTTCGCACGCTCTCCGGCGGAGAACGCCAGCGGGCGTGGATCGCCATGACCGTCTGCCAGCAGCCGGAGATTCTCATCCTCGACGAACCGACCACCTATCTGGACATCAGCTACCAGATGGAGGTGCTGGAGCTGGTTCACCGCCTGAACCGCGAAATGGGCATGACCATCGTCATGGTGCTCCACGACCTGAACATGGCGGCGCGCTATTCCGACATGCTCTACGCCATCCGCGGCGGGCACATCTTTGCCAGCGGTACGCCGGCGGAGGTTCTCTGCGGCGAAACGCTGCGGGCGGTGTTCAAGATTGAAGCGGACATTGCCTGCGATGCGGCGCACGGCTGCCCGTACTTTATCCCGCTGCGCATTCTTCCAGATTCTGCAGGCGAGAGCCTTCCAGAATAAACAGAAACCATCATGATAAGGAGGTATTTTCCCATGAAGAAGCTTTTTTCCCTGCTCCTTGCGCTGTCGCTTTTGTGCGCGGCGGCGCTTCCCGCGCTGGCGGAGGAGAACGACCGTGCCGCGTCGCTTCGCGCTTCCTTCCTTGCAAAGGCGGATGAGGTCGTCGTGACCGACAGCAGCGTCATTTTCCCGGATGCGGCGGCTGAAACGCCGCTGGAGATCGCCAGGAACCCGTCAAAGGTTGCAGTGCTCTACGGCAGCTTCGTCACCCTGTGGTACGAGGCGGGCGGCAGGGCGGCGGGCGTGATCGGCGGAAGCTCCTCCGTGGAGCTGTACAACCTTTATATCGGCCGCGACGTGACGCAGGATGAAGGCGTGACGGTGCTGGCGGAGTCCTCCGCAGGGAAAAACTGGAGCACCGAGAATATCATCGCGTTCCAGCCCGACCTGATCGTCTGCTCCACCGCCATGAGCGGTTACAAGACCATCTCCGCGCCGGCGGAAGCGGCGGGCATTCCCGTCGTCGCGATGGATTACAACGACTTTTCGGACTACCTGAAGTGGTTCAAGGTCTTCTGCAACCTGAACGGTCAGCCGGAGCTGTGGGACACCGTCGCCATGCCCGCGCTGGACAGGGTGGTCGATATCCTCTGCCGCATTCCGGAAGAACAGGAAAACCCGCCGAAGGTGTTTGCCATGTTCTCCGCGACGAAGGACAACATCACCGCCAACACCTCCAATACCGTGCTGGGCGGCATGATCAGCGAGATGGGCGCTGTCAATATTTCCGATGCGGATAACGCTTCCGATGCGGATCGCATTGAGATCAACATGGAATCCGTCTATGCGGCCGACCCCGACCTGATCGTGGTGCAGTGCCACGCCAGCAAGGCGGACGATGCGGCGCAGCTGGAGCGCGTGTACGGCGAGAATGCCGTGTGGCAGTCCCTGCGCGCCGTGCGGGAGGGCAAGGTGTACTTCCTGGAGCCCCATCTGTTCCATTACAAGCCCAACAGCCGCTTTGCGGACGCTTATCTGCAGCTGGCGCAGATCCTCTACCCGGATATCGATTTTGAAAACTGACTCGCTCCTGCCGGTCGGAACATCGCCGACCGGCGCTTTTTGAAAGGACGCATTTTATGAGCAAAAAGATGCTGATCTCCGTTTCCTACGGCGCTGCGGACGACGCCCTCGCTGCCGACGTGGGCTGCATCGAGCAGGCCATCCGGACGGCCTTCCCGGACTGGGAAATGCGCCGTGCGTTCACGTCCGGGCGCGTCCGGGCGCTCATGGCGCGCCAGGGGCGCACCGTGCCTGACCCTGCGGAGGCTGTTGCGCAGGCCAAGGCGGACGGCGCGGCGCAGCTGGCGGTGGCGGCGCTGCTCGTTTCACCCGGCGGCGAGTTTGAGGGGGTGGAGGCCGCCGGGCAGGGGCTGCCTGTCGCGACGCCCCTGCTGACCGACGATGCCGACCTTGACACCCTTGCCGCCTTTTACGGCGACATGCGGCAGAAGCTGGGAACGCCGCTGCTCGTCATGGGACACGGGCACCCGGCCAACGGCAATCCGGCGTATCTGCGGCTTCGCGCGCGGCTGCCCGAGGGCGTGTTTCTGGGCTGTCTGTCGGGTGAACCGGGGCTGATGCAGGTCATGCCGGAGGTGCTGAAGCAGCCGGCGCGTACCCTGACCCTGACGCCGCTGCTGATGTCCGTCGGCGGACATACGCTGAACGATATGGCGGGCGACGCGCCGGAGAGCTGGCGTTCGCAGCTGACAAAAGCCGGCTTCGACGTGCATTGCCGGCTGACGGGCGTCGGGCGTACGGCGGTCGTGCAGCAGATCTTCGTGCGCAAGCTGCAGGCTCTTCTCGGCTGATTTTTCCCTATGGGTGCGGCGGACGGGCTTCGTATTTCGCTCTGTGTCAGGCACAGTGAATGGTTCTGAGGCGGCGACAAGCTTCGCGTTTCACTCTGCGGCAGGCACAGTGAACGGTTCTGAAATGACAGATGACGCATGGAGCATCATCCTGCAACAGGCGCGGCGGGCGATTGGCTCGCCGCGTCTGCTTTTTGCTTTTGACCGATCTGCGGGAATGCAGGGGAGCGGAAAAGGGGAGAAGCTTGACGTCATCCATTGCAGCTGCCGCTTGACAATTCTCTTTTGATGACCATAATTGTTGTACGTACAACGATGTAGGTACAACGTCAAGGAGGAGCGGAGCCGTCTATGGACATTACGGAGCGGAAAATCACGAAAATCGCACGGGAGGCGGAAAAACTGGTGCTGCTTTCCCTGCGCGAGGAGGGGGTGGGGACGGCGGAGATCGACCTGATCCACGCCCTGCGCCATAATCCGGGCTGTACGCAGGCGCGTCTGGCGGAAATACTGCATGCGGACAAGGCGGCCGTTGCGCGCAGAACGAAAAATCTGGAAGCAAAAGGGTTTCTCGTGCGCACGGCGGATCCGAACGACCGGCGCAGCCAGCTGCTTTATCCCACTGGCAAAGCGGAAGCCATGAAGTCCTCCAAAGCGGAGATCGAGGCGTCCTTTTACGCCTATCTGACCACCGTCTTGACCGAGGAAGAAGGAAAAAGCTTTGCTGCGCTGCTGGACAGGCTGTATGCCGCTTCCAAGACCGAAAGCCGGGCGGGCTTTCCCCACTTCATCAAGGATGCAGGGAAGTGAAACAGAATGAAAGGGAAAAAGACATTTTGCCCGGACAGGATCGGCGACTATTTCCGCATGGAATGGCTGCCGCTGGCCTTTGTGACCGTCTCCGGCCTGCTGTACAACGTGGGGCTGCTGGCTGCGCCGTGGTTTGAGGGGCGGCTCGCCCAGTGCCTTGCCGATATCCTTGGCGGGAGCAAAACGGCGGGGGAGATGGCCGTGCTTGTGCTTGCCTGCCTTGCCGTCACGCTGGGGGTGCAGGGGGCGCGGTTTGTCAAACGGTTCTACGTCCGGCGCTTTGCCAACGACATCAACCGTCGGATGAAGGACGTTCTGTATGCCAATCTGGTGCGGGAAGACCGTGCTTCTCTGGAAAAGGAGGGCGCCGGCGAGATGATGACCAAGGTCATCTCCGATGTGGACGACTGCGTGGAGGGGATGCGCAAATTCACGACCGAGGTGTTCGATACCGGCGTGGTGATGGTCGGCTATGGGGTGATGCTGATGGTCTACGACTGGCGGCTGGCGCTGCTCAGCCTGATTTTTACCCCCATCTCGTATTTCTGCGCGGCACGGATGAAAAAGCCTGTGCAGCGCGCGGGCGCGGCGTACAAAAAAGCGGCGGGCGCGCTCAGCGCCGCCACGCTGGACCGGGCGGGGAACGCGGTGACCTACCGCATCTACGGCTGCGAGGATGCGAGGGCGGCGCGCTATGAGGAAACGCTGGACACCTATGAAAAAACCGCGGTGCGGAACAGCGTGTGGCAGTCCGCCCTGCCGCCGCTTTATCTTGCGGCGTCCAACGCGGGGGTGCTGTTCATCCTGTGGTTTGGCGCCCGGAACGTGCTGGGGAACGGTTGGAGCGCGTGGGACATTGCGGCCTTTACCACCTTCCTTTCCTGCTTTACAAAGCTGACGGTCAAGTCCTCCAAGGTGGCCAAGCTGTTCAACGCCGTGCAGAAGGCGGAGGTCTCGTGGAAACGGATCAAACCGCTGATGCGGTCGCCCGCGCCCCTTGATGCCCTTGAAATTCCCCAGCCTGCCGACGTGACGCTGGACGGTCTTTCCTTTGCATACGGGGAAACGCCGGTCTTCTCGGGACTTTCCCTGACGGCGCGTCCAGGCGATATGATCGGCGTGACCGGCCCTGTGGCCTGCGGCAAGTCCACCTTCGGGCGGGCATTTCTCTGTGAAGCGCCCTATGGGGGGTCGATCCGCTTCGGCGGACGGGAGCTTTCCTCCATGTCCCCCCGGGAAATTGCCGATACGGTCGGGTATCTGGGACACGATCCCGAGCTGAGCGCCGATACGGTGGAGAATAACGTGCTTTGCGGAAGCGAACAGGCGGTGCTGCCGCCGCTGGACGCTGCCGCGCTGAAGGACGAGGTGCTGACCATGGAGGACGGCGTGCATACCGTCATCGGCACGGGCGGCGTACGCCTTTCCGGCGGTCAGGGTCAGCGGCTGGCGCTGGCGCGGACGCTGGCGCACCCGCGCCCGGTCATGGTGCTGGACGACCCGTTCTCCGCCCTCGACCGTAAGACGGAGGATACGGTGTTCGACCATCTCAGGGCATATGCCGGGGACAAGGTCGTGTTTCTGATCTCTCACCGACTGTACCACTTTCCGCAAATGCAGAAGATCATCTTCATGGAGGACGGAAAGACGGTCGTCGGCACCCATGACGGATTGATGGCCGCCGCGCCGGCGTACCGCCGGCTGTACGAAAGCCAGACGGGAGGCGGAAAAGATGAAGCATGAAAAAGGGGTGTTTTTCGCCCTGAAGGCGGCGGCACGAAACCACCGTTTTCTCACAGCAGGGACGCTTCTGTGCGTCGCGGCCTCGGTCGCCTCGTCGCTGCTTCCTCCGCTGCTGCTCGCCCGCGTCATCGACCGTCTGACCGGCGGGGTCTCCCTGACCGTGGCCGCCGTGCTGCTCTATTTTGGCAGCCTGACGCTGGAGGGGGCGCTGTCTTCCGCACAGGAGACGCTGCTGGTGCTGTTCGGGCAGAAAATGACCCACGCCCTCCGATCTGAAATGTCGCAAAAGCTCAACCGGCTGCCGGCGGACACGCTGGTCTCTCAGAACCCCGGCGAGGTGGCCGCGCGCTTTTCGGGGGATGTGGATACCGTGGACGCGCTCTTTACCTCAGGCATCATCAGCATGGCAGCGGACGCCTGCCGGATCCTTTCGATCCTGGGGGTGATCGCCGTCAAAAACACCGGGCTTGCCCTGATTCTGCTGGTGGTGCTCCCGCTGTTCGCCGTGTTCACCAGCCATGTGCAGAAAAAGATGCTGGCCGCGCAGCTGGAAAACCGCCGCGCCGTGGCCGCCGTGTCCGGGCAGGTGCCGGAAACGCTTCACAACATCCGCACCATCCGGGCGCTGGGCATGGAAGCCTATATGGAGCGCCGTTATGACCGGCGCATCGGCGAAAGCTATGCGGCCGTGGAAAAGACAAATTTCTACGACGCCATCTATTCGCCGGTGGTGCTCCTGCTGGATGCCGCCGTGGTCGGCGCCGTCATGCTGCTTTCCGCCTCCGGCAACGGCGCGATCCTGGCGCTGTTCGGCATGTCGGTGGGCACTTCCGTCGCCGTTATCAACTACATTTCCCGCATTTTCACCCCGATCGAAAGGCTCGGGATGGAAATACAGACCATTCAGTCGGCCATGGCGGGCGTCAGGCGGATCGACGCGTTCCTGTCTCAGCCGGAGCGTCCCGTTCCGCCGGTGCGGCAGACCGCCGCGCGGGGCGACGTGGTGCTGTCCCATGTGACCTTCGGTTATGGGGATAAGCCGGTGCTGCGCGACTTTTCCATGACCGTCCGGGAGGGCGAGCAGATCACGCTGGTCGGCAGAACCGGCGCCGGGAAAAGCACGGTGTTCCGGCTGCTGCTGGGGCTGTACAGGCCGGAAAAGGGCACGGTCACCATCGGCGGCGTGGACGTTTCGGACATGACCGACCGGGAGCGGCGCGCCTGCATCGGCTGCGTGGAGCAGCATTTTTCCCGGGTGCCGGGCACGGTGCTGGATCAGATCACCCTGACCGATCCGGGCGTTACCGAGGAAATGGCGCGGAACGCAGCCCGGCTTGCCGGCATGGACGAGACCATCTCGTCCTTCCCCGACGGGTATGCCACCGTGTGCACCGACGGAATGTTTTCACAGGGAGAATGGCAGCTGCTGTCCATTGCCCGCGCCGCTGCGGCCGACCCTGCGGTGCTGCTGCTGGACGAAATCACCGCCAATCTGGACGCCGAGACCGAAGCCCGCGTGCTGAAAGCGCTGCACCGCGCCTCTGAGGGACGCACCGTGCTTTCCATTTCCCACCGCATTTATGAAAGCCTCGGTGGGAGAACCGTGGAGATCAGAGCAATTGACGATGAGGATGACCCCCGCGCCGTCTGACGCCGCTGGACTTGATTGGGAATCGCAGATACGCAGGAAGAAGTCGATATGGTGGCGGAACTGAGTTGCAGATTTATCTGCGTTTTTTGGAATAAAAAGGGATACATTAAATTCCTTCGGCCATCTATTCAGGCGGCCAGTTGGGTGTTATAATCAAAGTGGTGTTATGGTGGTTGGTGGAGCAATTCAGGCTGTCTGCAGTTTCTTCAAGGAAGAAACTGCCGTCGTCGACTTCATGTCTGGCATGCGAAA
This sequence comes from uncultured Clostridia bacterium, assembly GCA_934662505.1. Lineage (GTDB taxonomy): Bacteria > Bacillota > Clostridia > Christensenellales > Aristaeellaceae > SVGT01. The sequence goes on along the minus strand of CAKUKE010000014.1, from coordinate 6,860 downwards.
CTGCCAAGAAATCCAGTTGAAAAAAGAAGTCATTGAGAACGACGCACTTGAAATCGTAGCATTCAATCGTTCAATGAGATTCATGGGTATAAGGGTTCGAATCGAAAATGAGTAACCACAGATGATGCATGGAAGATCCAGATACTAAAACCTATAATGGAAGAAGGTGGAGAAGCGTAAGTACGTACCAGAAGTGTTTCAGGAAGAAATGATGCGGTTAGTCCATGACTATTATGCCCGTTTCTCCGAAGAAGAAATGCAAGATGATTTCGATGAAGAGGATTTTAACCATTGGATTGACGCGCATGCAAGTCCAATTTTGAAGAGCTACATGGAATATGACCATTTTTGTGGAGATGAGGGTGAACTGTGCGAAAAAGACGGTTCATTTATGATAGATGAGGATGGCTACAGAATTCAAGACTGGACTGTTGACGACCAAGGTCATTGCTATGGCAGAAACGGGAAACAGCTATTCTACTCAGATGGCAGCCCTGTCATAGAACCAGAAATGCCTTCTGAACTAAAGTCTTATTTCGAAGACGGTGACGAAGAGTAGCTTTATTGGTTATCATCGTGGCTATGTGCCTTCAGACGGGGAAATATGGCTAATACAATGCTAAACAGAAGCAGGCAAACCAACATAGCGTCAGGTAATAAGCATACGGTGAAAATGAAAAAGCCCCCTGGTTTCAGAATGTAAAAAACACGCCTCTAATCTCGTAGCAAGATTAGAGGCGTTCTGTGGTGCCGGTGGCCGGACTCGAACCGGCACGCTGTCGCCAGCGGTGGATTTTGAGTCCACTACGTCTGCCAATTCCATCACACCGGCACATGCTGCATCTGCAACTGCCTCAGTATACCGTATTCCTGCGGGTTTGTCAATTGCCGCCGTCCAAAAAACGCAGCGTCAGCCAGCGTGCGGCGGGCAGATGCCTGCCAGATCAAACGCATCATCAAGGGACAAAACGGCAGCGTCAGCCAGTGTGCGGCCGTACACCGCCGCTGCGGCCGGAGGGCGGGAGCAACGGACGGTCGTCGGAGAATATGGGGAGCGGCGGGCACAGAGAAGGTGTTTTTTGCTAAAAAGGCGTCCTCTTGACACGGAGGCGGGCGGGTTATATGATGGGGAAGCAGCGCCGCCATGCCCTTTCGTGCGCGATGCGCGTCACCGTTGCCGCTTTCTACCGTGCGCTGCTGCATTGGAGGGATGCGCCGCTGCCGCTGTTTTCCGGCGCACATTCATGAGAGCCCATCGGATGAGCGGAGCATGACCTTGCGGCCGTATGCCGGCTGGATGCGCTGGGGGAGACGCGGGCTATCCTGCGCGGACACGCATGCCGCTCATGTTTTCCGCCGAACGATGGCGATCACTTTGGCAAAGTATGCCGCCGCTGCGCTTTCCCGTCGCGCGCTATCCGGTTCGGGAGGGTGTGAGTTCTTTAATTCCGTTGTTTTCCGGGGCGACCTCTGGATGGGGGCACGGACTTGCGGCACTCCGGCTGGGTGTACTGGCGGCAGACGCGGGCTATCCTGTGCGGGCGGGCACGTGCATTGCTGTTGCTGCCCTGTGCGGCATGATGCGCTGCTGCTTTGACGGTGCGCGCCGCTGCGGCGCTTTCCCGGCGTGTGCGAGTTTCCATCGCTGTTTTCCGCTGCGCATGGCTGCCTTTTTGACGGGTGCGCAGCGCTGTTTCATCTGTGGTGTTTTCTGTAAAAAGGGGCGGGCAGCATTCTGATATGGCGCATCATGCAGCGCTGGCCGCTGTCTGCCGAATCGTTTTTACAAAAGGAGGTCTCTGATGTCTCAGCCCCGCTCTGCCCCTGCCGTCCCGGCAAAGCCCCGCACAAAGTGGATACGCCGCGGCCTGCTGATCTTTCTCCTGCTTTACCTTGCGGCGGCGGTGCTTCCCTATGCCTTTCCGCCTTCCAATGTCGTTCTGCCGGACAACTGGCGGGAGAACGCCGCATCCGACCGTCAGGTGGACAGCGCCGTCATTCTTGAAACAGGCAGCGAGGCGCTGGACGCCCGTCTGCGGCTGATCGCCAACGCCCGTCAGAGCATCCGTGCCGGCTCGTATCTGTTCGCATTGGACGACAGCGGCACGCAGATCGCCTCCGCGCTGCTGGCGGCCGCTGACCGCGGGGTCAAAGTCCGCCTGATCGTGGACGGAATGATCGGTCTGATCAACCTGCGCGCCGACCCTGCCGCCTATGCGCTGGGCAGCCACCCCAATATTGAAATCGGCTTTTATAACCCGGTGAACCCCCTCGACCCGCTCAGCCTCAACGCCCGGTATCATGAAAAATTTTTCGTGATAGACGACGCGTGGCTCATTTTAGGCGGGCGCAACATTTCCGATGAATTTCTTTCGCAGGAGGGAAATCCCCATTATAACTACGACCGGGATATTCTGCTCCACCGCGACCGTGACGGCCTGAGCGCCTGCCAGCTGGTTGCAGAATACTTTGACGCCATGTGGGAAGGCGACCTGTGCCGGACGCGGTACGGCGCCGTGCCCGGACGTATGGCCGCCTCCGTATCGGCCGCCGGGGAACAGCTGCAGGCGCTCTGGCAAACGCTTTCCGCGTCCCGCGACCTGACGCCGCCGGATCTGACCGTTTTTTACCCTGTCGAAAGATCGCTGCTGTTATCCGGCGATACCGCCGCGCGTCCCAAAGCGCCGCTGGTTTATGCTCAGATGCTCGACCTGATGGCCGACGCGCAGGAACGCGTGGTGCTGGAAAGCCCTTATTTTGTGCTGGACGGCGCCATGCGGAACGGGCTGGCGCAGGTGTGCAGTCTGCCGGCGCAGGTTACGCTGATGACCAACTCCGCTGCCTCCGGAAACAACATCATCGCCTCTGCGGACGGCGTTTTTCACCGCGGTATGACGAACCGTCTGGACGCGCTGGTGCTGGAGCAGCAGACGGCCTACTCCATGCACACCAAATCGGTGCTCATTGACGACGAACTGTCCATTTTCGGATCGTTCAATGTGGATCCGCGTTCGGCCTATATCGACACGGAGCTGATGCTGGCCGTGTACAGCAGGCCGCTGGCCGCGCAGCTGGAAGGGCATATGGAGGCGCTGGCCGCTCAATCCTCTCCCGTCAGCGCTCAGGCGCAGGCCGTCTACCCTGCCGTTGCGGCGCAGCCCCTCCCGTTCCTGAAGGCCGCAGCCATTTATCTGCTTTCCCCGCTGGTCAGCCTGCTCCGCTATCTGGCCTGATTTCGAACGCTTGTTTTCTATGTTCTGCGTTGAAATTCGGACGACGGGATGCTATACTGTAGCAAAGGAGTGATCCAGCGTGGCTGTACCAAAGTTTTTTTCGTTTTTTCCGCACATCCTGAGAGTGCTCAGCAATGGTGAGACCCTGCATGTAAAGCAAATCCGGACGCAGGTCTATGATCGCATGCATCTATCCGAGGAAGATCGCGCTGTTTTGCTGCCCAGCGGCAAGCAGACGATGGCGGACAACCGTATCAATTGGGCCTTGACCTACTTGAAAAAAGCGGGGCTTGTGGAAAGCCCATCGACTGGCAAATATCGGATTACGTCCGCAGGCAAAGCCGCTTTGCAGGAAGTCGGAGACAGTATTTCCCTCAAATATCTGGAAAGATACGAATCATTCCGCGAATTTCATGCTGCCAAGCCGCACGGTTCACAGGGGTCGGACGAGCATGGAGACGTCCTGACCGAAGGATCGCCGCAGGACGCGATGGACGCTGCTTTCCGGCAAATTAACGATGATCTGGCGGCTAATCTGTTACAGGTCATCATGGAGCATTCCCCGAAGTTTTTTGAACGGCTGGTGGTGGAACTGCTGTTGAAAATGGGGTACGGCGGTGCTTTTGAGGAGGCTGGCATAACGGTTGGGCAGTCCGGCGATGAAGGCATTGACGGCATCATACGCGAGGATAAGCTGGGGTTCAGCAGTATTTATATTCAGGCAAAGCGCTGGAGCACCGATACCGCTGTCGGCCGCCCGGAGGTGCAGAAGTTTGTCGGCGCGTTGGCGGGGCAAGGTGCGCAGAAGGGGCTTTTTATTACCACCGCCCAGTTTACAAGAGAGGCCAGGAATTATGCCGAAAAGCAGTCGGCAACAAAGGTTGTGCTGGTGGACGGTGAAAGGCTGGCAAAGCTCATGATCGAATACGATGCGGGTGTATCGACCGTCAACGTTTATCCTATCAAAAAGATCGATTTTGATTTCTTCAGCGAGGATGCGTTTTAAAAAACGTACGATCCTCAAAAAGCGCCGTCCTTCCCGGCGTCCGGGAAGGACGGCGCTTTCATGCCTGTCCGCGTGGAAAAACCGGTGAAGCTGTGCGAGGGGGGCGAATGCTGTGGGGCGCTTTTCACGCCCGTCCGCATGAAAAAAACGTGGCGCTCAGATCGCGGGATTCTTCCAATCTTGCCATCCACGTCAGGAAAGCCGCAGGGCAGCTTCGCGTCCCGGTTTACAGCGCTGCGCCTGTGTCCAGATACAGCGCATCACCCCGGATGACAATGCCCCGCGTACGGTTGCGGATGGTACCGATGTCGCGGATGCTGTCCTCAAAGACCTCGCTTCCGGGTTCTTCGTTTGCGCTGAAGAACGCGCCCAGTCGCTCTCCTTTTGCGTCGGTATCCTTCAGCAGCTTTTCGCCGCTTTCCTCCAGCCACTTGTCGGCGGCGCCCTGCCCCAGCACCGGCGCGGAGGCGATCAGCCTGCCCAGCGCGCGGTTTGCATTGCCGATGCCCGAAAGCAGCTTTGATTCAACGGAATCCCCCGACAGCGTTCTGAGCCGGTCGCGGCATTGGGCAAACAGAACCTGATACCGTTCCCTGTACCGGCGCGTTTTTTCGGCCACCTGATCCAGATACGACTGCTGAAAATTGCCCAGCAGCAGCACCTCCAAAAGGGAGGAAAATGCAAAGGAATACACCGCCGTCCGATAATTTTTGAACAGCTTTGTCCATTCGTCCAGCAGACCGCCCACCGCCTGATCCAGATAAACGGCGGGTATTCTGCGAACAGCCGCCTCGATCTGCTCCTGATAAAAGAGGATGTTCTTTTCGGCCGTCTGTTTGATGTCCAGCGCTTTCATGTGATGGTTTATGCGGTACTGGTCGTTGTCCCAGTTGAACTTGTAGCCGCTGAGCATATCGATGAGCATGTTGAGGTTGCCCTGCTGTTCGGCCTGCTTATCCTGTTCCAGAAAGGATAGGATCTGCGCCTGCGTTTTTTCAATGGCATCCAGCTTCTTTTCAATGTCCGCCAGCATCGCTGCCATCAGGATCAGGGAAGGGTTCACCGGCAGGGTCACATCGACCGAGTCGACTTTCTCCCACTTGGTGAACTTGAAATTGCCATCTGGCGTTTTATGCGAACCATAGAACGACCCGTCCTTGGCTTGCCTGAGTCTGTCGCCCGGTTTCATGTTGACCGGCATATAACCGCCGCCGTCCATGCTGAACGTTCGGAACGCAGGGATCATCTGACCAAATACCGCGCCCAGCGCCGCGATATCGCCAAAGGGCAGCTTCAGGCATTTGCTGACGTCCATGTTCGGTCGGCGCACTGCAGATGATCCTGTGACCCGGGACGCATCCCCCGGCAGAGACTCCGGATTCTCTGCGCCCTTTGTCAGCGGGTAACCTGAAGGGGCGGCGTGCTCACGTCCCCGGAGCTTATCCAGCCATCCCATGCAATCTCCCCTTTGTATGGCGTTTTTTCAACTGCTTTTCAGTGGCTGTCGGCAATTTTGTGTGTCAGTCGCATCGTGTCCTATCCGACAGTAATTAGCATAATTACACTCAGCCCATGCACACCCCGAAATTTTGCTTCCAATTATATGCGGCTTCTTAAATCGTGTAATAATGGACACCCTTAAGAACAAAAATCCCGGCTATTTGCCGGGAAAATGTGGTTCAAAATCTCTTATTCTGCAATGAAACCTTTCGCATTCAGCGCTGCCATGAGCGCCTCGTTTGCCGGGCCGGATACCGTGCCGGTCTTACTGACCGTGTAATCGCCGATGACATAGGCGAAGCTGGGCGCATTCTGATATACAGCAGGTGCGTCTACGAAAGCCTTAACCGCCTCTACCAGCGCCTTGCGGCGTTCGCCGGTCACGTTGAAGGGCGCTTCCATTTTCTCCAGCTCATGGGCCGTGATGGTCAATTCCTGCCCATTTAATTCGGCAGTGATCTCCGCGCCCTGCGCGGCTGCTTCGGCGATTTCTGCCACAGGCTGGCCCTCGGCCTCCGCTTGCTCCAATGTTGCCTGGAGCCCAACTGTGATTCTTTCCGGCATGGGCGCTTCCTCTGGCTTGGCTTTCCGGCTCTTGCGTGTCCGCGCTTCCGGCCAGACTTTCGGCAAAATACCTTCCTCGAACATGATCTTGAAAGTGATGGCCCCTGTTACCGGTACACTGAATTCGAAGTCCTGATATGGCAGCTTCTTGATCTCGTCAGGAATTTCGATGTTCTTGAAGCGCTTGATCTCCTTGCCGTTCTCAATAAAGCAAACCGGCACCGCGTCCCGAAGTTTCGCTGTGAGTTTTCCGCATTCCATGATGAATACCTCCTATAATTCGTGTGCCTCGCGGCTGAGTCACAGCTTACGCACGGGTGATCGAAAAGCAAGTCCTTGCAGAAAATTACTTAAGAAAAGAAATGTAAAAAGCGCACCCGTTATGCAGCGGATGCGCTGAAATGGTAATATAGTGATAGAATCTTTGTTTATCAATCATTTGCCGGTTTGCCTGTATAGGGTTTCCCGGCTTTATTGTAGGTTACATTGAACACCAAGTCGCTCAACCACTTTTTGAAATCCTGATTGTCGGTGTACTGCTTAAAGAGCTCCATATT
>CAKUKE010000013.1 GCA_934662505.1 uncultured Clostridia bacterium | reverse complement strand
ATTCTGTCCGCTCCTCTGCTCTCACAGCCCCAGCCTCCCGGCTTGGCGCCGCTCCCGCAGAGCGCTTTGCTATAATAACACCCGGCCAGATGTTTGTCAACCCCTTTTTCGAAAAAAAATCGACTTTTTTTGAGACTTTTCTTCCTTTTCCGTTCCTTTTCCATATATTGTGGTATTCGTAAAGCAAAAGCCCCACCCATATGGGCGGGGCGCTCTGGTTATGATCGATGGTCTGTACAGCAGCTTTACGCTTTCAGTGTAACTCTGCTTTCCCTTTGGGGTTACGTCGTCCGCCGGCAGCCGCAGCCGCCGCAATTGCAGCAGCTGCTGCACCCGCTGTTATAGCTGCTTTCGTCGCAGAGGGTTGCGGGCGGGAACAGGGGCAGGCTGAAGAACTCATCGCACACGTTTTCAGCGAACTCTTCGCAGGGCGGAATGGTGCAGAATCCGTAACTGGGCACCAGAATTTCCACCTTCGCCAGCACCTTCAGCACCACAGTCACACAGATCGTCATGCGGAACACGTTGTCGCCCCGATAACTGCCGGATACGCACACCGCGCTCGCCATGCCTTCCAGCCGGAAGGGTACAATCGACTCGTCGGGCACCGACAGGAGCACATCCTCGCTGACGGCCACCACGCCCTTGCCGATGTATTCCACGCACCGGCTGTCTGTGAACAGAATGTCGATGGGGATTTCCACCGTGCCGCGCACCCGTGCAAAACAGGGACGGTCGCACAGCCTTTCCACCGTCAGGTTGCTGATGTCCACATCCGTCGTGCTGGAGCGGCAGCTTTCAAAGGTGATGGGCGCCACAGGCGCGGATGTAGGCGTGGTGGTTTCGGCCGTATTGCCGCAGCACTGGTTTCCGCAGCAGTTGTTGACCACCTGCGCGTAGCTGGTGATGGTCACGTCCTTATCCTTGAGCTGTTTCTGCTGCAGACAGCTGTCGTACACCCGCTTCACCTGGATGCACACCTTTTCCTTGATGCCGTCCATGGCGGCAGCGGCCGTGACCGCGCCGGGGCAACAGCCGGACTGGGCGTTTTTGTAGGAGTAAAACGACATAAAATACGCCTCCCTGACAAGGATTTGACCCGTTTCCGGGTGAGGGACACGTTTTTCATGTTCCCTCACACCCATCCTATGCCGGGAGGCAAAAACGGTGCGGCTGATTACTCAGTGCACGATAAAATCAAAGGAGGTTTCAGGGAACGGTTCTCCCACCAGCTTATAGTGCCACCATTCCTGTTCAAAGGGACGGAACCCCGCCTCCCGCATGGCGTCCAGCAAAATCTGCCGATTGGCCTGCTGCGCCTCCGTCACATCGGCTGCGCCGTGCCACGCCTTTTTTCCAAAAAAGTCGAAGCAGGTGCCCATATCCAGTTCATTACCCTCCAAATCCGTCAGGGTCAGATCGACGGCGCTGCCCCGGGTGTGGGCAGAATTGCGGGCAATATAGCCCTGTTCCACCAGCTGCTTTTTGTTCGCATAGTCCGGATAGAATTCGTCCCGGGTGCTGCCATCGTCCTCAGACATAGACCAGTTCATAAAGCAGCGTACGGCTCTCTGCGGGCGGTACGCATCGAAAATCTTGATCAGATAGCCCTTTTCCCGCAGTGCATCCGCCGCCTGTTTCAGATGGACGGCGGCTTTTTCAGTCATGATGGCCAGCGGTTCCTCATAGCCGTCCACCACCGTGCCGGTAAAGTTGTGCCGTCCGGCATAACGGATCTCCTGAATGACGTCTTCGATAACGTCCTGCACGTAAACAAAACCCTCCGGCAGGTCATAAGCCGGAGAAAGCGGCGCATCGCTGACCGTCATGTCCCTTTCCTCCCCCAGCGCGCCGAGCGCCAGCAGTACGCACAGTGCCAGCGCCGCGCCGATTTTAATTCTGCTCATAGGTATACTTCACCGTGTAGGCATGCCCCCAGAGATAGTAGGTCACCGTCATTTCCCGCACCGTGCCTCCCTGACTGCGGGTCAAAAGCACACAGCGCACGTCCTGCGTCGCGCCCGGCGCTATATCCACCTTTTCGCCGGAGCCGTAGGCCAGCACGTCGCCGCTCCGCGGCGAGATCTGCATTTCCACCATTTCTGCGGGGACGAGACCGTTGTTTTTCAGGCGCAGTGTATACATGTAAAACTGGCATGCGTTTTCATCCAGCTGCACGTCTCCATCGTACACCACGCCCGTCAGATAACCGCCCTCCAGCGCGTCCCGCAGCGCAGCAAATTCGCTTTCGCGCGACGAGGCAGGCGTGGCCTGAAGCCCCTGCGCCGTCACCTGCAGCGACGTGTTGAGCAGCGCGTACACCACCGTGCCGCCCAGCGCAAGGGTCAGCACGATCATGATGATGGCAAAGGTTTTCAAGGCGTCGCCCCGCTTCCGTCCCCGTCTTTTTCAGACAGGATCCTGTTCATTTCCTGAATCATCTCCGCATCTTTAAGGCGGAATTTAAATTCCACCCGCCGGGAAGCGTCCAAGTTGACGCTCCCATCGCTATTATACACCGGATCGGCATAACTGCGTCCCTTTGCAGTCAGCAGTTTCTGCAGTTTTTCCACCTGTCCCTGGCTCAGGCCGGGCAATTCCAGGCAGAACTTGGCCACATTCAACGCCCGTTCCTGAGAAAGCTCCAGATTGCGCATGTATGTGCCGGTGGTATCGGTGTGCCCCTCTATGATGATCTCGCCCACATAATCGGCGTATTCATCCCGCATGAGCACCCCCAGATACACCGGAAGGAAGCGGCGTAAAAGTGCCTGCCCGCTTTCCTTGATGACGGCGCTGTTGGTTTCAAAAAAGACCGCGCTGTCCAGCAGAATGTCGCCTGTAGCCGGATCCACCGCCGCCTTGAGGCTGGCGCTGGTCAGCGCGCTGCTCAGATTTTGAATGATCTCGGTGCGCACGCCCACCAGATTGTCGATTTTTTTCTGCTGGCTGTCCAGCTGGCTCTGCTGCGCGCTGACGACCGCCTTCTGGGCGTCCAGTTCCGTCTGCTGCGCAGCGAGAACCGTCTGCATGGCCGACAGTTTGTCCGCCTGCTCCGCCAGCTGCAATTGCAGTGCCGCCTGCTCGTCTTCCTTGGTTTTCAGCGCTGTCTGCGCCGCGTTCAGCTCCGCCTGCTGGTCGTCCAGCTGGATCTGGATGGCCGCCAGTTCTTCCTGCTTGCCCATCAGGGTCACATTGGCCTTTTCCAGTTCTTCTTCCCGCTGCACCAGCGTCACCTGCGCCTTGTCCAGCTCCGCCTGGCGCTCGTTGAGCTGATTGGTCTTGATGGCCAGCATATTATAATACTGATACACGCTGTAGCAGACCGCCAGAATGAACACCAGCATCAGCGACGCCATCATGTCGGAATAGGAGATCCAGTGCGCGCCGCTGTCCGCCCCCCGGGGGCGGCGGACGGAAAAGCGCTCCTTCCGCTTCATTTAGGCCCCCTCCTTCGCCTGCATATCCCTGCGCAGTCCCTCCAGCAGACCGTTCATATCCGCCATCAGGCTTTCAAGGCGACCCAGTTCCGCAGCCAGACCGCCGTCCTTCTGCAGGGCGGCCGCAGTGCGGATGTCCGTCAGTTTTTCATTCAGCACCTTCAGCACGCTGTTGACGTTTTCATCAAACAGCCCCACGGATCTGCTCAGGCCGCTGCCGATGTTTTCCACAAAGGAGGCGTAGCTGTCCGTAAGCGCCTTGGCGCTCTTGCGCATTTCCGTGCCCAGCCCCGACACGTCTCCCGCCTGCTTCTGCACGGCGGTCAGCACACGGCCGCTCCATTCGGCGTATTCCCGCATCTGCCGCTCGGTCTCCTTCTGCTGCAGCTTCAGCTTGTCCAGCAGCTGCGCCTGCTCCTCGCCAGATGTCATCAATCCGGTGAGCACCTGAGAGCCGTGGGTCAGGAACGCGTCGTTGTTTTTCTGCGCCCCCTCCACGGACGAAACGTACCCTTCAAAGCGGGTCATCATCCGCTCGGTCACCGTCTGAATGTGGTTCATGTTGTCCATCACCCGGTCAGCGGATGCCATGGCGCGCTGGAGCGCGTCAAAGGACACCGTCTGCGAGCGGTTCAGGGAGGCCAGCGTTTCGCCCAGCTGCATCAGATGGCCGCCCAGCGAGCGGTTCATCTGGGCGATGAACTGCTGGGTAATGGCAGCCAGCCCCTCCACCTGCGTCTGGCTCTGTCCTGCAATAAACTGCCCCATGGACTGCGCTACGGGCGCAAGAGACCGTTCCACCGCGCCGGTCACGCCGTCGGACACCCGTGCTGTCACCTCGCCCGCCGCCCGGCGCAGAAGGGCGTCCCGATCCCGCTGCTGGCAGATCATCTGCACGCCCTCGTCCAGGGGCTGCTGCATGACCAGATCGCAGAACGCATCCTGAAATTCATCAATGGCTGAAACCGCGCCGCCCTGTGCCATACGGCTCAGGATGTTGAACACCAGCGAGCAGGCGATGCCCACAATGGACGTGCCGAAGGCAAAGGTCATGCCGCCGATCATGGCGGGAATGCTTTCCATGGTCTTAGCCGCATCGGACACATCCAGCCCGCCCAGGCCGCGCATCAGGCCGATAAAGGTGCCCAGAATACCCAGACTGGTCAGCAGGCCGGGCACCACGTCGCCAAACTGGGTATGCCCCGCCGCATAGATCACCGTTTCATCATTTACATAGTCCCGCACGTCGCAGTTCAGCCCCCGGGCATCCAGCTGCTCCGCATTTTTCAGAAACCGCCGCCAGGCGTTCTGCATTTTCTTGCCGAGAAAAAGGGGATCCTGCCACACGGGCCGCTCCTGCCCGTCCGGCGCGTTTTCCAGCATATGCACCGCACGGCGCAGCCTGCGCGTCTGGGCATTGACCGGAAAAACACATTTCATCATGCCCAGAATAAACACCAGTCCCGTCGCAGCGTAAACCAGTACGTCCACCAGATTGGCGGCGAGGTTTTCAATCAGATCCGTCATGCCCGTCACTCCTTCCGTATCTTTCCTTATTTTATCTGATTTCTTTCTAAAAAGCAATACAATTGTTATTCTTTTGAAATAAACCGCATTTTTTACAGGACGTTCTCCGCCGTTGATTGACACATTTTCCAAAAAAAGTTATGATACAGCTGTCATCATTTAAAGAAAGCGAGACCGTCTATGTCTGCACGCGTCATTTCCACGAAGAAGTTCCTCTGCGCCGCTTTGCTGTGCTTCCTTCTGCTGTGCGCCTGTTCCAGCGCGCTTGGGGTGTCCGCCGCTTCCGAAGCACTGCCTCCCGAGAGCGGCGAAAAGGTAGTCATCACGTTTCTTGGCGACTGCACGCTGGGCAGCGAAGAGCACGAGCGGGCAAAGGAAACCTCGTTTGACAGCTACGTCCTCAAATACGGCTGGGATTACCCCTTCTCCGGCGTGCAGACCGTCATCGGTCAGGACGACCTGACCGTCGCCAATCTGGAAGGCGTATTCTATAATTACGAGGCCAACAAGGCGCATAAGACCTACAATTTCCGCGCCCCCACCTCCTTTGCGCAGATCCTGCCCGTCTCCAGCATTGAGGCAGTCTCTCTCTCCAACAACCACACCGAGGACTACGGTCAGCCTGGCATGCGGGACACGCTGGCCTCGCTGCAGGAAAACGGCATTCCGTGGTTCGCCACCGCGCCCTACGCCAACGGCACCTACATTTATGAAAAAGGCAACGTCCGCATCGGTTTCGTGTCGGTGTACCTGTCCCAGTGGCAGTCCCAGTTGCAGCAGCTGAAAAACAACCTGACCGCCCTGAAGGACGCCCAATGCAGCCTGATTGTCGCCGTGATGCACGGCGGGGTGGAATACGCCGGTTTTCATGAGGATTCTCAGGAGCGGCTGGCCAGCTTTTTTATCCGCTACGGCGCCAAAGTGGTCGTAGGGCATCACCCCCACGTGCTGCAGGGCGTACAGGTCAAGGACGACGCCACCATCGTCTACAGTCTGGGCAACTTTGTCTTTGGCGGCAACAAGAAAATGCGGGCCTACCAGACGGCGCTCGCCCAGTTCACCTTCTACTTTGACGAAGACGGCGTCTATCAGGGGCAGCAGCTCAACCTGATCCCTGCCCACTACTCCGGCAGCCGGGATTATAACGACTACCGTCCCGTACTGATTTCCGGTCAGGAAGCGCAGGACGTCATCGCCACCATCCAGCGGGACACCAGCTTCCGCCTCGCACCCTATCAGGAGGGGACAGGCGCCGTACAGGCCTACCTGCCCGCTGCGGCGGAGGATTAACAATGAAGTAAAGAAGCCCGTTTTACGGTTCGCCGTAGAAGCGGGCTTTTGCCATAGAGGAGCAGAATGCGCTCTATGCGCTAAACCAGGTTGATTTTTCTGCTGAACAGGCTATAATGATTATTGTACTTTTTTAAAAGCAGTTCTGATTGCTTCCCTTTTTGCCCGCCTGCATCTTGCACACGCAAGTAAAGAAAGAAGGAAACCAATGATGAAAAAAGACCGTTTGAAGCTTCTGTCTTTTCTCGCTTTTTTCGCGCTGACCCTCAGTCTGTTCTCCGCTGCCGAAGGAGCAACGCTCACCAGCGGCAATTTCAAGTATACTGTTGAAAACGGCAACGCCGCCATCACCGGGTATGTCAGTGCGCCCACCGGGCAGTTGACTTTTCCCGCCATGCTGGACGGTCACCCGGTCACCTCCATCGGCAGCGGAGCATTTCAGGACTGTGCCGGGCTGACCGGCATCACGCTGCCTGCCGGCCTGACATCCATTGGCAATTATGCTTTTTTTGACTGCACCGCGCTGAATAGCGTCAGCCTGCCCGCCGGCGTCAAAAGCATCGGCAAGTCCGCATTTGCCGGCTGCGTTTCGCTGACATCCATCCGCATCCCCGACGGTGTCACCGTGATCGAGGACTACACATTTTCAGGCTGCAGCGCCCTGAAAAGCGTGACCCTTCCTGCCGGCGTGACAGCCATCGGCAAGGACGCGTTCAGCAGCTGCAGCGCCCTGACCAGCATTTCTCTCCCGAACAGCGTGGACTACATCGGCAATTACGCCTTTCAAAACTGCAGCGCCCTGACGTCCATCCGCATTCCCGAAAAAGTATCAGCGATCGGTTTTTCCATGTTTTCCGGCTGCACGCGCCTGTCCAGTGTCTCCCTTCCCACCGGTCTGACGCGGATCGGCGACTATGTATTCATGGACTGTGCCGCGCTGAAAAAGATCGACATACCGTCCGGCCTCACATTCATTGGCTCGTATGCGTTTGCCGGCTGTACCAGTCTTGAGAGCTTCCGCATTCCTTCCGGCGTAACAAGCATTGGAGGTTACACTTTTTCCCGCTGCACAGCGCTGTCAAATATCTCCATTCCAGACAGCGTCACCCATATCGGCGAATATGCATTCGGCAGCTGCCCCGCGCTGAAAAGCGTTGACCTGCCAAGCAGTGTGCAGATCATCAGCCGGCGTGCCTTTGAAGGGTGCAGCGCCCTGACTGCCGTTCGCATTCCTGCCGGGATCACCGCCATTGAAAACCGCACATTCAAGAATTGCAGCGCACTGTCGAAAGTGGAAATACAATCCGCCCCGCATTACATCGGCGACTCTGCGTTTGAAAACTGCAAGGCACTGCGCAGCATCGTCATTCCCGAGGGGACAGGCGGCATCTACGGCTCCGCCTTTAAGGGCAGCGGACTGACCAGTGTTCATATTCCTTCCAGCATAACAACCATTGGGGAGGGTGCGTTCGATGGAAAGGTGCTGTTGTCCGTAGAAACGGGATCCTATGCGCATCAGTGGGCCATCGAGAAAGGTCAGCCGTTTGAAACCGTGGGCGGGGTGCTGAGTCTGAGCGACGTCACTGCCAAGTACACCGACCGTGAGGTGGGTCAGCCCAACCGTTATTACGCGACCGCGCAGGGCGGCACGGCACCCTATACCTACTACTTCCGCCTGTATAAGGACGGCGTTGTCTACCATAATTCCGGTTGGATCACCGAAGATAACTACCGCATTGATTTCACAGAAGCGGGAACCTACACCATGACCGTGAAGGTGCAGGATGCGAAGGGCACCAAGACGGACTGGGTAGAATGCGCCAAGACGGTGGTCAAGGCAGCCCAGCCCCTGACTGCGACGGCGACGGGCAAGTATACGGAACGCGAACCCGGTCAGCCCAACCGTTACTGCGCGACCGCGCAGGGCGGAACGGCACCGTACACCTACTACTTCCGTCTTTACAAGGACGGCGTTGTCTACCACAACTCCGGCTGGATTACGGCGGACAACTACCGCATCGATTTCACCGAAGCGGGAACCTATACCATGACCGTCAAGGCGCAGGACGCGAACGGCAACAAGACGGACTGGGTGGAATGCGCCAAGACGGTGGTCAAGGCGTCTGCTGCGGCGATCACTCCCACAGTGAAGGTGTCCGGCAAGTACACGGAGCGTGAACCCGGTCAGCCCAACCGCTACTATGCCACGGCGCAGGGTGGGACGGCACCATATACTTACTATTTCCGCCTGTACAAAGGTAATACGGTCTACAACAACTCCGGCTGGATTGCTGATGACAACTACCGTATCGATTTCACCGAGGCGGGCACGTACACCATGACCGTCAAAGTGCAGGACGCGAAGGGCAACAAGTCGGACTGGGTGGAATGCACCAAGACGGTTGTCAAGGCGTCTGCTGCGGCGACCACTCCCACAGTGAAGGTGTCCGGCAAGTATACGGAGCGTGAACCCGGCCAGCCCAACCGTTATTACGCGACCGCGCAGGGCGGAACGGCGCCGTATACCTACTACTTCCGCCTGTACAAGGACGGCGTTGTCTACCACAACTCCGGCTGGATCACCGCGGACAACTACCGCATCGATTTCACCGAAGCGGGCACGTACACCATGACGGTCAAGGTGCAGGACACGAAGGGGAATAAATCCGACTGGGTGTCCGGCGGCAAAACGACGGTCAAGTGACCGCTCGGCATCAGGCGCACCAACATTTTTTCTCCGCGCCGCATAAAAAATGTGTGTTGAAAGGCGATGCTTCCACAAAAAGCGATTGTTTCCCTTTAATGCGTCTCATCCAAAAAGCTCGTGCCGAAGCAGAAATGCCTCGGCACTTTTTGCAGCATATCGAGAGGAGCGTCGCCTGCTGTCTGCCGCGCCCGTGCGTGAAGCAGCCTTTCATTCCCGCAAAAAAGCCCGTTCTTGTGAAGAAAATTTTTCACAGTGGGCTTTTTCATACTTTTATCCTGACGCAATTCATGGTATACTGTCATATAATCGTCGAACGGTGGATATTTCTCCGCCCGGCGCAGCGTGGCGGCTCCTTCAGCCGCTTTCATCAGGAGGTTTGAACCCGTTGATCAACGCGAACGAATTCTGTCGGGAATTGAACCTGACGGTGCTTTCCCCCTCCACCCGTGTGGAATGGGACGTGCATTCTGCGGACATTAACCGTCCCGGTCTGCAGTTCGTAGGCTTTTACGAGTATTTTGCCTACGAGCGTCCGCAGGTGGTGGGCAAGGTGGAAATGACCTATCTGGAGTCTCTGCCGGAAAACGTGCTGCGGGATCGCCTTGAAAAGTTCTTTTCCTTTCCCATCCCCTGCGTCATCATCTGCCGGGGCATGACCCCGCCGGACGACCTGCTGGAGCTGGCGCGTTCGCACAACGTGGCCGTGTACGGCACCGAGCTGGTCACCACCCGTTTTTCCGTCAACGTCATCAACTACCTCGGCCGGCAGCTGGCGCCCCGCTCCACACTTCACGGCGTGCTGCTGGATGTGTACGGCGTCGGCGTGCTCATTACCGGCGAAAGCGGCGTGGGCAAAAGCGAAGCGGCGCTGGAGCTGGTCAAGCGCGGCCACCAGCTGGTCGCCGACGACGTGGTGGACGTGTGCAAGGTGACGGACAACCGGCTGACCGGCGAATCGCCCGAAACCATCCGGCACTTTATGGAAATCCGCGGCATCGGCATCATTGATATCAAGGCCATGTACGGCGTCGGCGCCGTGCTGATGAGCAAATCCATCGATCTGGTCATTCATCTGGAGCCCTGGAAGGAAAAAAAGTCCTACGACCGTCTGGGGCTGACCGAGGACTTCACCACCATCATGGACGTGCGGGTTCCCCAACTGGTTCTCCCCGTCCGGCCGGGGCGGAACCTGGCCATCATCATCGAGGTGGCCGCCCGCAACTTCTCTCTGAAGCACATGGGCTATTCCGCCGCCAAGGAGCTGGATCGCCGGCTGAACGAAATGATGCTCGGGTCAGCCGGCAAGGGCTGATGGATTTCTTTGTCTGATAAATGGAGGGATGAAAATATGATCTACATCGGCATTGATCTGGGCGGTACCAGCATCAAGGCGGGCGTCGTCACGGAGGACGGCGTCATTCTCACCGACCGCAGCGTCAGAACGCAGGCGGAACGCCCCTATCAGGACGTGGTGCGGGATATGTGCAGCTGCGCGCTGGAAGCGCTCAAGGCGTCCGGCCACAGGCTGGAGGACGTGCATTCCGTGGGCATCGGCATTCCCGGCGTGGCCGACCAGAAAACCGGTCGGGTCATTTTCTGCACCAATCTGGGCTGGCGCGATATTCCGCTTCGGGAAGAAGTGCAGAAGTACATTCCCCGTCCTGTCTACATCGATAACGACGCCACCGTGGCGGGCTACGCCGAAAGCGTGGCGGGCGTGAGCAAGAACTGCCAGTCCAGCGTGTTCATCACCCTCGGCACGGGGGTCGGCGCAGGCATCGTCATCAACGGTAAGCCCTGGAGCGGCGCACACGGCGTAGGCAGCGAGCTGGGACACATGACGCTGGTCGTGGACGGTGTGCCCTGCACCTGCGGCAACGACGGGTGCGTGGAGCGCTACACCAGCGCCACCGCCCTTATCCGCATGGCCAAGCAGTACGGGCAGGCCTACCCTGAATGCGAAATCATGCAGAAGGTAGGCGGCGACATGGACAGGATCACCGCCAAGACGGTCATTGACGCGGCCAAGGACGGCGACCCGGTCGCCATGCGCATTTTCGGCCGTTACACCAAGCACCTGGCCATCACCATCAACAACATCACCGCCTTCCTCGACCCCGAAATGATCGTGCTGGGCGGCGGCGTCAGTCAGGCCGGCCAGTTCCTGCTGGACGCCGTGGAGGAGCAGCTGCCCCGTTACCTGATGTACAAAACGCTGCCCAGCCCCAAGCTGGTGCTTGCAAAGCTCGGCAACGAAGCGGGCATCATCGGCGCCGCGCTGCTGGGCAAAGCGCAGTAAGATCCTTGCGACAGGAGGTTTATCAACGATGGAAATGGAATTGAGAGATCTGTTTCGCCATACCCCTGCGGACGGCACGCAGGTGACCGTATGCGGCTGGGTGCGCACCCTGCGGGACAGCAAGGCGTTCGCCTTTATCGAGCTCAACGACGGCACTTTTTTCAAAAACGTCCAGATCGTCTGCGACGAAACGCTTGCCAACTTTCGGGACGTGGTAAAGATCACGCTGGGCTCGTCACTGAAAATTACGGGCAGGCTGGTTCTGACCCCTGCCATGAAGCAGCCCTTTGAAATCAAGGCGGAGCAGGTGGAGGTCATCGGTCTGTGCAGCCCCGAATATCCCCTGCAGAAAAAGCGGCACACCTTTGAATATCTGCGCACGCAGGCGCATCTGCGCGCACGCACCAACACCTTCAGCGCCGTGTTCCGCATCCGCTCTCTGGCGGCGCAGGCCATTCACGCCTTCTTTGCCCAGCGGGGCTTTGTGTATGTGCACACCCCCCTGATCACCACCAGCGACTGCGAAGGCGCAGGTGAAATGTTCCGGGTGACGACGCTGGACCTCAACGACCTGCCCAAGGACGAACACGGCCGGGTCAAGGAAAGCGAGGACTTCTTCGGCAAGCCCGCCAACCTGACCGTGTCCGGTCAGCTCAATGGCGAAGCCTACTGCATGGCCTTCCGCAATATCTACACCTTCGGCCCCACCTTCCGTGCCGAAAACTCCAACACCCCCCGGCACGCCGCTGAATTCTGGATGATCGAGCCGGAAATCGCTTTTGCCGATCTGCAGGACGATATGCAGCTGGCGGAGGATATGCTCAAGTACGTCATCAACGACGTCATGTCCAAGGCGCCCGAAGAATACGAATTTCTCAACCAGTTCGTGGACAAGGGTCTCATTGAACGGCTGAGCCACGTCGCTTCTTCCACTTTTGCCCATGTCAGCTACACCGACGCCATTGATATCCTGCAAAAGAGCGGTCAGCAATTCGACTACGACGTGCACTGGGGCATGGACATCCAGACCGAGCATGAACGGTATCTGGCCGAAAAGCATTTCGGCGGTCCCGTGTGCGTCCACGACTATCCCAAGGACATCAAGGCCTTCTACATGCGCATGAACGAAGACCAGAAGACGGTAGCCGCGGTAGATGTGCTGGTACCCGGCATCGGCGAGCTGATCGGCGGCAGTCAGCGCGAGGAACGGCTGGATATGCTGGAAAAGCGCATCGCCGAACTGGGGCTCAACCCTGAATCCTACAGCTGGTATCTGGATCTGCGCCGCTACGGCACCGTTCCCCATGCAGGCTTCGGGCTGGGCTTTGAGCGGCTCATCATGTATTTGACGGGCATGAGCAACATCCGCGATGTGCTTCCCTTCCCACGTACCGCAGGCAGCGCCGAGTTCTGATCATTCCGCGTCCTTTTCAACCGTTCGGAAGTATCCGAACGGTTTTGATTTGTATCCGCTTGTAAACACTTCGGCGCTTTCTTGACACGCCCCGCCCTTCCAGTTATAATAGCCTTGCATTCTGATCATACAAGCGAGGAAGAAAATGAACCGTTTTTTGAAGCTGTTTCTGACGTTTACCGCCCTCCTGTGCCTGCTTTGCGGCACAGCCGGCGCACAGGTTTACCTGGAAGAAGAACCGCACGCCGACTGGGCGGATCGTTCGCTGCTGCGGCTGACCGTGTTTAAAACCGGCGAAAGCGACTGCATGCTGCTGGAAGCAGGCGGCGAATGCATGATGGTGGACGGGGGCATCGACAAATTCCGTGCAGAACTGCGGGACGCACTGGAAGCGCGGGGGATCTCCCACTTCAAGTACCTGTTCAGCACACACCCCCACGACGATCACATCACCGGGCTGCGCCGTCTTGTGCAGTTCGGCTTCACGGCAGACGCCTTCCTTTCTCCCTTCAAGGAAAATTTCCGCAACGATAATCAGAAAAAAACGGTGGACATTCTGAAAAAATATCAGATGCCCTACCAGCAGGTAAAGGACGGGGACGAGCTGACGCTGGGTGACGCCCGGATCCGCGTACACCGCTGGGACGACGGCAAAACGGTCAACGCCATGAGCGCCATGCTGAAAATCACCTTCGGCGACGCCCGGCTCCTTCTGTGCGCCGACATCATTGGCGAGACGCAGCACTATTTTCTGCAAAACCTGGATGCGGACGAGCTGAAGGCCGACATTGTCAAAGCGCCGCATCACGGTCTGACCCCCTTCGTCACTGAATTTCTGGACGCGGTCGACCCGGAGCTGATTTTTATCACCAATTACAAAAACGCCACCCCGAAAACCGTGGATCAGGCGGTCTACCGTCATTTGCCCTATCTCCATGCCGCCTCGGGCACCATCGTCATGGAAACGGACGGCACGGACTGGTATGTGCGGCAGACCCTCAAAAAGTTTGATCCCAACGAATAAACGCACGTTTTCCGGGCAAAGTAATCCCGAAGGGCAAAAGCCCTCGACGAAAAGCCGTTTTGCCACGTTTGCGGTACGCGGTCATCGAAGAGCGCATTTGCTCTTCTTTTTTATTCGACAAGGTTTTACATGTGAAGCCGCCGCGAACGGTTGCCATCCTGTGCCGTTTGTGATAGAATACAAGATAGGGATTTTATTCAGAAGGGAGTCTTATTCATGCGTAAATGGCTGACGGCTCTGCTGGGCGCGCTGACGTTGTGCCTTCTTTTATCCGTTCCCGCGCTGGCGCAGGTCTACACCTTTGACGGTCCCCATCTTTCTCTGGATCTGCCCGAAGACACTTATGACGTGGTGCTGACCCCCAACACGCTGGAAAGTCAGGCGGGTTATCTGACCGCACAGGGAACCACGGTGGAAGCGATGGCGGCCGAATTTGAAGCCAAGGGAATCCTGCTGCAGGCTGTGGACACCGCGAACAACCGTACGCTGGTCGTCACCGCGCTGCAGACCGTGGATGCGCAGATGTACTTTGATCTGAATAATCAGGACGAAAACATGCGCCGGGAATTCCGCGTGTCGCACACCAACGGTTCCGCCTACGGCGTACTGGGTTATAACTATTCTACGGCTACGTGGAAAAACTACGGCGGCAGCCTGCTGCGCTTTCTCCGCGCAAAATACACCCTGAAAGTCGGCAATGAAACGGAATGCTCGGGCGTGCAGCGCCGCACCATCCGCAATGGCTACACCATTACGCTGGATCTGCAGGTGCGGGGACGCGGGCTGAAGGACAGCGATGACAAGGCCATGGAAAAACTGATGTCCGGCCTCCAGTTTACGCAGGTGCTGGATATGCCCATGCTGCCCACCAAACTCAGCTTTTCCGCCGAGCCGCCTGCCAGCACCGCCTCGGACACCTTCACTCTGAAGGGAACTTCCGGCAAAAAGGCGGAAGTGACGGTAACCGTCATGTCCCTCACCTCCACCAGCAGCAGCGTGTTTACGGACACGGCCAACTCCTCCGGCGCCTTCTCCGTCAAGGTGACCCTGCCCAGCGAAGGCGTATACACCCTGACCGTCACCGCCGAGGCTGCGGATTCCCTGCGCAGTCAGGTGTCCTACACCGTTACGTATCAGAAAAAGTCCAAATAAGCTTCAGCATCCCATAAAAAGCGGCACCGCCCTGAGAGGGGCAGCGCCGCTTTCTTTGTGCATATCTGGAGCGTCACAGATGCATTCTGGCAGGCGGATGCGCGGGGACGCCTGCATGCCGGATGCTCCTTCTTTTGTGTTCCGGCTCCGTCAGAAAAAGAATCCGCAGCCGCAAGCAGACCAGCCGTCTGCCTGTCCCTTCGCCGGACAGGCAGACGGCTGCTGCACGGACAGCTTATTTCCCCTGCACAACCATACCGTCGTAGGAAATTTCAAACCCTTCGGGGTTCATGCGCTGTTCCATTTCATAATGGAGCATATGGCCGTTGTGAGAGAAATGATTGCAGATGAACACCGTTTTTCCGTCCGCAATACCTTCCTCCAGCATACGGGCACGCACCTGCAGGTTCTCCCGGAAGCCCATATGGCCGTAGTAATCCATGTTCAGAGGGCCGTTGGTGCAGTCCAGACTGACGTAGGACAGCCGGTGTCCCTTGAGGAACTGCCACGTCTCCTCCCGGAAGAAGCCGGTATCATGGGCGTAGAGCCACTCCTCCTCCCCATCGGCCAGCAGGTACATCAGGCTTTCCTTGCAGCCGTGGTCGGCGGGCAGCGCAGTCACGCGGATCCCCTCCACCATAAAGGTCTCAAAGGGCTTCACTTCACGGAAAGACAGGCATTTTCCGGCTTCGCTGCCTTCCAGATCGCCGCATTTTTCAAAAACCTTCTTGGAATAGGCGCTGCCGTAGAAGGTCATCACCCCATGATCGGGAATGTTGTTTGCGATTCCCGGCAGATAGCACCACGCATTTTCCGGGTACAGATGGTCGGAATGGGCATGGGTGATCAGCACATGGCGCACCACGCTCAGATCCAGCTTCAGGTCAATCTTGGCAAAGTAGAGATCGGCGGAAAAGTCAATCAGAATCCTGTCGTTCACCAGCGCGCCCGACCGGCGGCGGATCTCCTTGCCCCCCAGTTCCTTCGCCTTGATACAGGCGGGACAATTGCAAAACAGTGCCGGCCAGCCTTCCGCGGCGGCGGTTCCAAGATACTGCAGTTTCATGGGTATTCCTCCGTTTCACAACGTGATATGTTTTCTGCCCTGTTCAATTCGCGCTCCGCGTCCCTTTTCCTGCCTGCACGGTCAAAATCATTCATCCGCAAACATATCGTAGTATTCCTCGCGGGTGATCAGCGTTTTGCGCGGTTTCGTTCCGTCCTGTGTGCTGATGACCCCACGCTTTTCCATTTCATCCACCAGCCGTCCTGCACGGGCATAACCGATGCGCATGCGCCGCTGAAGCAGGCTGGTAGACACCTGACCGTCTTCTATCGCCATCTGAATGGCCTCGTGCAGCAGTTCGTCCGGGCGGCCGTCGCCGTCGCCCTCCACGCCGCCGTCGTCCAGGTTCTCATTTTCCCCACGGCTCTGCTGCTCGCTCTTTTCCAGATGCTCCAGAATGTTCGGGTCGTAATCCGCCTTGTAATGCTTGCAGACGGCGCTGATGACCGCATGCACCTCCGCCGCCGTCACAAAGCTGCCCTGCACGCGCACCGGGGTCATGCCGGAGGGCTTATACAGCATATCGCCCTTCCCTACCAGCTTCTCCGCGCCGTACATGTCCAGAATGGTTCGGCTGTCCGTACCGCTGGACACTGCAAAAGCCAGCCGGCTGGGAATGTTGTTCTTGATCACGCCGGTGATCACGTCCACGGACGGCCGCTGGGTCGCCAGCACCATGTAAATACCGGCTGCCCGCGCCAGCGCCGCCAGCGAACGGATGCTTTCTTCCACTTCCTTGCGGCACATATCCATCAGGTTCGCCATTTCGTCGATGATGATGACGATGCTGGGGAGCCGCTCCTCCGGCTTCAGGTGACTGTTGTACCCTGCCAGATCATGCTCGCCCATGTCGGCGATTCTGTTATACCGCTCCCGCATTTCCTGCACCGCCCAGCTCAGCGCGCCGGCAGCCTTCCGCATGTCCGTCACCACAGGAATGAGCAGATGCGGGATACCGTTGTACATGCTCAGTTCCACCTGCTTGGGATCAACCATGATCAGCCGAACCTGCGCAGGCGAGGCACGGTAGAGCAGGCTGAGAATGATGGACTGGATGCACACGGATTTACCGCTGCCCGTAGAACCGGCAATGAGGGTGTGGGGCATGGCGCTCAGATCACAGATGACCGGCGCGCCCGCAATGTCTTTTCCCAGTGCGACCGCCAGCGGCGACTTGTTGGCCCGCATGGCCTCACTGTCCAGCACCTCCCGCAGCAGGACGGGCGTGATGCTGGTATTGGGCACCTCGATGCCGATATAATTCGTTCCCTGAATGGGTGCTTCCATACGCACATGCTTCGCCGCCAGATTGAGCGCCAGATTGTCCGCCATGCCTACCACCCGCCCCACCCGGATGCCGGGAGCGATCTGGATGGCGAAGCGGGTTATGGCGGGACCGTGCATCACCTGACGCACCTGCGCGTCGATATTGAAGCTTTTCAGCGTTTCTTCAATGGTCAGCGCCCGTTCTTTGTCCTCCTGACTGTAATCCTGCCGCTGCATCTGCGGCTCCCGAAGCAGCCGAATGGAAGGCGCCTCATAGGGCAAAGCGGGCTGCGCCATGTAATTGCTCACGCTGGCGGGCGCAGCGGTACCGTCCAGCCGCTCCCCGCGCCCGTCTCCCCTTTCCTCCGCCTGCGCAGGACGCGCCGCACCGCGAATAGGAATACGTTCTCCCGTCAGGGGCACCGCATCTCCGGTGAACACCGGTCTGGCATGCCCCTGCGTCACCTGATCGGTCAACTGACCATCCGCAGGCGTCATTTCAGCCTGACGCCGCCGCTCGTTCAACTGTTCCATCCACGCAGAAGCGGTGTTCGCCGTCCGCTGCGCCGCATCCGGGCGGGCAGATGCGGCCGATCCGCTCCGAGAAGCGGGTGCCGATGCAGGAACTGCCTGTTTTTCCGCAGACGCCTCATTCCGTGCAAAAGAACGCCCTTCATCTGCCGTGTCCGGCGCCTTGGCAGCTGGCTGCGGATCGTTCTGTTTCCGAGTGCGCCCGCTTTTTCTGTCTTCCGCAGGCCGATCCTGCCGGTAGACCCGCTGACCGGCCACATCCACCGGCTCGTCATACCATGGCACATCTTCCTCCGGCGGCGCGGGATCATCCGCCCTGTCCGGCAGAACGGGTGCCTGCTCTGCCCCTGCGGGAGAAAGACGCTCGCTCCACGCTTCGTCCGGCTGATGCGCAGGCTCCTCCGGCTCAGCCGGCGTGTCCTCCGCCCTAAACGGCGCGCTGTCCGAAGGCTCCATTTCTGAAAACGCCGGCTGCTCCGCTTCTGGAGCAAACGGTTCGTCATAGATCTGTTCGTTTGAAACCTGATAGTATTCCTGCCCGCCAAAGGAGGTCTGCACAGGCTGCGGCACCGGCTTTGGCTGCGGCGCGGAATACGAGTCCCAACCGCCGTTTCTCCCTCCCAGCACGCTCTGGGGCACGGCAGTCCATCGATCGGAGGCCGGCGTCTGCTCCTGATGCACCGTCTGCCCCGGGTTCCACGGGTTCATGGGCAGCTGCTGCACCTGTTCTCTCGGCGGCTGCTCCATGGGAGACTGCTGTTCCTCCTGACGGAGTCTTTCTTCTTTCTCCTGACGGCGCTGCGCCATTTTTTCCGCAGTCTCATTGATCTTTTCTGCAGGGTTCACCCGCACAAGCAGCAAAAACAGCACGATCAGCAATGCGCCGCTGAGCACCGCCGCGCCCACCTGACCCAGCAGCGCCCACAGAGGATAGGCCACCAGCATGCCCAACAGCCCGTAGCCGATCTGTCCGCCCAACGCATAGGCGCGGGTCAGATAGGCGTCATACCCGCCCGGATGGACGGCGCCCTTCTGCTCGTTGACCATGGCAAACCACGCCATCAGGCTGCTGCCGCCCGAAACCAGCGTGATCAGCGTAAGGAACGCCGAAATGAGCAGATACATGCCCCACAGAATCAGCACGTCCCGCCATGCGACCCGGTGCCGGGTGCTGACCATGCACTTCACGCTCGTATACAGCAGCAGCAGGGGCAGCAGCAGGCACAATTGCCCTCCCATCCCCTGCAGCGCTCCCGCAAACACGTTCAGCGCGGCAAGGCTCCCCTGCCAGACCTGAGACAGAAGCAGAAGCAGCGCGCATACCATGAGCACAATGCCCAGCCCCAGCGCAAAGGGCGCACTTCGCATGGAAGTGCGCACGTTTGCCGGCGTTTTCTTTTTTTTCGGCGTCCTTGTATTCATCCCTGTCGATTCCCTCATTCCGTCAATACGACCGCGTACAGCACGCCCTGCTGATCCGCGTGGAGCGTCAGCCGAACGCCATCCAGTTCGTAATAGTCGCCCTCGCCGTCGCACAGCAGATGGCTTTCCGCCTCCACGCCCGTCATTTCAATGGTATAGTCCGGCTCGCCCAGCACCGCCCGCCACGCTTCGCGGGTAGTGCTGCCCGTCCGCAGGCCGTGGAGCGATACGTTGGTGGACAAAAGGGCGGTCACCGTTTCCTCATTTTCATCCGTGATCAGGCAGGTGCCGCGCAGCGACGCTTCCTCCGTTTCATAATACGCACCGCCAGGGTAAAAGCCGCTGTCCACCGTGTCCCGGTACGCAGCCAGCGCGTCCGCAAGGGGCATACCAATCACAGCCGGAACGCCCCACAGGCGCCCGTCCTCTGCATCCCGCCGTACCTTTTCTGCCGTTTCGTCCGTCACCTGCATGTATTCCGCCGCCAGACCGCTTCTGGTGACAACGCTGCCGTCCGAAACGTCCAGAACGTCATAGAGCACATCGTAGGGCACGGTCACCGCACCGCAGAAACCGGAGAGGAAAGACAGCTGGCTGCTCTCATAATAAAAGGTCACGCCCCCCTCATCCAGCGAAAAACGCTCCATCGGCACAGGCACAAGGGCGTTGTTTTCCATATAGGTAGACAGGGTGCTTTCCACCGTTTCCATCAGATACCCTTCGATCACGCCACGGGCTTCATCCACATCAGCAAACACCTGCGCCGCCGTGACCTGCTGGCCGGTGGTTCGATCCAGCACTAAGGGATAATACGCCTGACCGGGAGGGCCGGAAAGCATTTTTCCCTGTGCGGAGAGCACCACCGACACAATGTCGTTTTCGCCGTCCGCCGGGGTCATGGCGTAATCCACCTGCAGCCCGGTACCGCCGTTATCCTGCACCGTGGAAAGCAGCTGCACATAGTCGGCCAACCGGCCATTTTCCGCCAGCAGGGCGTTGATGACGTCCGCATTTTCCCCGTCCGCCACAGGGTAGCGCACATAGGACGCGGCCGCGCCCGTCTCTGTTTTTTCCGTCCAGCCGGCGGATACCCCCTCCTGCGCCGCCGCGCCTGCGCTCCACAGCAAGGCCAGCACGACCGTCAAGCAAGCGATTTTTTTCATACGCCACCTCCGTCATTCCTATTTTACATCATTTCGCCCCTCCTTGCAAGTCAGGATGGGCTGCAGCTGCGCCCCCTCCAGCGCGCAGGCCGCCGCACGGGGAATCTGATCAAAGTCCGCCACCAGCGAGCGGGGCTTTTTCACCGGGTCATCCTGCCCGAAGGGCACAAAATAAACGTTTTTCATGTTCAAAATCTTCCCGATGTTTTCCGCCGCCGCAGACAGTCCATCGTTGGTGGAGGGCGCGACCAGCACGGGACGGTTATTGCGCAGGTGAGATTTTGCGCCCAGCAGCGCCGGGGTATCAAAAATGCCGTGCGCCATTTTACCCATGGACGCACCCGTCATGGGCGCGATAATGTACAGATCCAGCAGTTTTTTCGGGCCGATCGGCTCCACCTGATTGAGCGTCGTCCACGGCGCGTGTCCCGTCAGCCCCTCCAGCGTATGCATCACCTGACTGAGGCTGAAAAAACGGGTGTCTCCCGCCGCGGCGTGAAAGGACAGAATGGGATACACGTCATAGTCCAGCGCCGCCAGATTTTCCACCTGTCTGAACACGCTGGCAAATGTGCAGAAGGATCCCGTCATGGCAAACCCGATTCTCGTCTGAGCCATTTATTTGACCTCCCTTTCGATCAGCGCCAGCAGCCTTTCCGCCGCCGTCATGGGGCAATACCGCCCCGGAATACCGTTTTCCCGCCATGCCGTCAGGCGCAGCGCGCAGGCCTCCTCCACCGAGAAGCCGTAGGGGGCGCTGGCGGTATCCATTAACAGGCTGCCCGGCCGCAGGGTGCTCAGCGCCGCGCGACCCAATATACGGGCGGGCACGGTGTTGATCACCGCATCAAAGCCGCTCAGATCATCAAACGCCTGCGCCAGCGTCAGACTGTCTGCGCCCGCCTGTGCCCGCTGCTCCGGGCTGCGCGCCGCCACCACCGTCTCCGCGCCCATTCCCTCCAGCACCGCCTTCAGCGCCTTGCCCAGCCGTCCGAAGCCAATCACCAGACACCGGGCGCGGCTCAGGGCAAAGGCCGCCTTTCCCATCAGCGCCCAGACCGCGCCCTCTGCGCTGTCCCTGCTGTTGCCCACAAGATACTGTTCGTCGCGGTAGACCCGCACGATCCGGCACCCTTTCTCCAGCAGCGCCTGTTCCGCCGCTTCGTCCATCAGCCCGCAAACCGCCCACTGCCCCTTCCGCAGCCGCCCGATCGTCTCCCGATCCCCATCTGACCGCGGCAAGGGCAGCACCACCACGTCCGCCTCCTCCAGACAGGTCACCCCCAGCCCCTTTTTCAACGCTGCTTCCCGCAGGTAATGACTGCGCGCCTGATCGCCGCACACGTACAACCGCATCAAAAAGCCCCCCTCCACAGGATGTTACTTGCATCCTATGAAGGGGGGCGCTGACCGGTGCGTCTTGATCGCCGTCCGGTCAGAGACTTTGTTTTTTCATCCGCGCCAGCGTTTTTTCCGCCTGACGGCCTACCAGCGCAATGCTGCGGGGCGCAGTCAGCAGATCCTGCACAGCCGCCCGCACGTCTTCCATGGTCACCTGCTCCACACCGTGAATCGTCTCATCCGGCGCGATCAGCCGGTCGCGCATCATCAGATTGGCGCCCATGCTGTTCATCCGGTTAAACGCGCTTTCCAGCCCCAGAATGAAGCTGCCCTTCAGCTGCGCCTTGGACTGGATGAATTCCTTCTCCGTCACGCCCTCCCGCAGCAGCTTTTCCAGTTCACCGTCAATCTGCTCCAGCACTTTTTCCGCATTTTTGGGCGTCGTCGCAGCATAAATGGTAAAATCGCCGCAGCCCGGGTAGGCGGAGGGGCCGGAATAGACGGAATAGGCCATACCCAATTCCTCCCGGATGCGCTGAAACAGGCGGGAGGACATGCCGCCGCCCAGAATACCGTTCATGACAGCCTGCCGGTACACATGGGGGCTGCCCAGCGGCAGGGCGCGGTACCCCACGCACAGGTGCATCTGCTCGGTATCCTTTTCCCGGCACAAATACGCAGGCGCAGGCACGGCCTCCTCCACGGGGAAGGCCTCCCCTTCCGGCCCCGTCCAATCGCCGAAATAGGTTTCCAGCTGTTCCCGGATCCGCTTCGGGTCAAAGTGCCCCGCAAGGGCGACCACAGCGTTTTTCGGGCCGTAATGCCGCGCCCGGAAGGCCTGCAGATCCGCCGGCTGGTAGGCGGCGATCTTCTCGCCGGGACCCAGAATGGTCTGACCCAGCGACTGACTGCCGTACACCGCCCCGGCCAGCACATCGTAAACCACATCCTCCGGGGAATCCTCCACCATGGCGATCTCCTCCAAAATGACCCCCCGCTCTTTGTCCATTTCCTTTTTATCCAGCGCGGGATGAATCACAATGTCGGACAATAAATCCATGGCCAGCGGCAGATCCTCGTCGATGACCTTGGCGTAATAATTGGTGCACACCTTGCTGGTCGCCGCGTTCATCTGACCGCCCACAGCGTCCATTTCCTCGGCGATCTGCCGTGCGCTCCGGCGGGCGGTTCCCTTGAACGCCATATGCTCCATAAAATGGGACAGTCCGTTTTCCTCCGGTCTTTCCAGCATGGAGCCTGCCTTCACCCACACGCCCACGGAAACTGAGCGCAGATGGGGCATTTCTTCCAGCGCCACCCGCAGACCATTGCTCAGCGTGATGATTTCCATATACCAGCGCTCCTTTTCCTTATCAGCGGCCAAAAGGCACGCAAGGGAGGAAACTACCCTCAGCTTCCCCCCTGCGTATCCGTTATATCCGTTTTATGCCGTTATCAGCGGTTGCTTTCCCGGCGCGGAGGCCGGGTGCCGGCGGGCGCGGAACGGGTGAAGCCGGGATTATCGTAGGTGATATCGTTGCGGATCAGGTTGATGCGGCCCTGCGCATCGATCTCGCACACCTTCACTTCCAGTTCGTCGCCGATGTGCACCACATCCTCCACCTTATCCACACGCTTGTTGGCCAGCTTGGAGATGTGCAGCATGCCGTCCTTACCGGGCAGCAGTTCCACAAAGGCGCCGAAGTTCATGATGCGAACCACCTTGCCCATGTACACCTCGCCCACTTCGATATCCTTGGCAATGCCCATGATGATGGCCTTGGCCTTGTCCGCCGCCGCCTGATCAGGGGTGGAAATGAACACGCGGCCGTCATCTTCGATATCGATCTTCACGCCGGTCTCGGCGATGATCTTGTTGATGGTCTTTCCGCCCGAACCGATCACTTCGCGGATCTTTTCGGGGTTGATGGTGAACTGGATGATCTTGGGCGCAAACTTGCTCAGGTGGTCGCGGGGCTGGCCCAGCGTTTCCAGCATGATGCCCAGAATGTGCAGACGACCCTTGAGCGCCTGCGCCAGCGCACGGGACAGGATGTCGCGGTTGATGCCCTTGATCTTGATATCCATCTGGATGGCGGTGATACCGTTCATGGTACCGGCCACCTTGAAGTCCATATCGCCCAGGAAGTCTTCCAGACCCTGAATGTCGGTCAGGATGGCAATCTTGTCGCTTTCAGTATCCTGAATCAAACCCATGGCCACACCGGCTACCGGCGCATGAATGGGCACGCCCGCATCCATCAGGGACAGGGTGCTGCCGCACACGGAGGCCATGGAGGAGGAACCGTTGCTGCTCATGATCTCGCTGACCAGACGCAGGGCATAGGGGAATTCCTCCTCGCTGGGAATGACGGGCAGCAGCGCCCGCTCCGCCAGCGCGCCGTGACCGATCTCGCGGCGGTTGGGGCTGCGCAGACGGCCGGCCTCGCCGGTGGCGTAGGAGGGCATGTTGTACTGGTGGATGTAGCGCTTGCTTTCTTCGTTGGACAGGCCGTCCAGCTGCTGCGCTTCGCTCACGGAGCCCAGCGTGGTCACCGTCAGCGCCTGCGTCTCACCGCGGGTGAACACGGCGCTGCCATGGGTGCGGGGCAGTACGCCCACTTCGCACCAGATGGGACGCACCTCGTCCACCTTACGGCCATCGGCGCGGATGCCTTTATCCAGAATGTTGCGGCGCATGACTTCCTTGTTCAGGTAGTACAGTGCATCGGCCACTTCGCTTTCCCGGCCGGCAAACTCTTCCGCAAAATGCGCCAGCACGTCCGCCTTCACCTCGGCCTCGCGCGCCTGACGCTCCTTGCGGACGGTGGTCTCGTAGGTATACACGCACTTATCATAGGCATAAGCGCGCACGGCGGCCTTCACATCGTCACCGGTGGTCACCAGCGGATAGTCCTTCTTGGGCTTGCCGATCTCGGCGACGATCTTCTCCTGGAAGGCCACCAGTTCCTTGATGCTTTCATGCGCGTACAGAATGGCGTCCATCATGGCGTCTTCGCTGACTTCCTTGGCGCCAGCTTCCACCATCATGATGGCGTCCTTGGTGCCGGCCACGGTCACGTGCATGTCGCTGCGCGCTTCCTCTTCCTCGGTGGGGTTGAGAATAAACTGACCGTTCACCCGACCCACCACCACGGCGGCCGTAGGACCGGCCCAGGGAATATCGCTGATGGCCAGCGCGATGGAAGAACCGATCATGGCCGGAAATTCAGGGGGATTGTTGGGATCCACAGACAGCGTCTGCGCCACCACCTGCACATCGTTGCGCATACCCTTGTTGAACAGCGGACGCAGGGGGCGGTCGATCAGCCGGCAGGTGAGGGTCGCCTTTTCAGTGGGGCGGCCTTCCCGCTTGATGAAGCCGCCGGGGATCTTACCCACGGCATACTGCTTTTCTTCAAAGTCCACGGTCAGCGGGAAAAAGTCCACGCCTTCCCGGGGCGTATCGGAAGCCGTGGCGTTGACCAGCACCACCGTATCGCCGTAACGGACGATGGCGGAACCGCCCGCCTGCTGGGCATACTTGCCGAATTCCAACGTCAGCGGCCGACCCGCAAATTCCATTGTGTACGCTTTGTAATCCATCTTTCTTCTCCTCACACACTTCTCCGCTTCAGAGCCCCTGCTCCAAAGCGCTTATGAAAAGGCTACCGGCTGAAACCGGTTCCAGCCGATAGCCTGTTCATGGTCTTATTTACGCAGACCCAGTTTTTCA
Organism: uncultured Clostridia bacterium; assembly: GCA_934662505.1. Lineage (GTDB taxonomy): Bacteria > Bacillota > Clostridia > Christensenellales > Aristaeellaceae > SVGT01. The sequence continues at coordinate 41,681 of CAKUKE010000013.1, read as the reverse complement.
ATCAGGGTACGATAGCGCTCGATATCCGTCTTCTTCAGGTATTCCAGCAGACCCCGGCGCTGACCGACCATCAGCAGCAGGCCGCGGCGGCTGTGATGATCCTTCTTGTTCAGCTTGAGGTGCTCGTTGAGGTGGTTGATCCGTTCGGTCAGCAGCGCCACCTGCACTTCGGGAGAACCGGTGTCGCCTTCGTGACGGGCGTAGGTCTGCATGATCTGAGCCTTGAGTGCCTTGTCCATTTTGTGTTTCCTCCTTGCATGTTGCCGGATGGCGGCAGCGGAATGGATCCGGTGGTTTCAGGCCGCCTCCGTTTTTTGGAATCGCCGCACACACAGCTCGCCGTCGAGGACTCGGGCGCCCGGGCATACGGTTCAAAAAACCACGTCTCTCATTTTAACATGAGCGGCGTGGTTTGTAAATATGTATTTACCCGATTTTTCCGTTTATTTCCGGCATTTGCAGCTTATTCAGCTGCTTTTTCGTCCTTCCGGCGGTTGAACAGCACGTTCACGATGATGCCGGCGATCAGGCCGGTGGCGATGGAGCTGATCTGCACGGCGCCGAAGTTCAGGGTCAGTCCGCCGATGCCCAGCACCAGAATGGCCGCCACCACGAACAGGTTGTGGTGGTCGTTCAGGTCAACGGGCTGGAGCATTTTCAGACCGGACACCGCAATGAAGCCGTACAGCGCGATGCAGGCGCCGCCCACGATGCAGGAGGGAATGGAGTTGACAAAGCACACGAAGGGGTCGAAGAAGGACAGCAGGATGCAGTACACGCCCGCCAGCGCGATGGTGCTGATGGAAGCGTTGCCGGTGATGGCCACGCAGCCCACGGACTCACCGTAGGTGGTGTTGGGGCAGCCGCCGAAGAAGGAGCCCACCACAGAGCCCACGCCGTCGCCCAGCAGGGTACGGTCCAGACCGGGGTCGGTAATCAGGTCGCGGTCAATGATGGAGGACAGGTTCTTATGGTCGGCGATGTGCTCGGCCAGCGTAACGAAGGCCACGGGCGCAAACAGCAGGAAGATGCTCAGCACATCCGCCCAGGACTTGATGTTGTTGGCGACGGCAGGCAGGTTCGGATCGTTTTCATACACGCCCAGCATGCCCAGGAACGTGAAGCGGGGCAGCTTGAACAGCTGCATGCCGTCAAAGGCGGACAGGTTCACCAGCTGAATGTATTCGCAGCCGGTGGCGCGGCCGATGAGCGTCAGCGCCAGCGCGATCACATACGCGCCCAGAATGCCAATGATGAAGGGGATCATCTTCATGCCCTTGCTGCCCTTGACAGAAGCAAACACGGTGATGAGGAAGGCCACCAGACCCACCAGAATGCTCACCAGATTATAGCTGCCGGCGGCGGTGTTGTTCAGGTTGTTCACCGCGCTGCCGCACAGAGAAAGGCCGATCAGTGCCACGGTGGGGCCGATGACGACGGGAGGCAGGAGCTTGTTGACCCATGCAGAGCCGGTCTTTTTGATGATCAGCGCAATGACCACATACACAAGACCTGCGAACACCGCGCCCAGAAAGATGCCCAGAAAGCCGAAGGCCACCGCCCCGCACAGGGGGCTGATGAAGGCGAAGGAGGAACCCAGAAACACGGGGCTCTTCCTGCGGGTGGCAATGAACAGGTAGAACAGCGTGCCGAAGCCCGCGCCGCACAGCGCGGCCGGCTGGCTCATGTAGGCGCCCGAACCGTCTACCAGGATGGGCACCAGCAGCGTAGCCGCCATGATAGCCAGCAGCTGCTGGAAGGCGTACACCAGATTCTTTTTGATGGGAGGCTTGTCACCAATGTCGTAGACCAGCTTCATAAGGGGTCCCTCCGTCTTTCCGGCCCGCAGGGCCTGTGATGCAGCAGGTCTTTCCGCATAAAAAAGCTTGCCATGCAGACGCACGGCAAGCTGAATACGCATTTGAAGGCAGCGCTTTCAGGCTTCTCTTGTCGGCATCTCGTACCGTCTTAAAGACCCACCGAAAGTACTTTACCACAGTCTCCTGTTTTTGTCAATGCTCTTTTCCATTTTTCGTGTTTTTTCGACCGCCGCCAGCCACGGGCGTCAGCTTTCCGGCGGCGGGGTCACCGGGGGCGGGCGTTTCCGTCGGCGGCACGGTATCCGTGGGGACAGGTGTAGCGTTGGCTTCTTCGATCATTTTGAACAGGGCGTTGAACACCGCCTTGCCCGCCGTACCGTCCTGACTGAGTTTGTTGGCCTTCTGGAACGCCTTCACCGCCTTCTGGGTGCCGCCCAGATAGGTGCCCGTCACCGTTCCCTGATAGTAGCCCAGTTCCTTGAGCTTCATCTGCAGCCAGTACACATCCTCGCCGGATTTGCCATTCGACAGGGTGCGGATCTCAAAGGTGGGAATAACGTTCCCGTCGTAGGCCGGCGCCTGCGTAGGCGCAGGGGTGGTCTTGGGCAGCATCACGCTCTTGTCCAGCTTGCCCGGCTGAATGGCCTGCTTCAGTTCAGGATCGCTCACGCCGTCCTCGTGAATGGTCACCACCGTGCCCGCGCCGCAGTTATCGTAGATCCACTTGGCGTCCGCCACCGTCAGGCGGATGCAGCCGTGAGACGCCCGGGAGCCCAGATGATTGAGGGAGGAGACCTTCAGGGTCATTTCATCATAATCGGCGTAAATCAGCGAATGAAATGCGATGTCCGAGTTGATCCTCGTCCAGTACTGCGCCTTGCTGCCGCCCCATTTGCTGAAATAGCACCACCGGGCGCGGCGGGCGGTCAGTACAAAGGTGCCCACTTCGCTGGGGTTGGATTTCGTGCCGGTGGAGCAGAGGAAGCTCTTGTACAGATCCGTGTAATCTTTGGTTTCCGCGTTGTATTTCCAGATTTTCGTCACCTGATTGTTGACGTCCACTTCAATGGCGTAAGGCACCGGCTGCGGCTCCGGCGTAGGCTTGGGAACGCCTGTGGAAGCAACCACCGTTTCATCGTTGAACAGCGCGTTCCAGGTGCTTTCATCCACGGTGCCCGTCTGTTCCAGACCGTTGTACTTCTGAAACGCCTTTACCGCTTCCTGCGTATGCCTGTAATAGCCCTGCGTCGTTTTATAGTAGGTGAAAAAGCCCAGATCCATCAGCCGCTGCTGCACCTTCTGCACATTGGCGCTTTTGCTGCCGTACTGAAGGGTGCCGGGAAAGTCCTGATGGGGTCCCAGCGTGGGCGTAGGCCCGGGCGCCGGCGTGGGCGTGGGGTCGGGGCGCGCCTGCGCGGCAAACAGCGTCTGCTGCGTTTCCACATCGGCCTTTCCGTTTGCCTCCAGCCCGAACTCGCTCTGGAAGGTCTTCACAGCCGCCTGCGTGTTTTTCAGGTACTTGCCGCTCGCCTTATCCGTATAGTAGCCCAGTTCGCCCAGACGACCCTGGAGCAGCTTCACATCCTCCCCCTCGTCGCCGTACTGCAGGGGACGGTAGCATTCGCCATAGATGATCTCCACCGTATCCGCGTCGGCCTCGCCTGTCTCCTCCAGCCCATAGGCGGTCTGCACTGCCCTGACCGCTTTGGCCGTCTGCGCGCCGTACTGACCGCTGACGGGGCCGGTGTAATACTGAAGCGCCTTCAGCCGGGTCTGCAGCTGACTGACCGCCTCCCCGGTGTCTCCCTGCCGGAGGGTATCCGCGCTCACCGCGTCCACCTGCTCCTCCGCCAGCGCAAGAATTCCCGTTGCCAGCAACGTCACTACGCACACCAGACAAATCAGCCGTTTCATGCCTTCCATCCCTCATTTGCATTCTTTGAGCGCGGACGCTCATATGGTGTCATTATAATCTTTCTTTTTCTTTTTATCAAGCAAGAATGACAGCATTGTTACAATCTTTTTGCATTTTTGTCCATTTTCTTCCTGACAGACATGAAAAGGACGCTGCCGGACAGCAGCGTCCCGAATGGGCAAACGGGGATTGCCTCAGTATTTCAGTTTTTCCTTCATTGCATCCGCCGCGCCCGGCGTCATGGGATGGTCGGAATAGCGCGCCCGGTCGTACAGATCCGCAAATGCGTGCGCCGTATTGCGGGGAATGAGGTTTTCCTTTTCCAGCGCCTCCCGCGCGGTCAGATTCTGCCAGCTTTTATGGTTTTCCTGAAACAGACGGTACAGATACCGGGTTTTGGCACGCTCGTCCATTTTGCCCCAGACAGGGCGCGGCTTTTTCCGTACCGGCCGGAGCCCCCGCAGTTTTTCAGTCAGCGCCCTGCCCACTTCCTGCGCGTCAAACAGGCTTTCCGTTTCATCCTGATAATCCTCCGCACCGCGGCGCAGATAGCTTTGCCACCGTTCGGCGAACCAGCGCCAGCCCTTGCGCAGCACCCTGCTCAGCCGGTACAGCGCAAAGGCAGCCCCCGCCGCCAGCAGCGCCCAGCCCAGCACCATGAACACCTTTTCCAGAAAAACGGCCAGCGCGCTGGTCGGCGCGTCCTCCAGCCCCTCCAGCACGGAGGCGCCGCCGTCTCCTCCCCCGCCGCCGGGCTCGGTGAGCGTGCCCTGCGTCAGACGCATCAGCCATGCCATTACCCGCACGAGCAGCGACCGCACCCCATCCAGCCAGCGCGTCAGCGTCTCTTCGATGCTTTTCCAGCACGATACGACCAGCGCCACTAAAAACATCAGCAGCACGGCGCCGCGGTTCAGCCGCCGCATATCCGGCGAGGGCGCCGCGCCGCGCCGGGACACGCCCTGCTCCATGGAGCTCCGGTTGGCACTTTCAAGCGCCAGCAGCACCAGCAGGGCGAACCCCACCGCCAGCACGTGGCGCAGCGTCACCGCAGCGGGCACGTTCAGCTTCTGCACGGCGTAGAAGATCACCTGCGCCGCCAGCCCCGTCACCATGCCGCTCGCCCACAGGGGCGTTCCCCATTCCTGACCGGCAGGCCGGGGCAGTCTGACGGGAAGCAGCACCAGCACCGCCGCGCAGGGCAGGGCGCTCAGGGCATACGTCCAGCTGCCCTCGGGAAAGGTCAGATAAACCGCGCCCGCCGTCATCAGCAGCGCGACGCCCGCCGCTGCCGGCCGCCATTTGCCGGGCAGAAAGCACATGACAAGGCCTGCCATCAGGCATACCGCCGGCCCCGCCAGCACATTCAGCGCCTGCTCCGGCGCGGTCAGCGCGCCTACCGTCCCGCAGAGGGGCAATATGCTCAGCACGGCGGCCAGCACCGCCGCCATATTGGACAGACGCCCCCGCAGCGCATCACGCCGCATGCGCCATCACCGCCTTTGCATCCACCAGATGCAGGGCGACCGATCGATGGAAGCCCCGCAGCTGCCGTATTTTTTCCTGAAGCGCCTCATCGTCATAGGCGGAGAGAATGACCACGTCGCAGTCCCGCAGCAGCGTCATTTCGTCCAGACAGCTTAAAAAGCTCCGGGACTGGCGGATCTGCAAATGCGCCAGCGCTGTGAGCAGCTGCTCCTCCCGGCCGACCCCCGCAAAGGGCGCGATCAGCGCGCAGGCGTCCCCGTCGTCCAGCGGCATGTTGGCGCCAAAGCCTGCCGCCGCGCCGCCCCGCAGGGCATGGCTCATCAGGGTCGCCGCCAGAGAGATCTCATACTCGACGACCGGCTGTTCATAATCCATCAGGTTTGCCCACTGATCCGGGCGCAGTTGCCCGTTGATCAGCACCAGCAGACGGGTATCGGCAGTGTAGTCGTGCACCTTGACCTGCATCTGCCCCGTTCGGGCGCTGGCCGACCAGTGAATGTCCCGCGGCACGTCGCCCACCTGATACGGCCGGATGCCGCACACCAGAAACGGGTCGCTCTGATACTGCCACGGTACCGTCAGGTCGCCCTGACTGCGAGCCATAGGCCACAGATCCGGCATTTCATCCTCGGAGAGCAGCGCAGGATAAACGGTAATCTCCACCGGCAGCTGCTTTTCCTTGGATGCACGGCTCATGCCCGTCACATCTCCGGCCGTCAGCGCCAGATTGCCCAGCCCGTATACGCCCCGCCGGGTCAGCGTCACCTGATGCCGCCGCCGCACCTGCTGGAAGGGCATCAGGCAGAACACGCTTTTATGATACTGATATTTCTCGCCGGCCACATCCAGGTTTTCCTGCCTGCCAAAGCGCAGGTAGGGAGACACCCGGCTTTCCACCCGCAGCCAGGGCAGAAAAACGAGCCGCTTGTTGCGCAGGGTCTCGATCAGTTCCACCGTTTCTCCAGCGAAAGCCGTGTCCCGGGAAAGCCGCCGGTCATAGTACAGTCCTTTCAGTCCCAACCGGGTAACGACCCAATGCTGCGCCCCGATCACCGCAGCCAGCGCGATGAGCAGCACCCATACGTTCATGCGTCCAGCTCCCCGTTTTCCGTCGGCGCGGGCACCCTGCCAAGCAGTTCGTTCACAAAGGCCGAGCATTCGCCGCTGCCGCCAAAGCCGCCCCGCATCACCAGCCGGTGCGCCAGCGCAGGCTCCGCCAGCTTCTTCACATCGTCCGGGGTCACATAGTCCCGCCCGTGCAGCGCCGCCCATGCCTGACTGAGCCGCATCAGCGCCAGCATGGCGCGGGTAGACGCGCCCAGACGGGTACGGCTTCCATCCCGGGTCGCTTCGCAAAGGCTGATGATATACCCCATCACCGGCTCCGATACCCGGCACTCCGCCGTCAGCGCCCGGGCAGATGTGATCTCCGCCCCCTCCGCAACGGGGCTCAGGTTCTCAAGGGGCTGCTCGCGGAGAAAACGGTTCAGGATTGCGCCGCTTTCCTCCCGGGTGGGATACCCCATGTGCAGCCGCAGCAGAAAACGATCCAGCTGCGCCTCCGGCAGAGGAAAGGTGCCCTGCGTTTCCACCGGGTTCTGAGTTGCCACCACCAGAAAAGGCTCCGTCAGGGCGCGCGTGACGCCCCCCTCCGTCACCTGCCTTTCCTCCATGCACTCCAGCAGCGCGGACTGGGTGCGGGGGGTGGCGCGGTTGATCTCGTCCGCCAGCAGCACATTGGTAAACACCGGGCCGGACTTGAATTCAAAGTCGCCTTCTTTTTGACGGTACACGCTGACCCCCGTGATGTCCGAGGGCAGAAGATCGGGCGTAAACTGAATGCGGGCAAAGCCGCACCGCAGTGACCGCGCCAGCGACTTGGCCAGCACCGTCTTCCCCGTGCCGGGCATATCCTCCAGCAGCACATGTCCGCCGGCCAGCATGGCGGCCAGCAGCATTTCCACTGTTTCCGTCCGTCCCACCACGACCTTTTCAATGTTCTCCCGCACCCTGCGACCCAATAAAGCGATATCCTGATACTGCATATCCGTGCATTCCTTTCAAAATAGCGTCCTGTTTCCCATTATCTTAACGCATTCCCGTTCAAAATGCAAGAAAACTTCCGTCTTCAGACCGAAAAGCGCATGCGCCCTGCAGGCTCCCGCTTTGCATTTGCCACAGAATGTGCTATAATAGCATATCAATCTGTTTAAGTGGAGGGATCCCCCTATGGCAAGAAATCAATTCGGCGGCTTCGGCGGCCCCAACATGCAGCAGCTCATGCGGCAGGCGCAGAAAATGCAGGAACAGATGACCAAGGCGCAGGAAGAACTGGACGCCAAAGAATATGAAGCCACCTCCGGCGGCGGCATGGTCACCTGCCGTGTCAACGGCAAGCGGGAAGTGCTTTCCCTGACCATCAAGCCCGAAGCGGTGGATCCTGACGACGTGGAAATGCTGCAGGACATGATTCTGGCAGCGGTGAACGAAGCGCTGCGTCAGGGCGAAAAGACCCGGGAAGAAACCATGGGACGGATGGCGCCCGCCGGCATGGGCGGGCTGTTCTGACCGGCATGAACGCGCAGAACGACCCCATCGCCCGCATCGCGGGCGAGTTAAGCCGACTGCCGGGCATCGGGCAGAAAAGCGCCCAGCGTCTGGCTTACCACATCGCCGCCATGCCGGAGGAGCAGGTGCGTTCGCTGGCCGCCGCCCTGTGGAACGGCCGCAAAGCCATCCACTACTGCCGGATATGCGGCAATTATACGCAGGGCGAGGTGTGCGACGTATGCGCCGATGAGACCCGTCACAACGGGCAGATCTGCGTAGTGCGTGAGCCCCGGGACGTAGCCGCCATCGAACGCATGCGGGATTTCAGGGGTGTCTATCACGTGCTGGGCGGAACCCTTTCCCCCATGAACGGCATCGGTCCGGACGACATTCGCATTCGTGAACTGCTGTCCCGTCTCTCCGACGAGAATGTGCAGGAGGTCATTCTGGCCACCAACCCGGACATAGAGGGTGAAGCCACGGCCACCTACATCGCCCGCCTCATCAAACCGCTGGGCGTCCGGGTGACCCGCATCGCCCACGGCGTGCCCGTGGGGAGCGATCTGGAATATGCGGATGAGGTCACGCTGGCCAAGGCCATGGAAGGCCGCCGTGAAATGTAGCCGTATCCCACGTATCGCAAACACACAATACGCAAGGAGGACGCCATGCCCACTTCGCTGACCGGCTTTTTTCAGCAGCATACCGATGTGCTGCTGCTTTTCCTGTGTCTGGCGTCGCTGGGCGGGCTGATCTGCACCGTCGTCCTTCTGTGTACGCGCCGGAGGCGGGAGCGGCATCTTCTGGACGCCCTTTCCCATCTGACGGAGGAAGAAATGGACGCCCTGCGGACGGATGTGCTCCGCCGTCAGGAGGCGCAGACCCGGCAAATGCAGGACGGTGCCGCGCAGCAGACCCGACTGTTCATGCAGCGCATCGACAGTCTGGACAGACGGCTGGATCTGTTCGGTCAGACGCAGGAGGCGCGGCTGAGCCGCGTATCCGGGCTGCTGGACGATAAGCTGACCGCCAATGAGCAGCGCATTGAAAAAATGCGGGATACCCTGTCCCAGAGCGTCGCCCGCCTGCAGGACGAAAACAGCAAAAAGCTGGAGGAAATGCGCCAGACGGTGGACGAAAAGCTCCACGCCACGCTGGACAGGCGGTTGTCGGAAAGCTTTTCGCTGGTCAGCGAACGGTTGGAGCAGGTCTATAAAGGGCTGGGCGAAATGCAGACGCTGGCCAGCGGCGTAGGCGATCTCAAGCGGGTGCTGACCAATGTCAAAACCCGCGGCGTATGGGGCGAAATGCAGCTGGGCGCCCTGCTGGAGCAGGTGCTCTCGCCCGGCCAGTACGACGAAAACGTGGCCGTGGTGCCCGGTTCCGCCCAGCGGGTGGAGTTCGCCGTCAAGCTGCCCGGGCGAAACGAGGAGACCGTCTATCTGCCCATCGACGCCAAATTTCCCGTCGAGGACTACGAACGATTGCTCAGCGCGCTGGAAACGGGCGACAAGGATGCGGTGAGCCTTGCCACCGTAGCGCTGCAAAACGCCATCCGCACCGAAGGAAAGCGCATCGCTTCCAAATACATTCAGCCGCCCCACACCACGGACTTTGCCATTATGTTCCTGCCTATGGAGGGGCTTTATGCCGAGGCGCTGCGCATACGCGGACTGGCGGAAGAAATGCAGGAAAAGCAGCGGGTCATCATCGCCGGTCCTACCACCCTCACCGCGCTCCTGACCAGCCTGCAGGTAGGTTTCCGCACGCTGGCCATCGAAAAACGGTCGGGCGAGGTCTGGCAGTTGCTCAGCGCGGTCAAGACGGAGTTCGCCCGTTTCAGCGATCTGTTGGACACGGCGCAGAAGCGCATTCATTCTGTCAGCACCTCCATTGAGCAGGCTTCCCGCAAATCCCGCACCATCGCCCGCAAGCTTCGGGACGTGGAAGCGCTGGATGCAGGGCAGGCCGCCCGGATGCTGGAAACAGGTGATGAGGGCGAGGACGATACGCCGGACGATGAAACGCCGGACGGCATGTTTTGAACGCCTGAATGCGGTTTTGGCGCCATTTTCCAATGCGCCGCGCCGCATATGTGGCATACTATGGCTTGAAAGGAGCGTATGACAAATGGATCAGATTGGTGAAAACATCGAAAAAATCATTAAGGCCGGGATCGGCGCCGCCTCCACTGGCATCGAAAAAGCCGGCGAGGCGCTGGAAAAGCTGGCGCAGAAGGGCGAGCCTGTTTATCAGCAGGCCAAGACCACCGTGGTCGGCGCTGCCGGCAAGCTGAAAAAAGCCGTGGATGACAGCAGCCTTCCTCTGATTTTCGGCTGCAAGGTCAATGTGAACGTCATTGTAAGCGCGCTCAAGCTGTTTTCCAAGCCCGAGCTGGATCAGGTGCGCGCGGCCATCGACGGTATGTACGACGCCGCGCCGGATACCGCCGCCGTCCCGGATGAAGCGGAACAGGCAGCCGACAGCACGCAGTGCGGCGGGTGCGCCTGTCAGTCAGGCGATGCCCCCGCAGAAACCGGCTGCTGCGGGCAGTGCGGTGATGCCAAAGCAGACACGGCGGCCGCTGATGCAGACCTCGGCGAAGAAGCAACGCCCGCCGAAGGGAATGTATCCGATGACAACCCGGCAGCCGGCACCGGCAATGGCGACCGCTGACCGGTTTCTCCCTTCCTGCGGCTTTCCGCCGGTCTCATTTGCCGCCGCGCAGCACGCCGCAGTCAAAAAGCACGATCAAAAAGAGAGCCGTCCCCGAGGGGACGGCTCTTTTGATCTACGCTTTCGCATGCAGCAAACCCTTGTGGTACGCGTCGTGGTCGAATTTACTCATTTTCTGATCTGCCCTTTTGCATGCAGCGAAGCGCCGGTATCCGCAGCCGTTTTCCGCACCGTTTTTCCGGCACGTGCCTGCTGCTTTTTCTTTTTGTCAATGATCCATCCTGTCCAGCATCTGCTGCAGCTGCGCCTTATGCTCGGCGGAGGTGTAATTCACACCCGTCATGTTTTCCGCATCCACATAGTAGTCGATCCTGCTGCAGAAATAGAGCACCAGATTGGTATCGTCGCCGAAATGCTCCGCCATGTTGATGGGGGTTTTCAGCTGCATACCGTATGCTCCGGCCAGCGCTTCCGGTTCAAACTGGGGCAGATCGGAAACCTTGCCCACGATGGTGAAGAACAGCTGATCCACGGTCACCTTGCCGCTGTTCAGCTTATAATCCACCGTGATCTCCCCGTCCTTCACCTCCACCGTAACGGTGCCCACAATGTACATGTTGCTGGCCACCAGATCAAAGGTCTGTTTGCCGTCGACGGAAGCGTCAAAGGGCGTGAACATGTACCACAGATCCTGATTCTTGCTGCCAAGGTCTACATCGCGAATGCGGGGGCCAAAGGCGCACATGGTGTTGCCGGTCATTTTCAGCACGGACATGGCCTCCGTCTTGAGCACCTTGCCGCAGTCGTCGCACACCTGTTCCCGCTTACCGGGCGTGGTGCTGGTAGGTTTTTCCAGCACGTTCCAATGGGTATGGGCATGTTTGGTCGCGGGCAGCTTCTGCTTTTCCACCTTTTTGCAGACGGTGCAGGTGCGCTCCTGCTCGCCGTCCTCCGTGCAGGTCGCCTTTTTGTTGATCTTCCATGCGCCCCACTGATGACCCAGCGCGTTCACATCCCGCTTTTCCACGGTTTTGCAGCGAGCGCAGGTTCTTTCCTCCTGCCCCTTCTCCGTGCAGGCGGGCGCCTTGGTCTGTTTCCAATCGTCAAAGTCATGTCCCAGCGCATTCACTTCCCGCCGGGCAATGCCCTTGCAGCGGCTGCAGGAACAGGTTTCCTCGCCCTTTTCCGTGCAGGTAGGCGCCTTGGTCTGCTGCCATGCGCTCAGGGCATGACCCAGCGCGGCCACGGCGCGGGTTTCTTCTTTTTTGCAATCAGCGCACACGCGTTTTTCCTCACCCTTGTCCGTGCAGGTGGGCGCCTTGGTCTGCTGCCATGCGCCAAAGGCATGCGCCGTCATGTCCACGTCCCTGCGTTCCACCGTCTTGCAGCGGCTGCAGGTACGCTCCTGCTGCCCTTTGGCCGTGCAGGTGGGCGCTTTGCTCTGCTGCCAGCTTCCGTAATTGTGCCCCAGCGCCGCCACGGGGATGTTGGACTTGAGTATGCTGTTGCAGCGGGTGCAGAACTGATCCTGCAGCCCGGTCGCCGTGCACGTGGGTTCCTTGGTCGTCTTATAGGCCGGTGCGTGACCCAGCGCCGCCACCTTGCGGCTGCTGATCTCTACGCTGCACACAGCGCACAGCTTCACTTCCACCCCTTCAGAGGTGCAGCCGGGCGCGGTTTTCTGTTTCCAGTCCGCCGGTTCGGTATGCTTGGCCAGCTCCGTCTCCCGGGTTTCCGTCGTGCTGCACACGGTACAGGTGCGGGTCTGCTGGCCCTTTTCCTTGCAGGTGGCGGTACGGGTGGTCGTCCAGTCACCGAACTTGTGATCGGTTTTGGCCAGCGTTTTGGTGGCGTTCTCAAAGCCGCACGCGCTGCAGACCTCCCGTGCAAAGCCGGTCGCCTTGCAGCTGGGCTCCACCTCCGTTTTCCAGACCAGCTTGTGACCGGGCGCCGCCAGTACTTCCGTCGTGTTCGGAATATCCTTTCCGCACACGCTGCACACCCTCACCCTGGAGCCGTCCTTAGTGCAGGTCGCCTCCGCAACGACACGGTACCCGCCCTCTTTGTGACCCGTCGCAGGCAGCGTCTCCGTGCCAAAGCTTTTCCCGCATGTGGTGCAATACCTTTCCCGACTGCCTGCCTCCGTGCAGGAAGCGCTCTTTTCGTTTTTGTAGCCAATGGTATGGTTGCCGTCGCCGCAGTCCTCAACGGCCAGCGCCGCCGCGAACCCCAGCGCAAGAATGACCGCCATAAGGCACAGCATCCATCTGAATACATTTTTTCTGCTACGCATGTTCTCTCTCCACTCCTTTTCCAGTTTTTGCTGCTTTTAATATAGCATTGAAAGACGGCCATTGTCAACTTGACAAGGCCGTCAAAGGAGTGATAAACGTTGATTTTACAACTGTTACACGTTCAGGAGCGTGCAGCTTCATCATATGTATCCAGAAAAGAATGATATGCGCCCTTTTCCTTATAGCCGATGACCGTATCCAGACACACGTTCTCCATGCTGTGAAAAATGCGCGCCTCCACGTCCGGGTTCGCCTTTTTCATATCGGCAATCAGCCGTTTGATCTCCATTCGCTTGGAAGCCGTCCGCCCGTCCGGGTCGCAGGTGGTGCAGGTATCAGTAAAGCGGCATGCGCACTGGATGAAATGAAGGTCGTTCGCATCCCGCCAGGAAATGATGTCCTTTTCGCGGATGAGGTACATGGGCCGTATCAGCTCCATGCCCGGAAAATTCCTGCTGTGCAGCTTGGGCATCATGGTCTGCACCTGCCCGCCGTAGAGCATGCCCATCAGGGTCGTTTCGATCACGTCGTCATAGTGGTGCCCCAACGCGATTTTATTGCACCCCAGTTCCTTCGCCCGGCTGTACAGATGCCCCCTGCGCATCCGTGCGCACAGATAGCAGGGGTTCTTTTCTTCTCCGTACACCACGTCGAAAATATCCGTTTCAAACACGGCCACAGGAATGCCCAGCAGCCGGGCGTTGTGCTCGATCACTTCCCGGTTGATGGCGCTGTAGCCCGGATCCATCACCAGATAAGTCAGCTCAAACGGGCACTTCCGATGCCGCTGCAGTTCCTGAAACAGCTTTGCCATCAACATGGAATCCTTGCCGCCGGAAATGCACACGGCGATCCTGTCGCCCGGCTGCACCAGCTGATACGTTTTGACCGCTCGGGCAAATTTGGAAAAAAGGCGCTCGTGATAGGTTTTGCGCAGCCCTTCCTCGATTTTTTCTCTGCGCTGCAGAATATCCTGACGCTGCATCTCCGCCCGGAGGTACCCTGCATAGCCCTCCGCCAGACTGAAGGCGCGCACGCCTTGTCCCCGCAGTTCCTCCGCCTTGTCCAGACTGATCTGCCCCCGCGCGCAGTAGAGCACCACCGTGCGGCCATCCCGCCACTGTTCCGCCATTTCATCCGTCTCCGCAGGCGACAGCGCCACAGCACCGGGCAGCATGCCGTACGCCCGCGCGGCCGCATCCCGCAGATCGACCAGCGTTGCATTCCGCTTCTCCATAGCTTCCCACGCCGCCAGCGTCAGTTCCACTTCTTCCGTCATATGTTTCCTTTCCCGTTAAAAAAACCGACCGCAAAAACGGTCGGTTCTGGAATGCAATCGCTCGATCAATCCTTCTTGGCCGCCTTGCGCAGGAAGGTAGGTACGCCCAGATCGTCCTTATCGCTGGCCGCAGGCGCCTGAGGGGCAGCCGCCGGCTGATAACCGGGCTGATAAAGCGCGGGCTGCTGATAGGGCGCAGGCTGCTGATAGGGCGCAGGCTGCTGATACGCACCGGGAACGGCGCCGTAGGGCTGTCCCGCAGGCGCATACTGGGGCATGGTCTGCCCGTAGGGCTGAGGCGCCGCCGCACCGTAAGGCGGCTGGAACCCGCCTGCCGCACGGGGAGGCACCACAGGCCGCGCGCCGCCGGGGAAGAACGCGCCGTCGCCTTCGTACGTGGCGGGCGCGGGCGCATCAAAGGCGCCGTCCTCTCCCACGCCCTCGGCACGGGCACGGTTTTCATAAGGATTATAGGAGGGCACCGCCGCGCCATAGGGCACGGATGCGCCGGCCTTTTTGCGGGGTTCCTTGGTGGGGAAAGGCGTTTTCTCAAACCCGGTGGCGATGACGGTGATGCGCACCTCATCTTCCATGCTTTCATCGATGCCCGCGCCGAAAATGATGTTCGCCTCGCTGTCGGCGCTTTCCATCACCAGATTGGCAGCCTCGTTCACATCCATGATGCTCAGATCCTTGCCGCCGGTCACACTGATGAGCACCGCCCGGGCGCCGTCAATTTTGGTTTCCAGCAGGGGGCTGGCAATGGCGTTCTTGGCCGCGTCCACCGTCTTGGTCTCGCCCTTGCCCACACCGATGCCCATGTGCGCCATACCGCCGCTTTCCATGACCGTCTTCACGTCCGCAAAGTCCAGATTGATCATGGCGGGCTGAGAGATCAGGTCGGAAATGCCCTGAATGCCCTGACGGAGCACATCGTCGGCGATGCGGAAGGCTTCCAGCATGGTCGTGCCCTTGCTGACCACCTGCAGCAGACGGTCGTTGGGAATGACCACCAGCGTATCCACGTTCTGCTTCAGTTCGTTAATGCCGATTTCGGCGTTCTTCATACGCTGCTTGCCTTCAAAGGCAAAAGGCTTGGTCACCACCGCAATGGTCAGGCAGTTGTTTTCCCGCGCCACCTCGGCCACGATAGGCGCCGCGCCGGTACCGGTGCCGCCGCCCATGCCGGCCGTCACAAAAACCAGATCCGCGCCCTTGAGCGCCTGCGCGATCTCCTCACGGCTTTCTTCCGCCGCCCGGCGACCCACGTCAGGCACCGCACCGGCGCCCAGACCCTTGGTCAGCTTTTCGCCGATCTGGATCTTGACCTCGGCCTGCGAAAGCGCCAGCGCCTGACGATCCGTATTGACGGCGATAAACTCAACGCCCTTGAGGCCGGCCTGCACCATGCGGTTCACGGCGTTTGTGCCGCCGCCGCCGCAGCCGACAACCTTGATGGAGGCGTTGGACACATCGCCTACCTGCTGAACTTCAAACGGCATGGTATTTCGTCCCCCTAATCTTTATTCTGTCAGTTACCGAACAGGCTGCGGAAAAAACCGCCCATGCCGCCGGTAGTGTTGGCATTGGAAATGGTATCGATCACCAGATCGAGCAGCCCCAGCGCGCTGGAATAGGCCGGGCTGGACAGCTTGACCGCCTTGCGGGGCAGCTCGCGCACCGTGCGTCCCAGCTTGGCAGCCAGATATTCCCGTCCGCCCCGGTTGATGGCCATTCCGCCGCCGGTCAGGTATACCGGCGACCAGTTGCTCAGCTTCACGCCGCTTTCCTTCACCGCATCGCGCACCGCCTCGCAGATCTCCTCTGCCCTGGGCTCCAGCACCTGCTCCACCTTTTCGCGGGAAAGGGTGACGGGCGAACCGTTTTTGTCCGTCGCGTCAAAGGAGCTCTGCCCCGCCGAAATGCCGAAGGTGTAGGCGCGCTTGATCTGCTCGGCGCTCTGCAGCGGGATCTCCAGCCCGTAGGCCATATCCGCCGCGATATTGCCGCCGCCCATGGGAATGGTCTTGAGCGACGTGAGCGCGTCGCCCTCCACGGTCATCACTTCCGTGTTCAGGTAACCCATGTCCACCAGCACGGCGGTACGATCCCGCTCCTCATCCGCAATAAAGAGCATGGCCTGTCCGGTGGGGGTAGAGAAAAACCCGTTCACCGTCACGCCCAGTCCGCGGAAGCGTTCGGTCACATCCTCCAGAAAGAAGGCGTCGGCAATGACGAAGGACACCTGCGCGCGAAGCTCATAGCCCCGCATGCCCATGGGTTCCAGCGTCTTTTTCCCATCGTCCACCACAAACCAAGCGGGGCTGCGGTGAATGACGCTTCCCCGCACCTGACCCAGCTGCTCGTTGGCTTTCTCAAACAGATCGTTTATGTCCCGTGCGGTCACCCGGGGATCCGCGCCCTGCAGATCCACCTTGACCTCCACCGTCTGCACAGTGGAAAAGGCGCTGGGCACGCCCACGTTCACCTCGCGGATACGAACCCGGGACTGCACCTCCGCCTCATGCAGCGCGGCAGCAATTGCCTGCCCCACCTGATCGGGGGTGTTCCAGTTTCCATCCATGAAGCCGTCGTAGGTAGAAATACCCGCGCCGACAATATCGCACCGCTGGCGGCCGCTGGTCTCCGCGACCAGCGCCACGATTTTGCTCGTGCCGAAATCCACTGCGGCCACTGTTGTTTTCATCCGTCCATCAACTCCCGTCCGACAGGGGGTTTGCCTGACCCCGCGCAACACCACCGAACTCATTGGGCAACCGCACGCATGCCGAAAGCGCCAAATTCTATTCGGTCACTTTATTGTAACCTTTTTGTGATATTTTGGCAAGGGCAAATCCTGAAAAAGTTTCACTTTTTTATCGCTTTGCCCGCCCTTTTGCCATTCTTTTACAGTTCCGGCGGCGTATAGGTGGCATAACCGGGCTGGGTCGCATCCAGCGCGCCCGGCGCATACCCGTTTTCGTCCAGATAACGCTTCACACCCCGCACCGTCAGAAGCTTGCCCCGTATGTCCTCCGCCGTGCCCAGCTTGACGGTGCAGCCGTCCACCGTTACCAAATACAGGTTATCCACATCCGACACGTTCAATTCAGACAATGTTCCGCCGCAGTTCTGCAGCACGATCTCCGCCATGACCGTGCGGTAGGCGTCCATCTGACTTGCGCTGACGGTCTGAATTTCCTCCCCAACCTCCATGTGCCTGACCTTCATGCCCGTCACGTTGATCAGCCCATTGCCAAGGTTCTGTTCCTCCGTCTTTTCCAGTACGAAGCCTTCCTCGTCCAGAATGAACTGATTGCTCATCATGACCAGATTGGCCGCCGGGGTGCGTTCCCGCACGTAGATGATCAGACGGTTGGGAAATTCCTTTTCCAGCCGTTCAAACACCAGATACGGATCGCTGTTGATGCCCCGGGCGATGCTTTCCTCGCTGACGTTCAGATAGCCGACCCGGCCGTCCAGCCCCGAGCGGGCAATGACCTGCTCCCGGCTCACCTGACGGTTGCCGATCACCGTCACGGTGGTGATCTGCAGCAGGGTGGCGTTGACAAGCGCGCAGGCCGCCAGCAGCAGAATAAGGGTCAGCACCACTGTGCCGACCCCGCGTTTTCTGGGGGCAGACGGCGCACCGGCGGGCACGCCGCTGATTCTGTCGGGGTTTTCCTGCATGTTTCTCCTCCTGTTTTCCATTCAGACGTGCTCGCGGTATATTTCTGCACCCAGCGCGCGGAGTGTTTCCTCCAGCCGGCAGTATCCGCGGTCAATGAGCCCGACGTTTTCAACCAGCGTTTCGCCCTGCGCCGCCAGACCGGCCAGCACGAGCGCCGCCCCGCCCCTCAAATCCCGTGCGGCGACCCGTGCGCCGTGCAGCCGTCCCACGCCCCGGACAATGGCCGTCCGCCCGCTGATGCGGATATGCGCGCCCATGGCGTTCAGGTCGCCCGCGTGGCCAAAACGGTTTTCAAACACGTTTTCCGTAATGACGCTGGTTCCCCGCGCTACCGCGCACAGCGCCATCAGCTGGGACTGCATATCCGTCGGGAAGCCCGGATGCGGCTGCGTCTGCAAATCGCTCAGCGCCCGAAGCGGCTCTTCCGCCCGGAGCGCTACAGCGTCCTCCGTTTCCGTCACCCGGCACCCCATTTCCGACAGCTTCGCCGCAATGGGCACCATATCCTCCGCCCGTGCGCCCTGACAGCCAATATCTCCGCCCGTGATGGCCGCCGCGCACAGAAGCGTTCCCGCCCATATCCGATCCGGAATGGGGCGGTAGACGGTACCGTGCAGCCGCTCCACGCCCTCTATGACGATGCACTGGGTGCCCTCGCCGTCCACGCGGGCGCCCATGGCGCGCAAAAACCGCGCCAGATCCTGTATTTCCGGCTCCCGGGCGGCATTGTGCAGCGTGGTGCGTCCGGGCAGAAGCACCGCCGCCATCATGACGTTTTCCGTCGCGCCCACGCTGGGATAATCCAGATACACGTTGCCGGCGCGCATGTCGCTGCCGTCGCACTGCAGCGCGCCGCCCCGCTCGCAGATATGTACGCCCAGCATACCCAGCCCCTTCAGGTGCAGATCAATGGGCCGCAGCCCGATCTCGCACCCTCCCGGACAGGTCACCGTCGCCCGGCGGCGACGCGCCAGCATGGGACCCAGCAGGAAAATGGAGGATCGTATCTTCTTGGTCAGTTCCTCCGGCAGCCTCTCGTCTTCCACGCCCGCACAGCACAGGTGCAGGGTCTCCCCCTCGCGCAGGGCCGTTCCGCCCAGCCGGCGCAACATTTCGCACATATCCCGGATATCCGTCAGATCGCTCACGCCCTGCAGAACGACTTTTTCCTCCGTCAGAACAGACGCGGCCAGAACAGGCAGCACGGCGTTCTTGGCCGCCGGGGTCTTCACCTGCCCGCACAGGGGACGACCGCCGCAAATGACGAACCGCTCCATGCCTTCACCTTCCTTTTTCCCAATTGCTTACATGCTATGTCTGAAGAAAAAGGAAGGTGCGGACGTTTATGCAAGGGTACTTGTCGCATAGCGGCTGACGTTCAGCACCACGCCCATGGCCGTCAGGGTCATGGACAGCGACGTGCCCCCCGCGCTGAAAAACGGGAGAGGGAGCCCCGTAGTCGGCAGAATGCCCACTACCACGCCCATGTTGATGAACGCCTGCACGGACACCACGCCCACGATGCCCGCCGCCAGCAGGCAGCCGAACAGATCCGGGCAATGAACGGCGATCCGCAGTCCAGCCAGCATAAACGCCGCAAACAGACCGATGACCGCCAAACAGCCGATCAGACCGAAGTCCTCGCCCACAATGGCGAAAATGAAGTCGCTTTCCGGATAGGGAAGGTAGGAAAACTTCTGCCGTCCCTGCCCCAGCCCCATGCCGAACAGGCCGCCCGAGCCGAAGGCGATCAGGGACTGGGACAATTGATACCCCTCGTCGCTCATCTTGGCAAACGGATTCATGAAGGACAAAAGGCGTTCCCGGCGATAGGGCTCGCTCCATGCATAATAGGCAAACAGCGCCGCGCCGGATGCGCCCAGAAGCGCCATGTGCTTCCATTTTGCGCCCGCCAGCAGGATCATCAGCACACTGACGATGACGATGGTGCCCGCCGTGGACAGATTCGGCTGTTCCAGAATGAGCAGAAACATGACGCCCGGCAAAATCAGCAGGGGGACGATGCCCTTTATCAGGCTGCCCATTTTTTTCTGCCGGCCGCTCAGCGCCAGCGCCAGAAACAGCACCGCCGCATACTTGGCCAGCTCGCTGGGCTGAAAGGACAGGCTGCCGACCCCCAGCCAGCGCCGGGAACCGTTGATGTTTCGCCCCACGCCCGGAATGAGCACCGCCACAAGGAGCAATACGCTCCCCCCGGTCAGGGACAAAACCACCCTCCTGCGCGACCAGAACCCGTAGGGGATGCGCATGGTCGCCCACATGCCGCAAAGTCCCAGCGCAAGGCCGAGAAACTGCTTTTTCATTTCAGACAGCGGATCCTGCGCGGACGCCGCGTAATAGGTGGCGCTGAACAGCGTGGTCAGTCCCGCCATCACCAGCAGCGCCATGATCGTCATCAGTGCCTTATCCGGCGGCCTCCTGACGGCCTGCGGCTTTTGCGTCCGTGCGTCCCCGACGCCCTGCATGTTCGCCTGCCTGCTCCTTTCCGCCCGTCCGCCCGGGCACAGCCCTTATGTCAGACCGTTGACGATGCTCTTGAACACCTCGCCCCGCTGCTCGAACCCTGTAAACATGTCAAAGGACGCGCAAGCCGGCGACAGAAGCACCGTGCCGCCCTTTTTCGCCAGCCCCCGCGCCAGGTGCACCGCCTGCGCCAGATCCTCCGCCCGGGTGATCCGGTCGTAGCCCGCCGCCTTCAGCGCCGCCTCGATCTGGTCGCCCGTCTGTCCCAGAATGACGCAGTGGTCGATCCATCTGTTTTCGGCCACCGCCGCAGCCAGCCCCGCAAACGACACATGCTTGTCAAAGCCGCCCAGCAGCAGCACGGTAGGCGCAGTCATGGACGCCATAGCCTTGAGGGTGCTGTCCACATTGGTCGCCTTGCTGTCGTTCACATAGCGCACGCCGTCCTTCTCCCGGACAAACTCAATGCGGTGCTCCACGCCCTTAAACGTGCGCAGGGTATGCCGGATGACCGGCGCAGGCACACCGCACACATAGGCCATCAGCGCCGCTGCCATGGCGTTTTCCAGGTTGTGAGGGCCGGGGATATAGATCTCCGCCGCGTCGCACACAGCCTTTTCTTCCCCCTGCCAGCGGATCATCACCCGACCGTCCCGAAGGAAAGCCCCGCCGTCGACCGTCTGCAGGCGGGAGAAAAAAGCCACGCTGCCCTTCAGCCCCGCCGCCATCGCCCGGCAGGCCGGGTCGTCGTAATTGAGCACCGCCACGTCCCCTTCATGCTGGGCGTCGAACACGTGCCGCTTGAGCGCCGTATATTTTTCCATGGTGCCGTGACGGTTCAGGTGATCCTCCGTCACATTGAGCACCGCCGCCGCCCGGGGATGAAAGCGCTCCGTAGTCTCCAGCTGGAAAGAAGAGACCTCCGCCACCATCACATCGCCCTTTTTGCTGTCCATGACCGCTGCGGACAGGGGGTAGCCAATGTTGCCCGCCACATGCACGCGCCGTCCTGCATTTTCAAAAATGCGACCCAGCAGCGTCACCGTGGTCGTTTTCCCATTGGTGCCCGTCACTGCCAACAGCAGGTTCTGATTGACCCGTGCGGCAAATTCCAGTTCCCCCACCACTTCCATGCCCTTTTCACGGGCATGAACGACAAAAGGCGTATCCGACGGAATACCGGGGCTGAGAACGAGCACCTGCGCGTCCCCCAGCGCTTCTTCCGTGTCTACGCCCAGCATCCGGCGGATGGGCAGCGCGTCCAGTTCACGCAGCGCATCCCCCAGCGCCTCCGCACTTTTCCGATCGGTCACGGTCACCTGCGCCCCGGAGGCGACGGCCAGTTTTGCCGCCGCCACGCCGCTGCGCGCCATGCCCGCTACCAGCACCCTTTTGCCGGTAAACTCATTCTGCATCCAACTTTTTTCCATTTTTTCCGCCTTCTTTTTTCAAAACAGGCCGGAGACCGACCAGACCGCCAGCGCGGACAAAACGATCTCCACCGCGGCGTACATCCATACGATCTGGGTCTCCTTCATGCCGCACAGTTCAAAATGATGGTGAATAGGCGACATTTTGAAAATGCGCTTCCCGTGGGTCAGCTTAAAATAGGTCACCTGCAGCATCACCGACAGGGAGGACAGAATGCAGGTGAAGCAGAGCAGCAGCAGCAGGAACTCCATCCGCATCAGCATGGCCAGACCCACCATCATGCCGCCGATGAACATGCTCCCCGTGTCGCCCATGAAAATGCGGGCGGGGTACGCATTGTAGCGGAGAAAGCCGCAGCACCCGCCGCACAGGGCGTAGGCGCAGGCCGAGAGGATCAGGTTGCCTCCGCCGGGCAGCAGCATGCCGATGACCCCGAAGCCGATCATCCCCACGCCCGTCACCGTGGACAATAGACCGTCCAGGCCGTCCTGCAGGTTGGCGCTGTTGGTCATGAACATGACAAGCAGGGTCATGACCGGCACGTAGAAAATGCCCAGATTCCATTTCAGATCCGTAAACGGCACATAGATCGCACTGCCCTTATAGTAATAGCAGTAAAAGGAAAACACCGCGCCCACCAGCAGCTGACCGATGATTTTCTGAATGGGCGACAGACCGTCGTGCCGCTTTTTCACGTCCTTGATATAGTCGTCCGTGAAGCCGATGGCCATGCTCCCCAGCGCCACGAACAGAAGGGCAAACAGCGGGTTTTCCAGCGACCAGAAGGGGAACGCTTCCCGACCCGTACGGGTCAGGTACACCGCCGCCCCCACGGACGCAGCCACCGTACCCAGACCGATGAGCAGACCGCCCATATTGGGCGTACCCTGCTTGGCCTTATGGCTCTGCGGTCCCAGATCGTAGATGGTCTGACCGAACTTCATTTTCTTCAGCTTCGGCAAAAGCACAGGCATCAGCAGCCACACCACGGCCACAGCGCTTCCCAGACAGATCAGATTGACGGCATACATACTTGCAAGGCTCCTTTGTGCTGTTTTTGAAAATCAGCGGTTCATTTCCTCCAGCAGTTCCCGCACGACCACCTTTTCATTGAAGGGGCGCTTCACGCCGCATATCTCCTGATAGGTCTCATGCCCCTTGCCGGCCAGCACGATCACGTCGCCCTCACGCCCTGTCTCCAGCGCGTGACGGATGGCGTCCCGGCGGTTCTCGATCACGGTATACTGCCCGGACGTGCGCCGGATTCCCTCCTCGATCTCCGACAGAATGACCATGGGATCCTCCGTGCGGGGATTATCGCTGGTCAGGATGGTATAATCTGCCAGCCGTCCGGCAATTTCGCCCATGATGGGCCGCTTGAGCCGATCCCGGTCTCCCCCGCAGCCGAAAAGCACCACCACCCGGCCCCGGGCAAACTCCCGCACCGTGGTCAGAATGTTTTCCAGCGCGTCCGGAGAATGGGAATAGTCCAGCAGCACCTTGTAGGTCGTCCCGGTATCCAGCATTTCTGCACGGCCGGGCACTGAACGCACCCCGGCCAGCGCGCGGGTGATCACCTCCGGCTCCACCCCCGCCATCAGCGCCATGGAAAACGCCGCCAGCGCGTTGTACACGTTGAACATGCCCGTCAGCTGCAGATGAACGGGATATTCATGCAGCCCACGCAGCTTCACCAGAAAGCTTACGCCGTTTTCCGTGATTTCAATATCCCTTGCGTACAGATCCGCATTGGCGCAGATACCGTAGGTCACCCGGGGCACCTGAATATCGCGGAGAATCTCGCCGGAGGTTTCTTCATCGGCATTGATCGCCGCGTTGTCGATCCACTTTGGCGTAAAAAACGATTTTTTGCAGGCAAAGTATTTTTCCATGGTGCCGAAATAATCCAGATGATCCTGCGACAGGTTGGTATAGCAGCCTGCTTCAAAATGCACCCCCTCCAGCCGTCCCATGGCCAGCGCATGCGCGGACACTTCCATGCTCACCGCCTGCACCCCTTCATCCACCATCTGCCGGAGGGTGCGGTGCAGTTCGATGGGCTCGGGCGTGGTAAACTCGCTTTTCAGGTATCGCTCGCCGATCATGTTGCCGGTGGTGCCGATCAGGCCGCAGGAAATGCCCGCTTCCTCCATAATGGCCTTGACCAGATAACTGGTGGTGGTTTTGCCCTTGGTTCCCGTCACCCCCAGCATCCGCAGCTTCTTTGCCGGCTCGCCGAAAAAGACCGCGGCCAGTCCGGGCATGACCCGGCGAGTGTTTTCCACCCGCACCTGCGGCACGGACAGATCGTCCAGAAAACGTTCCACCACCAGCGCGGCCGCGCCGTTTTCCACCGCCTGCCGTGCGAAAGCATGACCGTCAAAACGGGCGCCGGAAACGCAGAAAAACAGCGCGCCGGGCATTTTTCTGCGGCTGTCCATGGACAGATCCGTAATTTCGCAGTCGCCCCGCCGCTCCAGCGCCGTCAGACCCGTTTTTTCCATCAGCGTCGATAAAAGCATGCTTCAGTCCTCCTCATGATCGGGTAGCCGGAACGTTACGGTAATCTCCGCTCCGGGAGGCGCAAACGTGTCCGCCCCCAGGGACTGGCCGCAGGCCAGCCCGCTGCCCTCCATTTTCATCACAAATCCTCTGGCTCTGAGCACCCGGCTGGCCTCCGTCACCGACATGCCGCGCACATCCGGCACGGATACCAGTTCCATGGCCTGAACAGGGGTCTGTTCATAGGTATACAGCATCACGCTGCCCCCCTGCGTCAGGGTCGCGCCCGCCGCGGGCGCCTGAGCGGTCACCCGGTCGCTCTGTCCGTCATTTTCGCACAAAAAGCCCGACTGTGCAAGTACCTTTTTCGCTTCTTTCAGGGAAAGCCCCGTCACGTCGGGCACCCGGGCATCCGGCGCGGCCGTTGCGTCCGGCTGCGTTTTCTCAATGCCAAGGCACGGAAGCGCCTCCTCCAGAATCTGCCGGGCAAAAGGGGCAGCCGTGGTACTGCCGTAGTCCACGGGCACCTGCGCCTCGTGCACCGTCAAAAGCACGGCGATGCGCGGCGCGTCCATGGGCGCAAAGCCGATAAAGGAGCCGATGTGCACATCCCGCGCCACCCGCCCGTCCTTATACACCTGCGCCGTTCCCGTTTTGCCGCCCACCCGGTATCCTTCCACCCCGCCGTTTTTACCGCCGCCGTTTTCCACCACGTTCAAAAGCAGATCCCGCATCACGGCGGAGGTTTCCTCCCGGATGGGCTGCGCCACCACCTGCGGCAGGGTGCTTTCCAGCACGTCGCCCCTCTCGTCCAGAATGCCTTGGACCACGTAGGGTTTCATCAACCGTCCCCCGTTCACCACCGCGCAGGCCGCGGTCAACAGCTGGATGGGCGTTACCGCCACGCTCTGTCCGAACCCGATGCGCGCCAGATCCACCCGCCGCACGTTTTTGCGGCTGATGAGCAGACCGCCGCTCTCCCCGGGCAGACCGATGCCCGTCCTGCGTCCCAGCCCGAAGGCCTCCAGATAACGGTAGAGGGTATCCGTTCCCATGCGCAATGCCAGCGTCACGAACACGGGATTGCAGCTGTTGGCCAGTCCCTCCCGCAGCGTCTGATGACCGTGACTTTTTTTCCAGCAGCGAATGGTGTCGCCGTCCACCCGGATCGACCCGGTACAGGTGAACGGGCTGTCCACGGTGGCGTTTTCACTGTCCAACGCCGCGGCGCAGGTCAGCATTTTCAGGGTGGAGCCTGGCTCGTACACATCCGTCACTGCGGTGATGCGCATCAGTTCCTGCAGTTTTTCCACGTCATTTCTGGGCGGGTCGTTCAGATCGTAATCCGGCTTCATGCACATGGCCAGCACCGCGCCGGTGTTGGGATCCATCACCACGCACTGCACCGCCCGCGCCTGATTGACCTCCAGACATTCCCGCGCCGCCTTCTCCACAATGGCCTGAATATCCGCGTTGACGGTCAATTGCAGGGTATGACCGCTCTGGGCAGGGATGTAGCTGGTTTTTCCGTCGGGCAAAAGCCGCGCCCGGGCGTCCACCTCGGTCTTCAGCACGCCGGGAACGCCCCGAAGGGTATCCTCATACACCATTTCCAGCCCGCTTTGCCCGACCTGATCCACATTGGTCAGTCCCAGCACCTGCGTGAGGAATGCGCCACGGGGATACCAGCGCCGCACATCCTCGTCGAAGGATACGCCGCGAAGAGCCGCAGCCGCGCTTTCATCCGTCTGCCGCAGCGCCCGGATCGCATCCACCGTTTCCCGGGACGCCTGCCGCTTCAGAATGACGGAAGCCACCCCTTTTCTGGCCGCCCGCTGCGCAATGGTCTCCTCCGATATGCCGATCAGCGGGGCAAGGATGCGGGCCAGTGCCTCGGGATCCTTGACCGTCTGCGGGTTCACGGTGATCTGATATGCCGTGGCCGACATGGCCAGCACTCTGCCCTCGCTGTCCACCACGCTTCCCCGCCGGGCGGCCACCACCCCTTCCCGGGTCCACTGCCGCACGCCGCGGGCGGTAAGCGCCTCGCCCTCCACCAGCGTCAGGTCGCCGATGCGAATTCCCACCAACGCAAAGAGCAGCGACATGGCGGCCATCACGGCAGCCAGTCGCTTTCTCGTCTTCAGTTCCGTGCGCATAGACCCTCCTTTTCTGACGAAAGGGAGGAAACGCGTTCAGCGGCTGCCCGCCAGTTGTCCCTGCGCGCCGGGAGCAGTTCCCTGTCCAGCGGCGGAGAATTGCGTTTCCATATCTTCCGCCTTTGTGAACTGCTCGATTTCAGGCACGTAAATGAAGCGCGTCCGCGCTTCCTCGGAGGCAATCATGCCCAATTCGTTGACCGCCAGATAGCACACCCGGGAGGCGTCCCGCGCCTCGGCCACCTCCAGCGCCAGCTGCTCGTTATCCCGCTGCGTCTGGTTCATGCTCTGACGCATGCGGCTGATGTCCTGAGACACGTTTTTCCGTCCGTGCAGCGCATAGAGCACGCTGGCGCTGCACACCAGACTGACCGCAGAGAGGAAAATAACCACGCTGCGCAGCGTCATGGTAGGCCTTGCACCCTGCCGCACCGCGCGGCGCCGGGGCTGGGCGCGGAAACAGGAGGCGCCGTCCGTGCCCGCTTCGCCGTCGGGTACGTATACGCTGTCGCGCACGGCGAAATAATCATCCGCCGCCCATTGGCCGCCCGCCATGGCGTAACCGTTCATGTTTTTGGTCTGGGACACGGTATTATATCCTCCCTTCTCCGCGTAATAGAACCTTTATCCGTTTTTCTGCACACTGGCGATCATGCGCAGCACGTCGTCAAAATCCCGTTCAAAGTCTTCGTCTTCCTGACGGCTTCTGCGGCTGTCCTCCACCACGATGTGATCGTAGGAGCCGTTCACGTCCACTTCCCTGCTGTCGGCCAGAAACCGTCCGCGCAGCACGCTGGGCAGGAGCAGACGGCCCTGCCCGTCCATTTCGCTGTCCACGTAGCTGTACTTGGTAAACTGATCCAGCACACGCCGCATGGTCGCGTCCCGGGCGCACAGCGCAATGTATTCATCCCGGCGGCTGACCCACGCTTTCAAGGGGTAAAGCGCCACGCTTTTGAAATCCGGCGAAAGGCACACGGCGAATTTCCGGCCAAGCCCTTCGCGGAAGGCAGCGGGGACGATCAGACGCCCCTTCGCATCCATACCGTGGGTGTAGTTGCCGGTAAAGCCCAGATCGACGGATACCGTCTCCCCGTTCTCCGGCAGCGCGGAAGACGACGGCTGTTCGTCGGCGCCGTTAAGCCGCTTCTCCTCGTCTGCCACGTTCTCCACCCTCTATCGCCACAAATTCACCACTTCATGCCTTTCGGACACCATTTTATGACACTCCAACGCAATTTGCAAGCGTCCTTCCCAAAGGACGGTATCCCTTTGGGGCTTTCTTTTGTAACATTTTCGTCATATTCATTCTTTTTCAGAAACGCCCGTTCCCTTATTCTCTTTTCAATACAGCCGATCTTCTGCTTACTCAGCACGCAAAACAGTCATTTTGCATGACTTTCGCATTCTTTTTTTGTTCACCATGATGAAAATATACTTCATATTTATGTCTTTTTTCTTCGGCTGTTTCTTCCGCTGCAAAACAAAAAACGGCGTTCCATCCCTTGAAACGCCGTCTCGCCACAACCCGGCATATAAAAACCACTTTATAATCAAAAAGACGCTTTTTTAAGCGTCCGTATGGGTATGTTATCCATTTTACCCTTTCGTATCAGGCTTTAGTCTCCACTTTTCCAGTTTTATCCGATATTTCTGCCAGCTGGCGAAGGCGGAAACCCAGCCCGTCGCAGGACACGCAATAGTAGCGGATCCCCTTTCTTTCTCCGGTAAAGGCGCCCTTGAGCGACGGGCCATGGAGATGACCGTACACCACGTCCGACACCCCGTACGCCTCCAGCAGCTGAGACACAGGCGTATCGCCGTGGCGTTCGTTCAGGGGCGGATAGTGCATCATGGCCACCGTCCGCGCCGCGCCCAGCCGTGCCGCCTGCTCCAGCGACATTTTCAGCCGGATCAGTTCGCGCGCATAAATCTTTTCATTTTCCGCATCTCCCGGATCAGGGATCGCCCATCCCCGCGAGCCGCAGAAGGCTACCCCGTCCAGCAGCATGGCGTCGTTCTGCAGCGCGTACATGCCCGCGGGCAGCATTTCCCGCAGCCGGGTGATGCCGCACCACCAGTAATCATGATTTCCCCGCAGGATGATTTTCCGCCCCGGCAGCGCGCCCACGGCGTTCAGGTCGGGCAGCGCCTGCTCCACCTGCATCGCCCAGCTCAGGTCGCCCGGCAGAAGCACAACGTCTCCCTCGGTCACCTGCCGCCGCCAGTCGGCGCAGATTTTTTCAAAATGCCCCTCCCAATGCGCGCCGAACACGCTCATGGGCTTTTCATCCCCGCCCGGCAGGTGCAGATCACCGATGGCATATATCTTCATGCTTCACTCTTCGTCTTCATCGCCGTCGTCTTCCGCTTCCTCGTCGCCCATCGCGTCCAGAGAAAGATCCGTTTCGATCTCATGGTATTCCCGGTTGGGGATATCGTCGCCCAGATCCGGAACGATCTCCTCCATGGTGCTTACCGGGTCGATCCCCACATCCACGGAAATGCGTTCCTGCGCTTCGGGCTCTTCCTCCCGTTTTTCCATTTCCTTATAGCAGAACACGCACACATCCTTGCCGGGCATCACGGGATGCTCGTTGCAGATCGTGCACATTTCTATCTCCTCGCGGGGCTTTTCGCCCTTCATTTCACGTTTGCAGATCTTGCAGTACCCCTCGCCCTCCTGAATGTAGTTCAGTTCGCAGCGAGGGCATTTCATCAGCGCCATCAAAAACCGACCTCCCCTATTTGGGAAAAAAAGCCTTTCCAGCCTTTTTCCAATTTATTTGACAATTTCTTGTATATATATTACGATTTTGTTGCGATCGTAATACTTGCTTAATATGGAGGAACCAATGATGAAAAGAATCACCTTTGCTCTCTGTCTGACCCTGACCGTCGCGCTGCTGACAGGCAGCGGTCTGGCGCAGTCCTGTTCGCCGACGGCGACCAGCCGTCCCTGCGCTCCGGTCTCCTGCCCTCTTGCATGCGGCATCTGTGCGGACGGCGCTTCCTGCCGGACGTGCGACGTGTGCGCCAGTCTGTTCTACACCGCCATTCCGGCTGCCACAGCCCAGCCCGCTGCCACACCCTGCCCGGGCACGTCCGGGTGCACCGCGACCGCCGCGCCTGTCAGGACGCCTGCGTCCACACCCGAAAGCACTGGGCATTATACTACGGAATCATACGTTGCGCAAGAGCAAAAAGCATTGAATTTGCTGAATCAGGATCGGGCGGCGCACAATCTGCCGGCGCTGACCGCCGATCCCGCCCTGTCCGCACTGGCACGGATGAAGTCCAGGGACATGAACGACAACCATTATTTCGCCCATCATTCCCCCACACTGGGACGCGCTGCGGACATGCTCCGCGCCAACGGCTATGCGTTCGTCAGCGTGGGTGAAAACATCGCGCACCATGCCACGGTGGAAAAAGCGCAGGCCGCCTTCATATCCAGCGACGGCCACCGAACCAACATTCTGGGCGCCCAGTGGCAGAAGGTCGGCATCGGCGTATGGGTGGATGATAACGGATACGTGTACGTCACACAGCTGTTCGTCCGTTAAACCGCCGACCGTCGCAAAACTGAAAAAACGCAGAGCGCCGGCATCACGTCCGGCGCTCCTTTTGCCTTATCTCCGGTTCAGCTGCACCTGATGCAGGGCTGCAAGCTGATTGCCCGGGATACGGTATGTAGGCGTTTTCCTCTCCGGCGCGGCCTCCGTGATGCCGCCCGCCACAGCGGGACGCAGGGTCAAAAAGCGCATATCCAATGCCCGGCGCAGGGCGTCGCTCAGCCGGTTTGCCGCTTCTCTGGCAGGCATGCGCACCTGTTCCATCATCTGTTCGCTCATGTTTTCTCCCCCTTTCCCGGTTTATGCGAACGCTTGACCGTCCACACCACCAGTCTATGCCGCCATCCGGAGAGGGTGCAAAAAAAGAAGGGCGCCGCCCTTCTTTGTCTCTTGAAAGCATGCAGACCCTTTGTTCACAAAAGACGGCCGCCCTTCTCTGTGCTGAAGGCATGGAACCGCCCGTGCCGAATGCGCTTGCCCGCGCCGCAGGCGTGTTGCGTTCACTCTGCCCCCTGCGGTTCCGCAGCTTCCGCCGGTTCCGCTTCCAGCGCCTGCGCCAGCGCGGCGAGCAGCTGCTCCCGGCCGTCCCCTGTTTCTGAAGAAAAGCACAGCACCTGCCAGGGCTGCACCTGCAGTGCGCGGCAGATAGGCGCCAGATACTTCATCCGGGCGCCCCGGCTGATCTTGTCCGCCTTGGTGCAGACCACCAGAAAGGGGATATTGTGCGCCCGCAGGTAGGCGTTCATCTGCACGTCGTCCTGCGTCGGCTCATGCCGGATGTCCACCAGATGCAGGGTCAGGCGCAGGTGCCGGGTAGAGGAAAAATACTCCTCCATCATTTCACCCCACCGCAGCTTTTCCTGCTTGTCCACCTTGGCAAAGCCGTAGCCGGGCAGGTCGACCAGATAAAACGAACCGTTCAGGCAAAACAGATTGATCAGCCGGGTCTTGCCGGGGGTCGCGCTGGTGCGCGCCAGTTTGTTGCGGCGGCACAGTTTGTTGATCAGCGAACTTTTGCCCACGTTGCTCCGTCCCGCCACGGCGATCTGCGGCAGGCTTTCTTCCGGCGCGGCATAGCGGCTCATGGATGTGATAAATTCCGCGGTCGTGATTTCCATGGGACACCTCGTTTCATCCTTTGTTTTCAGGCAAAAGCACCACGCTCAGCACATCCTCCACCGTGTCGGCAAAGCGGATGTCAAAGCCTCTGCGCACATGCTCGGGCACGTCCTCCAGATCCTTTCCGTTTTCACGGGGCATCACGATGACCTTGAACCCTGCCCGGTACGCAGCCAGCAGCTTTTCCTTCACACCGCCGATGGGCAGCACCCTGCCCCGCAGCGTCACCTCGCCCGTCATGGCCACGTCCTGCCGTGCAGGCCGGCCGGACAGCGCCGATACCAGCGCGCTGACCATGGTCACGCCGGCGGAAGGGCCGTCCTTGGGCACCGCACCCTCGGGCACGTGAATGTGAATGTCCACATTTTTGTAAAAATCCGGGTCAATGCCGTACGCGGCCGCGTGGGCGCGCACCCAGGACTGCGCCGCCCGGGCGCTTTCCTTCATCACGTCGCCCAGCTGACCCGTCAGCTGCGTCTGACCAGTGCCGGGCATCACGCTGCACTCCACTGCCAGCGTCTCGCCGCCCACGGTGGTGTAGGCCAGCCCGTTGACCACGCCCACCTGAGGCGCTTTTTCCGGAGCTTCCCGCAGGAAACGGGCCGCGCCCAGATAATCCGTCAGCCGCGCCGCCGTGACCGTCACCGTGTCCACGCCCTCGTCCAGCATGTCCACAGCCGCCTTGCGCACCACCCGCGCCACCGTGCGCTCCAGCTGCCGCACGCCGGCCTCCCGGGTATAGTTTTCGATCAGCTGTTTCATGACCGCGTCGGACATTTTCACGCTCTTATCCGGCAGACCGTGCTCCCGCAGCTGCTTGGGCAGCAGGTGTTTTTTGGCAATGTGCAGTTTTTCTTCCTCGGTGTAGCTGGGGACCTCGATGACCTCCATCCGATCCAGCAGCGGGCCGGGGATGGTGTCCACCGTATTGGCCGTGGTGATGAACATGACGCGGGACAGGTCGAAGGGCACTTCCAGATAATGATCCCGGAAGGCGCCGTTCTGCTCGCCATCCAGCACCTCCAGCATGGCGCTGGCCGGGTCACCCCGGAAATCGCTGCTCATTTTGTCGATTTCGTCCAGCAGGAACAGGGGGTTCATGGTGCCCGCCTGCTTCATGCCCGCAATGATCCGTCCGGGGATCGCGCCCACATAGGTGCGCCGGTGACCGCGGATCTCCGCCTCATCCCGCACGCCGCCCAGAGACATCTGCACGAATTTGCGCCCCACCGCCCGTGCGATTGCCCGCACAATGGAGGTCTTGCCCACGCCGGGAGGGCCTACAAAGCAGAGAATGGGACCCCGCATCCGTCCCTCGCCGTCCGCCTTTTCCTTCAGGCGGCGCACCGCCAGATATTCGATCACCCGCTCCTTGACCTTTTCCATGGCGTAGTGATCCTCGTTCAGCACGCGCCGCGCCCGCTTCAGATCCAGATTATCCGTGGTATAATTGCCCCACGGCAAATCGAGGATCCACTCCACCCAGGTGCGGGATACGCCGATCTCCGGCGTGCCGGGCGCCATGCGGGAAATGCGTCCCAGCTCCTTTTCCACCTTTTCCCGCGCCTCGTCATTCAGCGCCGTCTCCCGGGCTTTCTGACGCAGCTCCTCCACATCGGTGGATTCCTTATCGCCCAGTTCCTCCTGAATGGCCTTGATCTGCTCCCGAAGGTAGTAATCCTTCTGGTTTTTATCAATCTGTTTTTTCAGGCGCGCCTGCACCTGCTTTTCGATGGCGGCCATTTCCGTTTCCCGCATCAGAATGGCGCACAGGGTCTCCAGCCGCTTTTCCACATCCACCGCGTCCAGAATGGCCTGCCTGTCCTCCACCCTTGTCAGCACGTTGGCGGCAATGATGTCGGGCAGCTGGGCGGGCTGGCGGCTCTCCGTCACCGACCGCATGGTCTCCTGCGACACGCGGGCGCTGGCGGAGGCGTACTGTTCGAACAGTTCCTGCGCCGTACGGGTCAGGGCGGCGATCTCCGGCGTATCCGGCGAAGTTTCAGCGAAGACGGCCACCTGCGCCTGCCAGAAGGGATCCTCCTGCGTCAGGGTGCGCAGCGCGCCGCGGCTTTCCCCCTCCGCCAGCACGCGGATGCTGTCGCCGGGCAGGTTCAGCACCTGCTTGATCTGCGCCACCGTGCCGACCCTGCACAGGTCGTCCAGCCCGGGCTCTTCCGCATCCCCGTCCTTCTGGGCGACCAGAAACACTTTCTGCCCCTCCAGCATGGCCGCCTCCAGCGCAGCCACCGACCGGGCGCGCCCCACATCAAAATGCAGCACCATGTGGGGAAAAACCATCAGACCCCGCAGCGGGATGACGGGCAGCTGCATCATTTCTTCTTTTTTACGCCTTGCCATAAGGCCTCCTTGCATATGCGATACGATCCTTTTTCAGCCCGAAGGCTGATTTATTATTATACAGGATTCTGCTGTCATTTGCAACCGTTCCCGGTCACTTTCCGGCCGCGGCCAGCGGCGCACCCACAGGCGCGGGCATTTCCTCCACGTCCTCCGTAGGCACGGCGGGCAGCAGCAGCATCGAAAGCGCTTCCTCCAGCGTGTCCGCCGTCACGACCCGGATGCCCGCATTTTTGAACCGTTCCTGCGCATTTTCGGACGGTATGACGACCCGCGCCAGCCCTGCGCGGCGTGCTGCCTCCACCTTTTCCGGCACGCCGCCCACCGGGCGCACCTGCCCCTGCACGCCGATCTCGCCCGTCACTGCCGTACCGCCGTCCACCGGCGCTCCCGTCAGCGCGCTCACCGCGGCCACCGCCATGGCGACCCCGGCGGAAGGGCCGTCCACCGGCATGCCCCCGGGAAAATTGATGTGTACGTCCGTCTTCTCGTCCAGATATCCCATCCGTCTGAGACAGGTGGTCACATTTTCCACGGACGCGCTGGCAGTAGAAGGCCGGCGCAGGGTATGTCCCCCGCCCTGCCCCATTTCCTCCTCCGCCACAATGCCCGTCACCCGCACCCGTCCGCGGCCGGGCATCCGCACCGCCTCAATCTCCATCACCGCGCCCTCCGTAGCGCCCTGAACCGCCAGACCGTGCACCGCGCCCAGCCGGTTTTCCTGACTGGCGGAAGCGCAGGGACGTTCCGGATAGTGGCCGCTTTCCACGACCCACTCCATATCCCCCGGCAGAATGTTCTTCCGCCCCTCCAGCTGCGCTACGCCCGAGGCCATCTGCACCATGTTGACCGCATCCCGGCCGCAGCAGGCGAACCGTCCCGCCAGCCGCGCCACCTCCCGGCTCATTTTGAAGCCCGCCTTTTCCGCCGCGTGGTAGGCGATCTGCGTCACCTCATCCTGCGTAAGCCCCCGGAAGTAAATCTCCATGCACCGGGAGCGCAGCGCGGGCGGCAGTTCCTCCGGGCGGCGCGTGGTGGCGCCGATCAGTCGGAAATCCGCCGGCATGCCGTTTTGAAAAATATCGTGAATGTACCGGGGCACCCCATGATCGTCCGGGTTATAATAGGCCGATTCAAACTGCACCTTTCTGTCTTCCAGCACCTTGAGCAGCTTGTTCATCTGCACCGGGTGCAATTCGCCAATCTCGTCCAGAAACAGCACCCCGCCGTGAGCCCTGCTGACTGCCCCGGGTTTTGGCTGCGGCACCCCGGACACCCCCAGAGGCCCTGCTCCCTGATAGATGGGGTCATGCACCGAGCCGATCAGGGGATCGGCAATGGCGCGTTCGTCAAACCGCACGCAGGTCGCATCCATTTCAATAAAGGGCGCGTCTTTTTTAAAGGGCGTGCCCGGGCTTTCCTTGGCCGCCTCCAGCGCCAGCCGCGCCGCGCAGGTTTTGCCGATGCCGGGCGGTCCGTAAATGATGACGTGCTGCGGATTGGGGCCGCACAGAATGGCCTTGAGAGACTTGATGCCCTCCTCCTGCCCGACGATGTCCGCAAAACGGGTCGGACGAACGTTTTCGCACAGCGGACGGGAGAGCGAGACCGCCCGCATCCGGGTCAGTTTGCTCATTTCCACGGCGCTGTCCCGTCTGCCCGTCGGCTGTGACCGCTGCTGCGCGCGCAGCTGCGTGCAGAAATATACCCCCATCACCACCGTCAGGATCAGCTGCAGTAAAATCAGAAACCAGCTCATGACAAAACCCCCATTCCTGCATCTATCATGCGGAACGGGGGTCTGCTCCATGCGGGAAAACCCGTGTCAATTTTTGCTGTTTCCGTCAGCTGGCGTTGCCTGCGTCGCTCGCCTCGCCGTTTTTTTCTTCTCCCGCCTTGGGCGCACGGGTGCGGGCGCGGAGGGGCTTGAGCATCAGCTGGGGCTTTTCGCCCTTTTCGATCACATCGCGGGTCACAATGCACTTGTCGATGGTCTTGTTGCCCGGAATTTCAAACATGGTATCCAGCAGGGTATGTTCCAGAATGGTGCGCAGACCGCGGGCGCCGCTTTTGCGCTCGATGGCCTGATGGGCAATGGCGTACAGGGCATCCTCTTCCACCTCCAGACGCACATTGTCCAGCTCCATCAGTTTCTGATACTGCTTGATCAGCGCGTTTCTCGGCTCGGTCAGAATACGCACCAGCGCCTTTTCATCCAGCGCGTCCAGCGTCACGGTGATCGGCAGACGCCCCACAAATTCGGGAATCAGGCCGAACTTGAGCAGGTCTTCCGGCCGCATCTGCCGCAGCACGTCGCCCACGTTTTCTTCTTTTTTTCCCTGCGGATCGCTGCCAAAGCCCATGGCCTTCTTGCCGACCCGCTGTTCGATGATCCGCTGCAGACCGTCAAACGCGCCGCCGCAGATAAACAGAATGTTGGTGGTGTCGATTTGCAGGCATTCCTGATGGGGATGCTTGCGGCCTCCCTGAGGCGGCACGCTGGCAAGGGTGCCCTCCAGAATTTTCAGCAGCGCCTGCTGCACGCCTTCACCGCTCACATCCCGGGTGATGGACATGTTTTCACCCTTGCGGGCGATCTTGTCGATCTCGTCAATATAGATGATGCCCCGCTGCGCCGCCTGAATATCGCCGCCGGCCGCCTGAATGAGCCGCAGCAGGATATTTTCCACATCCTCGCCCACATAGCCCGCCTCGGTCAGCGCCGTAGCGTCGGCAATGGCGAAGGGCACGTTCAGAATGCGCGCCAGCGACTGCGCCAGATACGTTTTGCCGCAGCCGGTAGGCCCCACCATGAGAATGTTGGACTTCTGCAACTCCACATCCCCCTGACGCATGTTGGCGCCGATCCGCTTGTAGTGGTTGTACACCGCTACGCACAGCGTCTTTTTCGCGTCGTCCTGGCCGATCACATAGTCGTCCAGCACCCGCTTCATTTCCACAGGGGTGGGAATATCCCCCATACCCTCGTCAGTCTTGGCCGAGGCAGTGTTCAGATCGTCCGCCAGCAGTTCATGGCACAGCGCGATGCACTCGTCGCAGATGTACACCGACGGTCCTGCGACCATCCGCCGCACCTGATCCTGACTTTTTCCGCAGAAGGAGCACCGCTGACGGCGCGTGGTCATATCGTCTTTACTTGGCATGTTCACCTCATTCCGGAACGCTTACGTTCCGATCCTTTTCCGTTCGAGGAACGGTTCAGCCCTTTTTGGGGCGCGGCTGATAGATCTCGTCAATAATGCCGTAATCCAGCGCTTCTTTGGCGGACATGAAATAGTCCCGCTCCACGTCGGCCTGAATTTTCTCCAGCGGCTGACCCGTCATTTCAGCCATCATCCCGTTCATTTTATCCTTCGTGCGCAGCAGCCACCTGGCATGGATGGTCACATCCGTCGCCTGCCCGGACGCGCCGCCGGAGGGCTGATGGATCATGATCTCGCTGTTGGGCAGCGCCAGACGCTTGCCCTTTTCGCCGGCCATGAGCAGAAACGCGCCCATGGAGGCGGCCATGCCTACGCACACGGTGCGCACGGGGCACTTGATGTAATTCATGGTATCGTAAATCGCCATGCCCGCAGTGACAGAACCGCCCGGGCTGTTGATATACAGAGAAATATCCGCATCAGGGTTGTCCGTTTCCAGAAACAGAAGCTGTGCGACCACGGCATTTGCCACCTGATCGTTGATCTCGCTGCCCAGAAACACCACCCGATCCTTCAGCAAGCGGGAATAAATGTCGCAGGAACGCTCCCCGTGAGCGGTCTGCTCAATGACATAAGGAACGAGAGACATCCTTTTTGCCCCCTTTCGGCCTGTTTGGATTATATGAGCCGCCGGGGCGCATTATACGCACCCGGCTGCCGGACGGCTTCCCTGCCGCCCGGAAAAAGGCAGCGGGACGCCGCCGACGCGCTGCGCCCGCTGCATCCCGCTGTTCACTTGATGCCCTACGGGCAGTCCTCCGGCGCAGGCGCCGGATCATTCCTCGGTTTTTTCTTCCTTTTTCTTCGCCGTGCGCTTCCGGGGCTTGGCTTCCGCCTTGGCTTCTTCCGCCTCGTCGGCCGCCTTGGCCACTTCCTCCACAGCCTTGGCCGCTTCGTCCGCGCTGACACGCTCGGATTCGTCCTTGTCCTCCACAGAGGCGTTCGCCACGATCATATCCACCACCTTACGGATGGCGGCATTCCCGCGCAGGTACTCCATCTGCCGGTCGTTCAGGGACTTTTTGAATTCTTCCGCCTCACGGCCTTCCCGCTCGGCTTCTTCCTTCACGGCGTTTTCCACGTCCTCATCGGACACTTCCACGTTTTCCTTCTTGACGATGGCGTCCAGCACCAGCTGCATTTTGACCCGGTTGGAGGCCTCGGGCTTGTACATTTCGCGCACATGCTCCTCGGTCTGGCCGGTGTACTTGATGTAGTCCTCAAAGCGGATGCCCTGATACGCCATGCGCATCTTCAGTTCGCGCACCATCACGTCCAGTTCATCCTCGATCATGGCCTGAGGAATGTCGCAGTCAGCAGCGTCCACAGCCTGCTGCACCAGATTGTTTTCCAGCTCCACCGCAGCGTTCTTGTCGGCACGGTCCTGCAGTTCCTTTTCGACGGCAGCCTTGTACTCGGCAAAGGTGTTGTATTCGGACACGTCGGCGGCAAAATCGTCATCCAGCTCGGGCTTCACCTTCACCTGAATGCCGTTGAGCTTCACATGGAACACCGCTTCCTTGCCGGCCAGTTCTTCCGCGTGATACTCAGCGGGGAAGGTCACCTTCAGATCCTTTTCCTCGCCCACCTGCATGCCGATCATCTGATCTTCAAAGCCGGGAATAAAGTGACCGGAGCCGATCTCCAGCGTCTGCCCCGCGGCCGTGCCGCCGGCGAACTCCACCCCGTCCACAGAACCGGCGTAGTCCAGATTGGCCACATCACCCTTCTGCAGGGGACGGTCGGTCACATCTTCCGTGGTGGTCTCCTTTTCCACATCCACATCGATGCGGCGGCTGACCTCATCCTCGGTTACCTTGTGGGTGTAACGGACGGCCTTGAGACCCTTGTAGTTGCCCAGTTCCACGTCAGGCTTCACATACACCTTGACGGAGAATTTCAGTTCCTTGCCGGAGCCGATCTGCTCCAGATTGTCCACCTCGGGACGATCCACCACCTGCAGGTTTTCGCCGCGGACGGCTTCTTCATACGCATCGGGGAAAACTTCGTCAAACGCCTCGTCATAAAACACGGATTCGCCGTACATCTGCTCAATGAGCTTGCGGGGCGCCTTGCCCCGGCGGAACCCCTGCACGTTAATGCGATTGCGGGTTTTAAGATATGCCTTCTGCATCGCCTCGTCGAACTTTTCAGCCGCGATGGCGAAGGTGATCTTCACTTGATTGCCGGAAATTTTTTCAACCGTGTAACCCATACTGGAACACCCTCCGTATCCGTCCGATGAACGGTCGCTGTTTGTCTTCATGCCTGCGCATAAAGCACTATCCTATATGATAGCATATTCTTCAACGCTTTGCAAGACATTGCGCGGGCAAAAAACGTATTTTCCCGTCATAGCTTTCTGCGTTTTCGGGCAGAATCGCCCTGGGAGGTGATCAAGGTGTCCGAAAAAGAAACGAACGGGCTGCCGGATGTGCCGACGCCGGAGGCGACCGTCCCGTCCGAAGGCCGGCCGCTGTTTGTCAACGCGCCGCGCCCCGGCATGCGCCCGGGCAGGGTCAGGCATTGATTCTGCTTGACAAGCACGCCAAAAGGCTTACAATAGTAAAAAGAAGCGGAACCATACGAAAGGATGTTATCAACGATGCAGAACGACACCACCATTTTGCTGAAAAACGACGATTTGACCGTGGAGATCAGCCCGCTGGGCGCGGAGATCCAGCGCATTGTGGACAAAAACGGCGTGGATCGCCTGTGGAACGGCGATCCCCAGTTCTGGACGGGACGCGCGCCCGTTCTGTTTCCCATTGCCGGCGGCATGAAGGACGGCGGCTTCATTTACGACGGTCAGAAGTATCCCATGAAGAAGCACGGCTTTGCCCGCCGTCTCCTGTTCCAGATTGAGCGGGCCGGCGAATGCACCGCCACCTTCCTGCTCAATGAAAAGGTACCCGACTACCCCTTCGACTACGAACTGCGCCTGCGCTACACGCTGGAAGGCAACCGCATCCGGGTGGAATACATCACGGACAATGCAGGCACGGGCGACATGTACTATTCCATCGGCTGTCACGAGGCCTATATGGCGCCGGGCGGCATTGAACACTATCAGGTCGTCTTTGACGAGGACGACGAGCTGCTCAACAACCCCTGCACCGAAACGGGCGTATCCAAGGAGACCCAGCTGTTCCGTCTGGAAAACCGCACCCTTTCTCTGAAAGAGGACTTTTTCAAGATCGACGCACTGTGCTTCCTGTCCCTCAAATCCCGGGGCGTCACCCTGCAAAATGATCTGAACGGCCAGAAGGTACGGGTCGAATTCGCCGACTTCCCCTATCTGCTCATCTGGAAAAAAGTGGGCGCGCCCTTTGTCGCCATCGAGCCGTGGCACAACTCGGTAGAGTTTGACGACGTCAGCCGCCAGCTGACGGAGAAATCCGGACAGATTCTGCTTCGCCCCGGCGAAAGCAGAACCCTGACCCACACCATCGCGTTCCTGTAATTCCCTGTTCCTGCCGCCCTGCCGAAAAGGAGGGCGGCTTTTTTCACTCTACGGAGCGTTCATTGCCGAAAGGCTTCAAACCCACTATACTTGAAAAAGGAGGTGATCGTATGGATCAAACCAGAATGGGCGGCCTGATCCGCCGCATGCGCCGGAAAATGGGGCTGACCCAGCTGGCGCTGGCAAACCGCCTCGGCGTAAGCGATAAAGCGGTTTCCAAGTGGGAACGGGGCTGCGGCGCGCCGGACATCAGCCTGCTGCCCCTTTTATCCGACGCGCTCCAGGTAGACATGGCCTCGCTGCTGCGGGGAGATTTGGAGGAAAACGATATGACGAACGGCAACATGAAAAAGATCCGCTGCTATTTTTGTCCCGCCTGCGCAAACCTTGTTTTCACGCTGGCGGGTGCGGACATCCACTGCTGCGGGCAGAAGCTGCCGCCCCTGACGCCCCGGCGCGCAGACGAAGCGCACCGGCTGTCCCTGACCCACAGCGACGGCGAATGGTACGTGACGGGTACCCATGAAATGACCCGCGCCCACCACGTGTCCTTTGTAGCGTTTCTCACAGGCGACACCATGACGGTGCGAAAACTGTACCCCGAATGGGATCTGGAGACGCGGCTCCCCTATACGCCTCACGGTCTGCTGCTGTGGCTGTGCAACCGGGACGGGCTGTTTTATCAGGCGGTGTGATTCATGTCTGCAACGCCTGTATTTACCCCGGTGGATCTGGCGCGCTGGCCGCGCCGGGAAACATTCTGCTACTTTGCCCGCGTTGCGCCCACCGGTTACTCCCTCACGGTCGAATTGAATGTGACCCGTCTGCGCGCCGCGCTGCGCCGCCGCGGACTGCGGTTCTACCCCGCCTACCTGTGGCTGGTGACCCGTGCGCTGAACGAACAGGATGCCTTTAAAATGGCCGAGGTTGACGGACGGTTGGGCTTCTGGAGCGCACTGACCCCGCTGCATGCCGTTTTTCACGAAGACGACCACACATTTTCCCTGCTCTGGACGGTCTATGACGAGGACTTTCACCGGTTTTATGACGCCTGTATGGCCGACCGCGCCCGCTGCGGCGGCTGCCACGGGCTGCTGGGGCGCAGAGAGCTTCCTCCGCTCAACGCCTACACCGTTTCCTGTGCACCGTGGGCTCCTTTTACCCATTTCGCCGTACACAGCTGCGAAAACAAGCCCTATTATTTTCCCTCCGTGGAAGCGGGACGGTTCCGCGAAGCAGGGGATCAAACGCTGCTGCCGCTTTCCCTCACCTGTCACCATGCCGCAGCCGACGGCTGCCATGTGGGGCGCTTTTTAGCGCACCTGCAGACAGATGCCGATGCCTTTGACGGCTTTCTTCCAGCGCTCTGACCGTCTCGCGTACGCGCCCTTTCTCGGGTGCATCCGTATATCTGCCGGTTGGGCGCAAAATCGCTCCCGGCTTGGAATGAATGGCTTGCCCACTTGAAGCGGGAATACCCGCCAGTTCTGGATGGATGCGCTCTGGCCTCGAAGTAAAACACCTGTCAGCTCGGAATAACACATGATAAGAGCCCCGGGCTTTTTCCTTTAGAGGGAAAAGTCCGGGGTTCTTTGTCTTACTCAATGTTGTTTTGCAAGGTTTCAACGCTGCTTGATGCTGCTTTTCCGC
>CAKUKE010000012.1 GCA_934662505.1 uncultured Clostridia bacterium | reverse complement strand
CAGCCGGAGTTCTGGTAAACGTCATTGCCCTTGTACAGGCGGAAATAGTAGGTATAGGGCGCCGTGCCGCCCTGCGCGGCGGCGTAGTAGCGATTAGGCTGGCCTGCCTCGAGGAAGGCATATTTGCCCGTAACGGCCGCTGTGGGAATGGTAGACGCCGTGACGGTGGTTTTGGCGCAGGAGACCCAGTCGGACTTATTGCCGTTCTTGTCCTGCACCTTCACGGTCATGGTATAGGTGCCCGCTTCGGTGAAATCGATGCGGTAATTATCGTCGGCGATCCAGCCGGAGTTCTGGTAAACGTCATTGCCCTTGTACAGGCGGAAATAGTAGGTATAGGGCGCCGTGCCGCCCTGCGCAGTAGCGTAGTAGCGGTTGGGCTGGCCTGCTTCACGGAAAGCGTACTTGCCCGTCACCGATACGGCGGGGACGGATGCGGCCGCCTTGACCACCGTTTTGCTGCAGGAGACCCAGTCGGACTTATTGCCGTTTTTGTCCTGTACCTTCACAGTCATGGTATAGGTGCCCGCTTTGGTAAAGTCGACGCGGTAGTTGTCGGCGGAAATCCAGCCGGAGTTCTGATAGACCGCGCCGTCCTTATACAGACGGAAGTAATAGGTGTAGGGCGCCGTGCCGCCCTGCGCGGCGGCGTAGTAACGGTTAGGCTGGCCGGGCTCCCGCTCGGCGTATTTGCCCGTCACCGATACGGTGGGGGCGGTCTGGGCAGCCTGAACAACGGTTCTGCTGCCGGATACAAAATCCGACTTCAGACCTTTTTTGTCCTGCACCTTGACAGTCATGGTATAGGTGCCCGTTTCAGTAAAGTCGACGCGGTAGTTGTCGGCGGAGATCCAGCCGGAGTTCTGATAGACCGCGCCGTCCTTATACAGACGGAAGTAATAGGTGTAGGGCGCCGTGCCGCCCTGCGCGGCGGCGTAATAGCGGTTGGGTTGACCGGGGGTACGTTCGGAGTACTTGCCCGACACGGAGACTGTGGGCGAGGTGGCAAGCGCGCTGAGCGGGAAGAGCGTTGTGCACAGCATGGCGATGAGCAGAGCGAATGTCGCCGCGCGCCTGACAGGAGAAGATGTGGTGCGAGACATGAGGAACCCTCCTTTGCTATTCAGTTTTAATTTTATTCTAAAAAAAAAGAAAACTGGTGTCAAGACCGAAAAATGCTTTAAATATTGCATTTTTTGTTGAATAGCCCGGAACGAAACAGAACATACCAAAGAAGACGACAAAGACGGCGGGGTGAGGGTATGCTGAGCATCGGCCTGCGGGCGGTCATTCTGTATCTGGTGTCTGTGGCGGCCATGCGGCTGATGGGGAAAAGGCAGCTTGGACAGCTGCAGCCGTACGAACTGGTGCTTGCGCTTCTGATCGCCGATCTGGCCGCGTCTCCCATGGAAAACCTGGGCACGCCGCTGATGTACGGCATTGCGCCCATTCTGGCGCTGGTGGCGGTGCACGGCGCGCTTTCTCTGCTCAGCGGACGGTACATATGGGCGCGCAGGCTGCTGTGCGGCGGTCCCAGCGTGCTGATGCGGGGCGGAAAGGTACAGTATCAGGAAATGAAGCGGCTCAATTATTCCCTGTCCGATCTGGCCGAGGCGGTACGCGGACAGGGGTATATCAGTCTGGCGGAGGTGGACACGGCCATTCTGGAAACCAACGGTGCCATGAGCGTCTTTCCGAAAAAGGAAGAAGCGCCTGTAACGGCGGGCGACCTGAAGCTGAATACTTCCCGGCGGGGGCTGCCGCTGACGCTGCTCATGGACGGCCGGGTGCAGCCGGAGCACCTGCGCCGGTGCGGTCGGGACACGGCGTGGCTGATGGACGCGCTGCGGGCGGATGCAGGGGTGAAAGCGCCCAGGGAAGTGCTGCTGGCCAGTCTGGGCACGGATGGGAAAATGCTGGTGCAGTACCGTGCAGAGGAGCGCGCGCCGGTAACATTTCAGGCCATGCAGGAAAAGGATGTGAACTGGCAGTGAAAAGAACGGCGGTCGTCAGCTGCGCGGCGCTG
Source organism: uncultured Clostridia bacterium (assembly GCA_934662505.1). Classification (GTDB taxonomy): domain Bacteria; phylum Bacillota; class Clostridia; order Christensenellales; family Aristaeellaceae; genus SVGT01. Next base: position 67,176 of record CAKUKE010000012.1, on the reverse strand, counting down.
ATTCTGCTGATCCTTCTGGGGACGCTGTGCAGCCTGTACGCGGAACGCAGCGTGGAGAAGCTGCAGGCGCGGACGGAAGAAATGGAGGCGGCCATGGGGCGGAGTAAATGGCATGAGGCGCTGCAGGAACGGGATGAAACAGAACGGCTGTGGACGGAGAAAAGCGGCGTGATGCAGACGTGGATCGTCCATGAAAATGCGGATCATGTGACCCTTGCCCTGAAAAAACTGCGGGTAGCGCTAAGCTGCGAAAACGAAGGGGAGGCTGCGCTCATCCTTGAAGAGCTGAAGGAGGCGCTGGCGCACATCGTGCATCAGGATGTGCCGCATCTGGTGAACGTGTTTTAAAATATGGACTTTTTTACATAATTGTATAGAGACAAATAAAAAAAAACATGCTATAATGAAAAGCGAGCCTACGTGGAGGAAAGAGAGAAAATGCAGGAGAAACAGAAGAAGCCCACCATTCTGAACGTGCCGAACGTGCTGACCATCATCCGGATGGCGTTGATTCCCGTATACTGGGTGCTGTTCATGCAGCAGCAGAAAATCGCTGCGCTGTGCGTGTACGCGGTCGCCAGTCTGACGGATCTTTTGGACGGATATATCGCCCGCAAGCATCACCTGATTACCGACTTTGGCAAGCTGATGGATCCGCTGGCGGATAAGCTGATGGTCGTCAGCGTCATGCTGTCGCTGGCCATGACAAGGGTCATTCCGTGGGCCGCACTGATCATTCTGGCCGTCAAGGAAGGGCTGATGGTGCTGGGCGGTCTGTTCATGCTGGGCAAGGGCAGGGTGGTGTACAGCCGCTGGATCGGTAAAGCCGCCCAGACGGTGGTGGTTTCCTCCCTGATCCTCAGCTTTTTTGACGACTTCTGGCATCGTGTGGGCGTGCCCGTTCATCTAATCGCGCTGTGGCTGGGCATCGCGCTGACGCTCTGCGCCCTCGTTTTTTACGCCGTGCACGCCTATAAGAGCCTGCAGGAGACGAACGGACGGGAAGAAAAGGCGGAAAACACGAAAAAGAATTGACGAATACGCGCGGGTATGCTATAATCTTTAAGATTTTTGGAAACATTTCCTTGGGAGGGGTATCGAGTGTCTGGACATTCCAAATGGCATAATATTCAAGCGAAAAAGGGCAAGACGGACGCGGCGCGCGGCAAGATCTTTACGAAAATCGGCCGTGAGATCGCCATGGCTGTGCGCGAAGGCGGCCCGAACCCGGATGTGAACGGCAAGCTGCGGGACGTGATCGCCAAGGCCAAGGCCAACAACATGCCCAACGATAATATCCAGCGGAGCATTAAAAAGGCCAGCGGCGAAGGCTCCGGCGTGGAATACGAAGAACTGTCCTACGAAGGGTACGCTCCCGGCGGCGTGGCTGTGATGGTGTCCATCGTGACGGACAACCGCAACCGTACCGCCAGCGAAGTGCGCCACATTTTCGACAAGTGCGGCGGCTCCATGGGTACCAGCGGCTCCGTGTCCTACATGTTCGACAACAAGGGCGTCATTGTCATTGAGCGTGAACCCGGCATGGACGAGGACGAAATGATGATGACCGCGCTGGACGCCGGTGCGGAGGATATGAAGACGCAGGACGACGCGTTTGAGATTTATACCGCGCCGAACGATTTCTCCGCCGTGCGCGAAAATCTGGAAAAGGCAGGGTATGCCTTCCTGTCTGCCGACAAGCAGATGGTGCCCCAGAATACCGTTGCGCTGCCCGACGAGGAAACGGTGCAGAAGGTGCAGAAGCTGCTGGATATGCTGGAGGATAACGACGACGTGACCGAAGTGTATCACAACGCCGAACTGCCCGAAGAAGAGGAAGAAGAATAAGACCGGTTTCCGGTCTTCGGAGGATACGCCATGAGAAGAACGCTGCAGGCATGTTTCCTTTTGTGCCTTGCGGCGTTCTTTCTTTTTCCAGCCTGCGCTGAGGACGAAATGGTGCTGACGCAGGCCTTTTTTGCTGGGAAGGAAACGGTTTCCGGGTGGATTGACGTGCCTGGAAAAGGGTCGATGCGCTATTATGCCCAGAACGACGGGCTTTGGGAAAAGCTGATCTACGAAAACAAGGCCACCGCATCCAACCGTCCCTTCGGCGATTCGGGCTGCTGCCCGACCGCTGCCGCCATGGCCATCCGCGCGCTGGTGCCGGAGGAAGACCTGAGCAAGATCGGCGCGCTGGCGCGCACGCCCTACGCATTTTGTCCCTGCTCCCTGAGCAAGGCGAAGTGCGGCCGCAATCATGCCCGTTACATTCTGACCAATGCCCGTGATTATGAACGGTTCCTGCCGCTGGTGCTGGGAGAATTTGCCTCCGGCAACAACATCGAAAATGTGGTCGGACGCACCGCGGCGCGGGGAACGGCCAGCGGGTTTGTCTATCACGCGGCGGAAGCGTGGGGGCTGACGGTAGAGGCCACATCGGACTACGATACGGCGTTTGCTGCGCTCAGCGACCCGAACAAGGCGGTTATGGCGCATGCGAGCCGCGGCGCGGCCTTTACGAACACCGGTCATTATGTAGTGCTGGCCTCAGCGGATGAACAGTACGTGTACGTGCTGGATCCTCTGAGCAGAACGGAGTACAAGACCAAATATGCCAGCAAGCTGAACATTCTGCAGCCCGGGCTGGTCGCCGTCGCTCATGAAGACATGCGCTACACGGGCATTGGCAGTTTCCTGATTTTCAGTAAAGGGGAATGACCCACGGCATATATGGTCAGTTCGCGGAAAACCTGCGGCACAAAAAGACAGCGTGAAAAAATGACCGTCGCCGCCCGCCTGCGCGGCACGCATTGGTCAGACCGCAGCGCGGGCGTGATTCCCTTTTCGGGCAAAAAATGGGAAGACCCGTCTGTCGGGTCTTTTTTTGTTACCGGCTTTTTTCGCTGTCGCATTTTGCGGCCGGACGGTGCTGATGACGAAAACACGGGGAAAAAGCCTTTTTTTGCGATGAAACGTACATAAACGTACATTTTTCGAGGCAGGATATAAACGGCGTGCGCGTGAAAGTACACCCTTGTCCAAAGGGGGAGGAAAAACATGCGGTACGAAAAAAACAGGGATACGCTGGTCGTCTACATGACCGGCGAGCTGGATCAGTGCAGCGCGCAGGGCATACGGCGGGAACTGGACACGCTGCTGGAGGATCGGCGGGTGCGCCGGCTGGTGATGGACATGCAGGACATGACCTTTATGGATTCGTCCGGCATCGGGGTGGTGCTGGGACGGTACCGTCAACTGGCTGCCCGGGGCGGTTCTGTGGCTGTGCGCCGTATGAACAGCCATGTGACCCGTATTTTCAATCTGTCCGGCATGGGGCAGATTATTGAAAACATCAAGGAATGAAGGCGGAGGGAAAACGTATGAGGACGATCAATCGTATGAAGCTGGAGTTTCTGAGCCTTCCGGAAAACGAAAGTTTTGCCAGAGTGGCCGTCAGCGCTTTTGCAGTGCAGCTCAATCCGACCCTGGACGTGCTGGCCGACATCAAAACGGCGGTCAGCGAAGCGGTGACAAATGCCATTGTGCACGGGTATCCCTGCACGATCGGCAGTGTTCAGGTGGAAGCGGAGCTGGATGAAGAAGGCATGCTGACCGTTTCCGTATCCGATCAGGGCTGCGGCATTGACAACGTGGAGCAGGCGATGCAGCCGTTCTTTACGACCCAGCCGGAAAAGGAGAGGTCGGGCATGGGCTTCGCGGTCATGCAGACGTTTATGGATCACGTGACCGTTCAGTCGGAGGTGGGCAGAGGGACGACCGTGCGCATGCGCAAGCGTGTGACCGGCACGTAAAGCCGTGTGCCTGCTGGAAAAAGCACAGAAGGGGGATGCGGATGCGCTGGCGGCGCTGGTGCGCCGTCACATGCCGCTGGTGCACACGCTGTGCAGGCGTCTTGGCGGCGAGGAAGATGTGTTTCAGGCCGGATGTCTGGGGCTGTTGCAGGCGATCAGGCGGTTTGATGCCGCGCGGGGCGCCGCGTTTTCCACCTATGCCGTGCCGGTCATTCTGGGCGAAATGCGCTGTGCCATGAATCGCAGCGGCACCTGGCGCAGCCGGAAAAAGCTGCGGCAGCTGCGGCAGGCGCAGGCGGCGTTTCTCCAGCAGCATATGCGGGAGGCGACGGTAGGCGAACTGGCCGAGGAGGCGGGCATCGACCGGGCGGAGGTGGCGCTGCTGCTGGAAGCGGCCCGTCCCTGTGTGTACGACCCGGAGGCGGCGGCATGCGTGGCGGATCCTTCAGCCGGACGGGCGATGGATGCGCTTTATCTGCGGGACATGCTGGACAGGCTTCCGCCCATGGACCGCCGGCTGATGGATCTGCGTTTCCGTCAGGGAAAAAGTCAGCGGGAGACGGCGGAGGCGCTGCATATGTCCCAGCCCAGCGTTTCCAGACGGGAAAGCGCGGTGCTTTTGCAGATGCGCGCCGCATGGGAGGACTGACTCCGCCGCCGGTGTGCTCAAAGGCTGAAATGTGCCCATTCAGCTGCGGACAATAGCGGCGCCCGATGCCCGGAGCGTTTGACGGATGGAGAAGAGCACGGGCAGCCGCGCGGAAAACGGTTCAAAAAAGGATACGGTCGTCAAACCGTATCCTTTTGCGCCTGTTGAAAACCGGCGGAATGGGCAGTTTCTGCGTGAAGCCCGGCGGTTATCCCTCGCCGTTTTCCAGCGCGACCAAATGCTTTTTCCCCACGATCATGACCACAAGGCCGGAAAGGAACAGCATCGACAGCCCCAGCACGCCCCAGGACGAGTGACCGGTCAGGCCGGTCATCAGGGAGTAAAGCAGGGGACCGATGACCGAGGCGAACTTGCCGAAGATGTCGAAAAAGCCGAAGAATTCATTGGAACGGTGCTTGGGAACCAGCTTGCCGAAATAGGAGCGGGACACGGCCTGAATGCCGCCCTGAACGGTGCCCACCAGAAACGCCATGGCCCAGAAAAGTACGGTGGAGAAGGAACGGGCGTCCTTATAGGCGCCAATGGCCTCCGCTTCCTCCGCGGCGAACTGCGCCGCAATTTCCGAAAGGCGCTCCCCGGCGGCGCGCAGCTCGTCTCCTGCATTCTCGGGGAGGGTCACCTGCGCCATGGCCGCAGCGGCGTCATCCTTGAGGAAAGCCTCCTGATAACCTGATACAAGCTTTGCGTAGGCGTCGGCATCGTCCGCAGGGGTCAGCGCGTCCGCCGCGGCAGTGAAGCGCTCCGCCAGCGCGGCGTCATAGGCGTCCTGCTTGGGCTCCAGAGAAAAGCCCATGAAAAAGCCGACGAGACAGATGAATGTATAGACGACGATGGCGGCCATCAGCGCCTTGCGGGCGGTGATTTTCTGCGCCAGCTTGGAAAACCAGATGGAGCAGGGTACGGCAACGATCTGGGTGACCAGAAGCGCCAGAATCATGCCGACCGTACCCAGTCCCAGCACGGTGCCGTAGGCGGTGGAGATGCTGATGACCGTGCCCACGCCATCGATGTAGAAAAAGTACGCCAGCACAAACACGAACAGCCCCTTGCGGCAGAAAATGTCGTGGGCGGTGCGGCCGATGTTGCGGAAGGTCTGACGCAGGGAGTTTTCCTCCGTGCGCTCAATGTAGTGCACCTGATCGACGTTTTTCAGGAAAGGAATGGAAAAGACGAGCCACCACACGCTGGAAATGAGGATGGCGAACTTTTGCGCAACAGGGTTGGAATAGCCCAGAAGCAGCAGCATGGCAATGGAAAGCACGAAGGGGATGGTGCTGCCGCCAATGTAACCCATGGCGTAGCCCCAGGAGGAAACCCGATCCATCCGTTCGTCCGTGGTCACATCGGTCAGGAAACTGTCATAAAACAGGTTGCTGCCAGAGAATCCGATGCGGGAGAGCACGTAGCAGACCAGCATGATCTTCCAGTTGTCGGTAGCGGCGATCAGTCCGGTGAAGACCACGCCCAGCAGAAGAAAGACGGTAAACAGCTTTTTCTTCATGCCTTTAAAGTCGGCCACGGCGCCCAGCAGCGGCGCCAGAATGGCGACAAGGAACGTGGCAACGGACGTGGCGTAGCCCCACCACATATCGCCGGCGGCTCCCGCCACGGAGACAAAAATGGTGGGAAAGATAGCCGCCATGATATTGGTGGCGTACACGGAATTGGCCCAGTCGTACATGATCCAACTCCATTCCTTTGGTGTGAACCTTTTTTCCTTACCCATGTGCCTGACGCCTCCCGATGCAGATTTATCCTGATGTATGCAAAACCATTATATCTTATTTGAATGGATTTGGAAAGAGTTGGCAGAGAATTTCTGACATATTTTGCAGAAATGCTGTATTGAACAAAAAATGCTTACGACAAGCGTTTTTGAAGGATGGAAAAATGTGTAAAAATCAGCGAAATATAACCATATAGTGTTATTTTACATGCTTTTCATGCGGAATGAAACACCGGCATATAACGTATTTATTGGCGAACGAACCATGAGTTCGCGACAAACAAAGGAGGAGAAACCACATGAACAGCAAGGAAACCATGAAAAAAACAGCGCGCCGTGTCGCTGTGTGCGCGCTGAGCGCGTCGCTGGTGCTGAGCCCTCTGATGGGTCTGGCCAGCGACTACGCTACCGTCCGGGGCGGACGGCTGAACCTGCGTCAGACCGCGTCGCTGGACGCCAAGGTGCTGGGGCAGTATCCGACGGGCACCTGGATCGAGGTGGTGGAAAAGGGCGATACCTGGAGCAAGGTCAAGGTGGACGGCAAGGACGGCTACATGATGACCAAATACCTGAGCAGCGCTGCGGCGGAGAACACTTATTACGTGCGCACCAACACGGGCATCGGCCTGAACCTGCGCAAGGCGCCCTCCACCGGTTCGGACATCATCACGTCCTATCCCATCGGCACGAAGGTCAACGTTCTGCACAAGGGCAACGGATGGGCTTATGTGGACGTGAACGGTACCAGAGGGTATATGGCGGCCCGCTTCCTCTCGGCCGGAAAGCTGCCCAGCTATACCAAGCCGGTGGATAAGCCCTATACTGCGACGCTGATCAACATCAACGGCGGCAAGGTGGTCAACTTCCGTCAGTATCCCGGCATGAAGACCAAGGTGCTCAAGACCCTTGCGGTTGGCACCAAGGTGACCGTGCTGGAAACGGGCGAAAACTGGAGCAAGGTGCAGGTGGACGGTCAGCAGGGCTATGTGAGCACCTATTTCCTGAAAAAGTAACCTGCATATCTTCGGCAAAAACGGAGCGGACGGCGGAAGCTGCCCGCTCTTTTTCATACGCCTGTTTATACGCCTGCGGATCCTCTTGACTTTTTGGGAAAAATCACCTATGATGAACAGGCTGTGATGCACGGTGCGGCGTACGCGGCACGTTAAAAGCAGCGCGGCATAAATATGAATGCGACAGACAAAGGATAAAACCCGGGCGGGCGCTCGGCGTCTTTTTTTATAAGAATGAACTGAAATGGGGGAGCGGGGATGATGAAGTGGCTGGTGCGTCGGTTTGTGCGCAATGCGCAGAATACGCAGGATCAGTCCGTCCGGGCGGCGTACGGTACGCTGGGCGCGCTGGTCGGTATAACGCTCAATCTGCTGCTGGCCGTCATGAAAATGCTGGTTGGGCTGACTACCGGCTCTGTGGCGGTCATGGCGGACGGCGTGAACAACCTGTCCGACGCAGGCGGAAGCGTGGTGGCGCTGGCCTCCGTACGCATGGCGCAGAAACCGACGGATCGGGAGCATCCCTTCGGACACGGGCGGATCGAATATATTGGTGCGCTGGCGGTGGGCGTCCTGATTGCTGTGTTCGGTATCGAACTGATGAAGACGGGTGTTGAGAATATCCTGCACGCTGAAGCAATCCGTTTTTCTCCGGTGTCCATTGCGCTGATGACCGCGGGCATTCTGGTCAAGCTGTGGATGTGGCGCTTTTACAATTACATTGGTAAGACCACGAACAATCCCGCCATGACCGCAGCCGGACAGGACAGTCTGAGCGATGTGATGGCGACGGGCGCGGTTGTTCTGTCCATGATGGTGACGCTGGCCTTCGGCTGGCCGGTGGACGGTTACGTGGGCGTTGCCGTGGCGCTGCTGGTGCTGCGGGCGGCATGGAGCGTGCTGAAGGATACGGTCACAAAGCTGCTGGGCGGGGCGCCGGACAAGGAAAAAGGCACACAGATTCTGGATATGCTCCTGTCCTATCCGCAGATTCTGGGCGCGCACGACTTTGTGCTGCATGATTACGGCCCCGGGCGCTGCATGGCGTCGGTCCATGCGGAGGTGGACGCCGACGCCGATTTTATTGCCGTCCACGAGGTCGTGGACAGGGCGGAGCGGGAGATCAGTGAAAAGTTCGGCGTGCCCATCTGCATCCACATGGATCCTGTCATGACGGGGGATGCGGAAACCAACCGGGTGCAGGCGAGCATACAAAAGTATCTTTCATCCCTCACGCCGCCGCTGAAGCTTCATGATTTTCGGCGTGTGCCGGGGGAAAACTGCATCAATCTGGTGTTCGACGTGGTGCTTCCCTCCTGTGAGCATGAAGAGAGCGCGCTGCGCGACGGGATATGCGCCTATGCCCGGACGCTGGATGAACGGTATCACTGCGCGGTGCATTTTGACCGTGACTATTTCACCTACGCCGTGGACGAAGAAATGAGCCGCGAAGCCGCACGGAGCAAGCGGCTGGAAGAAGAAGCGGACATGAAACAGAAATAACTTGCCATATTGCAAAAAAAAAGGTACAATAGCTTCAGAAAACGTTTGGAAACGGAGGAAAGACCATGTACCGCAAAGTCATTGACGACGCCAAAGCCAAAATGGAAAAAACCCGTGAGTTTTATCAGCACGACATGCTCTCCCTGCGGGCCGGCCGCGCCAATCCGCAAATTCTGGACAAAATCATGGTGGATTATTACGGCACCCAGACGCCGCTGAAGCAGATGGGCAACATCAGCGCGCCGGAACCCCGGCTGCTGGTCATCTCCCTGTGGGATCAGAAGGCCATTCCGCTGGTGGAAAAGGCCATTCAGAAGAGCGATCTGGGGCTGAACCCCTCCAACGACGGCAAGGTCATCCGGCTGGCGGTGCCCGAACTGAATGAAGAACGCCGCAGGGATCTGACCAAGGTGGTCAAAAAGAGCGCGGAGGAGGCCAAGGTGGCCGTGCGCAGCACCCGCCGCGACGCGATGGAGCAGTTCAAGAAAATGAAAAAAGACGGTCTGATCACCGAGGACGACCAGCGCAAGGCGGAGGACGAGCTTCAGAAGCTGACAGACAACCAGATCAAGGAACTGGACAAGATCGCCGCTGAAAAGGAAAAGGAGATCATGGCAGTTTGACGCTGGAGCAGTATCTTGGATATCCGCTTTCCGCAGCGCTGGATGCACTGCGGCGGGCAAATATGCCCGAGCCCGGCATTCAATACACCCTGTCTCCCAAACGTCGGGAAATGGACGCCGCCACGCGGGCAACATTCACTGCCCGCGTTGTTGGTGTATCTGAATACACGTTCATCGTATCGCTTTTCCGGGACGGTCAGCCGCCGGAAAAGGAGCAGGCGGAAAAAACATGAGTGAAAAGAAAAGCCAGGTCTCTTCGCTTCCAAGGCACGTGGCCATCATCATGGACGGGAACGGCCGCTGGGCCATGCAGCACAAGCTGCGTGTAGCGCTGGGGCACCGCAAGGGCGTGGAGACGCTGCGGGACATCATACGGGAAAGCAGCGATATGGGCATCGAGGCGCTGTCGCTGTATGCTTTTTCTACGGAAAACTGGAAGCGCGACGCACAGGAAGTAGCGGCGCTGATGGCGCTTCTGCTGGAATACTTTACCTCGGAAATGGACGAACTGCATCGGAAGAATGTGTGCGTCCGCATTCTGGGGGATAAGGACGGTATGCCGCCGAAGCAGCGGCAGGCGTTGATCGACGCGGAAAACCGTACCCGTGACAACACCGGGCTGAAGCTGAACATCGCCGTCAATTACGGCGGCCGGGCAGAACTGGCGCGTGCCGCGCGGCTGATCGGCGAGCAGGTGCTGGCAGGCGCGCTGCGGCCGGAGGACGTGACCGAGGAGACGGTCGCACGGTTCCTCTACACCGCAGGGCTGCCGGATGTGGATCTTCTCATCCGCACCAGCGGTGAAATGCGTTTGAGCAATTTTCTTTTGTATCAGTGCGCCTACGCCGAGTTTGAGTTTCCCACGGTTCTCTGGCCGGATTTTGACCTGAAGGCCTATCATGAGGCGCTGGAGGCCTTTGCCATGCGCCAGAGAAGATTTGGAGGACGGTAACGAAAGATGAAAACCATGATGACGAGGGTGGTGACCGGCGCGGCGCTGGTGGCGGCGCTGTCTGTGGCGCTGGCGCTGGGCGGCTGGTGGTTTGCCGTTTTGTTTATGGCGTCCATCGGGCTGTCCATGTATGAAATGTTCCGTGCGCTCAAGGCGGCAGGGCACCATCCGGCGGAGTGGCCTGTATGGGCGTGCGCCGCGCTGAGCGTTCCCCTTCTGACCGCCACGGTCGGAAAATCCGCGCTGCTTTTGCCCCTGCTGGCCGGCACCTGCGCAGTGGTGATCGTGTGCGTCATGTTCAGGCCGAATCCGGAACTGGACGACGTGTTCACCTCCGTTCTGCCGCTTTTTTCGGTGCTGTTGCCCGGCATGTGCATGCTGGGGCTGTTCCGTGCGCCCAGCCGTCAGCATGAACTGATGCTCATGATCCTGTCCTTCGGCGTTCCACTGTTTGGCGATGCAGCGGCCTATTTTGTGGGCAGCATGTTCGGCAGACGGAAATTGTGCGAAAAGATCAGCCCGCATAAAAGCGTGGAAGGCGCGACGGCAGGCCTTGCCGGCAGCGTGATTTTTGCGCTGACGGTGTGGCTCATTTTTGCCGGCCATATCCAGCTGCCGCCTCTGTGGCATGCGCTGGCGCTGGGCGTGCTGGGCGGGCTGGCCGGGCAGGGCGGCGACCTGTTCGCCTCCTTTATCAAGCGTCACTGCGGCGTGAAGGATTACGGCACCATTTTTCCTGGTCACGGCGGCATGATGGACAGGCTGGACAGCGTGTACTGGGCGACGGTGGTCATGTATGTTTACATGGCGTGGTTCTTGTGAGGCACAGGCATGCATAAAATAGCAGTATTGGGCAGCACCGGCTCCATCGGCACGCAGGCGCTTGCCGCGGCGGCGCTTCATCCGGATGAAATTCAGGTGACGGCTTTGACCGCTCATCGGAACGCGGAGCTGCTCTTTGAGCAGGTGCGCGCATTCCGCCCTTCGGTGGCTGCACTGACGGACGGGAAACGGGAGATCCCGGAGGATCTGCAGTTTTGCCAGTGGTTCTTTGGCGCGGACGCGCTGGAGCAGGCTGCGCTGGCGTGCGAAGCAGAGAGCGTGCTGGTGTCTGTAACGGGTATGGTGGGGCTGCGGGCAGTGCTTGCCGCCCGCCGGGCAGGCAAGCGGGTGCTGCTGGCCAACAAGGAAGCGCTGGTGGCAGGCGGTCAGCTGGTCATGGAAGCGTGCCGGGATGAAAACGGTCAGAAGACCCTTCTGCCTGTAGACAGCGAGCACAGCGCCATTTTTCAGTGTCTGCACGCGGCGCAGGGCAACCCGGCAGAGGAAATCCTGCTGACTGCGTCGGGCGGCCCCTTCCGCACATGGGAAAAAGAAAAGATTTCTGCGGCGACGGTGGCGCAGGCGCTGGGGCATCCTACTTGGCGCATGGGCAGAAAGATCACCGTGGACAGCGCGTCCATGTTCAACAAGGGGCTGGAGATTATCGAAGCCAAATGGCTTTTCGATATGCCTCAAAGCCGCATTCGCGTACTGGTGCATCCTCAGAGCATCGTGCACTCCGCCGTTCGGTTCAGGGACGGCGCGGTCATCGCCCAGCTGGGAACGGCAGACATGCGCCTGCCCATTTTGTATGCCATGACCTATCCTGAGCGGATGGAGACAGGGGCGGCGCCGCTGGATCTTGCAGCGGTTGGAACGCTGACCTTTGAGAACGCGGACGCGGAAAAGTTTCCCGCGCTGACGCTGGCGCGTCAGGCGATCGATGCAGGGGGCGCGGCCTGCTGCGTGCTCAATGCGGCCAACGAAGTTGCGGTGGACGCGTTCCTCCGGGAAAAGGTGACCTTCGGCGATATTTACACCGTGGTTGCGGAGACCCTTTCCCGAGTGGAGAACCGACCTGTGCGCCAGGTGGAGGATGTGTTTGAAGCCGACGGCATGGCCAGACGCACGGCCGGGCAGCTGATTGAAAAACTGTCCTGAAGGATGTTGAAACAAGGAGCAGAGATATGACGGTTCTGTTTGTTCTGGCGGCGCTGCTGATGCTGGGCATCATGGTGCTGGTGCATGAATGCGGTCATTTTTTCGCGGCTCGACTGACGGGAATCCCCGTACGTGCGTTCGGGATCGGCTTTGGCCCCGAAATTGCCCACTGGAAAGGGAAAAAACACGAAACGGCTTTTTCCCTGCGGCTGATTCCCGCAGGCGGTTACTGCGCCTTTTACGGAGAAGATCAGCCGGATGATGAAAAGCGGAAGGATCCCCGGGCGCTGAACAATTACCCTGTGTGGAAGCGGCTGCTGACCATCGTGATGGGGCCGGTGATGAACTTTGTGCTGGCGCTGGTGGTGGCGGTGTGTTTTTATGCTGTTGCCGGGGAGCAGACGGACGTCATTTACGGACGGGTGCGCATTGAAAGCGTCAACGCGGGCAGCCCTGCGCAGGTAGCGGGTCTGGCGCCGGGCGATCTGATCGAAAGCGTGAACGGTCAGGAGACCTATGGGCTCAACGAAAGCGGACAGCAGAAAGCGCTGGCCGCCATCGCCGCTTATCAGGAGGGAGACGCCCCCCTTGAAATGACGGTAACCCGGGGCGATGAAAAGGTGACGCTTTCCCTGACCCCTGCCTACAACGCGGAGGAGGGGCGCATGATGATCGGCGTGACCACGACGACCGAATATACGCCGGTCATGCGGCCCTGCACACTCGGGCGGGCGGTTCAGCTGGGAACGCGCTACTGCGTGGAGGCGGGATCCGCCATCCTGGTAGCCCTGAAAAAGCTGGTCACGACCGGGGAGGGCGCGGCGGATACGGGCGGACCTGTGCGCATCATTCAGGTGATTACCGAGGAAACGCGTGCGTACGGCTGGGAAGCATACATTTCTCTTCTGGTCATGATCTCCGTCAATCTGGGACTGGTGAACCTGCTGCCCATTCCGGGGCTGGACGGCAGCCGGGCAGTCTTTCTCATCATCGAGGGCATCTTCCGCAAGCCCGTGCCCCAGAAGGTGGAGGCGTATATCCATCTGGCCGGCTATGCGGTGCTGATGGTATTGTTCCTCATTCTGACCTATCGGGATATTGTACGCTTGTTTCAGTAAGAAAGGCAGACACCATGAGTTCCAGAAAAAGCATTCGTGCGGGCAAGCTGCAGATCGGCGGCGGCGCGCCTGTATCTGTGCAGAGCATGACCAATACGGATACCCGGGATTTTGATGCGACGCTGGCGCAGATCAAGGCGCTGTATGCGGCGGGCTGCGATCTGGTGCGTCTGTCCGTTTACGATCGGGAATGCGTCAAAAACATCCGTCCGCTGGTGGACGCGTCACCGGTTCCCCTGTGCGCGGATATTCATTTTGACGCCTCGCTCGCGGTAGCGGCGGTGGAAAACGGGATCCAGAAGCTGCGCATCAATCCCGGCAATATCGGTTCAGAGACGGAAATCAACCGGGTGGTGGACTGCGCGAGGGCGCACGGGGTACCCATCCGCATCGGCGTGAACGCCGGGTCGCTGGAAAAGGATCTGCTGCCCCTGTTTGGCGAAAAACCTTCCCATGCCCTGGTGGAAAGCGCCCTGCGGCACATTGCGCTGCTGGAGAAAAGGCACTTTTACGACATAACCGTATCGCTCAAGTCCAGCGACGTGCCAACCTGCGTGAACGCCTACCGGGAAATGGCGCAGGTCAGCGATTATCCCCTGCATGTGGGGGTGACGGAGGCCGGTCTGCCCGGACAGGGAACGGTCAAAAGCGCGGTGGGCATCGGCACACTGCTGATGGAGGGTATCGGCGATACCGTACGGGTGTCGCTGACCGGCGATCCGGTGGCCGAGCCGGAGGCTGCGCTGGATATTCTTCGCGCCGTGGGGCTGCGCCGGGGCATTCGGTTTGTTTCCTGCCCGACCTGCGGCCGCACCCAGATCGATGTGGAAGGCATTGCCCGGCGGGTGACGGAGGCCTTCCGCCATGTGGACAGAGATATGACCGTAGCGGTGATGGGCTGCGTGGTCAACGGTCCCGGCGAAGCGCGGGGCGCGGATGTGGCGCTGTGCGGCGGCAGGGACTGCGGCGCGCTGTACATCCGCGGTCAGTACGCGGGCAAGCTGACCGGCGATCTGGCGCAGGGTCTGATCGATGCGGTGAAAGGATACCTTCATGACGTATGATGAGTTGCTGCGCAAAATCGGTGAGGAACTTCCCGAGACCCGGGGCAACCTGACCATTGAACGCGTGCTGTTTAACAAAACTGAAAACAAGGCGATCTTTTCCTTTCTCTCCGATACGCTGGTCGGGGAGAAAGGCTTTTTAGCGCTGAAAAGCATACTGACCAGAACTTTTCCCGCCATTTCATCCACGGTGCGGGTCGCCAGCCCCTCCCTTGCGCAGGCTTTTTTGGAGCAGCCGGAACAGTATGCCCTGCCCCTCAACCAGTTTTTGCTGCGCAATTTTCCCGCGACGGTCGCATGGGAATTTGACCTGCACTGGACAAGCGAGAACGGGCGGGTCATTCTGGAGGTGCCGGACGAATTTGCCCTGCGTTTTTTAGAAAAGCAGAGCGTTCGTCAGCGCCTGTCTCAGGCGGTGAAGGATGTTTTTCGGCTGGAGACGGATATTTCGTTTCGCGTGTCCAGCGACGAAGAAAAAAGGCTGCATGAAATGGAAGCGGAACGGGCACGGGAGGAAAAGCTGGCGCGGGAGCAGATGGAGCGCGCGCGCACACTGCAGCAAAGCGCGGCGAAGGATGAAAAGCCGAAGACGGAAAAGCCCAAAACGGATCGTATCCGGGGACGCGCCATTGCCGACAAGCCGGTGCCGATCTGCGACATTACCGATGAAAGCGGCGTGGTGACGCTGCGCGGACGGGTGCTCGCGGCAGAGCAGAAAAGCATTTCCGGCGGCGAGGCGGTGCTGCTCTCCTTCGATGTGACCGACTATACCAGCACCATTCGCTGCAAGGTGTTTCTCTACTACCGTGGGCAGCGGCTGACGGGAGCGGAAAAGGAAAACCCGCCGCCGATCACCGACGCGGAAAAGGCAGCGGTAGATCAGATCCTTGCACAGGTCAAGCCGGGCGTCGGGCTGCTGGTCAGGGGTGAGGCGCAGTTTGACAAGTTTTCTCATGAGACGGTCGTGATGGCGCGGGACATCACAAAAGTGGAGCTGCCCGAGCGCACGGACGACGCGCCGGAAAAACGCATTGAGCTGCACCTGCACACGCAGATGAGCAACATGGACGCAGTGACGTCGGCGGAAAAGCTGATCGCACGCGCCGCCAAATGGGGGCACGAGGCCATTGCCGTGACGGACCACGGTGTGGTGCAGGCCTTCCCAGAAGCCTTTGCCGCCGCGAAAAAGAACAAGATCAAACTGATTCCCGGCGTGGAGGGGTATCTGACGGATGATGATAAGGCGGCCACCGGAGAGGGAGATTTACCCCTTGATGCGCCGATCATTGTGCTGGACTTTGAAACGACCGGTCTGAATACGCAGAAAGACCGGGTCATCGAGATCGGCGCGGTAAAACTGCACCACGGTCAGGTGGTGGACTCCTTCAGCATGCTGGTCAATCCCGGCATGGTGCTGCCGGCCAAAATAACGGAGATCACCCACATCTCCGATCAGATGCTCCGGGATGCGCCGCCCGCCGCTGTCGCCATTCCGAAGCTGATGGCGTTCATGGGAGACTGTCCCATCGCGGCGCATAACGCGCAGTTTGACTGCTCGATGCTTGCCAGCGAACTGAAGCGTCTGGGCGAGACCCATCAGGTGCTGCAGATCGACACCCTGACGCTGGCGCGCAAGCTGTACCCGGAGCTCAAGTCTCACCGACTCGGTTCCGTGTGCAAGCATCTGCATGTGTCCCTGAAGGGCGCGCACCGCGCCGTCAACGACGCGGCCGCCACGGCGCAGTGTCTGGCGCGCATGCTGGAGGATGCGGAAAAACGGGGCGCGAAGACCGTCAAGGATCTCAATCAGGTCTCCAAGGACTATACCCTTGGCAACAGCTACCATATCATCATTCTGGCGGCCACGCAGAAGGGCATGGAGAACATCAATCACATGGTGTCCGAGTCCCATCTGCGCTATTTTCGCCGCCGTCCTCACATTCCAAGAGCGGTGCTGCAGAAGTACCGGGAAGGGTGCATTGTCGGCTCCGCCTGCGAATCAGGCGAATTGTACCGGGCGATCGTGGACGGCGTAAGCGATGAAAAGCTGCTGAAAATGGCGCGCTTTTATGATTATCTGGAAATACAGCCTGTGGGCAACAACCAGTTTCTCATCCGGGAAGGGCGCGTAGCAGATGAGAACGTGCTGCGGGATTTCAACCGAAAGATCGTCTGGCTGGGGGAGAAGTTGGGGCTGCCCGTGGTAGCGACCGGCGATGTGCACTTCATGGATCCGGAGGATGCGGTGTTCCGCGCCATTCTGCAGGCTGGACAGGGATTCGACGACTGCGACAACCAGCCGCCCCTGTACTTTAAGACCACGCAGGAAATGCTGGATGAGTTCTCATATCTGGGTGAAAAAAAGGCGCATCAGGTGGTGATTGATAACCCCAGGCTGATTGCGTCCCGGGTGGGCGACATTACCCTTTTCCCGCCTCACCCGGAGGGCAAGACCACCTTCTCGCCCTTCTGGCCCACGGCGGAGGAAGATATTAAAAACCTGACCTACGGAACGGCGCACCGTTACTACGGGGACGAATTGCCGGATATCGTGCAGAAGCGCATCGACAAGGAACTGAACGCCATTGTGGGCTACGGCTACTGCACCCTGTATTCCATTGCGCAGAAGCTGGTCGCCAAATCTCTGAAGGACGGCTACGTGGTCGGCAGCCGCGGCAGCGTAGGCTCTTCCTTTGTGGCGTTTCTGACGGGCATTACGGAAATCAACGCGCTGCCGCCCCATTACCGCTGCCTCAAATGCCGGAAGGCGGATTTCAACATTCCCAAACAGTATACCATCGGCGTGGATCTGCCGGATAAACTGTGCCCCGACTGCGGCGAGCCGCTGGTCAAGGACGGTTTTGACATTCCCTTTGAGGCCTTTCTGGGCTTTAAGGGCGACAAGGTGCCGGATATCGATCTGAACTTTTCCGGCGAATATCAGCCCACCGCCCACGCTTACGTGAAGGAGCTGTTCGGCCCCGAGTTCGTTTTCCGCGCAGGCACCATCGGTACGCTGGCGGAAAAAACAGCCTACGGGTATGTGCTCAAATATCTGGAGGAGCGGGGCAGGGTGGTTTCGGAGGCGGAAAAGAACCGTCTGGCGCAGGGATGCGTGGGCGTCAAACGCACGACGGGTCAGCACCCTGCGGGGATGGTGGTGCTGCCAAAGGCGTACGATATCAACCAGTTTACGGCCGTGCAGCATCCCGCGGACGATGTGAACAGCGAGACCGTCACCACCCACTACGACTTCAACTCCATGCACGACATTCTGGTAAAGCTGGATATTCTGGGGCACGACGACCCGACCATGCTGCATATGCTGGAGGAATTGACGGGGGTCAATTTCCGCAGCATCCCGCTGGACGACAAACAGGTGATGAGCCTGTTTTCCTCCCCGAAGGCACTGGGCGTCACCTCGGAGGAAATCGGCTGCAACACGGGCACCTTCGGTGTGCCGGAAATGGGCACGGCGTTTGTGCGCCAGATGCTGGAGGACACGCACCCCACGACCATGCAGGAGCTGATCCGCATATCCGGCCTGTCCCACGGTACGGATGTGTGGCTGGGGAACGCCAAGGATCTGATCGATCAGGGCATTGTACCGCTGTCTCAGTGCCTGTGCACCCGCGAGGACATCATGAATCAGCTGATGCAGATGGGGGTGCCGGCCAAAATGGCCTTTGACACCATGGAATTTGTGCGCAAGGGAAAAGGACTCAAGCCGGAAATGGTGGAGGCCATGCACGAGCACAATGTGCCGGCGTGGTTTGAGGAAAGCTGCCGCAAAATCAAATACATGTTCCCCAAGGGACATGCGGCGGCCTATGTCACCATGGCGCTGCGGGTGGCATGGTACAAGGTGTACAGGCCGCAGGCCTATTACGCCGCTTATTTCACCATCCGCGGCGACGGCTTTGACGCGTGTACCATGATCCTGCCGAAGGAGCAGCTGCATCAGAAGCTGCAGGAGGCCTATGAGGCGGACGAGCAGAAAAAGACCACGGCCAAAGACAAGGACGCCATCACCGCCATGGAGCTTGTGCAGGAAATGATGGCGCGGGGTTATTATTTCCTGCCGGCCGATCTGTACAAAAGCGATGTGCGCCGTTTTCTTCCCGAAGGAGAACGCGGGCTGCGGGTACCCTTCCTTTCGCTGGGCGGATTGGGCGAAACGGCGGCGGAGAGCATTGGACAGGCGCGGGAGATTCCGTTTTTGTCGGTGGAGGACCTGAAAAACCGTGCCAAGCTGTCCAACGCCGTCATCGACCTGCTGCGGGAGCACGGGTGCCTCAAGGATCTGCCCGAGACCAGTCAGGTCACGCTGTTCTGACCGTTCCTTGAAGCAAACCGCCTGAAAAAAGCGGGAATGCGGAAAAAAAGCTGATGAACCCGCTTGTAAACAGGCTGACGGTATGGTATAATATGTCTGGAAATCCGTGTTTGGGTTTTCTTTCGATGTGTTTTCCTTCATTTGCGCACTGGCCGCAGCAGACGGGTACCGTGCCGGTCGGGTCGGCAGTCGGTCGTTTTGCGGGGCGGGCGCAATGAACGTGTGAAGAAAGAAGGGTTATTAAAAGAGTGGAAGCTGCATGGCAGATCCGGCGGGGCGAAGGGCGGTTCCTTTGGCTGCGCCGTATGTCCGTGCGGTAGCTTCCGCTCTTTTATATACTTTTCTGCGGGGCAAATGAGCCCCGAATGATAAAGGAGCCAGAAAATGCCCAGAAAACAGAACGGCATGGAGACGGTGACGGCGGTATGCGAAAAGGCCGCCCTCGACATGGGATACGAGCTGTGCGACGCCTTGATGGAAAAAGAGCCTACCGGTCAGTATCTGCGTATCTACATCGATAAAGAGGGCGGCGTTTCACTGGACGACTGCGAGCGCTTTCACCGTGCGGTGCAGCCCAAGCTGGACGATGTGGATTACGATTTCATGGAGGTCTGCTCACCGGGAATCGACCGTCCCATCAAGACCCGCCGGGACGTGGAAAAGTCCATCGGCCTGACGGTGGATGTCAAGCTTTACAGGGCGCAGGACGGGGCGAAGGTCTTTCAGGGCGCGCTGCAGGCGATGGATGAAAAGCAGGTGGTCATCCTGATAAGCGGTCAGGAAAAGCAGTTTGCACGGCGGGACGTGGCGCAGGTGCGTCTGGTGCCCGATTTGAGCGGTCTGGACGAAAACAGCGACGTTCAGGTGCAGGATATTATCGACGACGAATAAGTTAGTTAGGGTGGAAAAGAAAATGAGAAAGAAAGCAGACGAAAACAAAAACGCACCCCGCAGGTCCGAAATTGTGGACGCCATTGAGGGTCTGGCCAAGGCCAAGGACATCAGCGTGGATCTGATTCTGGAGGCTGTGGAGGAAGGCTGCAAGGCAGCGTACCGCAAGTACGTCCGTCAGGGCGCGAACATGAACCTCTCCGTGTCCGTCACCCGGGAGCACGACGTGCAGGTGTTTGCCCGCAAGGTCGTGTCCGAGGAGGTGGAGGACGACAGCCAGCAGATTTCTCTGGCGGAGGCGCAGGCCATGTCGCCCAATTATCAGCTGGGCGATATCGTGGAGATCGACGTGACCCCCAAGGACTTCGGCCGTGTGGCCGCCCAAACGGCCAAGCAGGTGATCACCCAGCGGCTGCGCGATGCCGAGCGGGGCAAGATCTACGACGAGTACATTGAAAAGGAAAACGAGATTCTGACCGGTATTGTGGAACGGGTGGACGCCAAGGCGGTGTATGTTGACCTGGGGCGCACCGAGGGTGTGCTGGAAAGCAGCGAATTCATGCCCGGCGAAGAATACCGTCCCGGCGATCACATCAAGGTGTACGTCCTGCAGGTGCACCGTGCCGGCCGCGATGTTTCCCGCACCGTGCCGCAGGTGTCCGTCAGCCGTATTCATCCGGGGCTGGTCAAGCGCCTGTTTGAAATGGAAGTGCCCGAAATCGCTTCCGGCGTGGTGCAGATCAAGTCCATTGCCCGCGAGGCCGGCAGCCGCACCAAGATGGCCGTGGCCTCCAGCGATGTGACCATCGACCCGGTGGGCGCCTGCGTGGGTCCCCGCGGCAGCCGCGTGGACAAGGTGGTATCCGAGCTCAAAAACGAAAAGATCGACATCATCAAATGGTCGGAAGACCCCGCTGAATTTGTGGCGAACGCGCTGAACCCTGCCCATGTGATCAGCGTGTTCATTTCCGACAATGAGAAGATCTGCCGCGTCGTGGTGCCGGACAATCAACTGTCGCTGGCCATCGGCAAGGAAGGGCAGAATGCCCGTCTTGCCGCCCGTCTGACGGGCTGGAAGATCGACATCAAATCTCAGACGCAGGTCAACGAGCTGATGCGCCAGTCCGGCGTGGGTATCGGGGAGCCGCGGGGCAGCGTCATCGCCGACGATGAGGAAGACTACATGCCTCCCATCGAGGACGACGATATTGAATAAGACCCCGGAGGGTGTATGAAGGAAAAAAAGTTGCCGATGCGCATGTGCGTGGGCTGTCGTGAAATGAAGCCGAAGAAGGAGCTGCTGCGCGTAGTGCACGGGCCGGACGGTTCCGTTTCCATCGATGTGACCGGCCGCAAGCCGGGACGAGGCGCGTATCTGTGCAAAAATGCCCAGTGTATGGAAAAAGCGCTGCGTCAGCGTCAACTGGAGCGCGCCTTCGAAGCGCCGATCGGGGATGAGGTAAAGCAGCAGCTGACACGCGAACTGGAGGCGCTCAAGTAACGCATGAATGAAAAAATGCGCGGACTGATGGGGCTGGCGCTGCGTGCCGGTCAGATGACGCCGGGCGCTGCCATGACGCTGGACGCCGTGAAAGCCGGGCGCGCCGCGCTGGTGCTTCTGGACGAGGGCGCTTCGGAAAACACCCGGAAGAAAATTCGAGATGCGTGCGCCTACCGCAGGGTTCCCTGCTTTCTCCTGCCGGAGGGGTGGATCGACCAGTCCTGCGGCAAAGAAGGACGCTTCGCCGCCGCCGTAGCCCCTGGAGGGTTGTGCGAACAGATGCGGCGTTTGATGGATGCCCAGGTTCAAACCGATAATATAGATCAAAATCAATTCGCAGAGCGCGGGGGTGCAAGCGGTAAATGACCAGGCCGAAACTGGCGGAAGCCACAAAAGAGATCAACCAGCAGTCCGAGGTAATTCTGGGGGAAGCAGCGCGTATCAAGCGGAATATCGACAGCGTGCTGCAGTCTTTGCGTAAGCAGGAAGCGCAGTTCCAGCGCGCGGCAGACGAGCAGCGGGACAAAAAGCGTCAGGAAGAAGCGCAGCTTTTGTCCCAGCAGCATGCCAAAGCATGGATCATGCCGGACGAGGAAGAACAGAGCGCGCCGGAAGCAAAGCCTGCTGCGGCAGAAGAAAAGAAAACGGAAAAACCGGCGGCTCAGGCGGAGCAGGCGACGGCTGCCAAGGAAAGCGCGCCTGTTAAGGCAGAAAATGCTGCCCAAAAGGCGGAGAAACCTGCAGCCGAGGCCAAAGAAGCCGCTGAACCCGTCGAAATCAAGGCTAAGCCGAAAGCAGAAGCTGAGACAAAGCCGGCGGAAACGCCTGCGCAGGAGCAGAAACCTGCGGCGCGTCCCGTTCAGCGCCCCGCCGCTGCACAGCCGCAGCGGAACGGCGGCGCAGTGCCGCCTGCACGACCCGTCAATCAGACAGGGTCTTACGGTCGTCCTGCCAATCCGCAGCAGGGCGGCGCCCGTCCTGTCAACCAGAACGGCCCTTATGGTCGTCCTGCGAACGGTCAGCCCTTCAACAACGGCGCCCGTCCCGCCGGCCCCTACGGCCGTCCCGCGAACGGTCAGTCCTTCAACAACGGCGCCCGTCCCGCCGGCCCCTACGGCCGTCCCGCGAACGGTCAACCTTTCAACAACGGCGCCCGTCCTGCCGGTCCCTACGGTCGTCCTGCCGGTGCTGCCGGTGCGCCCCGTCCTCAGGGCGGCGGCATGGGCGGCGCCCGTCCTGCCGGTGCTCGTCCTCAGGGCGGTTTCGGCGGCGGCCGTCCAAAGGCGGCGGAGCTTGCGCCTGTGGTGGAGAAGGAGCGGGTCAGCAATTATGACCCCAATAAAAAACAGTACATCCGTCAGCACGACCCGGAGCATGTGGCCAAGAACCGCAAGCAGCTGGTGAAGGAAAGCTTTAACGGTTATGACGATGAGACGGTGCGCGGCGGCAAGCGTGCCCGTGCCAAGAAGCCCTCTGCTCAGCAGATGATGGCGCCCATCAAGATCGAAAAGGCCTACATGACGGCGGATACCATTACGGTAAAGGATCTGACCGAGCGCATCGGCAAGCCCGCAGGTGAAATTCTGAAAAAACTGCTCATGCTGGGCATAATGGCCAATATCAATTCCGAACTGGACTTTGATACCGCGTCCCTCGTGTGCTCCGAATTTGAAGTGACGCTGGAAAAGAAGCTGGACAAGACGGCGGAAGACGTGCTGTCCGATGCGAATGTGGAGGATAAAGAAGAGGATCTCAAGCCCCGTCCTCCCGTCATTACCATCATGGGTCACGTCGACCACGGCAAAACGTCCCTGCTGGACTATATCCGCAAGGCGCACGTCACCTCCACGGAAGCGGGCGGCATCACCCAGCACATCGGTGCCTACACCGTCAAGCTGAACGGCCGTCAGATCACCTTCCTGGATACCCCAGGTCACGAAGCCTTTACGGCCATGCGTATGCGCGGCACGCAGGCGACGGACATCGCCGTACTGGTGGTGGCTGCGGACGACGGCGTAATGCCCCAGACCGTGGAGAGCATCAACCACGCCAAGGCGGCGGGTGTGCCCATTGTGGTCGCCATCAATAAAATGGATAAGCCCGGCGCTGACCCTGAGCGTATCAAGCAGGATCTGACCAAGTACGATCTGGTGCCCGAGGAGTGGGGCGGCGATACCATTATGGTGCCCGTGAGCGCCCTGACCGGCGAAGGCGTGGATAATCTGCTGGAGATGATCCTGCTGCAGGCGGATATGCTTCAGCTGCGCGCCAATCCCAACCGTATGGCGCAGGGCGTCATCATCGAGGCCAAGCTGGACAAGGCGCGCGGCCCGCTGGCCACCGTGCTTTTGCAGAACGGTACCCTGCACACCGGTGACAACATTGTAGCCGGTATGGCTTCCGGCCGTGTCCGCGCCATGGTCAACGACCGGGGCGAGCGTGTGCAGTCTGCCGGACCTTCCACGCCTGTGGAAATCTCCGGCTTTGACGAAGTGCCGCTGGCAGGCGATGAAATGACCGCGGTGGAGGACGACAAGCTGAGCCGCATGGTGGCGCAGGAGCGCCGTGAAAAGCTCAAGGCAGCGCGCACCGCGACTACGAAGGTGTCGCTGGATAACCTGTTTGCCAACATGAGCGAGGGCAAGGTGCAGACCCTGAACCTGATCGTCAAGGCGGATGTGCAGGGCTCTGTGGAAGCGGTCAAGCAGGCGCTGGAGAA
Organism: uncultured Clostridia bacterium; assembly: GCA_934662505.1. GTDB lineage: Bacteria > Bacillota > Clostridia > Christensenellales > Aristaeellaceae > SVGT01. The sequence goes on along the minus strand of CAKUKE010000012.1, from coordinate 43,262 downwards.
GCTGTCCAACGATCAGGTGAAGATCCATGTGCTCCACAGCGCGGTGGGTGCCATCACTAAGGACGACGTCAACCTGGCTTCCGCCTTCGGCGCCATCATCATCGGCTTCAATATCCGTCCTGATGCGACCGCCCGCGACGCGGCAGAAAAGGAAGAAGTGGACATCCGGTTGTACCGTATCATCTATCAGGCCATTGAGGACATTGAAAAGGCCATGAAGGGTATGCTGGAGCCTGTGCTCAAGGAAAACATCCTCGGTCACGCGCAGGTACGCAACGTGTTCAAGGTGACGGGTGCCGGCACCATTGCCGGTTCCTATGTGACCGACGGCAAGGTGCAGCGCAACGCCAGCGTGCGCCTGCTGCGGGACAATGTGGTCATCTACGAGGGCAAGTTGTCTTCGCTGCGCCGTTTCAAGGACGACGTGCGTGAAGTCAGTCAGGGCTATGAGTGCGGTATCGGTCTGGAGAACTACAGCGATATCAAGGAAAACGACGTCATCGAATGCTTCGTGATGGAGCAGGTTGAGGAGTAAGCATGGCCAGTTTCCGAATCGACAGAATATCCGAAGAAGTGCGTCATGCGGTGGATGCCGTGATCCGGGAGATGAATGATCCCCGGATCAGCGGCACCTACTGCGTGACCCGCGCCGACGTGACCCGTGACCTGCGATATGCCAAGGTGTATGTCAGCATTCTGGAGGATGAAAAGGCCGACGGGATGATGAAGGCGCTGAAAAATGCGGCCGGGTTCATTCGGCATGAGCTGGGACTGCGGTGCCAGCTGCGTTATACGCCGGAATTGATTTTCGTGCGCGATCAGAACATCGCCTACGGCGCGCATATCGCACAGGTTCTCAGCGAAATTGATACAGGGGAAAATCATGACGATGAAACCCATTCATAATCAGGCATTGCTGTCCGCACTGAAAAGTGCGAACAGCATTCTCATGTGCACCCATATTTTGCCGGACGGGGATGCGATCGGTTCCTTGCTGGCATGCGGACGCATCATGGCGGGACTGGGCAAGCAGGTGACGCTGGTCAGTCATGACGGGGTGCCGGAAAAGTACGGTTTTCTGCCCGGCGCGTCTCAGATCATCCGGCCGGAGGCGCTCGGCGAAGAACGGTTCGATCTGGCGCTCGCGCTGGACATTTCCGAGGAAAGTCGCATGGGCGACTGCGTGAAGGCCTATCGGGCGGCAGGCGTCCGCGGTCAGCTGGATCACCATGCGACGAATCCAGACTATGCGGAATTGAACGAGGTGGACGGTGATGCGTCCTCCACCGGCTGCATGGTATGGCGGCTGATGCGTGCGCTGGACGTGACGCCGGATCAGAAAACGGCTGCCTGCATTTATACAGCCATCAGCACGGATACAGGCAATTTTTCTTTTTCCAATACGGACGAGGAGACTTTTGCCTGCGCCGCCGCCATGGCGCGCACAGGGTTTGATCTGAACCGGGTGTCCAGAGCGGTGCATCTGGTTCGTGCGGTGCCTCATGTGCGCTTGCTGGGACGGGCATTGTCTACCCTGACCTTCTTTGCGGATGGCGCATGTGCCTGCATGAAACTGACGCGGCAGGATTATGCGGATTGCGGTGCGCTGCCTGAGCACAGCGACGGTATTGTCAATTATGCACTGAATCTGCCCGGAGTCTGTATGGCCTATCTGGCGGATACGGGCACCCCCGGGTTTACCAAGGTTTCTTTCCGCGCGGTAGCGCCGTACCACGTGTCGGATGTGGCTGCGCTTCTGGGCGGCGGCGGGCATGTGCTGGCAGCGGGCTGCCGGACGGAAATGGCATCCGACCGTGCGGAGCAGATCATCCGTCAGTCCATGACGCAGCAAATAGGGGAAAGGCAATGAACGGTTTTATCAACCTGCTCAAGCCGCCCGGCATGTCCTCCGGAAACGCGGTGGCCTTTATGAAGCGGTTGACGGGCGAACGGGTCGGCCATGCAGGTACGCTGGATCCGGAGGCGGCCGGAGTACTGCCCGTTATGATCGGCCGCGCGACCCGGCTGCTGGATTATTTTTCCGAAAAGGAAAAGACCTATATCGGAGAAGCGGCCTTTACCGGTGCTACGGACACGCAGGATGCGCAGGGCGTTGTCGTGGAAAGCGGCCGGGGAAGACCTACGCAGGACGCACTGCGCGCCGCGCTTGAAAAGCTGACGGGAGAAATTGATCAGTGCCCGCCGGCTTATTCGGCGTTGAAAAGAGATGGTCAGCCGCTTTACAAACTGGCGCGACAGGGTGTGCAGGTGGAAACACAGCCGCGCCGGACAGTGGTGCACGGGATTGACGTGCTTTGTGACACGACCGACGGCTGCCTGATGCGGATACGCTGCGGCGGCGGAACCTACATCCGCACCCTTTGCCATGATCTGGGTCAGCTGACGGGCTGCCCGGCTCATATGCGTTTTCTGCTGCGCACGCAGGTGGGCGCCTTTCACATTGAAAACGCCGTGACATTGGAAGCGCTGCAGGCGGCGCGGGAAGAAGACCGTCTGCCTGCGCTGCTTTTGCCCATGGATACACCTCTTGCCCATCTTCCGCGTGTGGATGTTCCTGACCGCCTGAGCAAACAGGCGGCGAACGGCGTGGCGCTGCCCCTGCGCGCGCTGGGGGCGGAGTCGCTGTGCGGCGCCACACGGGTATATTTGCAGGGCGAGCTGCTGGGAATCGGCCGCCCTGAAGGGGATCTGATGAAGTTTTCCGTGATTGTGCGAGGGCATGACAAAGTATGAATGTACGTGAGATGCTGCGACCGATCCGCTGCTTTTTTCTGGATATGGACGGAACGGTCTATTTGAGCGAGAACCTGATCGACGGTACCATGGACTTTGTGCGCAAAACGCTGGAAAGCGGGCGTACCATTGTTTTTCTGACCAATAATTCCTCCCATTCGGTGGCGTTTTATAAGGAAAAACTCCGCCGTCTGGGCATTCCTGCCTGCCTGCGTGAGCAGCTGCTGACCAGCTGCGTCGCTGCGGAGGAAGTGATTCTGCAGCGTTTTCCCGGGCAGAAGGGGTATGCGGTGGCAAACCGGGAAGTGCAGGAGGAACTGGCTGCCCGGCTGCCCGGCTGCCGGTTTGAATGGGATTGGCGCGGACAGGAGAAGCCGTCCTATGTGCTGATCACCTTCGATACGGAGTTGACCTACGAAAAGCTGACCTGCGCCTGCAACCTGATCCGTCAGGGGGTTCCTTACATTGCAACGCATCCTGACCCCAACTGTCCGGTGGAAGGGGGTGTTCTGCCGGACGAAGGCGCTACGCTGGCCTACATCAAGGCCAGCACGGGGCGCGACCCGGATGTGATCGCCGGAAAGCCGTACCCTGATATTCTGCTCAACGCCTGCCGCAGGATGGGGCTGGACAGGAAAGCCTGTGCCATGGGCGGCGACTGGATCGACAGCGACATCCGGGCAGGTGTTAACGCCGGGATGCAGAGCATTCTGGTCATGAGCGGCAATACGACCCCTGCCATTTTAAAGGCGTCGCCCGTTCAGCCGGATCTGGTGTTTGACCGGCTGGCAGACATGATTCCATATTTATGATGAAGAGAAAAATGCAGAAAAAGCATATTCCCGGGTGGGCGGTCGGGCTGATCTGGCTGGCGCTGTGGACGGGCGCCGCCGCGGCATTGGGACAGCCTTTGCTGCTGCCTGGACCGCTGGATACGCTGCGGGCGCTGGCAGATATGTGCGTTACCGCCGGTTTCTGGCAGAGCACAGGCGCGTCCCTTCTGCGGGTGACGGGCGGTTTTGTATGGGCCGTGGGTGCGGGGACGGTACTGGCATACGGCTGTTTTTTCGTACCGTGGCTGGACGACCTGCTCTCTCCATTATGCACCGTGGTACGTGCGACCCCCGTCACCTCGTTCATCATTCTGGTGCTCCTGTGGCTGAATTATGACGCGACGCCGGTGTTCATTTCTTTTCTGATGGTGACGCCCATGGTCTGGACGGGACTCCGGGAGGGTCTGGAAGGTGTGGACGCATCGCTGGTTGAGATGACGAAGGCGTTTCACTATACGCCCCTGCGCCGGCTTTGGCATTTGTATATCCCCGCAACGCTGCCGCATTTTACGGCGGCCTGCGCAACAGGGCTGGGTTTTGCGTGGAAATCCGGCATCGCCGCCGAGGTGATCGCCAAGCCCGTGCTTTCGATCGGCAGAAATCTGCAGGACGCCAAGGTGTATCTGGAAACACCCCGCCTGTTTGCATGGACGCTGGTGGTCATTCTGCTTTCGCTGGCGCTTGAAAAAATCCTGATGGCGGGGCTGCGCCGCCTGAGCGGTTGGAGGCGGAAGATATGATCGAGCTGCGGGATATATGCGTTTCGTTCGAAGGAAAAAAAGTACTGCGTCACGTCTCTCTGCGCCTGCCGTCCAAAGGGGTTTATGCCCTGATGGCGCCGTCCGGCGCGGGAAAAACCACACTGCTGCGGGTTATGGCCGGATTGACAGCGCCGGACAGCGGCAGCCGCACGGTGTCGCCGGAGACGCGGATCGCCTGCGTGTTTCAGGAGGATCGGCTGCTGCCGTGGGAAACGGCGCTGCGCAACGTGGCGCTTTCCTCAAACGAGAAAAAGGCGGCGCGGTATCTGAAGGAAATGGAGATTGACGATGTTTTGCTGCGGCCGGATGAGATGAGCGGTGGGATGTGCCGGCGCGTAGCGCTCGCCCGTGCGCTGGCGTACGAAGGAAACGTGCTATTGATGGATGAACCGTTCAAGGGGCTGGACGTATCGCTCCGGGAACGGGTGATGGAAAAACTGCGGTCGGTTGCGCCGCTGGTGGTGCTGTCCACCCATGAAAGGGCGGAAGCGGACGGTATGGGCGCACAGATCATTCAACTGGAGGCATTGCAGCATGATACATAACGTGGCGTGGATCGGAACCGGCGTCATGGGCGCGCCCATGGCGGTGCACCTGCAGCGGGCAGGATATCAGGTGTATGCCTTCAACCGTTCCTTTGAAAAGGCGGAGCGGCTGAGGACGGAGGGAATCATCCCGTGCCGTACGCTGCGTCAGGCGGTGGAAAACGCCGACGCAGTGTTCTCCATGGTCGGCTATCCTTCGGATGTGGAGCAGGTGTACCTCGAACCGGAGGGCGTGTTGAAAAGCATGCGCCCGGGAACCGTTGCAGTGGACATGACCACTTCTTCGCCCGAGCTGGCCGTTCGTCTGGCGGAGAAAGGACGCGAAAAGGGCATATTCATGCTGGACGCACCGGTCTCCGGCGGCGACAAGGGGGCGCGGGAAGGAACGCTGACCATCATGGCCGGCGGTGAACGGGAAGCATACGACCGGGTACTGCCCCTGCTGAAGGCGCTGGGCAGCGAGGCGCATTACATGGGCGGTGCCGGGGCGGGTCAGCATACCAAGGCCTGCAATCAGATCTGCGTGGCAGGTGCAACGGCGGCTTACTGCGAGGCGCTGGCATACGCCCATGCGGCAGGGCTGAACGAGCAGGAAGTACTGGCGGCTATCGACGGCGGCGCGGCAGGAAGCTGGCAGTTGAAAAACATGGCGCCGCGCGCGCTGCAGGGCGACGATGCCCCCGGGTTTTACATCAAGCATTTTATCAAGGACATGCGCATCGTCCGGGAAAACCCGGCAGGGAAGCAGCTGGAAATGCTGCGGACGGTGCTTGATATGTATGAAAAAATGGCGGACGAGGGGCTCGAAAATCAGGGAACGCAGGCGCTGTACCGTTTTCTGCTGGAAAAAATACTCCGATAATGCCAGCGGGCGGCACGCAAGGGCTGCGCCGCGTTTGACATGGAACAGGATGATTTGTTATAATGTACCAGCCGGACAAATGCGGACACCCGCGCAGCGGGGTTCGACGGTTCGGACGATAAAACATGTCGTCGGGCATCCGTAAAGTGAGCCCGAACGGAGGGAAAAATGAAAAAGAATCAGCTTCGCCGCATGACCATGACCGCTCTTCTGGCAGCGCTTGTTGTGCTGTTGGGGGTTACACCCATCGGGTTTGTCAACGTGGGTGTAATCTACATTACCTTCCTGTGCGTACCTGTGCTGGTGGGCGCGCTGGCGCTTGGACCCCGCTGCGGTCTTATACTGGGACTGTGCATGGGCGGCGTCAGTCTGTATACAGGACTGCGCGCGCCTTCCGCGCTGGTGGCGCCCATTTTGCAGGACAGTCTCCTGTGGGTCATTCTCATGTGCTTTGTTCCGCGGCTGTGTACGCCGCTGGTGACCTGCGGGGTGCACAGGGCGCTGCGGAAAGCAAACGGTAAAGTGCGCACCGCGGTTGCCGCAGCGGCCGGGTCGCTGACCAACACGGTTTTGTATCTGGGGATGATGCTGCTTTTGTACCGGCTGATCGGATTGGACAATCCCACCCTTTTGACCACGGTGGGTACCATTGCGCTGACGGCCGGACTGCCGGAGGCGGCTGCCGCCGCCTTGATCGCAACGCCGGTTTTGGGGGCGCTGGCTCGTGCCGGACTGATCGAGAAAAAGTGAGGATATGACAATATGCTCTTGACCATGGATATCGGCAATACCAATATCAAGGCCGCTCTTTTTGAGGAGGAGCGGCTGATTCGGTATTGGCGTCTGTCGACGACCAGAACGTATACAAGCGACGAGATGGGCGTTTTCTTCACCAGTCTGTTTGCCAACGCCGGCATTGACATTAAACGGGTGGACGGCATCATGCTCTCTTCGGTGGTGCCTACGGTGAACTTTACCGTGGAGCATATGTGCCGGGATTATTTCGGCGTTCGTCCCATCATGGTGGGGCCGGGCATCAAAACGGGGATCGATATCAAATACGAAAATCCGCGGGAACTGGGCAGCGACCGTATCTGCAACGCGGTGGCAGCCTACGGGATTTATCACGGGCCGTGCATCTACATTGATTTCGGTACGGCGACCACCATGGGCGCGCTGGATAAAAACGGCGCGTTCTTAGGCGGCTGCATCTGCCCGGGCATCAAACTGTCCAGCGAGGCGCTGGTGTCCGGAACAGCCAAGCTGCCTCACTTTGAACTGACGATGCCGGAGCATGTCATCGGGAAAAATACCATCGCCAACCTGCAGGCGGGTCTGATCTACGGATACGTGGGGCAGGTGGACTATCTGGTGACGAAAATGCGAGAGGAAATGGGCGAACCAGACGCGACTGTCGTTGCGACAGGCGGCATGGCCCGGCTGATCGCCGCAAAATCCTCGGTGATCGACAAGATTGACGGGCTCCTGACGCTGAAAGGGCTGCGCATGCTCTACGAGCGGAACAAGGTCGCGCGGTAACGGAAAGAGGCTCGGAATGAAAGGGGGCGCAAACGATGAAAAGAAAAACATCTCTGGGAACCATTTTTACCGTTGCGTTGACCCTTGTGGTGACGGTAGGCTGCGTGCACCTGATCAGCCGCTTTGGCGGCGATTTTCGCGGCGTACTGCAGGCAGATCAGCTTCTGAGCGTTTTTAAAACGGCCAGAAATACCGCCGCGCCCATGCCCACCGCCGCGCCCTCCGCCGCAAGCGCCATCAAAACGACGACCGTGACCATTGCGCCGACGCAGGAAAGGCAGCAGCCTACCGCCATGCCGTCGCAGACGGCGCACACGGTGACGATGACGTTCTCCGGGGCGATTGACTTTGAAAAGAACATATCAGACAGCGTGCGCAGCGGGGATACGTTTGATTACGGCTCCGTTTTTCAGTATATTCAGCGCTACGTGTACGCTGATGTGAATCTGGCGCCGCTGAACAACCTGCTGACTGCACAGGGAAACGCTTATACCGATACGGTCGTCCCCGCTGCGGCTGCGGACGGGCTGAAAGCATTGGGACTGAGCGGTGTGCTGCTGAACCATGCCGACGTGCTGGATCAGGGAACGCAGGGACTGGAGGAAACGGTCGGGGCGCTGCGCCAGCGCGGGCTGGACAGCTATGGTGCGGAACAGACAGAGAACATCCCGCTGCTGCAGATCAACGGCGTGACGATCGCCGTATTGGGATACTTGGATACCCCCGGTTCCAGAACAGAAAAAGCCATGGCGGACGCCTCGTCGCCTGTAGCACGGCTGGATACGGAGCAGGTCAAAAAAGATATAGCCGCAGTGCGCAGCCGGGGTGCGCAGGTGGTGGTGGTTTCCCTGACGTGGCTTTCTCAAAGCGACGAGCAGTTGACGGACACCCAGCGGGAGCAGGCGAGGCAGATCGCCGCCGCCGGTGCGGACATCATACTGGGCGGCGGGAGCAGCGCCGCACTGCCGGTGGAAATGATTCAGACCCTGACGAGCGACGGGCAAAGCCGGCAGACGCTCTGTGCCTACGCCATGGGCACCCTCATTTCCGCACGGCGCGACAAGCGGTCGGAGGTATCCGGGCTGCTTTTGCATGTGCGGTTGACGGTGGACGGACAGTCACGCGTATCCTTTGACACGGTGACGTATACGCCGACCTATGTCTGGCGGCAGAGCGTGGATGGAAAAACACAGTATCGCGTGCTGTGCAGCGCCGAAGCCCCGCCCGAAGCCATGAGCAACCAGCAAAAAGAGATTATGGGGCGGGCGCTCGTTCTGATACAGAACCTGATGGCCGACTCGCCCGCCGCTCAGCGGGAATGAAGGGGGATAAACATGACGCGTATTCTTGAAAAAACAGACCTTGCCACCGGCGTTTTTCGCGTGGTGCTGGCTGCGCCGCTGATTGCCCGAAAGGCGCAGCCCGGGCAGTTTGTCATTGTGCGGGTGCGGGAAGATGGGGAGCGGATCCCTCTGACCATATCTGATTTTGACCGTGAGAAAGGCACTGTTACGCTGGTCGTTCAGACGGTCGGCGCAACGACCCTGATGTTTCACGCGCTGCACGCGGGGGACAGCATTCAGGACATGGTGGGTCCCCTTGGAAAGCCTACCTGTCTGGACGGCGTGACCTCCGCAGCCGTGATCGGCGGCGGCGTGGGGTGCGCCATTGCCTATCCCATCGCCCGGGAGCTGGCGCGCCGCGGTGCGAAGGTGGACAGCGTGATCGGCTTCCGAAGCCATGATCTGGTAGTCATGGAGGATGAATTCCGCGCCGTTTCGGAGCGCTGTCTGGTGATGACGGACGATGGCTCGTACGGGGATAAAGGGCGGGTCACGGATGCGCTGAAAACGCTGATCGACGGGGGGGCAAAATATGACCGGGTATTCGCCATCGGACCGCTGATCATGATGAAATTTGTCTGCCTTCTGACAAAGGAATACGCGCTGCCGACGGTGGTCAGCATGAACCCCATCATGATCGACGGAACAGGGATGTGCGGCGGATGCAGACTGACAGTGGATGGAAAAATGCGTTTTGCCTGCATTGACGGACCGGATTTTGACGGTCATCTGGTGGACTTTGACGAAATGATGACGCGCGGCAGGACATACGGGGATTTTGAGCGCCACGCCTATGAAAAAACGTGTCATTTGCTGAAAGCGGGTGAAAATCATGGCTGATCAGGGAAGGCATCCCATGCCGCTGCTGGACGCGGAAACGCGCCGCCGCACCTTTGACGAGGTAGCGCTGGGATATACGGCGGAAATGGCGCAGGCGGAAGCGGCGCGGTGTCTTCATTGCAAAAACAGCCCCTGCATGCAGGGCTGCCCCGTGCATATCGACATTCCGGCATTTCTGCAGGCCGTGCGCCAGGGAAATGACGACAGTGCATACGATGTGATCAGCCGCGCCAGTTCTCTGCCTGCGGTATGCGGCCGGGTCTGCCCGCAGGAAAACCAGTGCGAAAAGCAGTGCGTCCGCGGCCTGAAAGGCGAGCCGGTGGCCATTGGCCGCGTGGAAAGGTATGTGGCGGATCGGATGCTGGAAAAGGATGAACCCCTGACGCCGCCGGCTTCCAACGGCATCCGGGCGGCCGTGGTGGGTTCCGGCCCTGCAGGGCTGACCTGCGCGGGCGAATTGCGCCGCAGAGGGTATGAAGTAACGGTGTTTGAAGCGCTTCATACGGCGGGCGGCGTGCTGGTGTACGGGATCCCAGAGTTCCGCCTGCCGAAAAAAATCGTGCGCGCCGAGGTGGAAAAGCTTCGGAAAATGGGCGTAGACGTGCAGACGGACATGGTCATTGGCCGTACGATGACTATACAGGAACTGTTTGAGCAGGGGTATCGGAGCGTGTTTATCGGCACCGGCGCCGGTCTGCCACGTTTTATGGGGATTCCCGGTGAAAACCTGCGGGGCGTTTATTCTGCCAACGAGTTTCTGACCCGTGTCAACCTGATGAAAGCCTACCGTGAGGACAGCGATACCCCCGTCCGCCGCGGACGCAGGGTGGCGGTTGTCGGCGGCGGCAACGTGGCAATGGACGCCGCACGCTGCGCGCTGAGACTGGGCGCGGAGGAGGTTTTCATCATTTATCGGCGCTCCGAGGCGGAAATGCCCGCACGCCGGGAGGAAGTGGAGCATGCACGGGAGGAAGGCGTCATATTCCGCATGCTGACAAACCCGCAGGCCATTCTGGGGCAGGAGGATGTGCAGGCCATTCGCTGCGTGCAGATGGCGCTGGGCGAGCCGGACGCGTCGGGTCGCCGCCGTCCCGTAGAGGTGGAGGGCAGTCAGTTTGAGCTGCCTGTGGACTGCGTGATTATGGCCATCGGCACTTCGCCCAATCCGCTGATCCGCGCAACGACGGAAGGGCTGGAGACCAATCGAACGGGCTGCATTGTGACCCGTGACGAAGGCGGCGAGACCTCGCTGGAAAACGTGTATGCCGGCGGCGACGCCGTGACGGGCGCGGCCACGGTGATTCTGGCGATGGGCGCCGGAAAAGCCGCCGCCCGGAAAATGGACGAGAAAATGCGCGGAGGTCTGTGACCGCCGTTTTATCAACTGCATAAAAAAGTGAAGCAACGAATGCGATGATGCGTTGCAGCAGCGCGCTCTTTGTGCTATAATAAAAGCGCAAGGACGCGCTTTTTGTCGAAAATGGTTTTTAAGGTTCTATGTTATGTACAGGAGGATTGCATACAATCTGAAATTGTACACAAAAGGGGCGCGCGGGAGGTACCAACCTATGGACGGACATTTACTGATGATGATCGAACAGGTGATCAAGCGCCTGAACACGCCGATCACCGTGCTGGATGCAGACGGCAATTGTCTCATTCCCAAGGAAGACATTCGTTTCGCCATTCCGACGCTGTCCACACCCGGCGAGGCCGTACTGCAGGAAGGGCGGCTTTATCAGCTCTGCACGGCAGACACGGAGCTGGTGCTCATGTCGCCCAAGGGGGACGACGATCTGGTGCGGGACACCTTCACCCTGTGCGATGCGATGATCGGCGCGGCGGCAGAAGCCGTTCACGCGGGGACGGATGTCAACTATATCTACCAGCGCATTCTGCAAAATGAAATGTCTCTGGGCGAACTGGATGCGATGGTGGACGAGCATCACCTGACGGATCATGCGCCCCGGTGTGTGCTGCTGCTGCACATGGTGCAGGTGCAGCAGAGCAGTGCGCTGGATATTCTCAACGAGGTGGTTCCCCGCTCGGCCAATGACACGCTGGTGGCCATGGACAAGCATACCGTCGCGTTGATCAAGGACGTCAGCGGGATGGAGGATGTGGATGAAATGCGTCAGTTCGCACTGGCGCTTCAGGAGACCCTGCTGAGCGAAGTGGCGCTGAATGTGACCGTGGGCATCGGCAATGTGGCCGAGAGCATCAGTGATCTGCACGAAAGCTACCGTCAGGCGCGCCGCGCCATGGACATTGGCAGGCTCTATTCTCCGGATGAAAGCATTCACGTGTACCGCAGCATGCTGCTTGACCGCTTTCTTTCCGACCTGCCGCCGGAAACGGCCGAGCATTACCACGCCTTGCTGTTCAACCGTTCCACCGCCCGTCTTTTCAGCGATGAAATGCTCTATACCATTGAAATGTTCTTCAAAAAGGATCTGAACCTGTCCGACACCGCGCGTCAGCTGTACATTCACCGCAATACGCTGGTGTACCGGCTGGACAAGGTGCAGCGTCAGGTGGGGCTGGATCTGCGGAAGTTTGAAGATGCGGTCACATTTAAAATGCTGCTTGAAATGCGCAAGTGCGGCAATAATAAGAACAGGGCAAAGGCGGGTCGTTGACCTTTCTTTGCCGGAAAGATGCAGGTGAGAAAATGAGCAAAAAAACAAAGGCGTTTCTGAGCGTAATCGTCATCGCCGTTTTGTGCTGCGGCATTGCGGTCAGCGGTCAGGCGGCGGGGCTGTTTGACTTTTTCGGCAGCAAGAACGACGGCGAGACCGTCACCATTTCCAAGACGGAATACGAGCAGCTGAAAAAGTTTGAAAAGCTGAACACCGTTCTTCAGTACATTGAGCAGTATTACTATCAGGAGCCGGACGAAGACGCCATGATCGAAATGGCGACGCGGGGACTGCTGGCCGGTCTGGACGACATTTACACCTTCTACTACAGCCCGGAAGAATGGAAGGAAATGTGGGCGGATGACGACGGGGAGTACGCCGGCATCGGTATCCAGCTGCTGGGAAATTATCAGGACAATACGGTGTTCATTACCCGGGTATTTAAGAACACCCCTGCTGAAAAAGCCGGACTGCTGCGCGGCGACGAACTGATTCGCGTAGAAGACATCGCCGTAGATGCGACCACCATGCAGAACGCCGTCAACGTCATGCGCGGAGAAGAAAACGCCCCGGTAGAGGTGGAAGTGCGCCGCGGGGAAGAAAGTCTGGTTTTTTCCATTCCGCGGGCAATGATCCATGTGAACCGTGTAGAATACACCATGCTGAAAAACAACGTGGGGTATATCGCGTTGTATGAATTTGCCGGCGACTGTGCGCAGGCGTTTGAAAACGCCATGAAGGAACTGACCGATCAGGGAGCGGAAGCGCTGGTGGTGGATCTGCGGGACAACAGCGGCGGATGGGTGGACGATGCGAAAAACATCGGCGATCTGTTCCTGGACAGGCAGCTGATGTTCTACAGCGAGGATCGTTATGGCAACCGGGAGGAAAACTGGACCAAGGACGGCAAGACGGATCTGCCGCTGGTCATGCTGATCAACGAATACAGTGCGTCGTCCAGCGAAATTCTGGCAGGCAGCCTGCAGGATGCGGGGCGCGCCACGCTGGTGGGAACCACCTCCTACGGCAAGGGTATTATGCAGTATGTGCTTCCGCTGGAAGATACCGGCAGCGGCGAGGACGGCTTTCAGTTTACCGTGGCGCAGTATTACATGCCCAGCGGCAAGGTGGTGCATAAGGTGGGCATTGAACCGGATGTAAAAGTGGAAATGCCGGAAGAAATGCAAAGCACCTACTTCCAGGTGGGTGACCTGAGCGATCCTCAGCTGGCGGCGGCGTGGGAAGAAGCGCTGAAGAAGATTCCGGCAGAGGCAGCCGGCAGATAATCGCCCTTTTGCAATGAAAAAGCCCTCGCGTCCTGCGAGGGCTTTTTTGCGCAGACATGCTGCAGGGAGGTGAAAAAGGGAAGAAAAATCATTTCAGGAGAAAGGAAAGCGTTACCTCTTTCACCTGCTCCTTCCTCGGCGAAAGACGCACCGGGTTGCGGGGGCAAAGAGAATGCTGCGACGCAGGGTAAAACGGCGGTTTCACAGGTACGTCCGTACCGTGTCCGAATAAATGCGCATCAGATCCTGCAATACGTTCATATGCTCAAAATCAGGACGGTACAGGATGTTGATTTCCCGGATCATGCTCAGATTTTCAACGGGCAGAACGATCATTTTTCCTTTTTTCAATTCGTCAAGGCACGCGGACTTGGGCAGGATGGAAACGCCGAAATTGCGGCGCACCAGATCCTTGATGGTGGCCACATTGTCCACTTCCAGAATGACGTTAAAGTCGTCGATGGTCATGTTATTGCTTTCCAGATGCGCCACAAACAGGTTACGGGTGCCGGAATTGGGACGGCGCAGGATCAGCTTTTCCCGGCGCAATTGTTCAATGGTGATCAGACTTTTGTGCGCCAGCGGATGATCGGTCGCAACCGCCAGCACCAGCTGATCTGTGTCCAGCAGCAGCGCGTTGTAGCGGTTATCCGTCACATGCCCTTCCACAACGGCAAGATCGACTTCATAATTCTCCAGCATTTCATAACAATTTCTTATGGTATCAGATATCAGACTTATCGTCACCCCCTCGTGGGTAGACCCCAACTTGGCCAGTGCTTCCGCTACGGCGTTGCTTTCTGCCGTATGGGTAATGGCTACCCGAATGTGGGTCACATGCTGACGGTCGTTCTTCAGCCGCTGACGCAGATTCTGATACAATGCGTCCATGCGGCGGGCATACCGAAGCACCAGTTCGCCTTCAGAGGTCAGAATCAGCTGCTTTTTGCAGCGGTTGAAGATGCGCACGTCCAGTTCCTGCTCCATCTGGCGTATCTGCTGGCTGACGGCCGGCTGCGTCAGGTTGAGGGTCTCCGCGGCGCGGGTGAAGCTGCCCGTTTCGCAAACGGTAATTAACGTGCGGATGCGTGGATCCAGCATAAGAAGCCTCCATAAGAAAAAATAATAATTATAAAGAATAGTATTTCTTTACATTATGAGAATTACGCATATAATCGTAGCATAAGTCATCCATAAATGCAATGCCTGAAGGCAATGCCTCGGCGCTTTTATTTTTTTAGATGGCTGGAAAGAAGGCGAATGCAATGGCAAACCTTTGGGCGCAGCTGCCGCAGGTATCTCAGATTCTTCTTACCCTGAGCGTCATGCTTTTTGCAGGTTTTTTAATGACGCGGCTGACCAAGCTGCTTCACCTGCCCAATGTGAGCGCGTATATTCTCGCAGGCATTATCATCGGGCCGGATGTGCTGGGGCTTATTCCCCAGACGATGGTCAGCGGCATGAGCTTTTTAAGCGATATCGCCCTTGCCTTTATCGCCTTTGGCGTCGGCAAGTTTTTTAAACGTGAAGTCCTGATGAAAACAGGGCTTCGGGTCGTAATCATTACCATGGCTGAAGCGCTGCTGGCCGGCGTGCTGGTTTCGCTGGTCATGATTTATCTGATGGGCATGGACGTGAAGTTTTCCCTGCTGCTGGGTGCGATCGCTACGGCAACCGCTCCTGCCAGCACCATGATGACCATCCGCCAGTACCATGCCAAAGGCGAATTTGTGGACGTGCTGCTGCAGGTGGTGGCGCTGGACGATGTGGTTTGTCTGATGGTGTTCAGCGTCATTTCCGCCATTCTGAGCCAGGAAGGGGAGGACGCCAGTCTGGTTCACGTGCTGACGCCCATTCTGCTCAATCTGGCCGCCATTGCCCTCGGCGCGCTGTGCGGGTACGTGCTCTCCAAATTGCTGACTCCTGCCCGGAGCCGGGATAACCGTCTCATTCTGGCCATCGCCATGCTGCTGGGGCTGTCCGGTCTGTGCGCTGTCGCCGACATATCGCCGCTTCTGTCCTGCATGGTGTTCGGCGCAGTTTACATGAACTGCACACGGGATAAAAAGCTCTATAAACAGCTGAACAAGTTTACCCCGCCCATCATGTCGCTGTTTTTTATTCTGTCCGGTATGAATCTGAGCATCGGCGCACTGACGACCTTCGGCGCGGTCGGGGTCGTGTACTTCCTTGTGCGAATCGTAGGCAAATACGCGGGCGCCTATCTGGGCTGCCGGATGACCCGCGCATCAGAGGGACTGCGGCGCTATCTGGGGCTGGCGCTGATCCCGCAGGCGGGGGTTGCCATCGGATTGGCATTTTTAGGCGTGCGCGTTCTGCCCGCTGAAATGGGGCAAACCTTGCTGACCATCATTCTTTCCTCGTCGGTGCTGTATGAGCTGATCGGCCCCGTCAGCGCCAAGATCGCCCTGTTCCGTTCGGGCGCCATCCGTCCCATAAATGCAGAAAGCAGCGCCGTCTGCGTGACGGAGGATGAAGGGGACGGCGACAAAAGCCCGGATGGCAGCGATGAAGGCGACTACGCTGATGCAGGCGACGGGTCGGCAAATGGAGAGGGAGAACCCCCTTACGATGTGTAAACGGCTGTCCAGTCCAGCGGAACGGGATGATCCAGCGTCATGCTGTCCTGCGTGACCCGGCAGGATACGCACGCAATGTGGACGCCACTGTCTGCCGCCATTTTCAGCGCATTGGCAAAGGCGGGATCCGTCACTCCGTTTGGCGAAAATGAGCAGACCTTCTCCATTTGAATGACAAACACGATACAGGCGGTATACCCTTGCCGGGTCAGCTGCGTCAGTTCGTGCAAATGCTTGCGTCCGCGCAACGTAGGGGCGTCCGGGAAAAAGGTCTTCCCATCCTGTTCCAGCGTAACGCCCTTCACCTCGATCAGGTAGCGCTTTTCCGCCGTTTCCACATAAAAATCAAATCTGGAGCAGCCGAGCGTGTACTCCGGACGGATGCAGCGTGCATGCGGGAAATAACGCTGCAGCGCTTCGGCAACCGCTGCATTGGGCGACTGGCTGTCCATATTGATCAGCCGGTCGCCTTTTTGAACGGCAATCAGATCATAGCGGGTTTTGCGATTCGGGTTGTCAGCCAGCGCCAGGTAGACCTTTGCACCGGGCAGCAGCAGCTCCCGGCAGCGCCCGGTGTTTTTCACATGACAGGTTTCTAACCGACCGTCTGTTTCCACAAGCGCGATGAAGCGATTGGGACGGCTGCAGAAAATGCCGGGGACGACCGTCTGGTACCGCATTTCTTTTCATCTCCCTGAACATAAAGAAAACGTCCGGCGAAAACCGAACGTTTTTTGGTGTGCCCGGCGCGATTCGAACGCGCGGCCTTCAGAGTCGGAGTCTGACACTCTATCCAGCTGAGCTACGGGCACATAAACCGTTCCAAACGGAACACGAATCATTATATCCTGTCTTAGCGCAAAAGTCAATAGCCAGATGGAAAAAACACCCGTTTATTTCCTGAAAGCGCGATTTCCGTAAACGAAAAAAGAAATTTGAACCTTGAAAAAAGCAGGCGATTATGATATGCTGATGACGATGAACAATGAAACATGGAGGCGCGCAACATGGGCAACATTCCTGCAAACTATGTAGAAAAATGCTATGCAGGCTGGCTGGGCAAGGTCATCGGCGTTCGCCACGGAACGCTGGTTGAGGGGTGGACATATGAGCAGATCAGGGACTCCGTGGGCGAAATTACGGATTATCTGACGGATTATCGCGATTACGCTTCCGATGACGATCTGAACGGCCCGCTTTTTTTTCTCCGCGCATTGGAAGACTATGAATGCTCCGATCGGCTGACTGCCCGGGAGATCGGCCTGACGTGGCTGAACTATACGCCTTATGAACACGGTTTTTACTGGTGGGGCGGCTATGGCGTAAGTACGGAGCATACCGCTTATCTGAACCTGTGGCGGGGAATGGATGCGCCGGAAAGCGGCAGCATGGCGACCAATGGGAAGACGGTAGCGGAGCAGATCGGCGGCCAGATCTTCATCGACGGGTGGGGGCTGGCCTGCCCGGGCAATCCTGCGCTGGCTGCCAAGCTGGCAGGCCGCGCTGCCAGTGTCAGCCACGACGGCAACGCGGTGTACGGCGGGCAGTTTGTGGCGGTGTGCATCAGCCTTGCCTTTGTGGAAAAAGATATCCGCACGGTAATGGAAAAAGCACTGGCCTATATCCCCGAGGACTGCGAATACGCCCGCGTCGTGCGGGCGGTCATGGCCTATCGGGACGAGCATCCTCGGGCAGACTGGCGTGAGGCAATGGAATACCTGATCGCCAACTGGGGCTATGACAAATACCCCGGCAGCTGCCATGTCATCCCCAACTCGGGCGCCATGGCACTGGCGATGCTGTGGGGAAACGGCGATTTCTCCCGCACCATCAATATCGGCAACATGTGCGGATGGGATACGGACTGCAACGTGGGCAATATTGCCACCATCGTCGGAACACTGGTCGGTCTGGAAGGCATCGACCCCAAATGGTCGGAGCCGGTGCATGATTTTCTGGTCACTTCCTGTACGCTGGGTTCCATGAACCTGACCAATTTGCCCGAATGCGTACGGTTCATCTGCCGCACGGGGTACCGTCTGGCGGGGGAAGAACCGCCTGCGGAATGGCGCGATTTCGTATGCGGCAAGGATACCTTCGATTTTGCGCTCCGCGGCTCCACCTGCTCCTTCCGCACGGAAAAAACCAAAGCTGCGCAGGAAGATATGCTGCGGCATGACGCACGCTTCTTCAGCACCGGCCGCGGCAGTCTGCGGGTAACGCTGCTGGATCAGGATGCGGGCGAAGCACGGAACGTGTTCTATAAAACCTATTACCATCCGGAAGACTTCCACGACAGCCGCTATGATCCCTTCTTTTCGCCCGTTCTTTATCCCGGCCAGACCGTCTGCGCAAGGGTCGGGCTGGATGAAAAGAGCACTCCGGTTGCGGTATATCTGTTTGCCGATGGGCACGGCTGCGCATGGGAAGGAGAAAAGACGGTGCTTCAACCGGGCAAATGGATCGATCTGAGCCTTGTCCTTTCCGGCCAGCCCGGCGGACGGGTCGAGCGTGTGGGTGTACGCGTCGAAGGGCTGACGTATGCCTACATCAATCGGCTGTATATCGATCATATGAATCTGGGCGGCCGGACGGATTATCGGCTGGACTTTACCCGGGAGACCGAAGAAAACTGGGCGAAGACGCATACATGGCTGCGCCCCCATCGGGAAATTACGCAGTTGGCGCGTCATCGGGGTGTCTGGACGCTGGAAAACGGTGTGCTTTACGGGCAAAACGGCGAAGCGTATACGGGCAACGTCACCTGGCGCGATGTGGAAGCCGTATGCCGTTTTGCTCCGGGGCAAAATGGCGGGTTCCTGTTCCGGGTGCAGGGAGCAATTCGCGCCTACGGTGTGTTCCGCGACGGCGAGTGCTGGTCCCTGCGGAAAAATGAGCGGGGCTGGCGCGAGGTGGCAAGAGCCGAAAAGACAAATGGTGCGCAGCAGACGCTGCGGGTTCGCTGCGTCGGCAACACCATCACGGTAGCGGACGCGCTGGGTAAAACGCTGATGTCCTATACCGATGCGGCGGAAAAGCCCTACCTCTACGGTGCGGTCGGTTTTGCCGCCGGCGAAGAACAAAGCGCGTTCCACAGCGTCGAGTTGCGCGAAGTCGCTGAATAAGCAAGGCTCACGCGGCACCACAGGGTTCCCGCGAAAAACAGGGGCGGCTGCCCGTCGCGGCAGATGAAGGGATACATCAGTCTGGTACCCCGTATTCCTGAAAAAAGGGATAACAGCCGTGCTGTATCTGTACATAAAAAGCCTGAGAAATGCTTCTCAGGCTTTTTTGATGATGCTGCATCCGCAGCAGTTTACCGCTCGCTGTAGGGCGTCCAGTTGACCGCAGGAACCGTTTTCATAACCTCGGGATACACGTCGGCATTGCGCAGCGCGAAGCCAAGATCGCAGTTCAGATCTTTGGCGCCGCTGGGCACGACCACGTTTTCCACCGTCACAGTCGTATCGTTGCTCTCCGGCAGGATGCTGGCGACCAGCGGGTATTCGGTCTGACGCACGGTGGTCTTCACCTCGGCCGGCATGGTCACCTGCAGGGTGTAAATGCCGGGGAACAGGCCGGTCAGCTCATAATGACCGTAGACGTCCGTTGTCACGGATGCAGTCAGCTGACCGTACTGGTACAGCTCAATGGTGACACCGGGGAGACCGGGTTCGTCCAGATCCTGCATGCCGTTGCCGTTCAGATCCAGCCAGGCGGTATCGCCGAGCGCCCCTTCCATGCCGATGCCGATGTCGCAGCGCGCCATCTGCTGTCCCATGGTCAGGTCAAAGGGAACGGATACGCCCTCCTGAATGTAGCTGCTGCGGTCGGTCGTGTCTGCCTTCCGGGCAAACAGGAATCCTTCCGGCAGGGCAGCGGACAGCGTGTAGGAGCCGGGCAGAAGCCCGCTAAAATGATAGGCGCCCTGCGCATCCGTCTGCGCTTCGGCGACGAGCGCGCCTTCACGCAGCAGCTGCACGGTCAGCCCGGATACGCCGTTTGCCGAGCCATCCATGCTCCACACCTGACCGTCAACGGCGGCGTAACGCAGCACGCACACCTCCGTCCGGTCGGACTGTCCATCAGTCAATTCGACAGCCACCGTCCATGCATTTCCCTGACGGTCGGAAGGAGAGGTGACAATCTGGTCTTCATCCAGCACAAAGGACAGCGTATACCGTCCGGGCAGTACATCGCTCATCTGAAGGAGACCATTTTCGTCCGTTGCCAGTGCGGTCACCGCGCCGGTTTTGTCCGTGACCTCCACCTGAAGCGCCGCGACAGGGGCGGCCGAAGCATCGTAAGCGCCGGAGGCATTCTCATCCCACGCGAAAAGCACGTTGAGCTGCGCGGGTATACGGGCAAAAATGTCAGCCTCCGACACAGCCGCACCCATTTCCAGTTTGACGGTCTGTGAAGAAACAGGGGTCAGACTGGCGGGAACGGGGGAGGATGCGTCCGCATCCACCATGTACCCCTCGGGCAGCTGCACGGTCAGCGTGTAAGCGCCGGGCAGAATGTTCTCCAGCGCGTATTGACCTTCTTCATTCGTCAGCGCACGGTACACCCGCCCCGTGCCATTGTCGCCCGTCAGCGTCAATTCGGCCGTGGCGCCATTGACAGGAAAATGAACCGTGCCGCGCATGGAAGCGATGCGCACCGCGCCGATGGGCTGCATCTGCAATTCCTGACCGTTGGAAACGTTGAAGGCCGCAGACGTGTACTGCGCCGCATCAAACGCTTCCTGAGGATAGACCAGCAGGGCGTTTTCCGGCAGGGAATAGGAAAGGGTATAAGTGCCCGGCAGGATGCCCTTGATGTAGAAAGCGCCGTTTTCATCCGTGGTATCAGCGGCGTAATCGGAAACGGGAACCCCGTCGCCGTCCAGCAGCACGACCTTCACGCCCGCCAGGCCGCCGTTGTTTGTGGCCAGCTGGTCATAAGCGGGGTTCAGCAGCACTTTTCCTTCCACGATGCCCGCCTTGAAAACCGATGCGTCCACCGTGACGCTGTCGCCCGGCGAAAGGCTGATTTCGCGGGTAACGCCATACGCGGCGTCTCCGCCCGCGATCTGGTTGACGTGTTCGCCCGCCTGCTCACCCGCATAGTCGGACGCGATGTAGGGGTCGGACAGGCCGAAGCGCACCGTATAAACGCCGGCAATGAGACGGTTAAAGGCATAGGCGCCCTGATCGTCCGTCACCGCGCGCGCCACGGTCTCGCCCTGCGCGTTGAGGGCTTCCACGGCAAAGCCGGAAAGCATGCGGTCGCCGGTCTGGTAGACCCCCGCGGTTCCGCTGTCTTCAAACAGTACGCCGGAAATGGCGGCGGGGCGGGTCACACCGGCGTAGAATACATTGGCGGCGCCGTGGAGCACGGTGGTATCCAGCGTACACTCGCTGATGCCGGTGGCCGACGCAAACTGGCTGCTGCCGCCGGGCAGAGTAAACACATAGCCGTCAGGCAGGATGCAGCGCACGCTGACGCTGCCGCCCCGCACGTGGCGCAGGGTGATGGCGCCGGTTTCATCCGTGGTGCCGGACAGTGAGGCACCGTCTCCGGAAAGGAATTCGAACCGTACGCCTGCCAGCGGCGCTTCGCCCTCGTCCGGCGAGCCGTTCAGATTATCGTCCGCAAAAGCGTGCAGGGTCACATAGGTATCCGGCATGACGCCGATGGGGCTCGCCGTGGCCGTATGATCGGTGCTGACGGAAACCGTCGTGGAAGCGCTGTCTGCCGCACTGGTAAACAGCGACTGACCGTAGGTGAACATCACGTCCTCCGGCAGCTGAACGGACAGTTCGTAGGCGCCCGCCTGAAGGCTGGTAAACTGGTAGGAACCGTCCTGCGCCGTCAGAGCGGTACGGGTCAGGCCAAACTCGGCGGAATAAAGGGTGACCTCCATCCCGGCGTAGCCGCCTTCTCCTTCATCCTTCTGACCGTTGGCGTTTACATCAAACCACACGCTGCCCGTCAGAGAGCCCGTTTTGACCATGCCCACGCCCAGCCCTGCAGAGCCCTTGGCGGGCAGCACGAAAGGCGCGGTCACCCCCTGACCATTCTCCGTCGGGGGAACACAATTGTAAAAGGCGTTGACTTTCTGACCGATGGGGCCGAAAATATAGTTTTCAGGCAGCACGACGGCCAGCTGATAAGTGCCGGGCGACAGCCTGTCCAGCTTGACCGCGCCGTTTTTATCCGTCACGCCGGAACAGACGGGATAGGTTACCCCGTCAAAAACATACTGCAGCTCCACCTGCACATTCTGAACCAGCGGTTCGCTGGTCATACGGCCGCCGTTGGCATTGAGATCTTCAAAGGCGATGACGGACACATAGCTGTTTGCTTTGGTGGCGCCAATGGGCATTTCCACCGTTTCACCCGCGGAAACGATGAACGGAGGGGTGCAGGATTCCCCGCCGCTGGCAGGCAGCGCGCAGCTGCCTTCACCGTGATAGGTGAAGCGGTAGTTGTCGGGCAGCGAAATTTTCAGACGGTAGCTGCCCGCGTCCAGCGAACCGAACAGGAAAATGCCGTCTTTTCCCGTCGTTGCGTCGGCAACCGTGTGAAAAACGCCGTCGGCGTCCGCCGCTTCCAGAGAGACGGTGACGCCGGCCAGCGCGCCTTCTCCGTTGTTGACGCCGTCCGTGTTTTTATCCACCCAGGCCAGTCCGCTGATCTGCGCTTTTCCATCCTCTGCGGCCGCGCCAAAGGCGAAAAGGGCGCACAGGAGCGCAAGCAGAATGAACCCGACACAGCTTTTTCTCCGTAAACGCATAAGTGCCTCCATTTTCAAGAAATTACCGCTTTTCATGATAAGCGATTCGGCGGGGGATGTCAATGTATTTACCTGCACTTCAGATGTAAAAAGTGCGGAAAGACGACTTTCCGCACTCGGATTTTATGGGCAGTCCCGCCGCGTCAGGCAGGGTTGTGGATACCAGGGCAGGGAAGGCGGCGGGCAGGGCGACGGGCCCGGACAGAGCACGCCCGGCAGCGTCGCGTACACGCAGGCCTGCACTTCAAGGTGCAGCCCGTCTCCCCCGCAGCGGCATGGTCTGCCGGGACGAACGCCCGCCGTACAGGTCAGCACCGCTGCCGCCGGAAAGCTGCACGGCCACATGGAAACCGTGTATTGCAGGGTATCGGTCGCTTCAAAGCAGCGGCGGCAGCCGTCCGTCAGGCAGACCCGCACCGGCAGACAGAGCACCGTCTCTCCGCAGGATGCACGTCTGGCTGTGCAGCAACCGCATATGTGCGCCTCTCGGATCATCAGGGGAAACGAGACGCCGCAGGGGAGCTGCTCCGGCGGCACGCGCCAATCCGTCTGCTCCCATACTCGTCCGACGGCGACAACCCGCTGCATCAGATAGCCCATGCCCGTTTCAGGCGGGCAACATGACGGAGGAGGGCAGGCGCGTGGGGGTTCACGGGGCGGCATGGGACGGCAGGGCGCTGCATCGCACCGGCAGGGCAGGCTTTCCGCTGCGTGCCGTCCGCAGGAACGGTAAGTCATGAAACACACCTCCATATCGGGGTACGCTTCATTTTATTCCGACAGACCGTTATGGGTGCGGCACAGCGCCCGACCGTACGCGTCGTAGAGAACCGCTGCGTCAAACGCCTTCTTGCTCCAGATCCGTTTCTGAGACAGGTAATAATCGCAGCCATCGCCGGATTTTTCGCTGCCGAAAAGCAGCCGCTCCCCGGGGGATAGATGGACAGGCGGCAGGGTATAAAGGTCGGCGCCCTTGGAGGAGTAAAGGATACAGTCGCCCAGAAAAACAGACTCGCTGCCGCCATTTTCAACAAGCAGCGTATCTGCCTCAAGGTCGATGGTCATTGTAAGCCCCTGCGTGCGTGGCGGCAGCGCGGGAAAATGGTCGTCCTTCGCCGTCACGGTACCGTCCTGCAGCGTAAGCAGGAGTGCTTCCCCCTGCAGGTCCTGCGTAACGAAAGTGCGGCAGTCTGCGGCAGCCAGCCTGTAAAGGGTTTCTGCAGCAGGGGTATCCGGTTCTTCTTCTGTAGCGGTCGTAATGACGGCGATCTGGGGCGCAACCGCGCGCAGAAGCCCTTCGCCTGCGGCGCCGCTGTCTCCGTGATGCCCGACCTTCAATACCTCGCAGGGGGCAAACGACTGAGCGGCCAGAAGCTGCGCCTCTTCCGCCTGTTTCATATCGCCGCACAGAAGCAGATTGCCCTGCGGCGACGAAAAACGCATGACCAGTGAGTTGTTGTTTTCATTGTCCTGATTGAGCGAAACGGGTCCCAGTACATCGAACCGCACCCCCTCCGTCCCCTCGATCACATCGCCCGCCCGCAGCCATGAAACGGCGCTTTGCCGCGTCTGCGCCGCTTCCAGCATGGGATGCGTTTCCTCCGTCAGATAGAACGCGGAAGCATACCATGCGTCTACCGGCACATTGCTCTGCGCCAGCTCCGTCAGCGCGCCCGCATGATCCTTGTGACAGTGGGTGAGAAATACGCCGTCCAGACGGGTGATGCCGTATGCGTCAAGGGCAGCGCGGAGCAGGGGATAGCTCTGGGCGTAGCCGGTGTCGATCAGATAGGCATAGTCCTCGGAGAAAAGAAGCAGGCAATCCGCCTTGCCGATATTCAGACAGGCAAGATAAACCGGCGCACTGCCGGCGGACGCGCTGCTTTCCTGACGCGCCGTACAGGCAGGGAAAAGCGCAAGCAGCGCACACAGGGTAAGCAGCAGACAGAGCGGACGCGCCTGCCGGTAAAAAAAGCTGTTTTTGTTCATGTGCCTTTATTCCATGTCACGGCAGACGGGTAACCAGCCCGTCGCGCACCGAATGGGCAGCCTTGTCATCGTCCGGCGTACCGACAGCAAGCGCCAGAGCGAACGCGTAGCCCTGCGGAAAATGAAGCGCATCCGCCAGACGCTGCGCCTGATCGCCCAGAAACGCCATGCGTGGCAGCCCCAGAATCACTGTTCCAAGACCCATGCTTTCCGCGGCCAACGCCATGTTTTCCACGGCGATGCCGCAGTCAAAAGGCGCAAAATGCTGCGTGGGGTCATAGGACAGAAACATCACCGCCGGCGCATGGTAGAACACGTGGAAGGACGGATCCTGAAAGCGGGGGCTCATGCCGGCCTTGCCGCGGGCATAGTCCGCACAGGCGCGGCTGATGTCATCCAGCAGGTTTTGGTCTTCCACTGCCGTCAGGTGCCACGGCTGCAGGTTCATGGCGGAAGGCGCCTGAAGAGCCGCGTCGATCAGGACGTCCAGCTGCTCCCGCGTCAGCGGTGCGGCCTTGTATGCCCGGTGGCTGCGGCGCGAATGAATGACGTTCAGCGTTTCATGCATAAAAGCACTTCCTTTCTGATGGAACGGTTCTATTATATCCCGAAAACGCCTCCTTCCGCAAGAGTCTCCTCGCTTGTTTTACAAAGCGCAGGATGTTATAATGGGCAGGGAGGCGAAGACATTGCAGGACGAAAAATGGATGGCGCTTGCCTGTGCGGTGGCGAAAAAAGACCCGGGGGAGGTGCCTGTCGGTGCATTGGTGGTCAAGGATGGCAAGCTGATCGCCGCAGCGCATAACCGCCGTGAAAGCAACGCGCCCTTTGCGCATGCGGAAATGCTGGCCATGGACAGGGCCGCCCGCCGGCTGGGCACCCGCAGGCTGAAAGGGTGCACGCTGTATGTGACACTGGAGCCGTGTCCCATGTGCGCCGGCGCCATGATCATGGCGCAGCTGGAACGGTGCGTGTTCGGCGCGTTTGACCGGCGTCAGGGGTGCTGCGGCAGCGTGTACCATCTGCCGGAAGATCCCGCCTTTTATCATCGGGTCATCTGCCGCGGCGGTGTGCTGGAGACGCGCTGCGCAGGGCTTCTTCATAATTTTTTTACAATTAAGCGGTGACCCTTCCCTTGCGAAAGCGCCATGGGTATGGCATAATGACAAGGAAGGCCTTCCATACGACAAGGGGAAGGCAAGGAAAGGAACCAGTCATGATGAAAAAAATACAGAAAATAGCCGCGCTGCTCATGGCGCTGCTGATGCTGCTGACCTGCGCCGCGGCGGAAGATGTGCCCACGGACGCGCCCACGGGTGCGCCTGAGGAAACAGCGGATGAAACGGTGTATACCTTTAACGGACAGGACGTTCTCTGGTCTGAAATTCAGGACTGTGCGGAATGGCTGTATGAAAACAGCTATGCCGACAGCGCGGATGATTACGCGTCCGCCATTGAATATCTGCAGTACACGGCGGTCATGGACGCGAAGATCGTCGAATGGAAGCTGAACGTGTACAGTCAGGAGGAAGAGGACGCGTTCCGTCAGGAAGCCCAGACCATCTGGGATGAGGCGGTGCAGAACTATGTGGAAAACTATATGTCCGGGGCGGACGCCAGCGAGGAGGAAATCAGCACCCTCCGTCAGGCGGCCGCAGAGCACTTTGAAAGTCAGGGCGCGACGGTTGAGACCCTGACGGACAGTCTGCGCAGCACCTCGAACGTGGATAAGCTGGACGCCTACATGCGGGAGCATTACGACATCCAGGCAACGGATGAGGAAGTGCAGGAGCTGTTTGATTCCTATGTGGAACGGTACAGGCAGATGTACGAAAACAAGGTGCTGGAATATGAGTACATGACCAAGCAGTACGGCTATGACAGCTGGTACCGTCCTGCCGGCTACAGGGCGGTGCTGCAGATCCTGCTGGAGGTCGACAGCGACCTGCTGGACGATTATCAGAACAAGCTGACCGCCTATGAAGAAGGGCAAAACACCGATGAAGACGCAGATACGGCTGACGATGCGTCTGAAAAAGTGACCGAAGCGGATGTGGAAGCGGCGCGGCAGGCCGTTATCGCCAGCAGGCAGACGGAAATCGACGATATTTATGCCCGTCTGGCAAACGGTGAAAGCATCGAAACGCTGATCGCCGAATACAATGCCGACCCGGGCATGTCCGGCGACACCCTGAAAACGGGCTATCTGATTCACAAAGACAGCATTGGCTGGGACACCGCCTTTCAGGAAGCTGCCTTTGACGAAAGGATGCAGAAGCCCGGGGACATGAGCGCGCCCGCCGTGGGGATATACGGCATTTACATGGTGTACTATCTGGCGGACGTGCCCGATGGCGCCGTGGAAATGACGGACGACATTCGCACGAGCATCGTGCAGTACATCGAGAACACCAAAATGGACGAGCAGTTCTCCCGGTGGATCGATGAAACGGAAGCGGTCTACAATGAAGAAGCGCTGAGCAGACTGGCCGGCCTCAAGGTGGTGGACGGTCAGCTGGCAGACGTGGAATAACGCATCTTTAAAAAGCAAAAAAAGCGCGCCTGTCCGGGATGGACGGGCGCGTTTTGGGTTGCTTTACACCGGCTTTGACGGTGGCTTTGATGAAAGTTCACGGGTCGCCGAAAAGTTTACGCAGGGACGGCGCACATCAGCCTGCAAAGGATGCGTTGATGGCGCCGTTGCTGGTGGTGATGCACAGCGGCTTTTCCCCCTCCTGAAAAGCAGGCAGACCGTTGTGGGCGTTGCTGGTGCGGCTGGTGATCTGCCAGTCTGCCATGCGCCCGGGGAGGGTCGCGTTCACGGAAGCGTTGCTGGTGGTCAGGGCGACCGCTCCGGCAGATGTGATTTCCGCCTCGATGCGGCTGTTGGAGGTGGTCATGTCCAGACGCTCCGCGGCAGAAATGCGCCGGGCAACGGCGCGGCCGTTGGATGTGGTCAGCGTGAACCGGCCGGCAGTGATGTTTTCTGCCTGAATGGAACCGTTGCTGGTGGTCAGATCGGCTTTTTCCTCAAACTGGCAGTCCGTCATCTGGATGGAACCATTGCTGGTGCGGCCGGTGATCTCCTGTGCAGTAACGTCGGTCATGCGCAGCAACCCGTTGCTGGTGCGGACTTTGAAACGCCGAACCTGCGCCAGGTTCTCCAGTTCGATGGCGGCATTGGAGGTCACGGCTTTGATCTTTTCCATCTGCGCGGCGGGAAGCGTGACGGTAACGGTCAGATTGCTGCAGGCGATACCGTTGATCAGGTTATGCAGCGTGCTTTTGCCGTTATCCGTCCTGAACGTGTAGTTCAGCAGATGCACGGTCAGCGAGCGTTCCACCCACGGATCGTCCAGTGTGGCCTCGCCGTTTTCAACCGTCCAGTTGAGCGGCTGATCTGCGGGCGCGTCGTAACGCACGGTCGCCAGCGCGCCCTCGCCCGAGCGGATACGGACCTCCCTGTTGCGCAGGGAGAGGGTCAGCTTCCTGACTTCCTCAGGTCGGAAGGTCTCCACAAATTCCTTCATTTCAGGCTGCTCAGTCTGCTTCCCGGTCAGCGCTTCAAACAGATCGCTCAATACTTCGTGCTTTTTTTCTTTTTTTGCAGACGAGTCGGCAGACACGTTCTGCTGCAGATCGCCTTCCTCCCGCAATTGCGCGGCGATTTCTTCAGCGCTTGCCATGCCGGCGGTTGCTTCCTCCTCGGTCATCCCATTTTCCACACGGTCATCCAGTACTTCGGCGTAAAAATTGACGGCAGTGGTTCGCGCATCCTGATCAAGAAAGGACAGGGCTGCATTCAGCCGGCTCAGATACTCCTGACGGTTCATGTTGTTTTACCTCCTTGTGTAGTCGATAAATACGTTCGGGAATGAACGGTGGTTGATTTCTTCCCGGAGAGCGGTGTAACGCAGCGTTTCTTCCGCTTCATGTCCGCCAAACGGAAACGTCTCATATCGCGGTTCGGTCAAATTGAGTGGCGGCATCATATCGGCTCCTCCCTGATAAAATCAATGACGCGAAGCAGAATCTGGCTTTCTGCAACGAAATCGGCAATGCGTGCATGGCCTTTTTCTGTAATGGCATAATACTTGCGGAGCCTGCCATTGTGCTCCATGGAGTAAACGGTGAGGCATTGAGCGGCCTCCAGCCGACGCAGAACCGGGTAGAGGGTGGATTCAGACACGTCGATCAGCTGAGAAACCTCGCCGATCAGCTGGTAACCGTAGCTGTCGCCCTTTCGCAGAAAGGCCAGTACGCAAACCTCGATCAGACCTCTTTTTAACTGGTTGTCCATGAGCCTTTCCTCCTTTCGAATATTTTTATACGACGTATAGTATTATAAGTCAAGCATTATTTTTAAAAAAAGGAGGCGCCTATGGCCGTCGCGCTGCTTTGCCTGTATTTACTCTGGATTACGCCTGTGCGTGCAGGCGCGATGATCAGCGCTCAGAGCGGGGAGGGCGTCTTTCTTTGCTGGGGCGTAATGGTGTGGGGGATACGGCGGCAGGGAGCAAAGCGTCTGATTCCGCCGCCGGGAGTGCAGCCGCTGCCTGCGCCGCTGGGAAAAAAGAAGCGCCGCAGAGGAAAAAGTCCCGCATTTTTTCCAACCGTTCGCACCCTCTGGCGCAGCGCCGCGTTCAAAGGGACGCTGCAACGGACGCTCACGATGGAGCATGCATGGGTCGTCCTTGAAGCAGGGTTCGCAGACGCGGCGGTCAATGCGTTGACGGATGCCTTTTTCAAGGTACTGGGCGGGTGCGTTCGGAAACGGATGGTGCTCTGTTCCCGCGCCCGCTTCGACGGGAAGTCCTCCCTGCGCAGCGGCTGCATAGTCCGTGCCCGGCTGGGAAATCTATTTCTGGTCGGAGCCGTCGCCCTGCTGGTCTATGGCGCGGCGCAGAGAAAGGAGAAAGGTCGTCATGGATAAACACCCGATTGAAAACCTGATGCAGACCACGCTGGAGAACATGAAGGACATGGTAGACGTCAATACGGTGGTGGGGGATCCCATTCAGGCCGTCAGCGGGGATACGATCATTCCCATTTCCAAGGTTTCCTTCGGTTTTGTCTCCGGCGGTGGCGAGTACGACACGAAAAATGCCATTCAGGAAGCGACGCTGGCGTGCGCGCCCTTTGCCGGCGGATCCGGCGCGGGCGTATCCGTACAGCCCGTCGGTTTTCTGGTGGTTGGAGAAAACGGCGTATACATGCTGCCTGCGCAAAATGTGACGCTGGCCGAGCGCGCGATGAACTGCGTGCCGAAGCTGCTGGAGGACGTGAAGGCGTTGTTTCCTTCTGATAAGGAAAAAAATAAGCCCGGCTGTGAAAAAAAGGACGGTTCACAGGCATGAAAAGACTGCTGGGGGGACTTTTATTTGCAGCTGTTCTCCTGTATAATGGAGGTGCGCTGGCAGATACGTCCCGTTCCTCCATTGTGATCGAAAGAAACACGGGACGGGTGCTGTATGCGCATAACGCCCACGAAGCGCTTCCCATGGCGTCTACGACAAAGGTCATGACCGCGCTGATTGCGCTGGAAAATGCTTCGCTGGATGAAACGGTGACCGCAGGCCGAAACGCTTTCGGCGTGCCCGGCACCAGCATTTATCTGGCCGAAGGAGAAAGCCTGACCATGGAGCAGATGCTCTACGGCCTGATGCTGGCCAGCGGCAACGACGCGGCAGTCGCCATCGCGGAGCACGTCGGCGGGACGGTGGAAAACTTCTGCCGTATGATGACCGAACGGGCGGAAGAACTGGGGTGCGAGAACACCGTGTTCGCAACGCCCCATGGTCTGCCGAACGCAGCACATCACACCACGGCGTGGGATATGGCGCTCATCGCACGAAAGGCCATGGATCTGGAAGCGTTCCGTACCATCGTATCCACCCGAAAAGCGTATCTGCCATGGGCGGCGCATGACTATTCCCGGGTGGTGACCAACAAAAACCGGCTGCTTTCCTCCTATGACGGTGCAACCGGCATTAAAACCGGCTATACGGCCAAAGCGGGAAGATGTCTTGTTTTTTCCGCGGCGCGGGACGGAATGGAACTCATCGGCGTGGTGCTCAACTGCCCGGACTGGTTCAACGAAGCCGCCCGTCTGCTGGACAATGTGTTTGAACAGTATGGGCTCGTCACGGTTCTTCGGGCGGGGCAAAGCGCCGCCAGCGTGCAGGTGACGGGCGGAGAAACGACGAAGGTGGATGCGTACGCAGAACGGGCGCTGTCGGTGCCCATGCTGCGCGGGTTGTGGCCGGAGGTACGGCTGGAATTGCCGGAGACCGTGGCCGCCGGCATTCGCCGCGGGGACGTGATCGGACAGGCGGTAGCGCTGGACAACGGAGAAGAGATCGACCGGGTGGCGCTGCGGGCGGCGCAGGATGTGCCTGAGGCGTCTTTTCGCTTCTTCCTCCGTACCGTCCTTGAAGGATGGCCGGGGCTTCCGGACACTTGATCCCCGCTGGCAGTACGCGCTGGCGGTGCTTGCCTGTCTCGGCGCCTTGCTATGGCTGGGAATGGCATTCAAAAGAAGCTGAAATATAAAAACAGGAGAGAAAACGATGCGGTTACAGAAGTATCTGGCGCAGTGCGGCGTTGCCAGCCGCAGACATGCGGAGGAGATGATCGCGGCCGGTCAGGTATCCGTCAACGGACGGGTCATCACTGAAATGGGCGTTCAGGTGGCGGAAGGCGACGCGGTCTGCGTAAACGGCAAGCCCGTCCGGCTGGAAACTGAAAAAAAGTATCTGCTCTACCACAAGCCCATCGGCGAGGTGACCACCGTGTCCGACCCGGAAGGGCGGCCCACGGTGATGGATCATTTTCGGGATTATCCTGTTCGGCTTTACCCGGTAGGGCGGCTGGACTTTGACAGCGAAGGGCTGCTTTTGCTGACCAACGACGGAGAACTGGCCGATAAAATGATGCACCCCAGCAACGAGGTGGACAAGGGGTATCTGGCGCGGGTGACGGGCGACCTGTCTCTGGAAAGCGTTCGGGCGCTCCGTCAGGGCGTGATGCTGGACGACCATATGACTTCTCCGGCCAAGGTACGCATCATCAAAAAAGAGACCTTTGCCACGGTGGTGCTGGTAACCATTCACGAAGGGCGCAACCGTCAGGTACGCCGCATGTTCGAGGCCGTCGGACATAAGGTGCTGATGCTCAGGCGGGTGCGCTTTGGCTGTCTGGATCTGGGCGACCTGCCCCGCGGCGCGTGGCGCGAGCTGCGCCCGGATGAAGTGAAACGGCTCAGGGCGTCCGTATGAGCGAAGCGTATGTATTGCGTTCCGCCCGTTTTCTGGCGGCGGATGTATGGAAACAAGCGGTGCGTCCGGGCGACACGGTGGTGGACGCCACCATGGGCAACGGTCATGACACCTGTCTGCTGGCCGGCCTGGTTGGCGCGGAGGGGCATGTTTACGCCTTTGACGTGCAGCAGCAGGCGCTGGAGATGACAGGCGCCCGGCTGCGGGACGCACATTTGGAGAGTCGCGTCGACCTGATTTGCGACGGTCATGAGCATATGGCAGAATATGTTCATACGCCCGTGCGGGTCGTCGCGTTCAATCTGGGCTGGCTGCCGGGCGGCGACAAGACCGTCACCACCCGTTGGTCGACCACCTTTGAAGCGGTGAGCGCCGCGCTTTTGCTGCTGTCGCCTATGGGGGTGTGCACCGTCTGCGTTTATCCGGGGCATGCGGCCGGGGAAGAAGAAAGAACGTTTCTGACGGAATACCTTGCACAATTACCGCCGCAGGGTTATAATGTACTCAGGCAATCCTTTATCAATGCGGGGCCCGGTGCGCCGGAATGCTTTGTCATTCAGCGTCAGGAGACCCCATTACGGAGGGAAGAAAAATGAAATTATCCGTTCTGGCAGTGGCGTTGGGCGACCGTTCTCTGGACGAAGCGCTCAAGTTTCTCAGCGACCGCGGCGTACACGCGGTGGAAATTGGCTGCGGCGGTTTCCCGGGCAAAGCGCACTGCGACCCGGAGGTGCTGCTGCACGATGAAAAAAAGCTGCAGGAATTTAAAGATACCTTTAAAAAGTACAACATGGAGATCAGCGCGCTGTCCGCGCATGGCAACGCGGTGCATCCCGACAAGGCGCAGGCCAGGAAATACGAAGACGACTTTGTAAACGCCATTCTGCTGGCTGAAAAGCTGGGGGTAGACCGGGTCGTCACCTTCTCCGGCTGCCCGGGCGGCAGCAAGGATGACAAAACGCCCAACTGGGTCACCTGTGCATGGCCGCAGGATTACCCTGCCATTCTGGATTACCAGTGGAACGAAGTGCTGATCCCTTACTGGAAAAAGATGGCCGCCTTTGCCAACGATCACGGCATTTACAAGATCGCCTTTGAAATGCACCCCGGCTTCTGCGTGTACAACCCCGAAACGATGCTCCGCATCCGCGAGGCGGTAGGTCCTACGCTGGGCGCGAATCTGGATCCCAGCCATCTGTTCTGGCAGGGCATCGATCCCTGCGAAGCGGTTCGTTATCTGGGCGGCGACGCGATCCATTTCATTCATGCCAAGGATACTGCGCTGAACCAGTTCAATATCGCCCATAACGGTGTGCTGGATACCAAGAACTTTACCAAAGTGCGCGAACGGTCGTGGATCTTCCGCACCGTGGGGTACGGTCACGATGAAAAAATGTGGAAGGACTTCGTCAGCGCGCTGCGTCTGGCCGGTTATGAAGGTCCGGTTTCCATCGAGCATGAGGACGGTCTGATGAGCGGCGAAGAAGGCCTCACCAAGGCCATCCGTCTGATGCAGGACGTCATGATGACCACGACGCCCGGCGACATGTACTGGGCCTGACGGATCTTTACATTTTCTGTCCCTGCGGGGTGAAACAATAAATGCCGGAGGTGATTCCTCCGGCATTTTATTTGCGTTCCCTGCACGGGATTCAGGAACGGCCTTTGCGGGAAAGCATGTTGAGCGCAACATACACGGCAATGAGCACGAGAATGCTGCCCGTCAGGACTGCATACATGCTCGGGACGTCCACAGGCGTTCCAAGGAAGGAGAAGCTGCAGTCCACCCCTTCCCGAACGGCAGAAATAGCCTGCTCCGGAATGCCGAGCGCCGCCATTTTCCGGAATACGCCCCTCAGCGCATGGTTGCGCAGCAGACTGGTACCGTAGGTGCCGGGCAGAAAGGACAGCGCTTTCTGCAGCCCTGCTCCGAAGCTGGAAATAGGCATGTACGCGCCGCAAATGAAGCCGTATCCTGCGCTGACAACGGTACCCACCGCAGAGGACTGGCCGTCTGTAGACAGAAAAAAGTTGACGCAGGAGGAAAGCGCGGTTCCGAACATGGAGAGCAGAAACACATCCAGCGTCACGGCAGCAACGTCCGCCGCCGTCATGAACCAGCCTGTGAGACCAAGATAGCCAAGACAGATGGCCAGCGCAAAGAAATTGATGATGAGGGTGGACAGCAGGGTAGAAAGGTAGTAGCCCAGCGCCAGCACGCCGGGGCGGACAGGGGAAACGGTCAGATCCTGCCGGGCGCCGCTGGTCTTATCCCGGATTGTCAGCAGGTTGGAGCAGAAGGCCACCGTTATGCAGCTGACCGCCAGCAGCGAGGAGACGAGCTGACCGCCTGCGCACCCGGCGATCACGTCGTTCGGGATGGAAGCCTGAGCGGCTGCCAGCGCAGAGCGAAAGGAATCGTCATAGACTTTTCTTAAAAAAGTAGCGTAAAGCACCAGCAGGATGACCGGCGTGATCAGCGATGAAAAAAACATGCCCTTATCTTTAAAATACAGTTTGATGTTGCGTCTGACCAGTGCAAGGAGCCCCGTCATTTTGCTTCGCCTCCCTCCAGTTTGCGGCCGGTCACGGCCAGAAACACATCGTCCATTTTTCCCTTGACAATCTCATAATCTCTGAATACCTCCGGGTGACGCAGGATCATATCGGTGGCGGCCTGCGTGGAGGGTACCGACACCCTGAAAGCGCCGGGAAGCACGGTATAGGGCGCCTGAAGCATTTTTACTTCCGCTTCAGTCGCACCATACAGCGTAATAAAGTCGCCTGTATAGGTGTTTTTCAGCGTCAGAGGCGTTCCCTCGGCAACAATCTGACCGTGTTCAAGAATGACGACATTGTCCGCGTCGGCAGCTTCTTCCATATAGTGGGTCGTGAGGAACACCGTCAGTCCTTTCTGACGGCGCATCTCGCCGATGACGCGCCACAACAGCGTACGGGTCTGCGGATCCAGCCCTGTCGTGGGCTCGTCCAGAATCAGAATCCTGGGATCATGGAGCAGCGCGCGGGCAATATCGATACGCCGGCGCTGACCACCGGACAGTTTACCAAGCGGTCTTTTCAGCAGGGTCTCAAAATCCAGCTGCTGCGCCAGTTCATAAAGACGCTGCCGGAAAGCCGCGCCCCGAATGCCGTAGAGCGCCGCCCTGCTTTCCAGATTTTCCCGAACCGTCAGTTCTCTGTCCAGCGCAGAATTCTGAAACACCACGCCCAGACAACGCCGGACGGCTTCCGGATGTTCCTCCGGCCGCATGCCGCAGATTTCAACAGTGCCTCCGTCTCTGGGCAGCTGACCGCACAGAATGTTGATGGTCGTCGATTTCCCCGCGCCGTTCACGCCTAAAAAAGCGAACAGTTCGCCCTCTCTGACCCGGAAGCTCAGATCGTTTACAGCGTGAATGTCGCCGAACCTTTTTTGAAGATGGGTGATGCAGATCATGTCTCTCATGGCTTTTCTCCTGTGGATGCCTGTTGGAAGGATGCAGTGCTGCGGGCAGGCACATCGCGGAACCTGCCCATCCTGCACACAACGCTGCGAAGCGCCGTATGCCGGATGCCCAGCAGCCGATCCATTTCCAGCGCAGCGTTTTCATACCGGCCCTTCGTGTGATGCACCAGCACGTAGTCGGCCTCTCTTATTTGCCCGGCTGCTTCCCGGCAAAACCGTCGGACCGGAGCGGCCAGCGAAAACACCCAGATGGGCGCGCAGAGGGTGATATGGTCATAGGCGGTCAGGTTCACATCCGGCGGCACGATGGGCATCTCCCAGCGGTGCATACCGTGCCGTCCGCACCACCAGAAGCCGACCGTACCGTCCGTCCTTTCCGTCGCGCGGATTTCATAGATCTCTGCGCCCGTTTTGTCCGCTTCCTCATAGGCCTTTGCCTTGACGTACCCCATTCTGGAAAAGAAAACGACCAGCCGCGTCGGATCGGAACCGACATTCTGAAACTGCTCCGGCGAAACGCAGAAGGCCTCCTGCCGCTGAAAAACGCAGGCAGCCCATCCTGTTGCAGCCTGACACAGGCCGAAAACAAAGTAGATCGTGGACATGAAATTCAGAGGAAACATGTAAAACTGGATGCAGATCCACAGCATCAGCGTAACACCGAACAGCCCGCCTAGCCAGGCGCCAGCCGGCTTTTTCTTCAGCAGGAGCCCGGCAGCCGCAAGGTTGGTCAGCCCATTGACCGCAATCAGCGCAATGCCGGAAAAAGTCAAGTCCTGAAACAGGCGATCCGCAAAGGGCAACACCTGAAAATAAGGCAGCATGGAGGCCATCCCTACCGCTTCGCCGGTAGGGTCAATCAGCATGGCGGCGCCGCCGGCGAGCGCGCCAAGCCCGATAAACAGCGTCCAGAACAGCAGCAGCCGGCGCGCCGTGCGATAACGCGAATGAGACGGCTTCATGGCTTTCCCTCCATACGAAATGCGCGACCGGCTCATCTCCAGTCAGGAGCACAGGTGCGCATTTCAGCGATCTGAGCCGCCGCGCCTTCCTGCGCGCAAGGTGCAGGCACCGCGGCTTGAACGGCAGAAAAGAGAACCCGCCGGTTCTCTTTTCTGTACCTGAATCATCTTATTTCACGCCGAAAAGCAGCGCATCATAGGTAGGAAATGGCCAATAGCTTTCGGCGGTGACCGTTTCCGCTTCGTCGCACACCACCCGCAGCTCTGCCATTTTCTGAAGCACCACATCCCGGATAATAGCGGCGCATTCGGGCGTATCGGTAACGGTGCGCAGACGGATGAGCACGTTTTCCAGCGCATCCGTCGCGGCGTCGATTTCCTCGGACAGCGCGGTCAGTTTTGTGACCAGCTTCTGTTCATACTTCCCGCTCAGCCCGGGAACGGCCTCCTGCTTTCTGCGGCAGGCGTTTGCCACATCGCCGGCATAGGCCTCCACGGCAGGAAGGATCTCCCGGCGCGCCATGTCCACCATGGTCAGCGCTTCAATGTTGACGGTCTTGCAGTAATTTTCCAGAATGATTTCATACCGGGACTGAATTTCCGCCTTGGAGAATACCTTGTGCGCGGTAAGCATGTCCACGTTTTTCGGCAGCAGGAACGCTTCCATGGCGTCAGGCGTTGTGCGCAGATGGAGCAACCCCCGTTTTTCAGTCGCTTCCGTGATCCACGCGCCGTCATAGCCGTTTCCATTGAAAATGATGCGTTCATGGCGGCGGATGATCTCCCGCATCATATCATGAAGCGTTTTTTCAAAGTCCTTCGCCATTTCCAGCCGGTCGGCATACTGGCGCAGGGATTCGGCCACCGCTGCATTGAGCATGATATTGGCGCAGGCGATGCTGTTGGAGGAGCCCAGCATGCGGAATTCAAATTTGTTTCCGGTAAAGGCGAAGGGGGAGGTGCGGTTGCGGTCGGTCGTATCGCGAATGAATTTTGGCAGCACATGAGCGCCCAGCTTCATGACCGTTTTTTCGGCGGCGCTGTAGGGCTCGTCATTTTTGATGGCCTGCAGCACGGCAGTCAGTTCATCGCCGAGGAACATGGATACCACCGCGGGCGGCGCTTCGTTGGCGCCCAGACGGTGATCGTTGCCCGCTGTGGCAACAGACAGGCGCAAAAGATCCTGATAATCATCCACCGCCTGCAGCACGGCGCACAGAAACAGAAGGAACTGCGCGTTTTCATAGGGCGTTTCACCGGGCTTGAGCAGATTGACGCCGGTATCGGTGGCAAGAGACCAGTTATTGTGCTTGCCGCTGCCGTTGACGCCTGCAAAGGGCTTTTCGTGCAGCAGACACACCAGACCGTGCCGGGCAGCGATCTTCTGCATCATTTCCATGGTCAGCTGGTTGTGATCGGTAGCAATGTTGGTGGTGGTGTAAATGGGCGCCAGTTCATGCTGGGAAGGCGCCACCTCGTTGTGCTCCGTTTTGGCCAGAATGCCCAGCTTCCACAGTTCTTCGTTCAATTCCGTCATAAAGGCCGCCACCCGGGGCTTGATGACGCCGAAATAATGGTCGTCCAGCTCCTGCCCTTTGGGCGGCTTGGCGCCAAAGAGGGTGCGTCCTGTAAAGCGCAGATCCTTGCGCTTTTCGTACATATCCTTATCGATCAGGAAGTACTCCTGTTCTGCGCCCACCAGCGTGCGGACGCACCGCACGTCCTTGTTGCCAAACAGACGCAGAATGCGCATGGCCTGCTTGTTGAGCGCTTCCATGGAACGCAGCAGGGGTGTTTTTTTGTCCAGCGCCTCGCCGCCGTAGGAGCAGAACGCAGTGGGAATACAAAGGGTATGACCCTTGATGAAAGCGTAGGACGTAGGATCCCATGCGGTATAGCCGCGCGCCTCAAAGGTGGCGCGCAATCCGCCGGAGGGGAAGGAAGAAGCGTCCGGTTCCCCCTTGATGAGTTCCTTGCCGGAAAACTGCATGATGACCCGGCCGTCCGGCGCAGGCGTGATAAAGCTGTCGTGCTTTTCGGCGGTGACGCCGTTGAGGGGCTGGAACCAGTGGGTAAAATGAGTCGCGCCATGTGCGACAGCCCAGTCCTTCATGGCGGTCGCGACGACGTTCGCCACTTCATTATCCAGACTGACCCCCTCGTCGATGGTACGCTTTAAGGACGCGTAAATATCGGCCGGAAGGGTGGCCTTCATGACCCGGTCGTCAAAAACGAGGCTTCCAAAATACTCCGGTACGGTCTGCATGGTGCGCTGCCCCTTTCATCATAAAAATGGCGCTCAGGTTTCCGAAAAAACCTAAGACGCCATTGCCTTATGGGTGAAAATTATACACGCGGGAGGAAATTTGTCAAGCATTTTTTTGCAGCGCCGAAAACATTGTAAAAACAGGGAAAGGAAGGCAGGAAAACAGGCTCGGAAACGGAAATAAAGCAGAAGAAAACCAAGGAGGACGGACTGCATGGAAAAACTTCTGCGTCTGCTGCTGGTCATGCTGCTCGCCGTGATTACGGCATGCCCGTGCGCCGCGCTGGCAGACGGCGCGTCGGATTTTGTGGTAACGGATGATCCGGAAGACGATGACCGTCTTTTGTATCAGGCGCGGCTCATCGCCGGTCAGATGACGACGGAAGAAAAAATATGCCAGCTGATGATCGTCGCCCCTGAAGCGCTGTCCGGAGCAACATACACGCTCACAGCGGAAAACGGACTTCTGGACGGACTGCGCACATACCCCGTGGGCGGCGTCGTGCTTTTCGGACAGAATGTATCGACCCGTGAGCAGGTGCAGAAGCTGACGGATGACATGCAGGCGGCAGCGCTTGCACACAGGGGCATCGGTCTGCTGATCGTGGGGCAGGAAGAAGGGGGACAGGTCTCCGTCCTGCACGAAAAGCTGGGGGACACGCCCGAAGCAAGCGCAGGGAAGCTGGGAAAAAGCGGGGACGCATCGCAGGTACGCAATGCGGCGGCAGCTACGGCGTCCTATCTGCTGGAGCTGGGCTTTAACATGAACATCGCCGTTTCAGCAGACGTCCTTAGCAGTGAGTCCGGCACGGATATCGGCGACCGTTCCTTTTCCGGCGACCCGGCGACAGTCGCCGACATGGCCTGTGCCGCGGAAGCGGCTTATCGGGAAGGGGGCGTCATTCCCGCCGTCATGCATTTTCCCGGGCACGGCGGGGTGGAAGGCAGCACCCACACGGGGCAAAAAAAGATCACGAAAGGGCTTGAAGTGCTGCGCGTCTGCGAACTCGTTCCCTTTCAACGCCTGATAGACGGCGGCGCGCAGGTGATCATCGCCTCCAATCTGATCGCAGGCAGGGTAGATCCGGAGATGCCCGTATCCATGTCCTACGAAATGATCACCCGTCTTTTGCGGGAGGAAATGGGCTTTGACGGGGTGGTCATGACGGACAGCCTGCGGGAGCGTTACATAACCTCGCAGTACC
Source organism: uncultured Clostridia bacterium (assembly GCA_934662505.1). Classification (GTDB taxonomy): domain Bacteria; phylum Bacillota; class Clostridia; order Christensenellales; family Aristaeellaceae; genus SVGT01. The sequence continues at coordinate 3,314 of CAKUKE010000012.1, read as the reverse complement.
GACCCGCGCAGGCCGCACTGAACGCGCTGCAGGCCGGAACGGATGTGCTGTACCTGCCCGAGGACGTCGGGGCGGTGGTGGACGGCCTCGTCTCCGCGCTCGAAAGCGGCCGTCTTTCCGAAGAAAGACTGAACGAAAGCGTTGTGCGGGTGCTGCGCTTGAAGCTCTCCTTTGGCATCGTTCAGTAACGCGCAAAAGTTTTGCCGAACGGTTGCAGAAAAACCGAAAATATGCAATAATATGACGTTGCCGAAATAACGCTTTGTGCAGGAAATGAGGGTGATTGTTTGCAGCAGGTGGTCATTTTGGACTTTGGCGGGCAGTATACGCAGCTGATTGCCAGACGTGTGCGTCAGGCGCATGTCTTTTCAAGCGTACTGCCGTACACCGCAACCCCCGAGGAAGTCATGGCGCTCCAGCCCCAGGGTATCATTCTAAGTGGCGGACCGGCCAGCGTACTTGACCCGGACGCCCCCAAATGCCGGGAAGATCTGTTTGATCTGGGTGTGCCGGTGCTGGGCATATGCTACGGCATGCAGCTGATGGGCAAAACGCTGGGCGGACAGGTAGCGCCTGCCGGCAAGCGGGAATACGGCCTGACCGCCGTCAGCATGGATCGCAGCTGCGCCCTCCTTTCCGATATGAACGAACTGAACAATTGCTGGATGAGTCATACCTATCAGGTGGTGGAAATGCCTGATGGTTTCAAAGCCGTGGCGCATACCGACAACTGCCCCGTGGCCGCCATGGCCAACGAGCAAAAGAAGCTTTACGGCGTGCAGTTTCATCCGGAAGTTACCCACACCGACAACGGCATGACGCTCATTGAGCATTTTCTGACCGATGTGTGCGGCTGCGTTGGCGACTGGCAGATGGAAAACTACGCGCAGATGCAGATCCGCCAAATCCGTGAGGCGGTAGGGGAAAAGGGCACCGTACTGCTCGGCCTGTCCGGCGGTGTGGACAGTGCAGTGGCTGCCGCCCTTCTGTCCCGTGCCATTGGCGACCGCCTGACCTGCGTGTTTGTGGATCACGGCTTCCTGCGCAAGGGTGAGTTTGAACAGGTTCGCCGCGTTTTTACCTCTCAGTTCAACGTCCGTCTGGTCGCCGTGGACGCCAGTCAGCGCTTTATGGACAAGCTGGCCGGTGTGACCGACCCCGAGCGCAAACGCAAGATCATCGGCAGCGAGTTTGTAGAAGTTTTTAAAGAAGAAAGCGCCAAACTGGGCAAGCTGGATCATTTTGCACAGGGTACCATTTACCCGGATGTCATCGAGAGCGGCGCGACCAAAGGCAGCAACGTGATCAAAAGCCATCACAACGTGGGCGGCCTGCCGGCAGAGCTTGGCTTTACCAGCCTGATCGAGCCCCTTCGCATGCTGTTCAAGGACGAGGTGCGCCAGCTGGGGCTGACCCTCGGTCTGCCGCGTGAAATCGTGTGGCGCCAGCCGTTCCCCGGCCCGGGTCTGGCCATCCGCGTGATGGGGGATCTGACCTTCGAAAAGGTAGCAATCGTCCGCGAAAGCGACGCCATTCTGCGCGAAGAAATTGCCAGCGCCGATTTGGATCCGCACATCAGCCAGTATTTCACCGTGCTGACCGGCACACGCAGCGTAGGCGTCATGGGGGACGAACGCACCTATGACTACGCCGTCGCCATCCGCGCCGTCACCACCGACGATTTCATGACGGCAGACTGGGCGCGTATCCCTTACGATACGCTGGCACTGATCAGCCGCCGGATCGTCAATGAAGTAAAGCATGTGAACCGTGTGCTTCTGGACGTCACTACCAAGCCTCCGGCATCGATTGAGTGGGAATAATCCCCGAAAGACTGAAAAGCTTTGAAAATGCTGGACTTTTGCGTTACGGAACTGCCCCGTGACAACAAAGTGACAACATTTTAGATTATCCAAGAATAAAGAGCTATCTGATTTCTGTTAGAGAAGTCAGATAGCTCTTTTTGTTTTGTCTGAATTTAACCGTTCTTCAGCCGGTCTTTAAACGCCTCCACCATTGCGTCGCTGAGCTGCTGGGACGGGACTTTCACATAGCCGGAGGTCTCATTGTATTTCGGGTAGTTATAACGCCACTTGTCGTAGTCCTCCCGGTTGATTTCGCCATTACGATACTTTTCGGCTTGTTCCGCCCAAGCAACAAGCATTTCGGAAAGCTCGGCAGCGTCCTTCCCCCTCCGAGGGTCAACACGCAGGGAAACGCCGTTTTCGCCGGTTTCCACCGTCAGACCGTAGCAATCCTCCAAGGTAAACAGGGTGTGCATCAAGCCGAGATAACTGTCAATATCCGGCACGGACAGTGCCAGCGGCGACACACCCAACGCACCAGCAAGGCTCTCCGTCAGTTCGGCCTTGGGCGTTCTGCTTCCGGATTCATACTGCGCCATACGGATGTCGGCAGTCTTTTCCGGGAAACCGACTACCTGCCCCAAGTATTTTTGCGTCATTCCCCGCAAATTGCGGAAGAATCGAATTCTCTCACCGATTGCCATAGCGACTACGCTCCTCGTTTTTATTCTGCGCAATCAGTATAGCATATAAATTTAAGTTGTGTCAAGATAGCAAAAGCAAAAAAGTTAAATATTTTTCTGCAAGCCTCTTGACAATAGCAAATTCGCTTAGTATAATGGCTATAGCAAATAGCGTTAAGCTGTTTGTGAACAACAGAATATCCGTCGTGCGTCACGGTAATGGCGCAACCGCTCGGGCAAATCGGAATGCGGCCAGAAAGTTCTCCGACAATAAACAAGAAAATTATATGCACACGAAAGGGTGATGAAATGGAGAATACGAGTTTTATGAAAGTGGATGAAGTGGCACAGGAATTGGGTGTTTCCAAATCCTACGCCTACAAGATCGTCCAGAAGCTGAATGAGGAACTGAAAAACAAGGGCTTCCTCACGATTTCGGGACGAGTCAACAAACAGTATTTTATGGAGCGCACCTGTTACGGTGCTGTTCAGAAAGAGAGGTAAAAATGTCAGTTTACAAAGATACCAAGAACAACACTTGGAAGGTCTACTACCGTTTTACGGATTGGCAGGGCAAGGTACACCAATCTACAAAGCGTGGCTTTCCTACAAGGCGTGAGGCGCTTACTTGGGAGCGAGAACAGCTCCACAAGGTGGAAGCCGATCTGGATATGACCTTTGAAAGCTTTATCGACACCTACACAGCCGATATGAAGAACCGGCTGAAAGAGAACACTTGGCACACCAAAGAGCATATCATCCGCACCAAACTGCTTCCCTACTTCGCCAAGCGGAAAATGAACTCGATCCAGCCCAAAGACATTAT
>CAKUKE010000011.1 GCA_934662505.1 uncultured Clostridia bacterium | reverse complement strand
AGATTAGACATAAACAAATCCTCCGCATGGTCTAAGCCATACGGAGGATTAACTGTTTTACGGACACCCGTCTATCCTTCTGGGTCAGGATGTTTATATGTCTCTAAATTGATTGAAGAAGCGGAAAAAATGGGGAAAATGCTTTGCTGAAATTGGCCGACCCACATATTGCATTGTTAAATGAAATGTAGCGGGCAATTGTTTTGCTGGAGATGCTACAAAGTATTTTAAAGCAACGTTGAGCAAAGAAGAAAATCTTAAGCTGGCAAAAGCCTATTGGGGAAAGTGAAGCAGACGAGAAAAACCCGCATCTCTGCCCAAAGAGGCAGACTTAACCGCATCGCTCATTCGGCATATATTGTTGTGGGCATCTTGCGGGATTATCGCGGTAAGGGAATTGGAACAGCGTTCTTCAAAAGATTGAATGCCTGGGCGGAGGAAAAGAAGATGACCCGTCTGGAATGAACGGTTATCTGTGAGAATGAAGCCGCAAAGCGCCTGTATTTGAAAAGCGGCTTTGAAATAGAGGGCGTCAAACGAAAATCGGTTTGTGTCGACGGGGCGTATCTGGATGAATACTACATGGCCAGAATAAGATAGATGCCCGTCTGCCGCTTTTTTTTATCGGCATGAGCCGATCGGGTTATGTGGTCAACTCCCGCACAGCCCCCCGTACGTCCCGCCGGCCTGTCATAAGAGCTCGGGGAATCATCTGCGCCGCCGGGATGGCGGGCGGGAAAAAATGCGTTCGGGGACTTGACAAAGCCTGCTGCCCGAAATATAATTGCGATTATATATAACGTTGGTTATATATGAAGAAGGAGAAATATGCCGGCGAAAGCAAAAGTTACAAAAGAAATGATCCTGCAGGCGGCCTTTGATATTGCCCGGGAAACGGGGGCGGAGAACGTCAACGCGCGGACGGTGTCGGAAAGACTGCACTGCTCCACGCAGCCCGTCATGTACCATTTTGCGACGATCGAGGCGCTGAAACGGGAGGTCTATGCAGAGGCGGACCGCTATCATTCGGAATACCTGATGCGCCTGAAAAGTCCCCAGGCGGGTGTTATGCTCGGCATCGGACTGAATTACATCCGCTTTGCCATGGAGGAGGCGCATCTGTTCCGTTTCCTTTTTCAGTCGGATTATTTTTCCGGAGCGACGCTGCCTGAACTGATAGACGCCGGGGAGCTGAGCCCTGTTCTTTCGGCGATGCAGGGCGCGCTGGGAATGGACAGGGAGCAGACAAAAAAGGTCTTTCTGACGGTCTTTCTGTTTGCCCACGGGTATGCGAGCCTCATTGCCAACAACGCGCTGAAGTACGACGAGGAGACGATACGTTCCCATCTGGAGCAGGCATACAGGGGCGCGGTGCAGGCGGCGCAGGGCGAAACGGCGTGAACAGCCATGGAAAATGAACGGACCGTCCCTTCTGCGGGCGATACAAAAACACGATCAGGGGGGAAACGTATGCAGTACATTCATATCACCAGAGAAAACATCGATCAGGAACACATCTGCTGCGCGATGTCCGGCAAGCAGAGCCTTGCCAAAAAGGAATGGCTCAAGCGCCGTTTCGACGAGGGACTTGTTTTTTACCGCAGCGAGGAGCGCGGAAAGTGCTTCATCGAATACATCCCGGCAGAAAACGCATGGGTTCCCATCGAGGCGGAGGGCTATCTCTACATCGACTGCCTGTGGATCGCCGGCGCCATGAAAGGGCATGGGTACGCCAATGACCTTTTGAATGCGTGCGTCCGGGACGCCAAGGCGCAGGGCAGGCAGGGGCTCTGCATTCTCTGCGCCGAAGGGAAAAAACGGGAATTTCTTGCCGAACCGAAGTTTTTGACTCATAAGGGTTTTCGGGTCTCGGATGTGTCCGACTGCGGGATCAGCCTGATGTATTTGCCCCTTGTGCCGAACGCGGAGCCGCCGAAATTCAGAGAATGCGCCCGGCATCCGGCGATCAGCGAGACGGGCTTCGTCCTTTACTACACCGATCAGTGCCCGTTTACCTGCTATTGGGTGCCAAGGGTGTGCGAGGCCGCCCGGGAGCACGGCATCCCTCTGAAAACCATCCATATCACCGACAGGGAAACCGCGCAGAACGCGCCTGCCCCGGTGACGACCTACGCGCTGTTTTGCGATGGGAAATTTGTGACCCATGCGATACAGTCGGATAAAAAGTTTCTATCCCTTGCCGGCGTGCAGGTGTAAGGGTCGGCGCTTTCCGGGCCGGAAGCAGAAGGGCGCGCGGCAAGTCTGAAGGGCGTGGAGGAATACGGAATGAAAAACAGCGCGCTGGTCGTGATCGACCTGCAAAATGACATCACGAAAAACGTCCGGGAGATCATGGAAAACGTCAATGCGGCCATTGACTGGGCGGTTCAAACGGAGCGGTGGGTCGTTTATATCCGGCACAACAACCTGTCTGCGGGCACAAGAACCTTCAAGCCCGGCACCCGTGGCGCGGAGCTGGTGCCGGAAATGAAAGTCGTATCCGACCATGTTTTTACAAAGACAAAAAGCAATGCGCTGACCAGCGAGGCGTTTACGGCTTTTATCAGGGAAAAAGGCGTGACGGAATGCTATATTGCCGGTGCGGATGCTACGGCCTGCATCAAGTCCACCTGCTTCAACATGGCGAGAAGCGGCTATACCGTGCACGTGCTGTCGGACTGCATTACCAGCTACGATCCAAAAAAGCTGCCGGAGATGCTGGCCTACTATGAAAGCAGGGGCTGCGAGGCCGTGACGCTTTCCCAGGTCGTCAAAAGGTAAAGCGCCTTTGGCGTACTGCTTCTCCTTGCGGCAGGCCGCCATGAACGCAGGAGGGCGATATGGATATATGGGAAAAGCTCTATGAGCGGGCAAAAAAAGAATATCACCCGGAGGATGTAAGCCCTTTTATTCAGGCGCATCATGTGGTATGCGCCTTGGAAAGCGGGGATGGAACGAGCTATACGGGGTTTTGCATTGAGGCGTGCAGCGGCGTCATGAATTTATGTGCGGAACGGGTCGCCGCGCTGAACATGTATGCAGGCAGCGGTCAGACGCGAATCAAAAGGCTGATCGCCTTTCGGGACAGGGCGCCGTCTGGCGGCGGGAGCGGGATGCCCTGCGGCGCGTGCCGTGAATTTCTGCATCAGTTGAACGGGGAAAACGAAAATACAGAGATCATGGTGGATTATGAAAGCAGGAAAACCGTGACCCTCAGGAAACTGATGCCGGATTGGTGGGGGAAAGAACGCTGTTCCGGCAGATCAGCAACAGATGAATGAAAAGAAAACGCGGAGCAGGTGACGTTCGGCGCCTAAATCGGCAGCACAGGAGGAAACGGCATGAAAAAGCTGTATGAAAAAAACGAGACGGCCTTTGCGGTCGTATGGATTGCGGTGTACTGCGTGCTGCAATCGCTGGCGAACCCGCTGAATAAAATGATGGGCGTCGAATACGCTGCAAGCGCGGTTTTCTGTGTTTTGCAGACCGTGGTTCTGTTTGCCTTTCTCCGAAAAAATCACCTGCAGAAACGGTATGGGCTGTGCAAATCGACCGTTCCCGCATGGCGGTTCCTTTACTATGTGCCGCTTGTGGTGCTGGCGACCGGCAACCTGTGGAACGGCGTGGCAGTCCATTACACGCCGGTAGAAACGGCCTGCCGCATCGTGTGCATGCTCTGCGTCGGGTTTTTGGAGGAAGTGATCTTCCGGGGGCTTCTGTTTGTCGCCCTTGCAAGGGAAAATGTCAGATCGGCTGTTGTGATCTCAAGCGTGACCTTCGGCATCGGGCATATCATCAACCTGCTCAACGGCAGCGGGATGGAGCTTGTGAACAACCTGTGCCAGATCGTCTTTGCCGTCGCGGTGGGCTTCCTGCTGGTCACCATTTTTGACCGCGGCGGGAGTCTGCTCCCCTGCGTTCTCGTCCACGCCGCCATCAACACGCTGGGCACGTTTGCAAATGACGCGGGACTTACCATGGAAAGGCAGCTGCTCCATATCGCGGTGCTGATCTTGCTCACGGTCGCCTATAACCTGATCCTCATGAGAACCCTTCCGAAAAATCAAGGGGAGGGGACAGAGACCGGCTTGTGAAGGAAAGCGTACGATGACATGGCGGAATGACGGGCGGCAATGCGCCGGCAAAAAGGCCGGAGCATGGCTGGACGGTCAGGGAAAGGGCTGCCCGACCGTGGAAAAAACGCATCAGGCGGCGCGCTGGGGGAAAGGGATTCAGAACGTTTTTCCGCCGTGTCCGGGCGTCCGCAGCAAAACAAAAAAAGCCCCTTCGCACCGGTCTTCGGGCGGGTGCGGGGGCTTTTTTGCATGGGATACCGTGCGCCCTTCTGCGATGCTTTCCGTGCCGCATGGGAGCTGATGGAGCACTGCCTGCGCAGCGGCATGCCGGGTGCTTTCCGTGCGCGCGGGGGTTTTACGCCGATAGGGTAACCATCAATTGGAGGAATGCTTTCCGTGCAGGCAGGTGTTTTTTATATGGAGAACCGTGCGTGCAGCTTCACACCGCCTCCGGGAATGTGTCGTGCGGACGGTTTCAGGCGGACGGCGTCTGCCATTGCGCCCTGCCCCCCTTGAGGGTCATGACGCGGTCGGCATAGGTCAGAATGTGCGGCCGGTGGGAAATGCAGAGGATGGTCAGGCGCTCCTTTTCCTGAAGCGCCTTCAGCATGCAGGCGATCTCCTGCTCCGTTTTTTCATCCAGGTTTGACGTTACCTCGTCCAGAATCAGGATCTGGCAGCCGTGGAGCAGCGCCTGTGCCAGCGCCAGCCGCTGGCGCTGACCGCCGGAGAGCTGCACCCCGTTTTCGCCGATCTCCTCGTCCAGCCCGTGGGGCAGTTTTTGCAGCAGATCGGCGAGCTGAACCCGGGCGAGAACGTCCGTCAGCGCTTCGTCGCCGGCGTGGGGGTCGGCCAGCAGCAGGTTTTCACGCAGCGTGCCGGGAAAGAGGAACGTGTCCTGCGCGACGCTGATGACGTTTCTGCGCAGCGCGCAGAGGTCGATGGCGCCAACGTCCGTATCGTCGATGAAGATATGACCGCTGCCGGGCGTGTAGAATTTTTGCAGCAAATCGGCCATGGTGCTCTTGCCTGCGCCGCTTTCACCCACGACGCCCACCCATTCGCCGCGCCGGATCTCAAAGGACAGATCGGAGAACACGTTTCCGCGGGCTTCGCTGTAGCGGAAGGCCACATGGTCGTAGCGCACCGCGCGCTGAAAGACGAACGGTCTGTTTTCGCACGGCGCGTCTCTTTCATCCGCCATAGAGATCATTTCAAACAGCTTCCCATAGGAGCCCAGCATCTTTTTATAGCTGAAATTGGTTTTGGAAACGCTTTTGATGATGTCGAAAAGCTGCGGCAGGAAGCCCAGAATGACGACCAGCGAGCCGGTGGAAAGCTGTCCGCGGAGCACGTACAGCGCGCCCAGGCCGAACGTGACGCCCGTAAAGAGCGAATCCACCAGCGTGGTCATCCAGATGCCCTGCGCGTTTTCCAGCGCGACCATCCGGCTCCAGACGGAAAGGGTGTCGTCGTTGACCTGATTGAGCTTTTTCAGCTGAAACGGCTCGATCAGCATGGTCTTGACAAAGCGGATGCCGCGGAAGGTGTCGCTGAGAATCTGGCTTGTTCTGGCACGGTTGGCCGTGATGCGCGCGCCGTAGCCCTGCGTTTTGTTTGCTAAAAGCCTGCTGGGGATCAGCAGCAGGGGGATGTAGAGAAGCTGTATCGCGCCGACCGCGGCGTTCATCTGAACCAGCGATGCGAAAACCGTCAGGCCGACGCACAGGTTGGACAGCAGCTGCGGAAGATCCGCGATCCAGAGCAGCACGTATTCCATGGCCTCCGTGCGGCAGTAGGAGGCGATCTCCGCCGAATTGTTCTCATCGTAGAACCGCATCGGCTGATAGAGGATTTTTTCAAAGCATCTGGCAAAGAGCAGATGTCCCATGCGCCGCCCGGTGACGATGGTCGTTTTCCGGTACCATGCCGTGAGCGCGCTGCTGACCAGCGCAACCGTGACCAGCAGAACGATGTTTCGGATGACCGCGGCGCCGTCGGACGCGGGAATATACACGTCGATGATGCGCTTCATCAGGAGCGCCGGCAGGAGCGATAGCATGCGCACTGCGGCGGACACTGCGAACGACGCGGCGAAACAGAGCCAGAAATGCGGCAGGTTCCTCCGAATGAGGCGGTTGACATGCTGCGTGTGCGTCATGAACCCTTCTCCTTTGCACAGCCGGATCAGCCGGCGGACTTGACGATATAGTAACATAGAAAACGCCCTGCCGCAATGCTTTGAAGGCGGGAACGCCCGTGTCTGCGGGATAGGGGAGCGAAGGAGCCGACGGTACTTGAGCGCAGAAACGTTATGTGGTAGTATAATAAAACGGGCAGAGGGGGAAAAGGCATGAATTTGTATCAGGAACAAATGCAAAACCTGTATCTGGAATCCTGAACAACTATCCGGATTTTTCGGAGGAAGAGGACGCCTGTTTCACATACGATTTTGACGCGCCGGAATGGGCGGAGCTGAAAGCCCGCTATGGGCTGGAGGGCGTGGCGAAGGGCGGCGCCTCCTTTGAAAAGGCAGGGCGGCTGCTCCACTATCTGGCGCCCCGGCTGGCGCACAGTTCCTTTTTTGACAATCACGTGGCGTGCAACGCGCGGGCGCTGCTTTCCTACAGCTTTGAGAACGGGGAGCGGGGCATCAACTGCCTGAACAAATCCAAAATTCTGGCGGAGTGCTGCCTTGCCCTCGGCATTTATGCCCGAAGGGTGTTTATCGATCCGTTTTCCCCGTTTGATTTTGATTCGCACGTGGTCTGCGAAATTTTCGACGAGGGGCTGAACAAATGGGTGATGCTGGATCCAACGACGGACGGTTCCTTTGTCGATGAAGCCGGCGCGCCCTTTTCCATGCTTGAAATCCGAAACGGGTTTCTGTCCTCCCGGTTTCAGACGTTTTTTTCCTCAAACGGCAGAAGGCGGGAGCTGCAGAAGGCGAAGAGCCGCTATGAAAACATTCAAAACGGAGGGGACGGACATGCCGCTTTTGATCGTTCGCAACGATATAACCAAAATGAACGTGGACGCCATTGTCAACGCGGCCAATGAGACGCTGCTGGGCGGAGGCGGCGTGGACGGCTGCATCCATCGGGCGGCGGGGCCGGAGCTGCTGGCGGCCTGCCGTGCGCTGGGCGGCTGCAGGGCAGGCGAAGCCAAACTGACCGATGCGTACCGTCTGCCCTGCCGGTACGTCATTCACACGGTGGGGCCGGTGTGGCGCGGGGGCGGCAGGGGCGAGCGGGAGCAGCTGGCGTCCTGCTACCGGGAGAGCCTTGCGCTGGCGAAAGCGCACGGCTGCGAGACGGTGGCCTTTCCGCTCATCTCCTCGGGCGCCTACGGTTATCCCAGGGATCAGGCGCTCCGGGTGGCGGTGGATGCCATCGGCGCGTTTCTGATGGCGCAGGACATGACGGTCTATCTGGTCGTTTTCGACCGCGCCGCTTATCAGATCAGCGGAAAGCTGTTTGCGGACATTGCCCAGTACATCGACGACCGGGATGCGGAAGCCCGCGCCGATGAAATGCGGGAGCGGCGCCGCCGCATGCACCTTCAGCCGCCGCAGACGGAGATGTGCGCCGCAGAGACGGTTTCAGGCGCGCCCGCAGCGGACTGGGGGCTGGACGAAATGCTGAACCATCTGGACGCGGGCTTTTCGGAAACGCTGCTGAAGCTGATCGACCGCAGCGGCAGGAAGGATGCGGAAATCTACAAAAAGGCGAATGTGGATCGAAAGCTGTTTTCCAAGATCCGCAGCAACCCGGACTACCGTCCCTCCAAGCCTACGGCGCTGGCCTTTGCCGTGGCGCTGGAGCTGAACCTGGAGGAGACCCGCGACCTGATCGCCCGCGCGGGCTACGCGCTCAGTGACAGCAGCAGGTTCGACGTTATTGTCGAGTATTTCATCGGACGGGGTAAGTACGACATTTTTGAGATCAACGAGGCGCTGTTCGCCTTTGACCAGCATCTGCTGGGGGCGTGAGAACAACAGGCGGGCGCCGTCAAGGGAAGGCGCGATTCGTCGCCTGCGCCGCCCGCGCTGCCTTTCCGGCTTTCAGACAGGCTGAAAAATGAAAAGCGGATGATTGTCGCCTGACAGGCGACCTGACCCTCCTTCCGGTGTGCTATACTCGGCACGTCATTTAACGAAGGAGGGTTTTCATCATGACGGAACTGGTTTTCATTCTGGATCGCAGCGGCTCCATGGCCGGGCTGGAGCGGGACACCATCGGCGGCTTCAACGCCATGATCGCAAAGCAGAAGAAGGAAGCAGGCGGGGCGCTGGTTTCCACCGTGCTTTTTGACAACGAGAGCACCGTCGTTCACGACCGGCTGCCGCTGGCAAAGGTGCCGCCCATGACGGAGCGGGAATACTTTACCCGGGGCAGCACGGCGCTGCTGGACGCGGTGGGCGGCGCCATCCGCCACATTGGGAACATCCACAGGTACGCCCGTCCCGGGGACGTGCCGGAAAAGACGATGTTCGTCATCACCACCGACGGCTGTGAAAACGCCAGCCGGCGCTTTGACTACGAGACGGTGCGCCGCATGATCGCCCATCAGAAGGAAAAATACGGCTGGGAGTTTCTGTTTCTGGGGGCGAACATCGACGCGGCGCAGGAGGCGGCGCGCTTTGGCATCAGCGCCGACCGGGCGGTGAATTACAAGTGCGACGCGGCGGGCACGGCGCTCAACTATGCGGTCATCAGCGATGCGGTGGGCAGCGTCCGCGCGTCCGGGACCCTCGGCGCCGACTGGAAGCAGCGCATCGATGCGGACGTGCAGAAGCGGGGACGGTAAGGGCGGGGACGGTGCGGCGCATCAGGAGCCTGCTCCGGCAGGGTGCCGGAACGGTACGCTGTGTCCGCCGTTCTGAAGCGCACCGGGTTCCAACGGCGGAGGCGGTGAACCGTTCCCGCCGCGGCGGACAGAATGCGAAAAATAAGCGGCGGCCGCGCTGCGCCGAGCGAAATGACAGGGTGCGCCGCAGCGGTTCGCCCCAAAAGCGTGTTTTTACCTTGCGCTGCGCTGGAAATTGTGCTATCATGCAGGTGCGCCGGGAGGGCGCAGAGGAGGAACCATGTGCATGATCGCATTTAAAAAAGATTTTTACGCGGACGTGCGGACGGAAGACCGCTGCCGCACGACGATTTCCTATCAGGCGGGCGTGCTGGAGGAAATGAAGACCCGGGAGGAGCGCCGCGCCTTTCTGCGGGTCTATGACGGCAGGATGTGGTATTACGCATCCGTGACCGATCTGGCGCACCTGCAGAATACGCTGGACGGTCTGTATGCCGCCGCCACGCCGAACGCACAGATTGCAGACGACCCCGTCGTCCGCCGTCTTGAGCGCAATCGGGACAGGGTGATGCGCTTTACGGACTGCTCCGTTCGGGATATTCCGGCGGGAGAGAAGCAGGCGCTGCTTCAGGCGTACCTGCCCCTTCTGACCGAGGACGCCTGCGTGACCATGCCCCGGGGCGCCTACCTTGACCGCAGCAGCGTGTTTCATTTTAAGTCCAGTCTGGGCGCGGACATCACCTACGACTATCAGACCTGCGGCGTGTCCTTCTCCTGCAGCATGACGGAGGGGGAAAAGAAGTTCTCCGGCCACTGGCAGAAGGGCGCGACCCGCTTTGACGAGCTGAAGGGGCTGACGGAGGAGATCCGCGCGGCCATGGCGGAGCAGGCGGCGTTCATGCGGCAATCCGTGCCCGTCACGCCGGGGAAATACCCCGTGGTGCTGTCGCCGGAGGCGGCGGGCGTGTTCGCCCACGAGTCCTTCGGCCATAAGTCCGAATCGGACTTCATGCTGTCGGATGAGACCATGCGGGACGAATGGCAGCTGGGCAAAACCGTGGGGTCGCCCATTCTGTCCATCGCCGAGTGGGGCGGCGTGCCCGGCAGCGGCTACGTGCCCTATGACGACGAAGGGACGAAGGCGCGTAAAAACTACCTCATCAAAAACGGCGTGCTGACGGGTCGGCTGCACAGCGCCCAGACCGCCGCTGCGCTGGATGAGGCGACGACGGGCAACGCCCGGGCGGTGGACTGCACCTTTGAGCCCATCGTCCGCATGACCACCACCTACATTGAAGGGGGCGATCTGGACTTTGATCAGCTGATCGCGCCCATCAGGAAGGGATACTTCATCAAGACCATCCGTCACGGCAGCGGGATGAGCACCTTTACCATCGCGCCCAGTCTGGCCTATGAGATCGTGGACGGCAAGCTGGGGCGGCCGGTGCAGATCAGCGTGCTGACCGGCTCCGTGTTTGAGACCCTGGGGCTGATCGACGGGCTGACCCGCGACGTGCAGCTTTTGTCCTTTGTTACCGGCGGCTGCGGCAAGATGGAGCAGATGAACCTGCCCGTGGGCTTCGGCGGCCCCTACGTCCGCGTATCGTCCATGAATGTGCAGTGAGGTGAAAAAGTCATGGAAAAAGAATTTCTGACGAATACCTGCCGTTCCGTCACCCTGAATGTGACCGGCGGCAGGATCGACAGCTTCCGGGAGCAGGAAGAGACCACCGGCACCGTCCGGGTGTATGAAAACGGCTGCATCGGCGTGGCGGGCTGTCTGGGTACGCCCGACGAGGCGGCGCTGGAGAAAAAGGCCGCGGAGGCGTTGAAGTTGGGCATCCCCTACCCCTGCGGGCTGGAGGGGGCGCTGGAGCGGGAAGAAGTGCACGAGGAGGAGATCTTCACCGTGTCCGCGTTCATGCCCGCCATGCAGCGCTTTCTGGACCGTCTGGGCGAAGCGTGCCCCCGGTTCGCCTTTTCCAACAAGATCAGCCTGATCGACAAAAAGGCGTCGTACCGCAATTCGCTGGGTCGCCGTCTGGTCAGCGCCGGGCGCAGGATCCAGCTTGAGCTGCTGGCGCAGAACCGGGGGGCGGGCAGCCTGTTTGACACCGTCCTTGTCTACGACGGCGCCTCCTTTGACGAGGAGGGGCTGCTGAAACAGTTCAGAAAGGAATACGACGCGTTTTATACCCCCGCCGACATTACGCCCGACCGGTATCCCGTGGTGATGAACGCGTCGGATCTGTTCGGCACGTTCCTGCAGCATTTTGTCGCCGAAGTATACGTGTCGGGCGCGTCGCTGCTCAGCGGCAGGCTGGGGCAGAAGGCGTTTTCGGACAGGCTTTCCCTGCGCAACGACATGAACCCGGAGACCAACCCCGGCGTCTGCTTCTTTGACACGGAAGGGTGCGTGGCACCCGACCTGCGGCCTGCGCTCATCGAAAAAGGCACGCTGACCGGGCTGCTGACCACCAGAAAATCCGCGGCGCAGTTCCATTTGCAAAACCTGGGCACGGCGGCGGCCGAATACGACGGGGTGCCTTCGCTGGGCTTCAACAGCTTCTATACCGACCCCACCGCGCCGAGCCTTGGCGCACTGGTGCCCGGCAGGGCGGTGTACGTGGTGCTGGCCTCCGGCGGCGATACCACGCCCGACGGTCATTTCGCCACCCCCGTGCAGATGGCGTACCTGATGGAAAACGGCGAACTGGTCGGACGGCTGCCCGAGCTGAACGTCAGCGGCAGCTTCTATGACCTGCTGGGGAAGGATTATCTCGGCGCCGTCCGAAGCGGGCTGCAGCCGGGAACGCTGCAATGCGCCGTGACCATGGACGTGAAAAAGTAACGGGGCTCCCCGGCAGCCCTGCCGCCTTTTTACAGCGGGGCAGCCGGGACGGGAAGCGCTTGCATTTCCCCTGCGGCAAAAGCCGGGACGGAGCCCGGCGCGCTCAATGGGCGAGCCGTACACGAAAAAACACGGGCAGCGCCGTGCGGGGTGAGCCCCTTCATGCCGCATGGACGCGTTTAGAACGCAGCATTTTGACACAAAAAAGACGGCCGTCCGACCGTCTTTTTTTGTCGGCAGAGGGGCGGGACGGGAAAAAGTTGACGGCGCAGGGGGATCGCGCTATGATAACGGTGAGATCAGGCGCGCCGGACGGTATCGCGCCCGGGCGCTCGTCCGCCGTTTTTTCGGCGGCGGAAACGGAACGTGCTGCCGAGGCCGCCCTGAAACGGGCGCGGCGGCTTTGGGGAAAACGGAGAAAAAGCCATGCTCAGAACCTGCACGAGAGAGGATTTTGAACGGTACGCGGATTTTGCGTACGCCCTCAGTCTCGACGCTTCCGCGTCGGGGTATCCTGCGTATTATGACGGCATCAAAACGAAGGCGGATTTTCTGCGGCGCGCCCGCGCGGCGTTTTCAACGGATACGGAGGGCATTCTCCTTTTTGAATGCGCAGGCACGGTGGCGGGGTGGATTCATTATGAGGCGCTGCCGGACGACCGTTACCTGTCCACGGTCAGCTTCAGCATCGCCGAACACACCCAACGGGCGCTGGAAGAATTCTGCCTGTTTGCGCAGACCCATTTTCCGGGCTACGACCTTTACCTTGGCTTTCCTGCGGAAAACGTGAAAGCGCTGGCGTTTTTGGCGGCGCGCGGGTTTGAACGAATCGAGGAAAGCGTCAACCACACCGCCTTTCTGGCGAACCTTGCCCCCGGCGCACCGGGGGCAGATGTGGCGCTGGTGACGACCGCGGAGGGCTTTGAGCGCTTCCGGGCGCTCCACGACGGCGCGGCCGGTGATATGTACTGGACGTCCGAGCGGATCTGGGCGGACAGGGCGCGGTGGCTGCTGTTTGTCTGTCTGGCGGGGGAGGAACCCGTCGGGTGCGCCTGCGCTGCGAAGGCGGGCGAGGGGTGGTACGAAATTTTCGGTGTGGATGTGAAAAACGGCGGAGCGCGGCGTCAGACGTTTTCCGCACTGGTTTCGGCCGTGCTGTACGAGGTGAAGCGGCAGGGCGGAAAATACGTGACGTTCTTCTGCGACGCGGCGGAGGAGGAAGCGGTGCGGCGGCTGGGCATGACGCGGATCGGCGGATATGTCTGCTGCAGGAAGCGTCTGGCGTAACGCGTCCGGGGCGTTCAGGGACGGCGCTGCGCGCATTGCGCCTGAAGGGAATGTATGCTATGATATCGCCGGACGCAGGCGGCGTTCGGACGGTTTCCGGCGGACGGCTGCGGCAGGGATAAAAACAGAGAAAAAAGAGGCGGGAAAATGAACATTGAACCGATCACGGCGGGCGATATTCAGGCCTGCGCGGAGATATACAACCATTATGTGCTGCATACGGACGTGTCGCTGGAGGAGGAAGCGCTGACGGCGGCGCAGTACGGGCAAAGGGTTCGCTCGGTCACGGAAAAATACCCGTTTTTCGTGGCGCGGGAGGGGGCGCAGGTGGTGGGCTTTGCCTATCTGAGCCCCTTTAACGAGCGGGCAGGGTACCGGGTGACGGCGGATCTGTCCATTTACGTGCGGGAGGGGGACACCCACCGGCACGTGGGCGGCGCGCTGTGGGCGGCGCTGGAGCCGCTGGCGCGGAACATGGGGCTGCGGAGCGTGGTGTCCATCATCACGGGCAATAACAAACGCTCCATGGCGTTCCACGAAAAGCAGGGGTTCGTGCTGGAGGGCACGCTTCACGACGTGGCGGAAAAATTCGGCCGGCGGCTGGACGTGTGCTTTTACCGCAAGGCGCTGTAGAGGCGGAAAAAACGGCGCGGCGGGAAGCACCGTGCCGAAGCGGCAAAGACCGGGCGGCGGAAGCACGCCTGAAGGAAAAAAGCAACGGAGGAAAAGTCCATGCGGATCACGGTGTATCTGGGAGCGAGCGAGGGCAGCGACCCGTCGCTGGGACAGGCCGTCCGGGAACTGGGACGGTGGATTGGTCAGATGGGGCACACGCTGGTGTACGGAGGCTCCAGAACGGGGCTGATGGGGCAGCTGGCGCACAGCGCGCTGGCGGCCGGTGCGCCGGTCATCGGGGTGGAGACCCGCTTTTTTGTGGAGGAAGGGGTGCACTGCGAGGAGCTGACCCGGCTCATCGTGGCGGAAACCATGGCCGAGCGGCGTACCAGAATGATCGAACTGGGCGAGGCGTTCATCGCCTTCCCCGGCGGGACGGGCACGCTGGAGGAGATTGCCGAGGTGATGTGCGCCTCCGCCATGGGTCGCCTGAAAGCGCCCGTTGTGCTCTATGATCTGAACGGGTATTATCAGGATCTGCGGCGGCAGCTGCAGAAAATGGTGGACATGGGGCTGTCCGACCGGACACGGCAGGCGGGCATTCATTTTGCAGGGTCGCTGGAGGAAATGGCGGCGCTGCTGGGAGAAGGAGAAAAGGCGGAGAGCGGGCAATGAGCGAGCAGATGAAGACGGTGCTTGTGACCATGATCGGCAAAAGCTGCCCGGAGGGCGGCGGCAAGCCGGAGGAGATCCGGCTGATGACCACGGGAACGCTGGAAAAACAGGAAAAGGGCTATGTGCTCCGCTACGAGGAGACCGACGGCGACAGCGATGAGCCCCAGCCCGTGACCCTTACCCTGTCCCCGGGACAGGTGACCATGAACCGCACGGGCGATTACGGCGCGACGCTGGTTTTCGGCAGGGGACAGCGGTTCGACGGGTGCTATGCGACCTCCTTCGGCTCCCTGAACATGGGCGTGTTTTCCACCCGGGTGCAGTGGCGGGTGGAAAAGGGCGAGGGCGAGGTGCGGCTGAAATATCAGCTGGATATGCAGGGACGCTTTGTCGCCACCCACGATCTGACGGTGCGGTTTTATGCGCAGGACGCCTGACGGCCCCCTGCGCCCGCCCCTGCCCCGGACGGGGTGCTTTCTGCGGCTGGATCGGGATCCGGCGGGGCTGTGGGTGACGGACTACCCCGCCCGGCAGCCCGAGGGCGCGGCGGATATGGCGGCGACGCTGACGGCGGCCGGGTATACCGTGGCGCCGGACGGAGCCCTGTGGAAAATCAACCTGAGCGAGGACGGCTGGCGACGCCTGACGCCCGATACGCCTCCGCCGCGGCTTTCCGGCGCGCCGGAGGATTTTTCGGGGCTGTACCTGCTGCTTTGCCGGAGCGGAACGGACAGCCTGCCCGCAGCGCGGCGGATTTTGCGGGCGTGCTGGTCGGGCGAAGGGGCGCAGACCCTGCGGCGGGCGCTGGGCGAAATGTACGCCCTTGCCCTGCGTCGGCATGAGGCGCGGCCCGGCAGACGGTGCGCTTTTTTGCTTTCCTGCTGGGCGGCAGGACGGGCGGACGAAGGAGAAAAACGTGGGCAATAAAAAGAGAACGGCGGCCGTCATCGGCGGCGGCGCATCCGGGCTGGCGGCGGCCATTGCGGCAGCCGAGGCGGGCGCGCAGGTCACGGTGCTGGAAAAGGCGCCCCGGGTGGGGCGGAAAATTCTGGCCAGCGGCAACGGACGGTGCAATCTGATGAACCTGGGGCCGGCGGTCTACTTTGGCGACCCGGCGTTTGCCGAGGCGGCGCTTGAGGCGGCGGATCGGGCGGCGATCCGGGCGTTTCTGGAGCGGACGGGGCTGCGTCTGGCTGATCGTCCCGAGGAGGACGGCCGGCTGTACCCGGCCTGCGGGCAGGCCTCCGCAGTGCTGGATGCGCTGCGGCAGCGGTGCGGCGTACTGGGGGTCAGGGTCGTGACGGATTGCGGCGTGACGCAGGTGGTGTCCCGGGCGGACGGTTTTCTGCTGCGTACGGCGCAGGGCGATGTGGAGGCGGAACGGGCCGTCTGCGCCGCCGGGTCGCCGGCGGGCGGTAAGCTGGGCGGAGACGCCTACGGACTGATGACGGCGCTGGGACACCGGCTCATTGCGCCCCGTCCGGCGCTGGCGCCCCTGAACTGCGACATGCGCGGTCTGCAGGGGCTCAAGGGGCTGCGCTGCCCGGCGGTGTTGACCCTTTCACGGGATGAAAAGCCCATCGAGGCGGCGGGCGGCGAGATTCTGTTTACCGATACGGGGGTCAGCGGCGTGTGCGCCATGCAGCTGGCGCGGGCGGCGGAGACGGGGCAGACGCTGCACATTGATTTTTCGCCCCTGATGGCGCTGCGGGAGCGGACGCATTTTCACACCCTTTCGCCGGAAAAACCGGGCGGCGGCTGCGCCGCGGCGCTGGCATATCTGCGCGGCCGGGCGCATACCATGGAAGGGGCGCCGCTTCTGACGGGGCTTTTGCCGCCCGCCCTGATCCGCGTGGCGGAAAGGGAAAAGGCCGACCTGCCCGGGCTGGCGCGGCTTTTGACGGACTTCCGCCTGCGGGTGACGGGCACCCGGGGGATGGAGGGAGCGCAGGCCGCCCACGGCGGACTGGATACCCGGTCGTTTGACCCGAAGACCATGGCGTCCCGGCGGGTGCCCGGTCTGTTTGTCACCGGGGAAATGCTGAACGTGGACGGAGAATGCGGCGGATTCAACCTGATGTTTGCCTGGTGCTCCGGCATGCTGGCCGGACGCGCCGCGGCGGAATGAGGAGGAAAAAATGGCGTTTGTGGATATGAAACCGGGAACGCTGCTGGCACCTGTGCCGGCGGTGCTGATCTCCTGCGCGGCGGAGGGCGTCCGTCCAAATGCCATGACGGCGGCATGGGCGGGAACGGTCAATTCCGAGCCGCCCATGGTGTCCGTCTCCGTGCGGCCGGAGCGGTGGTCGTACCACATCATCCGGGAGAGCGGCGAGTTTGTGGTCAATTTGTGCGGCGAGGCGCTTTTGCGGGCGACGGATTACTGCGGCGTACGGTCGGGCAGGGACGGGGATAAGCTGGCCGCCTGCGGGCTGACCACCGTGCCCGTCCGGGGGCTGAAATGGGCGCCCGCCATCGCCCGGAGTCCCCTTTATCTGGGGTGCAGGGTGCGGAGCGTGACCGAGCTGGGCAGCCATCACCTGTTCGTCGGGGAGATTACGGCCATGGGCGTGCGCGACGACCTGCTGGATGAAAAGGGAAAGATCCGCTTTGAACGGGCGAAGCTGATCGCCTATAACCACGGTGTGTATTACGGGCTGGGGCAGGCGCTGGGCTTTTTCGGCTACAGCGTGGCCGCGCCCGATGTACTGCGCCGCCGGATGAAGGAGTTGTCGGCGGCTGAATGATCCCCGTAAAAGACCTGCGCCCCGCCGTTCGGAACGGTTGGGGCGCAGGTCTTTCGGCCATTTGGGGAAAACCGCCGCTGCGCTGCGGGCGGACGCCGCCGGTGAAAACAGGCGACCATGAGGAACGGCGGAGCGGGGGGCGCAGAGGCGCAGGACATCGGGAAAGAAAACGGCAGAGCCGTTCCCTGCGGCGCGCCGCCTGCGGCGGAAAATGCGCGGATGAAAAGGCCGTCTTTTTTTTGCCATGAAAGTGACAAAAAACACAGGTTTCCTCCGTTGACAGGCGCGTTTCTTTCATGTTATATTGAAAACAGTAAAGGTGTAAGGAAATTGCACAGATTCCAGATGGAGGTGAAGGCGTGAAGCTGCTGAAAAGGCAACTGGCGGAGGCTCTTCACTCCGTGCTGCCCATTGCGGGCATCGTGCTGGCGTTGTCTGTGACGGTCTGCCCCATGGACGCCGGGCTCATGGTGCTGTTTTTGTTCGGCTGTCTTTTGCTGGTGGGGGGCATGAGCCTGTTTACCCTGGGCTCGGGCATATCCATGGAGCCGCTGGGCGCGGGCATCGGCGTGCAGATGAACAAAAGCCGCCGGCTGCCCCTGTCCCTCGCGTGCTGCTTTGTGCTGGGGGTGCTCATTACCATCGCGGAGCCGGATCTGACGGTGCTGGCCGAGCAGATCCCCGGCATTCCCAACCTGACCCTCATCCTGTGCGTGGCGGCAGGGGTCGGCCTGTTTCTGGTGGTGGCCATGCTGCGCACCCTCAAGGGGCTGCGGCTCAACTGGCTGCTGATGGGGTTTTACCTGCTGACGGGGGTGGCGGCCATTTTCGCCCCCCGGGATTTTCTGCCCCTGGCCTTTGATTCGGGCGGCGTGACCACCGGCCCCATCACCGTGCCCTTCATTATGGCGCTGGGCGCGGGCATGGCCTCCGTGCGGGGCGACAGCCATGCGGAGGAAAACAGCTTTGGTCTGATCGCCCTGTGCAGCATCGGCCCCATCCTGTCCGTGCTGCTGCTGTCCATTTTCTACCGCCCCGAGGCGGCGGAGAGTACGGTGAGCGTGCTGAGCGTGCATACGACCCGGGACGCGTTTTTGTACTTTGCATCGGCGGCGCCCCGCTACGTGCGGGAGGTGACGGCGGCGTTCCTGCCCATGGTCGGGGTGTTCATCCTTTTTCAGGCGCTCTACCGCCGCTACCGGCTGCATCAGGTGCTCAAGATCTCCATGGGCTTTGTGTATACATACGTCGGGCTGGTCATGTTTCTGACCGGCGCCAACGTGGCCTTCATGCCGGTGGGACAGATGCTGGGCTCCTCGCTGGCGACCCATTCCCCGGGCGCGCTCATTGCCGCCGGGGCGGTCATCGGTTTTTTCACCGTGGCGGCAGAGCCGGCGGTGGCGGTGCTGAAAAAGCAGGTGGAGGAAGTGTCCAGCGGCCGCATCCGGCAGGGGGCCATCGCATGGGGGCTGTCTGTGGGCGTGGCGATCTCGGTGGGGCTGAGCATGCTGCGCATCGTTCTGCGCATCCCCATCGACTGGTTCCTCATCGGCGGGTATGCCCTGTCGCTGGCCATCAGCTTTTTCGTGCCCGGGCTGTATACGGGCATTGCCTTTGACTCGGGCGGCGTGGCTTCCGGCCCGATGACCACCACCTTCATCCTGCCCTTCGCCATGGGCGCCTGCCGGGCGCTGGGGGGCAATGTGATGCAGGATGCTTTCGGCATTGTGGCGATGGTGGCCATGACCCCCCTGATCACCATTCAGCTGATGGGTCTGTGGTCAGAGGTGCGCCATCGGGCGCGGCACCGCCGGGCGGTCACGCAGATCGACCCTGCGCTGGACGGGCTGGTGTATTACGACGCGGAGGAGGCGTGAGGCATGACGACGCTTGCAGACGGCGCGCCGGAGAAGATCCGTCTGGCGCTGACGCTGGTGCAGCGGGGCTTTGGGGCGCAGATCATGGACAATCTGACGGGCAAGGGCATGTCCCTGCACGTGCAGTGTCCGGGGCACGGCACCGCCCCGTCGGAGATTATGGATCTGATCGGTCTGGACGACAGCGCCAAGGACGTGATCGTCAGCATGGGGCCGGAGAGCGCGGCGCAGTTAGTGGTGCACGAAATGCGGGGCGCGCTGACCCGCATGGGCCGGGGCAAGGGGATGATGATGTTTCTTTCCCCCGCTGCGGTACAGAACCTGTTATCCGTCATGCTCCAGCGGCCGGGAGCCGAGCTGGTTACGGGAGGAGACGCTATGAGCCAGGAAACGCGCCATGCGCTGATACTGATTACCCTGAACCTGGGGTATACCGACCAGGTGATGCACGCCGCCCGCAAGGCGGGCGCCACGGGGGGCACCGTGGTGAAGGGACGCTTTTTGGACAACCTCAATCTGGAAGGCAAGCTGGGACTGCCCATGCAGGAGGAAAAGGAGATCCTGCTGATCCTGACCGATCTGGAAAAGCGCAACGCCATCATGGAGGCGGTCAATACGGCCTACGGGCTGCGCACCAAGGCGCAGGCGGTCATTGCCGCCCTGCCGGTGGACTGCGCGTTCAAGCTGTAAAGCGCGGCGGGATGAAAACACCGGCGCGCTGCCCGACGGCGGCGGGCACACATCCAGGGGTATTTCCGCCTGTTTGGGCGGCGGCATATATCCCGGGAAAATTTTACCTGTTTACACAAACAAGTTGTCTGCCGGCGGCGGGGGAGTCCCTGCCGCCGTCTGCTTTTGGCGGCGCTGCCGGCATATCGATCATTCCACTGTCGGTTCCCCGGAAAGGCGACCGTCAGATTCCGGGGGAGAAGTGCGCCCTGCCGTCAGATTCCGGGGGCGAAGTATGTCCTGCCGTCCGCTTTGGGCGGCATGCCCGCCACCCGGAAAGGCGCCTGCGGGATTCCGGGGAAAAACGCCCTGCCGTGTGTTTTTTGTAAGGACGGCGCGGCAGTGGGAAACGCTGCCGTTGCAGTGCGGCCGGGTGTGCAAGGCCGTCGCTTGCGGTATCATTTGCCTCTGCCTTCTGCCCCTTGACTCCTGACCTCCTCGACATCCGGCGTACGCAGAAAATGGGTTTTCCCGCAGACCGGGGTTTTCCCCTCCGGCGCGGCGGAGACCGAATTTCCGGCGCGGCGGGCAGGAGCGGCGGGGAAAAACGTCGAAAACATTTTCCGACGTTTTTTGTTTTTTGCCGGAAGCTGCGCTGCGGGGCGTACCTGCACGGGGGAGCAGCTTTCCGGCGGACGATACCGGCGGGGCGCACGGCCTTGAGAGAACCTGCGCGGGGAGGAAACCATGCACATCTATACGGGAGACGCCCGGGCGCTGGACGGCGCTCTGGTTCGGGAAACGGCGGCCTGTCTGGCGGCCGGACGGGAGGTCATGGTGCTGGTGCCTGAAATGGCCACCATGCAGACGGAGCGTATGCTGCTCAACGCCCTTTCGCTGGAGGGTTCCTTTGACGTGCAGGTGCTTTCCCCCTCCCGCCTGTCGGAAAGGGTGTTTGAACGGTGCGGTCAGGGGGCTGCGGGCGCCCTGACCCGCATCGACGAGATGGGCAAGCGGATGGCTGCCGCCGGCGCGTTTGCGGATGTGAAGGAGCAGCTGCGCTACTACGGCGGCACGGGCGGCCGTCCCGGTTTTTTGACCCATCTGGCGGCGCTCATTGCCGACCTGAAGCGGGCGCAGATCACGCCGGAGACTGCCGCAGCCTATGGGGAGGCGCAGGAGGAAGGGGCGCGCCGGGACAAATTGACCGATCTGGCGCTGCTCTACGGCGCGTATGAAAAACGCATTGCGGGGCAGTTTGTGGACGGCGAGGATGTGCTGGAGGCCGAACTGGGGCTGATCGCCGCCGGGTTTGCCCGGGGCAAAACGGTGCTGGCGGCGGGCTTTGACATGCTCACCGGGCAGATGAGCCGCACCCTGCTGGCCGTGTGCAGGGGCGGGGGCGAGGCGGCGCTGATGATCCGCTGCGACCCGGAGGTGGAAGCCTACGCGCCGGTGTGGGAAAGCGTGGAGCGGCTGCAGCAATTGTGCAGGGAAACGGGGGTGCCGGTGCGCTTTACCCGTCTTGACGAGGGGGCGGGCGCGCCTGGCGGAGCGCTGGGGCATGCCCAGCGGCATTTTCTGGCGGGCAGACCCTACCCCGCGCCGGTGGAAAACATCCGGCTGCACGCGGCGGCGACCCCCTATTTTGAAATGCGCTTTGTGGCGCGGGAAATCCTCCGGCTGCACCGGGGCGGAGTGCCCTTTGAGGAAATGACGGTGGCGCTGTGCGCGCCGGAGGAATATCAGAGCGTGTGCGAAAGCGTATTCCGCGACTACGGCATTCCCGTCTTCCTGCCCCGCAAAATGCCGGCGGCGACCCATGGCGCGGCGCGCTTTTTTCTGGCGTCCCTGCACGCGGCGGCGGGCGGGTTTCAGCCTGAGGATATGGCGGACGTGCTTCGCTCGGGCTACGCGCCCGTGGAGGACGGGGCGGCGTGGCGGCTGGAAAACTACATGACTGCCTACGGAATCCGGGGCAAAATGTTTCTTGCCCCCTTCACCCGGGGAACGGAGGAGGAACGGGCGGCGCTGGAGGCGCCCCGTCAGGCGCTGACGGAGCCCCTGGTGCGGCTGCGTCAGGCGATGCGTCAGGCGGAAAGCAACCGTCAATTGCTGGAGGGGATGCAGACCTATCTGGAGGAGACCGGGGTCTACCAGCGGCTGATGGCGCAGGAGGAAAAGCTGCTGGCGCGGGGGCTGCCCACGCAGGCCGCGCAGGGAAGACAGGTGTGGGGACAGCTGATGCGCCTGATGGAGCAGATGGACGCGCTTTTCGGAGGGGATCCCGTATCCCCCGGCGGCATGGTGCAGTGGTGGGAGGCGGGCTTGTCCGCCCTGAGCCTGTCCGCGCTGCCCCCCGACGGCGCCTGCGTCGCCTGCGGACAGGTGGGCGGGCTGCCCGGCGGGGAAACGCGGGTGGTGTTCCTCTGCGGCGCGCAGGACGGCGCGCTGTCGCCCGACGGGGAAGGACTGATGACCGACGAAGAACGGGACGGCCTGCAGCAGGCGGCGAAGGCCTACATCGCGCTGGACGCGGACGGAAAAGAGGACTTGAAGCGGCTGGACTTTTACCGTGCGCTGTGCATGGCGCAGGAAACGCTTTACGTGACCCGCGCCATGGCCAATCAGGCGGGGGAGGCCCGGCGGCCGCACCTGTATCTGACCGCCCTGCGCCGGCAGTTTCCCCTGCTGGTGGAGGAAGGGGGCGTGCAGACGGGCACGCAGGAGCGCATGCCCCTGTCCCCGGCGACGGCGGCGGAGGAAATGGTGCGCCGGGCGCGGGCGGGCGAAAGGCCGGAGGGCGTGTGGGAGCAGGCGTGGCGGTACCTGTGCCGCTATGAGCCCGCGCTGGCGCGGCAGGCCGAGGCGGCCTTTGTCCGCCGGGACGCGGCGGCGCCGCTCTCCCGGGAAACCACCCACCGGCTGTTTCTGGAGCGGGTGATGAGCGTATCCCGGCTGGAAACCTTCGCCGTGTGTCCCTACCGGCATTTTGTGCAGTACGGGCTGCGTCCCGCCCCGCAAAAGACATGGACGGTGACCAGTCAGGACGCGGGCAGCTTTTATCACAGCGCGCTGGAGGGGTTCACCCGGCTTTTGCCGTCCATCCCCAACTGGCCGAAGGTGGGGAAAAAGGAGTGCGACGCATGGATGGATCGGGCGTCGCAGGAAATTCTGAACCGTCAGCTGGGAGAAAAGGCGCAGGACAGCGCCCGGGTGCGGGCGGCGGGAGAAAGATACCGCCGGGTGCTGCGCCGGGTGGCGTGGGCGTTTACCAAAGGGGCGCAGCAGTCCGCCTTCCGTCCGCAGGGGGGGGAGGTGCGCTTCGGCTATCCCGATGAGGGGTCGCTGCCTGCGCTGAAAATGAAGCTGCGGAACGGTCAGACCGTCCTTTTGCGGGGCGTGATCGACCGGGTGGACCGTTATGAGGGGGACGAGGGGCTGTACCTGCGGGTGGTGGATTACAAGTCGGGCAGCCGGGAGATGTCCCCCGCGCAGGTGTTCTACGGGGCGCAATTGCAGCTGCTGCTGTATCTGGCCAGTGTGCTGGACGCGGAGCCGGACGCCCTGCCCGCCGGCGCCTATTATTACAGAATACAGGACCCCCTGCTGGAGGAGCCGGAGGACGTGGGGGAGATCGAGGAGCAGCTGGCGGAAAAAATGTATCTGAAGGGCGTGACCCTCCGGGACGCCCGGATCATCCGGCTGATGGACGGGGCGGAGCCCCCGCTGACGCTGCCTAAAATGATCACCGCCGACGGCTCCTTCGCTAAGGGGAAACCGCTGGCGGGACTGGAGGACATGCGCCGGCTGCTGTTCCATGCCCGGGATACGGCGCGGGAGCTGTGCGAGAACATGCGCCGGGGCGACATTGACGCCGCGCCGCTGAGCGACGGGGAGGAAAACGGCCCCTGCCAGCGGTGCGAATACGCCGCCGTGTGCCGCCGGGAGGAAGCGCGCCCCCGGATGATGGACAAGATGTCCTTTGACGAACTGCTCCGCCGGGTGAACGAGGAGGAGAACGGAGAAAAAACACAATGAAGATCGGGCTGTTTACGGATGCGCATGATGCTGCCGGCGTGACGGTCGGCACCCGGCGGTGCGGGCTGTCCGGCGAAAAAATACGCGCCATCTACACCTACTATACGCTTCCCGCCCTGTGCGAGGGCACGCGGATTCCCTGCGGCGAAATGACCCTTGCTCCGGACGGGCGCGTGGAGGTGCGGATGCTGGCGCTGGAGCCGGTGGAAAAATGAGAAAAGCCCGTGCGCACGGGCTCGGGCGGCGCGCCGCCTGACCTGGGGCGCACAGACAGTCAAAAAGCGCCGGCCTTCCGACCGGCGCTTTTCCATGCGCCGAAGGCCGATGCCCCTGACCGGCGCAGGAGAGAAAGCCCTGCTCCTGCGGGCGGCATTAACAAAAAAGAACCCCGCCGAAGTGGGGAAAGAGAACGCTCTGTCCCTGCGGGCGGGATCGTACCGCAGCTTTTGCAGAAACGCGCGCCGCGGAGAATGGCCTGCCCCTGCGGGCGGGAGGAATAACGGAGCTGATCGCGCGGCGGGGCGGAAGAAACGGGCGGCGCGGCGGTCACAGGACGATCTGCCCCGGGCGGTAGCCGTCGGGCAGGGGTTCCTCCTCCACAAAGGTGAAGGACGGATCCTCCAGAATGGGCAGGAAGGCAGCATAGGGCGGCGTGGGGAACTCGCAGCCGTATCCGTTTTGCCCGAACCAGCCGCCCTCTTTGGCTTTCAGGTTCAGCTCGCGGGCAAATTTGGTGCGGTTGGAGCAGTCGTGCACCGCCACAGGCCACTTTTCCCGATCTGCCCGCGCCATCAGGCGCAGGGTCAGATCCCGGCTGAAGACGGGGGAAATGTACCCCTGCCGGGACATGTACAGGTTTTCTCCTTCGTAGTTGGGCAGGTTGTTCGGGTTCAGGTGCAGCTCGGCGCAGTTGATAAAGTCCAGCCCGGTGGCCAGCAGCGCGTCGGCATGCCTGTCCAGCCAGTCGGAAAAGGCGGGGGTCATGGGGGTTTCCACCCCCACGGCGGGGATGTATTTCTTCGCCGTGGCCATGGCGGCCACCACCTTCGGGCTGCAGCCGGAAGCACCCAGATTGAAGCGGATCTCGTCCAGCCCGCTTTCACCCAGCGCCCGCAGGTTTTCCTCCGTGCACAGGGTGCCGTTGGTGTACAGGTGCTGGTAGACCCCCGCCTCCCGGAAAATGCGGATGACGGGGCCATACTTTTCGATTTCCATAAAGGGTTCCAGATAAACGTAGGCGACCCCTGTGGGCTTTTTCTGAATGGACAGCAGCAGGGGAATGTCCTCTACGGCGTATTTGCTGCCGCCGATTTCCCACAGACCCTCGCCAATGGGCTCCTGACAGTCCAGTTCGCCGTAATTGTAGCAGAAGGGACACTGCACGTTGCAGCGGTTGGTTTTGCGAATGGCGGACAGTCCCGTGCCGAAAAGGCAGCTTTTGCAGCCCCGGGGAAACTTTTCCTCCGGCCCTACGTACAGGGTGCGGCCACCCAGTGACCTCAGGCCGGGAATATCCGCCATCATGTGCCGACGGTTTTCCTCCACCCGGCGTTCGATCTGATAAAACACGGACAGCGCGATCTCCTGCTGGCGGGTCTGCAATTCCTCGCCCTCGGGCAGCATGGCGAAAAAGCGAAACCAGGTCAGGGCGTCCTGCTTGGAAATTTTCATACGGTGCATCCTCTCAACGGTATTCCTGTTCATTATACCTGTTTTTGCGCGGGGCGCAAGGCTTGGACGGGTGCGTTTCCCCGCGGTTTTATGGCTGAACTGTAAATATTTCAAAAAGTGTTACAAAAACGCAACACATGTGTTATAATCAAAAAAACGGGGAAAGGGGGGAGCACCATGTTTCGGAAGAAAGAGACGGTTTTGCCGGACGATGCGGACGCGCTTTTGCGCATGGCGGCCGAAACGCAGGATCCCGCGCTGCAGAAACGGTGTCTGGACAGAGCGGACGCTCTCCGGCCGGACGATCTGGCCGTGAACCGCGCGCTGCTCATGCTGGGGGATCGCTGGCGGGTGAAGGAACGCCCGGGGGACGTGACCCTGATCAAGTGCGCCGTGCTTCTGCCGCTGGAGCACCCCGAACGGTTTGACGAAAAAACGCAGGAAGCCATGACGCGGGCTGTTTTTCATCACCCGCAGCTGGCAAAATGCCTGTCCCTGACCCGCGACCCGGCAGGCTTTACGGCGGCGTATCTGACGGAATTGTGCGGCGAGTATCTGCGCCTGTTTGTAGAGGGCGCCCGGGAAAACCAGCCCGGTCTGTTCGGGTTCAGCCTGCCCGGGGCGGCGCGCCGCGCATGGGGCGCGCCCTGCGCACGGGTGCTGGCGGGCATTTTTGCCAGCCCCTTTCTGACGGAGACGGAGCAGAAGACGCTGGCCGGCCGTTTTTACCGGGCGGCTGCCGCGCGCTATGGCGATACGGCGGAAATGGACAGGCTGCTGGGCGACCTTAAAGGACTGATCGAATGAGCAGATACGGCGCGCCGGCGGGCGCATCCGGCAGGGGAAAAAAGACGCCGGGGGATGGATGGGTCTGTCTGGCGCTGTGCGCGGGCGCGGCGCTGTGGCAGTGCGTTCCTCTGCTGTACGGCGGGCTGGGCGACGCGGGGCTTGTGCTGTACACACTGCACGGCTATGCGGGCACGCCGCTGCTGGCGCTGACCGTACCCTACGCCGCGGCGCGGCGGGGAGCCGCGCCGGCGCTGTGCTTTTTCCAGATGGGGCTGTCCCTGCTTCTCAGCCCGCTGTACCGGCTCCCCGGCGTGGGGGCTGCCTGTCTGGCGGCAGGGCTTGCGGCGGGCGTAGCAGGGGAAGAAATGCGGAAACGAAGGGAGAAAAAAAGCGGTCATGGACGATAAAGCGCGCGGCGGAAAGAAAAAGGCGCAGGGTCTGACGGCGCGGGCGCTGGGGACGGTCAGCCTGACGGTGCTGGTGGCGCTTTTGTGCGGCGCGGTGCTGCTGGCGGCCGTGCTGCTGGATCGGGAGGACGATCACGCCGCGTCCTTTCAGGTGACGGGGGAGGAAACGGTCGCCCCGCTTATCGCGGTCAATTCCTCCGACTACGGCGTGCTGCGGGACGCTTTCGGCGGCGCGCTGCCCGTGCTGGAGGGAGAAAGCGGAGAAGGGCAGGCGCGCAACGGCACCTTCGACGGCAGAACCGCGCGGCTGGTTTCCTACCGCTGCGGTGCGCTGCAGGTGTCCGCGGTGCGCCCCGCGGCCGCCGCGCCCCTGATCCGGCCGGAGGGCTATGTGACGGTGCTGCGGAAGGATGTGACGGTGCTGCGCGCGCCCGCGCTGCTCAGCCGCGGCGCAAACGGCTACGCCGCCTGCTTTACCTATGACGGCGCAAGCTATGCCGTGACAGGAGAGGGAATGGACGAGGAGACCTTCACGGCGCTTCTCGGACGGATGCATAAACTGCCGTAACAAAAAATGCGGCGACGAACGGAGGAACGAACGATGAAAAAAATGCTGTGCTTTGCCCTGTGCGTTGTTTTGACGGTGCTCACGCCGCTGGCGGCGCTGTGCGCCCCCGTACGGGACGAAAAGGAAATGGACGTGCAGGTGGACGAGCGGCTGCGCCACATGCTCAATCTGGTCATGAGCGGCGCCATGCTGCGGGAGGAAAAGAGCCTGTCCGAGACGGATGCCCCCTCCTTCCTGCTGCAGGCCACGGTATACGGACTGATGTACTATGTGGAAAGCGGCACGGACAGCGTGACGCTCTCCGGCGACGAGTGCGCCGCGCTGCACGACATGTTTTTTGCCAACGGAAAGTTCGCCGTGCCGGAGAGCGGCGCAACCGGCTGCGACTGTGTGACCGTGGCGGGCGACGGCGTGCAGATGGATCTGACCAGCCTGAATGAGACGCCCCTTGCCGGCGTGCACGTGTACCGTGCGGCGGCGGAAGGGGATCGGGTGACCCTGGACGCGGACGTGTACACCCTGTGGGGGTATTTTTCCACCCCTGCCGAGAACATTCCCGAAACCGACCTGACCTGGTGGGCGGGCGCGCAGATCGTGCTGCACGCGGATGAAAGCAGCCCCTTCGGGTACACCCTCCTTTCCTATCAGCTGACCGACGCGTATCTGGACGGCCTGACCAGCGACTGGCAGACGGTGGACAACGAGACCTACGAGTATTCGGTGAACCTGCCCGACATTCTGGGGCTGGCGGACGACGACCCGGCGCACCGGGTCTATCAGAGCGCCGACGGGCTGGCGACGGTGGAGATCGTCTGCACTGCCGCGCAGGGGAATCTGTGGGCGGATTTTGACCGGCAGCATGGGAACTGTCAGGTGGAGAAAAACGAACTGTTCTGCAGTGCCCGCTGTCTGGAGGACGGCGCGTTCTTCATGCGGGTGGCCGCGGAAGGGCTGCCCTACACCTACGACCTGATCATGCGCTTCCCGGCCGAGCGGCAGGCGGAGTTTTCCCTTTACGCCGAGCTGATCTACAATTCCATGCTGGTCTGGGGGCTGAGCAATGGGTAAACGGCTGACCGTACTGACCCTCTGCCTGCTGCTGGCGGCCGTCCCGGCGCTGGGCGAGCGGGGAATTGACAGGCAGGAGGGACAGGATTACTTTCCCTCGGAGGAAAACTGGACCTACAGCTATCATTACAGCGTGCCCTTTCTGGCCGGAGAGGACGACGCGGCCGTGCTGGTGAACGATACCCTTGCCGCCGTGCTGGAGGAAAGCAGGAAGCTGACCCTGCCCATGCTGGCGCAGGCGGACGCCATGGTGGCGGAGGGGCGGCATGTGATCGATCAGACGGGCGAAGCGGTATGCAACGATGGGGTGCTCTACGCCATTCTGACGGTGCGGAAAGAACAGGTGGAGGGGCAGACGCCCTTCTATGCGCTGGAGGCGGACACCTTTGACGTGAGCGGCGAATATCTGGGTGAAACGCTGACGCTGCGGGGCATCCTGACCGCCTATCCCATGGACGGGGATACGGAGGCCGCTCTTTTGTCCTCCGACGAGATGGGCGAATTGCTGCTGCCGGTGCTCTACGAGCGTTTCCGGACGCTGCAGGCGGAGGGCGTATGCCGGGCGGAGGTGACGGAGGCGGACTTTTACCGGGTCTGCACGCCTACGGTGGATTATTACCCGGACGGGCAGGGCGGCGCGGTCTTTTTTCTCCAGCCGTCCCTGATGACCGTCCCCGGCCCGGACGTGCCGACGGCGGTCTTCTCTGCGGAAGAACTGGCGGCGCTGTGCCGGGCGGCGGGGAACGCCGCCGGAAAATGACCTTCCTCCGGCAGGAAGGACGGCGGCACTTGACAGAAACCGGGTTTTGAACATAATAGGTTCCATCCCGCAGACAGCGGACGGAAAGGAATGGACGTATGCGGACGAATTTTATGAAGCGTATCCTCGGCGCGGCACTGGCGGGGCTGACGCTGTGGGCGTTTGGCGCGCTGATCTCCGGAGAGGGGACGGGCGTTAGAGCCCGTGCCGCGGCGGAGACTGCGCAGGTGGTGCAGGGACACGCTTTTTCGCTGACCGCGTCGCCGATTTATTACGGTCAGCGTCTTTCGGACAGCCGGCTGGACGCTTCCGCCTGCACGGTCACGGTGGACGGGCAGATGGTGTCCGCTCTTTCGCTGGGCGCCTTCGAGTGGGTCGACGGGCATCAGATGCCCGGCGGGACGGGCACCTTTACGGCGCAGGCGCGTTTTGTGCCCGCCCGGGAGCTGAAAAATGAACAGGGCGAGGGCGCGGTCTTTGCGCCCGTTTCGGTGGAGGTGACGGTGCGCCGCGCCGTGCCCTCCGTTTCGTCTGCGCCTGCCGCGTCGGACATTGTGTACGGTCAGCCTCTTTCTGCCTCCGTGCTGACCGGCGGCGCGGCCGTCAATCCCTTTCATCCGGGGCTGCCCCCGGTGTACGGCGAATTTACATGGGAGCTGGTAGATCAGGTGCCCGGCGTGGGCGCCCAGAGCGCCGAGGCGGTGTTTACGCCCCGGGGCAACGATGCGGATCTGTATGAAAGCGTGCGGCTGCGGGTAGCGGTGCAGGTGAAAAAGCAGACCGTCGTCATCCGAAAGAACCCGGAAGTCCGGGGAAGCATCCATTGGGGCGAACCCCTTTCCGCGCTGGCGCTGACCGGCGGCCAGGCGGAGAATGAAAACGGCGCGCCCGTTGCCGGCGCGTTTGTCTGGGCGGATGGGAGCGTCCGGCCTGAGGCGGGGGAATACTGCGCGCTGGTGCGCTTTGCCCCCGACGACCCGGCACATGTGGAGGGTGCGGAGACGACGCTGACCCTTACCGTGGGCAAGGGCAGCGTGACGCTGACCCCCCGGACGGGGGAGATTACCTACGGTCAGACGCTGGGCGAATGCGCCCTGTCCGGCACGGCCACCGACCCTATCGGCAATCCGGTGCCGGGCGTGTGGCGGTTTGAGCAGCCGGAAACCGTGCCCCACGTGGCCGACAGCGAGCAAACGGCCTATACGGCGCTGTTTATTCCCGCCGACACGGCGCGGCATCAGGAAGCCGCGGTGCAGGTGACGGTGCGGGTGCTGCCCGTGCAGGTGCGGGTGACGCTGCATGACCAGCAGAAATACATGGGAACCGCCGACCCGGAATGGACGTACACGGCGGAAGGACTGCCTGCGGACGCGGCGCTCAGCGGCGCGGCGCAGCGGGAGGAAGGCCAGCGGGAGGGCGTATACGCCATTACCCCGGGCACGCTGCGCTGGGAGGACGTCCGCGCGGCGGATTATGCCCTTGCTTTTGTGCCCGGTACGCTGACCATCGTCACCTACCCTGCCAGCGCGCTGGGACAGGCGACGCTGTCGCCTGCACTGCCCTCGGGCGGGGACGGCTGGTACAATGCCAAAGACGGGCTGCATCTGACCGCGCCTGAGGGGTGCCGCATTTCGCTGGCGCCGCTGGAGGGCTTTGCCCAGACGGTGCCTGCGCCCGACAGCGAGGACGGGGTGAGCGTCTATCTGCGCCTGACCGCCGGCCCCAATAAGGGCGCGGTGGCGGGGCCGGTGCGGGTGTTCTACAAATCGGACGGGCAGGCGCCCGTATGCGAGGTGAAGCGGGACGGCCCGGCCTATACCCTGCGTTTTTCGGACGGGGTCAGCGGTCTGGCCGGCCTGAGCGGGCCGGAGGGCGAAGCGTCCCTGACGGGGACGGTCTGCACGGTGGAGGGCGTGGCAGCGGAAAGCATTCCCTACGCCTACACCGTCCGGGATACGGCGGGCAACGCCCTCCGCTGGGTCGTGTCCGACCCGGACGGGGACGGAGACGGCCTGACCGACGCGTTTGAGACCGTGTGGGGCACCGACCCCGCACAGGCGGACACCGACGGGGACGGGGTGTGCGACGGGCTGGATTACCGCATCCGTCAGGCGCTGCAGGCGGACAGGGAGGTTTCCCTGCGCCAGCTGGTGATGAACGGCCGGCAGGGCGCGGGCGGTGCGGCGTATACAGCCGCGTCCATGGGCGTATTGACCTTTGAGAAAGAAGACGGCGCAGGCCGCACGGGCGAGGCGGAAGCGGTGCACGTGCTGCCCTCCGCCCGTCTGGTGTGCCCGTGGCAGGCGGGTCGGGCGGCGGGAGAGATGATCCTCCGCTTTGACGGCGGCGTGTACCGGGTGGGCGGCACCATCGACGCGACGCGCTTTGACCTGTCCCCGGCAGGAGACAGCCTGTGCTATATCCGGGAGGGCGAAATGACGGTCGTCGACCTGACGGACGGCAGCTGCGCCGCCCGCATTCCTGTGACGGAAGACGGGGTGTGCCAGTATCTGGACGGGAATACCCTGCTGACGGCGGACGGGGTGTATCAGAAAACGGCGGGGGTCTGGCAGAAAACGGACGCACAGCTGCCCGCGGGTCTTGTTTACCTGACCCAGCCCAACGGCGAGCATCTGGAGGTGCAGACGGTGGAAAACGGACGCGCCCTGTGCACGCTGCGGCTGGAGGGAGAAAAGTGGGTCTGTCTGGAAGATAACCGCTGACCGGCGGATGAAGAAGGCTTTCGCCCGGCGTGCGCACGGGGGAGGTGCGCCGGGCGAAAGCGCCATCGGCGCGTGCAATGTGCGCTTTACGCAGATGCGCGGCTGAGCTGCCTTGCGCAGCATTACGAAAGGAGCACGCCATGCACTTTACGCGGGTGCGTGGATGAAACGGCCGGCACGTGAGATGAACGAACGCGGGTCAGGAAGTACGCCGCGTGCGATGTGCGCGTGCAAGAGGCGAACGGCAAAAACCGCCCCCCTCCGCGGCGTGTATTTGTTTCGCGTGCGGCATACGGGACAAACGGACATGGATGCAGGAAGGGTCTGCGCCTGTGGTACGTGTGCAGGCGACGCGTACAGACGGTAAAGAGCCTGCTGAAAGCAGGGGTTCTATGAAGGGCGGTCAGCCCTTCTTTTTTTGCAGACGGGCGCTGCCTTCGGTGTGCCGCTTCCGATATTTCAGGGGAAAAAGCCGTTGATGAGGGAAATAAAGTGTTTTTTTGCTGTATTTTTACTGCATACAATTCGGGGAACGGCGAAAAAGAAGGACGAAGGGATGAAAAAAACAGAGAGCCGACAGAAAAAAAGCCCTCTGCGGCGGAAAAAAAGCAGTCGAAGCGGGGGCACGATGGAATAGACGGCTCAGAGGAGGAAGGCGCCGCGCCCCGGGCAGGGGGCTGCATGTGGGGGGAGGGGGCGGAGAATCGCCCCACATATGGTGCGGCAAGGCGGAAAACCGCCTTTTCAGACAGGAGGGGCGTACGGCCTGCCAAGAGCGTGAAAAGGGCGGATATGCAAAAAAAGAACCGCCCGGATGCGTAGACATGGCAAAAACAGGAAGACCGCCTGATACAAGCGTTTGCGGGTTTTAGGGGACTGAAAAAAAGCAAAAAAGTTTTTGAAAAAGGCCAAAAAAGTATTGCAATATGCAGCAAAATCCTATATAATACTCCTGTTGTCTGTTTATGGGATGAAGCGGTAAGTTGCCGCCCCGGCCAGGGCGGGTAATTATCGTGGACCAGACGGGGCCAGACCCCGTCGACGGACTCACACCGCGCGATCATCGCACGGGATGGCACCGGGCTTTCCCCGACTGGGGACGCAACCTGCGAAGCGCCCCGCGCCGGACGAAAGACTCCCCCCGCGTGTCCGCGAGTACGAAATCAAGGAGGAAAAAACATGGCCAGCCAGAAAATCCGCATCAAGCTCAAGGCGTATGAACACAACCTGATCGACCAGTCCGCCGAGCGCATTGTGGAAACCGCCAAGCGCACGGGCGCCCGGGTCTCGGGTCCTATCCCGCTGCCCACCGAGAAGGAGATCGTGACGATCCTCCGTTCTCCCCACAAGTACAAGGACAGCCGCGAACAGTTCGAGCGCCGCACCCATAAGCGTCTCATCGACGTGCATAACCCCAACCCCCGCACGGTGGACGCCATGATGAAGCTCGATCTGCCTGCCGGCGTCGAGATCGAAATCAAGCTGTAAGGCAGGAGGGACGACATCAATGAAAAAGGCAATCATCGGCAAAAAGCTGGGCATGACCCAGATCTTCCTGCCCGACGGCCGCCTGGTTCCCGTGACGGTCATCCAGGCAGGCCCCTGCACCGTGGTGCAGAAGAAAACCATGGAAAAGGACGGCTACGAGGCCGTACAGTTCGGCTTTGACGAAGTGCCCGAGAACCGGGTCGCCAAGCTGGTGAACAAGCCCGAAGCGGGTCATTTCGCCAAGGCGGGCGTCAAGCCCATGCGCACCCTGCGCGAGTTCCGTCTGGACGACGCCGCTTCCTACGAAGTGGGTCAGGTCGTGGGCGCGGACGTGTTTACCACCGAGGACAAGGTGGACATCACCGGCACCTCCAAGGGCCGCGGCTTCACCGGCGCGATCTACCGCTGGAATCAGCACACCGGCCCCATGGCGCACGGCTCCAAGTATCATCGTGGCGTGGGCTCCATGAGCGCCAACAGCGATCCTTCCCGTGTGTTCAAGAACAAGAAGATGCCCGGCCACTACGGTGTGGAACGGGTGACCATCCAGAATCTGTCCATCGTGCAGGTGGATGCCGAGCGCTCTTTGCTGCTCGTGCGCGGCGCGGTGCCCGGCCCCAACAAGGGACTGCTGCTCATCCGCAACTCCTGCAAGGCTTAATCAAGGAGGAACGAAGTTATGCCTAACATTGCAGTGGTAGACATGCACGGCAAGAACGTGGGCAGCATGGAACTGAACGACGACGTGTTCGCCGTGGAAGTCAATGTCCCCGCCATGCATCTGGTCGTCCGCTCTTATCTGGCCGCTCAGCGGCAGGGCACCCAGAGCGCCCTCACCCGCGGCATGGTTCGCGGCGGCGGTCGTAAAATCTATCGTCAGAAGGGCACCGGCAACGCCCGCCATCACGGCAACCGCGCGCCCCAGTTCCGCCACGGCGGCGTGGTGTTCGCGCCCCAGCCCCGGGACTACGTGGTCAAGGTGCCCAAGAAGGTGCGCCGCCTGGCCATGAAGAGCGCCCTGACCAGCAAGCTGTCCGACATGATCGTGGTGGACAAGATCGAGCTGGCCGAAGCCAAGACCAAGCTGGTCGCCGGTATGATGAAGGAACTGGGCGCCGAGAAAAAGACGCTGCTGGTTCTGCCCGGCAAGGAAGACACCGTGGTCCGCGCTTCCAAGAACATCCCCTACGTGAAGGACGCTTATGTGAACACCATCAACGTGTATGACCTGCTCAACGCGGACAAGATCGTGGTCACCAAGGACGCCCTGGTCTCCATCCAGGAGGTGTACGCATGAAATACGCTCACGACATCATTCTGCGCCCCGTCCTGACTGAAAAGGGCTACGACGGCATCGCGGATAAAAAGTATGTGTTTGAAGTGGCTCTCAACGCCAACAAGATCGAGATTAAGAAGGCGCTGGAGAAGGTTTTCCCCAACATCCAGGTCAAGTCCGTCAACACCCTGCGCACCGAAGGCAAGATCAAGCGTCAGGGCGCCCATGCGGGCCGCACCCCGGAAGTGAAAAAAGCCTACGTCACCCTGACCGAAGAATCCAAGCCCATCGAATTCTTCGAGGGTATGATTTAAGGGAGGAGAAGCAACATGGCCATTCGAGTTTACAAGCCGACTTCTGCCGCCCGCCGCTTTATGTCGGTGCTGACCTTCGAGGAAATCACCAAGAAGACTCCCGAAAAGTCTTTGACCGAATACCTCAAGAAGAACGCCGGCCGCAATAAGCAGGGCAAGATCACCGTCCGTCACCAGGGCGGCGGCAACAAGCGCAAGTACCGTATCATCGATTTCAAGCGCGATAAGCTGGACGTGCCCGCCAAGGTGGCCGCCATCGAGTACGACCCCAACCGCACCGCCTTCATCGCGCTGCTCCACTACGCCGACGGCGAAA
The DNA here is from genome assembly GCA_934662505.1 of uncultured Clostridia bacterium. Lineage (GTDB taxonomy): Bacteria > Bacillota > Clostridia > Christensenellales > Aristaeellaceae > SVGT01. The sequence goes on along the minus strand of CAKUKE010000011.1, from coordinate 38,160 downwards.
AGCGCTACATTCTGGCGCCGCTGGATCTGAAGGTGGGCGACACCGTGGTGGCCGGCGAAAACGCCGACATCAAGCCCGGCAACGCGCTGCCCCTGCGGAACATCCCCGTCGGTACCCTCATCCACAATCTGGAGATCAAGCCCGGCAAGGGCGGACAGATCGTCCGCAGCGCCGGCGCCTATGCCCAGCTGATGGGTAAGGAAGACAAGTACGCGCAGGTGCGCCTGCCCTCCGGCGAATTCCGCCGCATCCCCATGAACGCCATGGCCACCATCGGCACCGTGGGCAACACCGACCACAGCAACGTGCGCGTCGGTAAGGCCGGCCGCAAGCGCCACATGGGCATCCGTCCCACCGTCCGCGGCGTGGTCATGAACCCCTGCGACCATCCTCATGGCGGCGGCGAGGGCAAGAGCCCCGTCGGTATGCCCGCCCCTGTTACGCCCTGGGGCAAGCCCGCGCTGGGCCTGAAGACCCGTAAGCACAAGAAGTATTCCAACAGGCTGATCGTCAAGCGCGCGAGCAAGTAACTGCCCAAGTAATAGGAAGGAGGCAACGTAAGTTATGAGCCGTTCCATTAAGAAAGGCCCGTTCGTTCAGGAAGTGCTCCTGAAGCGCATCGAGGATATGAACAAATCCGGCGCCAAGCAGGTCGTCAAGACCTGGTCCCGCGCCTCTACCATCTTCCCCCAGTTCGTCGGCCACACCATCGCCGTTCATGACGGCCGCAAGCATGTGCCGGTGTACATCACCGAGGACATGGTGGGTCACAAGCTGGGCGAATTCGCCCCCACCCGCACCTTCCGCGGCCACGCAGGCGCCAAGAGTGCGGAGCGCAAGTAATTGAAGGGAAGGAGCGAAAAATAATGGCTACTCGTACCCGTGAAAAGGGCGCGGCCCGTGCCGAAAACCGGGACAAGCGCCCCCACGCCACTGCCAAGCACATCCGCATTTCTTCCCGGAAGGCGGGCATTGTGCTGGATCTCATCCGCGGCAAGCAGGTGGATCAGGCCCTGGCAATTCTCGACTTTACCCCCAAGGCAGCCTCTCCCGTGATTCACAAGGTGCTCTCCAGCGCCATTGCCAACGCGGTGAACAACCAGGAAATGGACCGTGGCAGCCTGTATGTGGCGGAATGCTACGCCAATCCCGGCCCGACCCTGAAGCGCTACGTTGCGCGCAGCCGCGGCAGCGCGTCCCCCATGCTCAAGCGCACCTGCCACATCAGCGTGGTGCTCGACCAGAAGAAGTAAGAGGGAGGATGAACCATGGGTCAGAAAGTAAATCCGCGCGGTGCCCGCGTCGGCGTCATCTTCGACTGGAGCACCCGTTGGTATTCCAACAAAAAGGAATTCGCCTCTCAGCTGAAGGAAGACTTTGAACTTCGCAAGATGCTGAAGGAAAAGTTCTATGCTACCGGCATCAGCCGCATCGATATCGAGCGCTCTGCCAGCCGCATGAACGTGAACATTTTCACCGGCAAGCCCGGCATGATTATCGGCCGCGGCGGCAAGGGCATTGAAGACCTGAAGGCCGAAGTGGAAAAGTTCGTGGGTCATGCCGTGAACATCAACGTCCTGGACGTCAAGTCCCCCGACATGGACGCCCAGCTGGTGGCTGAAAACATCGCCCAGCAGCTGGAAAAGCGCATCGCCTTCCGCCGTGCCATGAAGTCCTCCATCCAGCGCGCCACCAAGGCGGGCGCCAAGGGTGTGAAGGTCTCCATCTCCGGTCGTCTGGGCGGCGCCGATATTGCCCGCACCGAGCATTATCATGAAGGCTCCATCCCCCTGCAGACCCTGCGCGCCAACATTGACTACGGCTTTGCCGAAGCCAAGACCACCTATGGCCGTCTGGGCGTGAAGGTGTGGGTATACAAGGGCCAGATCCTGCCCAAGGTCAAGAAGGCGCCCGCAGCGCCCGCGGCCGTCGAAGGAGGCAAGTAATCCTATGTTGATGCCTAAGAGAGTCAAGCACCGCAAGCAATTCCGCGGCCGCATGAAGGGCACCGCCCATCGCGGCAATTTCGTCAGCAACGGCGATATCGGTCTGGCCGCGCTGGAGCCCTGCTGGGTGACCAGTCAGCAGATCGAAGCCGCCCGTGTCGCCCTGACCCGTTACACCAAGCGCGGCGGTCAGGTGTGGATCAAGATCTTCCCCGACAAGCCTGTCACGCAGAAGCCGGCCGAAACCCGCATGGGTTCCGGTAAGGGCTCTCCCGAATACTGGGTGGCGGTGGTCAAGCCCGGCCGTATCCTGTTCGAGATCGGCGGCATCGAAGAGACTGTGGCCCGCGAGGCCCTGCGTCTGGCCGCCGGCAAACTGCCCCTGCGCACGAAGATCGTTAAGCGCGAAGACGCCAGCAAAGAGGTGAAAGCAAATGAAGGCTAAGGAATTCGCAGCCATGAGCCCCGAAGAATTGACCGCGAAGATCGCTGAGCTCAAGACCGAGCTTTTCAACCTTCGTTTCCGGCTTGCCACCGGTCAGCTTGACAACACCATGCAGATCTCTTCTGTGAAGCGCGATATCGCCCGTGCGCTTACCGTGCAGACGCAGCAGAACAAGAAGGCCTGACCGGCAAAGCTGTGAAAGGAGTCAAAGACATGTCTGAAGTAAGAGGCCTCCGCAAGACCCGCATCGGCGTGGTCGTCAGCGATAAGATGGACAAAACCATCACTGTCTCTCTTTCCACCCGTGTGCGTCATCCGCTGTACGGCAAGTTCATCACCCGCACCAGCAAGATCAAGGCGCATGATGAAGAAAACCAGTGCGGCGTGGGCGACACCGTGAAGATCATGGAATGCCGTCCCCTGTCCAAGGATAAGCACTGGCGCCTGGTGGAGATCATCGAAAAGGCGAAGTAAGGAAAAGTCGCAAGGCTTAAAAGCCCTTTCGTCCGAAGTGGGTCGGGGAGATGTCCCCGGCAGCCACGGGCGAGGGGCGACCTCCCTGGTATAAACCAGGAACACTGTATCCGACCTCTCATGGGGGCATTGCGTACCCGCCATGAAGAGGAACCTATAAAGGAGGAAAACCCTATGATTCAGCCGCAAACGCGACTCAAGGTGGCCGATAACTCCGGCGCCAAGGAAATCATGTGCATCCGCGTGCTGGGTGGTTCCTTCCGCCGTGCCGGCTCTATCGGCGACGTGATCGTAGCGTCCGTCAAGAGCGCGACCCCCGGCGGTCAGGTGAAAAAGGGCGATGTGGTCAAGGCCGTCATCGTTCGCGTCCACCAGCCCCAGCGCCGTCCCGACGGCAGCTACATCCGCTTCGACGATAACGCCGCCGTGCTGATCGGTGCGGACAAAATGCCCCGCGGCACCCGTATCTTTGGACCGGTTGCCCGCGAACTGCGCGAGAAAGATTATATGAAGATCGTCTCCCTCGCTCCCGAAGTACTGTAAGGAGGACAATGAAACATGTTCGTAAAAGCAAAAGATCAGGTCGTTGTCATCTCCGGCAAGGACAAGGGCAAGCAGGGCAAGGTCATCTCCGCCCAGCCCAAGACCGGTAAAGTGGCCGTGGAAGGCGTGGCGATGGTCACCAAGCACCAGAAAGCCCGCGCTCAGGGTCAGCCCGGCGGCATCGTCCATAAGGAAGCCTACATCGACGCGAGCAACGTGATGCTCGTGTGCGCCAAGTGCGGCAAGGCCACCCGCGTTGCCCACAAGGTGCTGGAAGATGGCAAAAAGGTTCGCGTCTGCAAAAAGTGCGGCGCGCAGATCGACTGATAAGGAGGTTACAGTTCATGGCTACCCGTATTAAGGAAAAATATCTGGCCGAAGCTGTGCCTGCCTTGCAGCAGAAGTTCGGCTACAAAAACGTCATGCAGATCCCCAAGCTGGAAAAGATCATCATCAACATGGGCCTGGGCGATTGCAAGGACAACGCCAAAGCGCTGGAAGGCGCTGTGGCGGAACTGACCCAGATCGCCGGTCAGAAGCCTCTGGTCACCCGCGCGAAGAAGTCCATCGCGAACTTCAAGGTTCGTCAGGGCATGAACGTGGGCGCCAAGGTGACCCTGCGCGGCGCCCGGATGGAAGAATTCATGGACAAACTGGTGTCCATCGCGCTGCCCCGTGTGCGCGACTTCCGTGGCGTGAGCGCCAAAGCCTTTGACGGCCGCGGCAACTATGCGCTGGGCATCAAGGAACAGCTGATCTTCCCCGAAATCGAGTACGACAAGGTGGAAAAGATCCGTGGCATGGAAATGATTTTCGTCACCAGCGCCAAGACCGACGAAGAAGCCAAGGAACTGCTTCGGCTGCTGGGCATGCCGTTCGCGCAGTAAGGGAGGAGAAAGCAAAATGGCAAAAACAAGCATGAAGGTGCGTCAGTCCCGTCCCGCCAAGTACTCCACCCGCGCCTATACGCGCTGCACGCTGTGCGGTCGTCCCCACAGCGTCCTGCGCCGCTACGGCGTGTGCCGTATCTGCTTCAGAGAACTGGCCTATAAGGGTCAGATCCCCGGCGTGCGCAAAGCGAGCTGGTAAGTGTAAAGGAGGTAAACATCAATGATGATGAATGATCCCATTGCCGATATGCTCACTCGCATCCGCAATGCGCAGGTGGCGCGTCACGACACCGTGACCATCCCCGCCAGCAACATGAAAAAAGCGATCGCCAAGATCCTTTTGGACGAGGGCTACATCAAATCGGTAGAAAACGTGAACGACGGTCTGCAGGGCAGCATCAAGATCACCCTGAAGTACCTGGACAAAAAGCAGCCCGTCATCGTGGGTCTGCGCCGCATCAGCAAGCCCGGCCTGCGGGTGTACGCGACCTGCGAAGAACTGCCTAAAGTGCTGGGCGGTCTGGGCATCGCCATCGTTTCCACCAGCCGCGGCGTGATGACCGATCGCGCCGCCCGCAAGGAAAACATCGGCGGCGAAGTGCTGTGCTACATCTGGTAACACCCTACACGCAATGGAGGTATAAAAAATGTCTCGTATCGGAAGACTTCCGATTCCCGTTCCTGCCGGCGTGAAGGTAGAGATCGACGACCAGAACATGGTGAAGGTCACCGGTCCTAAAGGCACGCTGACGCAGCAGGTGAATCCTGATATCAAAGTGGAACTGAAGGACAACGAAGTCCTGGTCACCCGTCCTGACGACGATAAGGAACACCGCGCCATGCACGGCCTCTATCGCGCTCTGCTGCACAACATGGTAGTGGGCGTGACCACGGGCTTCAGCAAGACGCTGGAAATGGTGGGCACCGGTTACCGTGCCGCCGCCGAGGAAAACGGCAAGAAGCTGAACATTTCCATCGGTTTTTCCCATCCCGTCATCCTGACCGCCCCCGCAACCATTACCTTTGAGACGCCGGTGCAGACCAAGATCGTCGTGCATGGCATTGACAAGCAGCAGGTCGGCAACCTTGCCGCCGATATCCGCGCCATTCGTAAGCCTGAACCCTATCTGGGCAAGGGCATCAAGTACGAGGGCGAGGTTATCCGCCGCAAGGAAGGCAAGGCCGGTAAGAAATAAGAGAGGGAGTGAACGCATATGTTCAAAAAGCGCGACCGTAATGAAGTGCGCGTGATCCGTCACGCCCGCGTGCGCAAAAAGATCAGCGGCACCCCCGAAATGCCGCGTCTGTGCGTCTATCGCAGCAACAAGTCTATCTACGCGCAAGTCATCGACGACACCAAGGGCATCACCCTGGTCTCCGCTTCCACCCTGGACGCCGCCCTGCGGGGTCAGCTGGAAGAAGTGGACAAGTCCGGCGCTGCCAAGCTGGTTGGCAAGCTGGTGGCCGAGCGTGCGCTCAACGCCGGTATCAAGGACGTAGTCTTCGACCGCGGCGGCTATGTGTACACGGGCCGTGTGGCGGCCGTGGCCGCTGGCGCCCGCGAAGCCGGCCTGAACTTCTAAGGAGGGAAAGAACGCATGCCTATGAATGAACGCAGGGATCGCCGGGATCGTGAAGAGCCCGTCAGCGAATTCAAAGAGCGCCTGGTCGCCCTCAACCGTGTGACCAAGGTTGTTAAGGGTGGTAAGAACTTCCGCTTTGCCGCGCTGGTTGTCGTAGGCGACCAGAACGGCCGGGTCGGCACTGCCATCGGCAAGGCCAAGGAAGTGCCCGAGGCCATCCGCAAGGCGTCCGAAGCCGCCAAGAAGCATCTGGTGACCGTTCCTCTGGAAGGCACCAGCATTCCCCATGCCACCGAAGGCTACTACGGCACTTCCAAGGTGGTGCTGATGCCCGCGGAAGAAGGCGCTGGCGTGATCGCCGGCGGCGGCACCCGCGCCGTGCTGGAAATGGCCGGTGTGAAGGACGTGCGCACCAAGACCTTCGGCACTTCCAACCGCATCAACACCGTCAAGGCCACCATCGAAGGGCTCAAGTCCCTGCGCAATGCCGAGACCGTGGCTCAGATGCGCGGCAAGACCGTGGAAGAAATTCTGGGTTAAGGAGGATTTGAAAGCTATGAAACTGAAAATCACGCTGACCAAGTCCCCGATCTCCAGCCTGCAAAAGCACATTGACACCGTGAAGGCGCTGGGTCTGCGCAAGGTGGGTCAGACGGTGGTCAAGGAAGACAACCCCTGCATCCGCGGCCAGATCTTCTGCGTGAAGCACATGGTCAAGGTTGAGGAAGTAAACGAATAAGAAGGGAGGACTCACCCATGAAACTGCATGAGTTGCAACCGGCTCTCGGTTCGACGACTGCCCCGAAGCGCCTTGGTCGAGGCGTAGGATCTCAGCTGGGCAAAACCTCCGGTAAAGGTCATAAAGGCGCCAAGGCTCGCTCCGGCGGCGGCAAGCGCCCCGGATTTGAAGGCGGCCAGATGCCGCTGACCCGTCGTCTTCCCAAGCGTGGATTTACCAACATCTTCGCCAAGGAATACGCCACTTTAAATGTGTCCGCACTGGAGTGCTTTGAGGACGGCTCTGTGGTCAACACCGAAGCGCTCATCAATGCCGGACTGATCAAGAAGCCTCTGGACGGCGTCAAAATTCTGGGCGGCGGCGAGCTGACCAAGAAACTGACCGTTAATGTCGACAAGGTCACGGCTTCTGCCAAGGAGAAGATCGAGACGATCGGCGGGAAAGTCGAGGTGAAGTGAGATGCTTGAAACGCTGCGGAACGCCTGGCGCGTGCCTGAACTGCGCAAAAAGCTGATCTACACCTTTCTGATGCTGCTCCTGTTCCGTCTGGTGGGTGTCATCCCCGTGGCGGGCATCGATCTGGCCAAGCTGCAGTCCTCCATGGAAGCGTATGACGCGCTGGGACTGCTGAACATGATGACCGGTAACACCTTCTCCCAGATGACCATCATGGCCATGGGTATCACCCCCTACATCAACGCGTCCATCATCATGCAGCTGCTCACCATCGCCATCCCGGCGCTGGAGCGGCTGAGCAAGGACGGCGGCGAAGAGGGCAAGAAGAAGATCAACCGCATCACCCGTTACGTCACCGTGGTTCTCGCCGCGCTGCAGGCCATCGGCATCATCGCCGGCCTGAACGTGGTGAAGGCCGAATACAAGAACTTCTTCGGTTACGCCACCATCGGCGTCACCATGGCCGGCGGTACTGCGCTGGCCATGTGGATCGGCGAGCGGATCACCAAGAACGGCATTGGAAACGGCATCAGCCTGCTGATCTTCGCCGGTATCATTTCCAACCTGTTCAACGGTGTGGTGACCTCCGTGTCCAACGTGTTTGCCGGTCAGGCAGGTGCTGTGGGCAATCTGCTGGTCATCATCATCACGACCCTTGTGATCGTGGCGGTCGTGACCTTCGTGGACAGCGGCGAGCGCCGCATCCCCGTCCAGTACGCCAAGCGCGTGGTGGGTCGGAAGATGTACGGCGGCCAGAGCACCCATATCCCGCTGAAAATTCTGGCGGTGGGCGTGCTCCCGCTGATCTTCGCCTACTCCTTCATGGCGTTCCCCGGCACCATCTTTGCCATGTTCGGCACCAACTCCGGCGCTTACAAGTGGTGGAGCGCCAACATGAACCAGTACAGCGTGTGGTATATGCTGGTTTGCGCGCTGCTCATCATCGCGTTCAGCTATTTCTACACCGCGATCACCTTCAACCCTCAGGAAATGGCCAAGAACATTCAGCAGCAGGGCGGTCATATTCCCGGCATCCGTTCGGGCGCGCCCACTGTGGAATACCTGTCCCGGTCCTCTAACCGGCTGACGCTGTTCGCCGCCATCTTCCTGGCCATCCTGTCCACCGTCCCCTCCGCGCTGACCGTGTGGCGGAACGTGTCCATTCCCTTTGGCGCTTCCTCCATCCTCATTGCTGTGAGCGTGGCGCTGGAGACTGTGCGTCAGGTTGAAGGTCAGCTGACCATGCGTCACTACAAGGGCTTCCTGTCCTGAGCGTGAACGCAGACGGGGACATGAAAAAACGCTGCGCCGGAAGGCTGCCGCGTTCAAACATCCGGACGTGCTTCGCCCATTGCGGCGAAGCCGTCCGGGCCCCGTACAGGGTACTGTTCAGCATGCGCACAAACGATTGTTTTGTGCGCTTTTGTGCCGTATGGCGTTTCTGTGAAAAAGGGCTTTCGGCAGACGGCCGTTCGCAGGGCGGCAGCGCTCGTGAGGAGGGACGGCGGTAACGGCCGTGCGCATCCTTAAGCGGCCTGCAGCCTGCGGAAAGAAAGCCCCGGAAGGAGAACAAGGCATGAACCTGATTTTTCTCGGCCCGCCCGGTGCGGGCAAGGGTACCCACGCCCAGCGTCTGATGGAGGAGGAAGGCATTCCGCAGATTTCCACAGGTGAGATCCTGCGCGCCGCCATTCGCAATCAGACCCCCACGGGGCTGGCCGCCAAGGCCTACATCGACCGGGGCGAGTTGGTGCCTGATGACGTGGTGATCGCCATTGTGCGCGATCGTCTGCAGGAAAAGGACTGTGAAAACGGCTACATTCTGGACGGTTTTCCCCGCACCGTGCCTCAGGCGGAGGCGCTGAGCACCTTTGCTCAGATGGATGCGGTGGTGGACTTTGTGCTGGCAGATGAGGAAATCATCGGTCGCCTGTCCGGCCGCCGGGTGTGCCCCAAGTGCGGCGGCACGTACCATGTGAACGCGCTCAAGGGTCGGAGCGTCTGCGAAAGCTGCGGAGAAACCCTGATCCAGCGCAAGGATGACAGCGCTGAGACGGTGCAGAACCGTCTGAAGGTGTACGCCGATCAGACTGCGCCGCTGGTGGACTACTATGCGGGCAAGGGACTTTTGCATAAAGTGGACTGCAATGGTCATACCGTGGAGGAAAACCATCAGGCTGTGCGGAAGACGTTGGGGTTGGACTGATGATTACCATTAAAAATCGAGACCAGTTGGACAAAATGCGCAGCGCGGGGCATCTGCTCTATGATGTGCTGTGCCGGCTGAAGGAGGCGGTCCGGGTCGGCGAAACCACTGCCGCGCTGGACGCCTATGCAGAGGAAATGATCCGCAAATACCACGCCATTCCTTCCTTCCTCAATTATGAGGGGTATCCGGCCAGCATCTGCGCCAGCATTGACGACGAAGTGGTGCACGGCATCCCGTCCGATCAGGTGGAACTGCGGGAGGGACAGCTTCTGTCCATTGACTGCGGGCTCATTCTGGACGGCTGGCAGGCGGACAGCGCGCTGACCGTCGGCGTCGGCAGGGTGTCTCCGGAAAAGGAACAGCTCATGCGGGTGACCGAGGAGTGCTTCTGGCGCGGCGCGCGGGCGGCGGTCAACGGCAACCGGCTGGGCGACGTGGGCTGGGCGGTGCAGGAGCATGCCGAAGCCCACGGCTACGGCGTGGTGCGCGACCTGACCGGTCACGGTATCGGCCGTCACATGCACGAGGATCCCAGCGTGCCCAACTTCGGTACCCCCGGCAGGGGCATCCGGCTGCACCCGGGCATGACCATCTGCATCGAGCCGATGATCGCCCAGGGCCACTACGCGGTGCATCAGCTGGCGGACGGGTGGACCATCGTGACCAACGACCACAGTCCATGCTCCCACTACGAGCACACGCTGGCCGTTGTGCCGGAGGGTCCTCCGGAAATACTGACCCATCCCAACGCCAAGTGGGAGGGTTAAGCGCTGTGAAAGCAACAATTTTACCCGGAAGCGTTGTTTTTTCGAAAAAAGGGCGTGACAAAACCCGGTGCTTTGTGGTATTATTATCTGTGGACGCCGATTTTGTTATGCTTGCAGATGGTGACACGCGAAAGCTGGATCATCTGAAGAAAAAAAGGCGCAAACACCTGTCTGCGGCGCCCGTGCAGCTGGACGGTATTCTGTCCATGTACCGTGCGGGTCAGCTGAAGGACAGCGATATCCGCAAAGCACTCGCGCCTTACCGCGCCGACAGCCTGCCCCGAGAGGCGCAGGAATTGAGGGAGGGTTGACCGTTTGTCCAAGGACGATGTGATCGAAATGGAAGGCAAGGTCATCGAAGCGCTGCCGAACGCCATGTTCCAGGTGGAACTGCCCAACGGGCACCGCATCATGGCGCACATTTCCGGCAAAATGCGCATGAATTTCATCCGGATCTATCCGGGCGACAAAGTGACCATCGAATTGTCTCCCTATGATCTGACTCGCGGCCGCATTACCTGGCGCAGCAAGAACTGACCTTTCCTTCCGGGAAAGGGTCGCGCATCAGCGCGGCGGGAAGGGGAGCCGTCCGGCATCTGCTGGAGGACAGGCTCTCCCCGGCAAAGCCCATGCGGCAGGTGGCCGCACAGAAGATGAGAATCAGGCTGCTTGCAGCCTATTCGTCCGCGGCGTCAGCTGCGGCAGAACATGCGGAGAAAATTAACCCATTTTTCCGCGCATTGATACCCGTCCCCGCACCGGGGGCGCATGACCCCCGTTACCATGCGGGTACCGAAGGAGGAATGACGCGTGAAGGTTCGTCCGTCTGTGAAGCCCATTTGCGAAAAGTGCAAAATCATCAAGCGCAAGGGCCGGGTGATGGTCATCTGCGAAAACCCCAAGCACAAGCAGCGTCAGGGTTAAGCAGCCGTCCGGCGGGTCAGGCAGGCGCCTGACAGTTCCGCTATCCACGCTATGACCGCCGTCGTGGGCGGCTGCCCGGCTTTCGCCGGGACCACGCGGCTGTTATATAATCCGGGAATGGCAATTATTCCCATCCGCCCGCCTGGGGGTATCCCGTGGCGGGCAAGGGCGCGTACAGGGTTGTAGCGCGTCCGTGCAGCACCCCGGTGAAGGTCGGCGCGTCATGTTTTCTACGCCATGACGGAAGGACCTGCCCCGGGCTTACCCGATGAATTTTGGAGGTGTAACCAACACATGGCACGTATTGCGGGCGTTGATTTGCCCAGAGAAAAGCGCGTCGAGGCTGGTTTGACGTACATCTATGGCATTGGCCCCACGGTGGCCAAGCAGATCCTCGCCGAAACCGAAGTGAACCCCGATACCCGCGTGAAGGACCTGAACGAAAATGAGATCAGCAAGCTGCGCGAGTACATCGAGCACCACGTGAAGGTGGAAGGCGACCTGCGCCGCGAAGTTTCCCTGAACATCAAGCGTCTGGTGGAAATCGGCAGCTACCGCGGCGTTCGTCATCGTCGGAATCTGCCTGTCCGCGGCCAGAACACCAAGACCAACGCGCGTACCCGCAAGGGCCCCAAGCGCACGGTCGGCAACAAGAAAAAGTAAGAAAAACCTGCTGTTTTTCTGAAAATGTGTGCTGCTCCCCGTGTGCAGCCACGCTTGTAGCATAACCGAATAAGACCCCGCCAGGGGTTCGGAGGGATATTGAAATGGCACCCAAAAAAACGCTTAAGAAGGTAGCGCGCAAGCGCCGCGAAAAGAAACTCGTGGAGCGCGGCGTTGCCCATATCCGTTCTTCTTTCAATAACACCATCGTGACCATCACCGATACCAACGGCAACGCCCTGTCCTGGGCCAGCTCCGGCGGTATGGGTTTCCGCGGCAACAAGAAGTCCACTCCCTTCGCGGCTCAGATGGCGGCCGAAACCGCTGCCAAGGCCAGCCAGGAATTCGGCCTGAAGTCCGTGGACGTGCTGGTGAAGGGCCCCGGCTCCGGCCGTGAAGCCGCCATCCGCGCGCTGCAGACCGCCGGTCTGGACGTGACCATGATCAAGGACGTGACGCCCATTCCCCACAACGGCTGCCGTCCTCCCAAGCGCAGGAGAGTGTAATGCAACCGGTATATGCCGCCTGAAAAAAGGGGCATGACCAGCCGGGCGGCGCCAGACGCCCTGTGAGTCCCGGCAAAAACCGACCATAAGCAATCTGAGGAGGTTCCCTAAAATGGCAAGATATACCGGCTCTGTATGCCGTTTGTGCCGCCGCGAGGGCACCAAGCTCTTCCTGAAGGGCGAAAAGTGCTTTTCGCAGAAATGCGCGCTGACCAAGCGCCCCACCCCTCCCGGCCAGCACGGCCAGGCCCGTCAGCGGAAGATGAGTGAATATGGCACCCAGCTCCGCGAAAAGCAGAAGGCTCGCCGCGCGTACGGCCTGCTGGAAGGCCAGTTCTACAAGACCTATCTGGAAGCGACCAGCATGAAGGGCATCACCGGCGACAACCTGCTGTCCCTGCTGGAACGCCGCATCGACAACGTGGTCTACCGCGCTGGCTTTGCCGCTTCCCGTCCCCAGGCTCGTCAGCTGGTGCTGCACGGGCACTTCGCCGTCAACGGCAAGAAGGTGGACGTTCCTTCCTACACCATGGATGAAAACGACGTGCTTACCGTCCGCGAGGGCAGCAAGGACGTGGCGATCTTCAAGGCCGCCCGCGAAGGCTCCAGTCGCATCGTGCCCAAGTGGCTCACGGTGAACGCCGACCAGCTGACCGCGACGGTAAACGCCCTGCCCAGCCGCGAGGATATCGATTTCACGCTGCAGGAGAACATGATCGTCGAATACTACTCCCGTTAATCAGCTTGAGATCCCCTCAACCATAGGCATCGTTAGGAGGGCAAATTATCGTGATCACCGAAATCGAAAAAGCGCGCATCGAATGCACAAACATGTCCGCAGACGGCAAGTATGGACGTTTTGTCATAGAGCCGCTGGAGCGCGGTTTTGGGCATACCCTGGGCAACTCTCTGCGTCGGGTGCTGATCAACTCCCTGCCGGGCGCCGCCGTGACTTCGGTCAACATCGACGGTGTGCAGCATGAGTTTTCCACCATCCCTGGCGTGAAGGAAGACGTGACCGAGATCATCCTGAACCTGAAGAACCTGTCGGTCAAGCTGTACAGCGATCAGGTGAAGATGGTGGAGATCAACGCCGTCGGGCCCTGCGATGTAACCGCCGCCGATATCAAGGCGGACGACGAGGTGGAGATCGTCAACGACGATCTGCACATTGCGACCCTCGCCGAAGGCGCGCAGCTGCACATGTGGCTCAGCCTGGATCGGGGACGCGGTTACGTTTCTTCCGACAAAAACAAGACCGCCCAGATGCCCATCGGCGTCATTCCCATCGACTCGATCTACACCCCCATCCGGAAGGTGAACTATGAGATCGAGAATTCCCGTGTGGGCCAGATCACGGACTATGACAAGCTGACGCTGGAAGTCTGGACGGACGGCAGCGTGCAGCCCGACGAGGCCATTTCCATGGCCGCGCGCATTTTGACCGACCAGCTTTCCCTGTTCATCGGCCTGACGGATCAGACTATGCCTGTCGGCGCGGTCGAGCCCGAGGAAGACAACATGGGCAAGGTGCTGGAAATGACCATTGAAGATCTGGATCTTTCCGTCCGCGCTTATAACTGCCTCAAGCGTGCCGGCATCAACACCGTGTCCGAACTGGTGCAGCGTAACCAGGAGGACATGATGAAGGTGCGCAATCTGGGCAAAAAGAGCTTGGAAGAGGTGGAGCAGAAGCTGCAGGCCCTGGGCCTGAGCCTGCGTCCTACCGAAGAGTGATAGGAGGAATACCCCATGGCAACTGAGCGTAAGCTGGGTCGTACCGCTAGCCAGCGTAAAGCTTTGCTCCGCAACCTGACCACCAACCTGCTTTGGTATGGCCGCATCGAGACCACCGAAGCCAAGGCCAAGGAAGTGCGCAGCATCGCGGATAAAATGATCACCCTTGCCGTCAATACGTACGACAAGACCGTGGAAGTAGAAAAGGAATTCTACAACGACAAAAAGCAGATCGTGAAGCAGACCTTTGTCAACGACCTGCCCGAAAAGCTGCATGCCCGCCGCCTGATGATGGCGTATCTCTACGACCTGCAGGAAGAAAAGAAGGCCGATGAGAACAAGGCGGAATACAAGGAGCGCACCAAGGACAACAAGCATCCCGTGGTGGAAAAGATCTTCCGTGAGTACGGCCCCAAGTACCGTGCCCGCAATGAAGAAAAGAAGTGCTCTGGCGGCTATACCCGCATTTATAAGCTGGGCGCCCGCCGCGGCGACGGCGCTGAGCGCGTCATCATCGAACTGATCTGACACGCAGGTGCTCTGTCCTGCCTTGCTTCCTCGTGAAGGCGGCAGGATGTCAGAAAGGATCAGCCTTTGGGCTGATCCTTTTTTGTATGGCGGCGGCAGGTCGGAAAGATGCGGGGGGCTTCGTGGGGCTTTGAGAGCGGGGGGGATCGCCTGTCGGAGATTGCCTGTTTAGTGTGGCATCTCAGAATTGTACCCGCTCGTTTCCGGCGTGCACGGGAGGCAAGACATGCGGAGGCAGGTGCGCATGACAAAAGGGTGCCGAAAAGGTTCGACACCCTGATACAGCGGTCAGATGCGCGCATTTCTGCGGATGCAGGACGGTCAGGTACGGTCGGTGACCAGATCCCGATCCCGGAACAGCAGCGAAATGCACCACAGACCGGCGGCGCCTACCACCGTGTAGATGATGCGGCTGACCAGCGCGCCCTGTCCCCCAAAGAGAAAGGCGACGAGGTCGAATTGGAAAATGCCGATCAGCCCCCAGTTGACGGCGCCGATAATGGTCAGCAGAAGCGCAATTTTATCCACCATAGAAAATCCTCCCTTCAGACTGGTGATAGACCTTAGCATGCCCGAAGGGAGGAAAAGTATGCGTGGAAGCAGTCAATCCAATTCGTTGATAAAGGCGCGGATGCGCGCCATGGCCTCGCGAATGACGTCCTCAGAGCGGGTGTAGCTGATGCGGCAGCAGTTCTTCGCGCCAAACGCGTCGCCCGGAATGATGGAAACGTGCTGATGGGTCAAAAGCAGCTGAGCAAAATCCAGACTGTTTTCGATCATCTGTCCATGATAGCGCCGGCCGATGGCGGGGGAGATGTTCAAAAGCAGGTAAAAAGCGCCCTTCGGGTCAAAGAAAGTGACGCCGTCTATTTCCCGTGCACAGGCAACCAGTACATCCCGGCGGCGTGCAAAGGCCTGCACCATGTCCGAAATGCAGGACTGGTCGCCCGTAAGCGCCGCCAGACCCGCGTATTGCGCCACCGAGCAGGGATTCCCCGTGGCATGGCTCTGGTAGGCGCTCATGGCGGCGATGACCGGTCTGGGGCCGACGGCATAGCCCAGCCGCCAGCCCGTCATGGCGTAGGATTTGGAAAAGCCGTTCACCAGAATGGTGCGTTCGGCGGCGTCGGAGCTGAGGGAGGGGACGGTCACGTGCTCCGCTCCGTCAAAGATCAGCTTGTCGTAAATCTCGTCGCTGATGATGAAAAAGTCATACTCGCGCGCCAGATCTGCCGCCGCCTGCAGCTGGTCGCGGCGCCAGACGGCGCCGGTGGGGTTGTTGGGGGAGTTGAGAATGATGGCTTTGGTGCGGGGCGTGACCGCCCGGCGAAGCTGTTCGGCAGACGGGACAAAACCCTGCTCCAGCGTGGAGGCGACCGTCACGGGCACGCCCCCTGCCATCCGCACCATTTCGGGGTAGCTGACCCAACAGGGAAGGGGTAAGATCACTTCATCGCCGGGATCGAGAATGGCGCACAGCGCATTGACGAGCGCCTGCTTGGCGCCGTTGCACACGATGACCTGATCGGGGGTGTAGGAAACGCCCGTTTCGCGGGTCACCTTTTCCGAAAGCGCTGCGCGCAGCTCCGGGATGCCGCTGACGGCAGTGTAACGTGTCTTGCCGGATCGCATGGCGGCCTCCGCTGCGTCAAGAATGTGGGCAGGGGTATCAAAATCCGGTTCGCCCGCACCCAGATTGAGCACATCGATGCCCTGGCGCTTCATGTCCGCCACCTGCGCGTTCAGCTTCAGGGTGACGGAGGGGGCGATGCCTGCACAGGTATGAGAAATGGTTAATGCCATGACGTTGCCTCGTTTTCTGCTTCCGATGGGAAGCGGTTCCTGAAAATCGCATAGTACAGCCTATGCAGACTTCATATTGCCGGTTCATTATACGCCGAAAAAGTAAAAAATGCAAGATAAGAAACAAATATATTCATAATATGTTTTGTGGCGGGGATGCGGGCAGCGAAAATGACGCAGGAAAGGAGGGGGAGGTCAAGGTGCGCATGAACCGGTCGGAGGGTGCATCACACAACGGCAGGGGTCGAGCGGCCTGTTTATCCGGTTTGCGCAACAGTGCATACCGACGTTTGCTTCCATGGAGAGTGCCGCTCTCCGCCGTGCCTGACGGTTCCCAAGCAGGGGGCATACGGTCAAAGTCCCGGTTTCTGCGTATGTCGAAGGAAGAAGAAAAAACGGGATGAAGCGTCCGCAGGTGCTGCGGGTTGTCAAACGGGGCAGGAAAAAGGTTCTGACGGATCGCAGACGGAGGACGTTTATGGGAGGCAGGGCGGGAAAATGGTTCGGACAGCTCGCAGACGGAGGGGAGGGCGGGGTGCAGGGAGGGAAAAGGGGGAAAGCCCCTTGTCTGCACCCGGGGAGCAGCGGGCTTGCGGCAGACGGGGCGGAAAGCGAAGCGCACGGTCTCCATCTGCGGACGGACAGCGGTGCGCCAGAGCGCGGCGGGCAGGGAAAGGAATGGCCGCGTGCTTTCCTCTGGCTGAACAGGATGAGAAACAGGCGAAGAAGACGGAATCGCCCTGCGCATGCCCGGCAGGGCATGGGCGGTCAGCCGGACACAGGCAAAAAAGAGCCCGGCCTTTCAGCCGGGCTCGGGGATGGCACTGAAGATGTGATTATTCGCCCTTCAGCGCTTCGTTGCAGGTCTTTTCAGCGTCGGCCACCAGTTCGCTGACGGGGGTGGTGTTTTCGCTGTCACCGGCCAGCTGGCACAGGGACTTCAGCTGATCGCGCACCACGCTGGCGCCCTGCACGCTGGGCAGGAAGCCGGCGTCCGGCAGGCACTCAGCCACGGTCTGGAGGGCGGGGTTGGCTTCCACCAGCGCCTTGTAGCCGTCCAGTTCCTGCGTGGCGTTGAAGGGAGACAGGGCGATCATGGATTCGCACCAGCGCAGGTTGTTTTCAGGCTGGATGAAGAACTTGATGAATTCGTAAGCACCCTTCTGCTCTTCTTCGTTGGAGGTGAAGACGATCGCGCCGCGATCCCACGCGGGATACCAGCGGGTCTCGCCTTCCTGAGGAATGGGAGCCAGCGCCAGTTCCCAACCGTTGTCCTTGTCGAACAGGTAGGGGATGCCGGCGCAGGAGCCGATGTACATGGCCACCAGCTGGCTGTTCATGTCGTTGGAGTAGTAGTCGCTGGTGGGGGCGGGCGCGAAGTAACCGGCCTTCACGTTGTCGCCGTACCAGGTGACCGCGTCGACGGTGATGTCGTTGTTGATGCGGGCTTCACGGGCAGCCACGTCGATGTACTCGCTGCCGTTCTGCATGATGATGGACTGCATCATATCGGTCAGGGAGTCGGCGGCGAAGCCGTAGATGCCCTTCTTTTCCTTGATGGTCTTGGCGGCTTCGGCCAGCTCGGTCCAGGTGGTGGGCACCTTCAGACCCAGTTCATCAAAGATGGTCTTGTTGTAGAACAGGATGGGGCCGGTACGCACCAGCGGCATGATGTGCATCTGACCGTCGGCAAAGCCCTTGGCTTCGTCCACGACCACCTTGTCCATCAGGGTCTCCCAGTCCTTGATGCCGATCTCAGGATCGTTCAGGTACTGGCTCAGATCCACCACCAGATTCTTGGTGGGGTCGTCGGCGTTCACATAGGAAGCGGCCTCGGAGGCGTAGTTGAAAATGATGTCGGGGCCTTCGCCGTTGACCACAGCGGTACGCACCTTGGAAGTGAAACCGTTGGAGGAGTTGGCTTCGCACACCAGATAATACTTATCCTGGCTGGCGTTGAACTCGGCGGCGAGGGTTTCCAGCGTTTCCTTCTGACCCTTGGTGAAGGTGTGCCAGAAATCGATGCGGACGCGGCCTTCGGGCACGGGCACAGCCGTGGGTTCGGGCTCGGCGGTGGGCGCTTCGGTCACGGTGACCTCGGCGGTGGGTTCGGTGGTGGGCTCGCTGATCGGCTCAACGGGCTTCTGGTTGTTGCGGGCGATGATCACGGCCGCCACGGCGACGGCGATGACCAGCACGACCGCCAGGATGATTCCCCACTTCTTCTTCATAGGTAATTCCTCCCTGCGTTGACAATGCTTGGAGCGCAAACCGCTCCGTGCTTCATTATAGCAAGGAAACAGAAAAAAAACAACCGATTTTTACCTGATGTGCGACAAAGTTTTTGCAGGCTGTCCGTGGGATAAAAAGAAAACCGGCGCGGGAGCAGATGATGCATGCTGCCGTCCGGCGCGTCGGGAAAAAGGGTCTGTGTGTGAGCGGCAAGCCGGAACAGGAATGCAGATTTGCGTCCGGAAAGCCGCAGCGTCAGGGTTCGTCCGTTTCCTCCGGGGGCAGACGGGTCGCTTCTACGGCGCGGCGGCACAGCCCGAAGGGAAAGCCGCGGCGCAAAAGCGCCTGCAGGGTGTGGTCGTCATCCTTGTGCTGGCGGCGCAGGCGCTGCGCTGCGGACAGGGCGGCGGCAAATTCATCCTCCTCCGACAGGGCGGACAGCGCCGCGTCCGCATCGTCGTCCGATACACCCTTCCGGCGCATTTCGCTGCGGAGCCGGCTCTTGCCGTAACGGACGGAACGGGTGCGGGTGAAGTTTTCCGCGAACCGCCGGTCGCTGACCCACTGGGCGCGGGTCATCAGGGAGAGGGCGTAGGCGACGGCGTAGGGCGGGTATGCGCTCTTTTCCAGCGCGTCGGCGATCTCTTTTTCGGTGTGGTCGCGCGCCGCCTGCATTTTGACCGCGCGCTCCAGCGCGTAGGCGGGGGCATGCTCCCGCAGGAAGGCGTCCAGCGCCTCCGTGTCCAGCATCTGACCGGCGCGCAGGGGGTAGATCGAGAGCATTCGGGCAGGAAAACGCACCTCCTCCCCATCCCGCAGGCGGATGCAGGCGGCGCCCTGACGGCGGGTGACGGACAGGATCTCTCTGGTCACAGTGCGCCTCCTTCTGTGATGAGCCGGCGGATGAGGGCGCGGTTCACATCCGCCAGCACGTGGCGGCGCGCCTCGCTGACCCCGCCGGTGAGCAGCGCAAAGCCGCGGCGGGCTTCCGGGTCAAAAAACACGCCGTTGACCGCGCCGTAGGCCAGCCCCTGATGACCGTATACCGTGTGGGGACAAAGGGTTTCATCCCGCAGGATGAACATGCCCAGCCCCTGCGTGAGGAGGGGATCCCGCGCGCCGAAGGGAATCACGGGGAGGCGCAGCGGGGCGAAAGCGTCGCCCATGGCCGCCTGACCGATGCGGGCAAGCCCCTCCGCCGTCAGGTACAGGCTGCCGTGGGCAAGCCCGTAATGGCGGAGCGGGTCGGGGCGCTTCTCCGGCAGGGGACGGTTTTGCAGCGCAGCGGCGTCCAGCGTGCGGCGGGGCGGCAGCACCCGGTGCACGTCCGCCGTCATGCCGGACAGGCACTGGGGATAAAACGAGCCGGGCACGTCGGGAAAGAAACGGTGAAACAGGTCGTCCAGCGTTGCGCCGGACGCGCCTTCCAGCACCGCGCCCAGCACCCCGAAGCCTGAATTGCTGTAGCAAAAGGCTTTTCCCGGCGGTGCGGCGGTGAAGCGGACGGCGGAAAGCACCTCGGGCAGGGTCAGCCCGCGGGAGGGGCCGTCAAAAAACGCTGGGCCATCCGTCAGCCCGGAGGTGTGGCTCAGGAGCATGCGGGGGGTGATGGGCACGCTGGGGTACGCCGGATGGCGCAGGGGGATGCCCAGCGCATCGGCCGCATCGCCGTCCAGATCCAGCGCACCCGTCTGGCTGAGGGACAGCGCCAGCATGGCGGCGACCATTTTGGAGACCGATGCGGTGCGGAAGAAGGTGGCCGGGGTCACCGGCGTTCCCCTTCGCGCCTCCCCGAAGCAGAGAACGGTCTCCGCGCTGCCTTCGCCGAACAGCGCGACCGCGCCGCTGTGCAGTGCATAGGGGCGCAGGCAGGGGGGCAGGCTGCGCCGTCCCCGGGCGGGAAGCAGGGCGGTCAGCAGACGGTAGGCGGTGTAATGACGCATGGCAGCCTCCTTACGACGGCGCGGCGCCGCGTTTTTTTCCTGCGCGCAGATGAAGGATCAGCAGCGCGGCGGCGCCGGAGAGCACCATCAGTACCGACAGCGCCTGACTGACCCGGATATCGCCCCACATGAGGCTGTCGGTGCGCAGCCCCTCGATGACCGCCCGTCCCAGACCGTACCAGACCAGATAGCGCAGAAACACGCAGCCCGGCGCAGGCGTTTTTTTGCGGGTGAAATGAAGCACAAGGAAGCCCAGAAGGTCCCATGCGCTTTCATAAAAGAAGGTGGCCATGTGCCATATGCCGCCCACGAACACCGCCGCCGGGAAAAACTGCCAGCGGGGGTCGGTGATGGGCAGACCGTAGCATTCGCCGTTGAAAAAATTGCCCCAGCGGCCGATGGCCTGCCCTAAAATGAGGGCGGGGGCGACCATATCCGCCAATAGCGCGAAGGAGATTTTTTTGCGGCGGGTCATGAAAAACGCGCCCAGCGCGCCGCCCAGCACCCCGCCGTAAATGGCCAGCCCGCCCTCCCAGACGTACAGGATCTTCAGCGGGTTCTGGCTGTAATAGCCCCATTGGAACGCCACGTAGTACAGCCGTGCGCCGATCAGCGCGGCGGGCATGACCCACAGGGCAAAGTCGACGCCCGTATCCTTGGGCAGCCCCAGCCGTTTTTCCTGACGGGTGCAGTAGAAAACGCCGAGGGCGACCGCCGCGGCGATGAGCAGACCGTAGACCGACAGGTGACCGAAAAGCTTCATGGGAAAAAACCTCCGTGGAGAAAAATAGGGGCGCTTGCCGACAGGGTTCCGCCCAGCAGGATTCCCCGTTTTGCCGCCCCGCAGCGGGCGGAAAAGCAGAAAGTCAAGAAGAAAAGGGTTCCTTCCGGGAATACGTTCGCCGAAAAAAGAACCCTGTTTTCCCGGTAAAACCGTTGAACACCGCCGGCAATTCTGAACCGAGGCGCGCCGCCTGAAGCGGTTTCAGGCGCACGGCGCACCGCGCAGTGTGCAGCGACATGGGGAAACGCCCCGCCCTGTGCCGGATCATTTCACCTCGCCGTCGATGCGCCGCAGCCAGTCCCGGATGGGCAATTGCTGGGGGCACACGCTTTCGCACTTGCCGCAGCCCACGCACCGGCTGCCGTCGCTTTCCTCCTGACGCAGGGCGCGGTAGCGGTTGAAAAAGCCCTCGGTGCGGTCAAACATGCGCGCCTGATTGTAGCTCTGGAAAATGTCGGGGATCCTGACCCCCTTGGGGCAGGGCTGACAGTAGCGGCAGGCGGTGCAGCCGATGGGCTGACGGCTGAGGTAGGCCTGCTTGAGGGTCTGCACAAAGCGGCGGTCTTCCGCCGTCATGCCGCCCACGGTGAGACCATCGAAAATGCGGAGGTTGTCGTCCAGCTGTTCTTCGCTGCTCATGCCGGACAGCATAACCGCCACTTCGGGGTAATCCGCAATGTACCTGAAGGCCCACTCCACCGGGCTGAGGCGGGCGGGGTGACCGTCGATGAGGGCACGGACGTTGTCCGGCGGGTTGGCCAGCGCACCGCCCCGCAGAGGCTCCATGACCACGATGGGCACACCCCGCTTTCCGGCGGCGCGCAGACCGTCCTCCGTGGCCTGACTCTGGTCGTCCAGATAGTTGAACTGAATCTGCGCCATTTCCCACCCATCCCAGTCGTTCAGGATGCGCAGGAAGGTGTCCCGGTCGTCGTGAAAGGAGAAGCCCGTATGCCGGATCCGGCCGTCCCTGAGCGCCTGACGCAGAAAAGCCTGATAATGGAAAGAACGCATCTTTTCAAAGCTGTCCCGGTTCAGCGCGTGGAGAATGTAGAAGTCCACAAAGGGCACGTCCAGCTTGCCGAGCTGCTCGTCCAGCACCCGGTTCATGTCCTTTTCTTCCTGCAGCGCCCAGGGGGGCAGCTTGGTGGTGAGGGTCACCCGCTCCCGGTAACCGTTTTTCAGCGCCAGGCCGGTGATGATCTCGCTTTGCCCGCCGTGATAGCCGTAGGCGGTGTCCACATAGGAAATGCCGCCGTCAATGCCGCGGCGGATGAGCGCCACCGCCCGTTCCCGGTCGATGTGACCATCCTGACCGTCGATAACGGGCAGCCGCATGGTGCCAAAGCCCAGCCGGGATACCCGGAAACCCTGCCGTCCGAAGGGTACGTACTGCATACAAAGCGCCTCCTGTCGTTGAAAATAAGGTTGCCGTTCAGTTTACCACTCGTAACCGACCGCCTTGAGGAAGGTGGTGGCCAGCAGCGCCCTGCCCACGGGGTTGGGATGGATCATGTCCCAGGTGATGGCGTGGGGGTGAAGCCCTTTGGCAAAAAAGTCGTCCCACATCTTCTGAATGTCCAGCGTCAGCAGGCCGTATTTTTCGCCCAGCTCTTTTACGACCGCGCCGTAGGCGTCCATGGCGGCGCGCATTTTATCCTGACGGTTCTGCTCCATGAAGTAGGGCGTCATCAGGATCATGCCCTTCACATGGGGCAGGGTATCGGTGATCATTTTTTCCATGTTTTTCCGGTAATCATCCAGCAGGCACCAGGTCTCGGGACGCTCGGGGCAGTCGAACTGCCGCCATACGTCGTTGATGCCGATCATCACGCACACCCAGTCGGGCTGCTTCCGGAGCACGTCTTCCTCCCAGCGGGCCGTCAGGTTCCGGCTCTGGTCGCCGCTGGTGCACACGTTGATGATGCGGAACAGCTTTTCCGGGTAGCGCGCCTGCAGCATGCAGGCAATGTTGGCAATGTAGCTGGTTCCCCATTCGTTCACGTTGTCGCCAGCGGGATGGCCGCGGTCGTAGTCGCCGATGGAATCGCCGATAAAGAGAATTTTGTCCTTCGCGTCGAAAAGCATGTGGGTCAGCCTCCGTTTTTATAAAAATACACTCGTGTCATTATAGCATATATTCCCCGTGCCGTAAAGAAAAAAGGTTGCGCGAAGGGGGGAAGGGTGCTAAACTAAGACGGTTAATGCCGCGTGAGGAAAGGAAACGATTGCGTATGCCGACGGTCGCGTTTCATACCCTGGGGTGCAAGGTGAACCAGTACGATACCCAGGCGATGCTGGAATTGTTTGAGCAGGCGGGTTATCAGGTGCGGGCGTTTGACGAGCCCGCGGACGTCTATGTGGTCAACACCTGCACCGTGACCGGGACGGGAGATAAAAAGAGCATGCAGGCGGTGCGCCGCGCCCTGCGGCTGAATCCTGCCGCGCAGGTGGTCATCGCCGGGTGCATGGCGCAGCGGGACGGGGCGAAGCTGCTGGAGGAAACGGGGGCGCGGCTGATCATCGGCAACGCCCACCGGGGCGATGTGGTGCGCCTGCTGGAGGAAGCGGTGGCAAGCGGGCAGCGGGTATGCGCCGTGGAAAAGGATCTGCTCAGAACCCCCTTTGAACCACTGCGCATCGGCCGTTTTGCCGAGCATACCCGCGCCGCCATGAAAATTCAGGAGGGCTGCGACCGCTACTGCACCTATTGCATCATTCCCTATGTGCGGGGAGGCATCCGTTCCCGGCCGCCGCAGGACGTGCGCGCCGAGGCGGAACGGCTGGCAAATGCCGGGTTCAGGGAACTGGTGCTGACGGGCATTCATCTGACCAGCTACGGGCGCGATCTGGCGGGGGAGACCCTGCTGGACGCCATCGACGCCAGCCTTGCGCCGGGGGTGGAACGGGTGCGGCTGGGCAGTCTGGAGCCGGTGGTGGTGACGGAGGCGTTCGCCCGGGCGATGGCGGAGCGCCCCCGGGTGTGCCCCCAGTTTCATCTGGCGCTGCAGTCCGGCAGCGATACGGTGCTGCGCCGCATGCGCCGCCGCTATACGACGGCGGACTTTGCGCAGGCGGCGGCGCTTCTGCGCCGGTATCTGCCCGGCTGCGCCCTGACCACCGATGTGATCTGCGGCTTTCCGGGCGAGACGGAGGAAGAATTTCAGGAGACCGTCGCCTTTGTGCAGCAGATCGGCTTTGCCCGGATGCACGTGTTTCCCTACAGCGCCCGGCAGGGAACCCCTGCCGCCTCCATGCCCGGTCAGGTGCCGAAGAAGGTGCGGGAGGAACGGGCGCGGCGGCTCATTGCCGTGGGCAGGGAATGCGCGCTGACCTATCACCGGCAGATGGTGGGGCAGGTCAGGGAGGTGCTCTTTGAGGAGCACCGGGACGGCGAGAGCGCCGGATATACCCGGGAATACGTATTGTGCCGGGTGCCCTGCGAACAGGCGGCGGAAGGGCTGAGGCAGGTACGGGTGACCGGCGCGGACGCGGAGGGCGTGACCGGGGAGCTGGTCTGACCCGGCCGCACGGTTCGGATATACGGCGCGGGAGGGGGCAGTGAAAGCTCCCGCCTGCCAAAACAGAACAATTTGGACACAGGAGTGCTGCACCGTCCGCATGGAGGGCGCGGGCTCCTGTTTTTTTACCGCTGTGAAAGGGTATAATCCCGCCGCTTTTTTCCACAATAACCCGTAGAAAGCGGGGAGGAACCGGCAATGAAGGTGCGAAGAAGGGCGGTTTCCGCGGCGGTGGCGGCGGTGTTGGCGCTGCTGGCGCTGACGGGGCATTCGGCGGTAGGCTGGGGCGACCGGGGGGAGGAAGTGACCCGGGTGCAGCAGCGGCTCAAGCAGTACGGCTATTACGACGGCGCGGTGGACGGGGTATTCGGGCAGGAGACCTACGCGGCAGTTTTGTGGTTCCAGCGGAAAAACGGGCTGACGGCGGACGGGGTGGCGGGCAGCGCCACGCTGGCGGCGCTGGGGCTTTCCGCGTCCCAGCCCGTGGCAGCGACGGGCGACAGCGAGGTGTACATGCTGGCGCGGCTGGTGCACGGGGAGGCACGGGGGGAACCCTACATCGGCAAGGTGGCAGTGGCGGCGGTGGTGCTCAACCGGGTGAAGTCCGCCTCCTTTCCCAACACCATCAGCGGGGTCATTTTTCAGTCCGGCGCCTTTGACGCGGTGAAGGACGGGCAGATCTGGCTGGAGCCGGGGGGCGATTCCCTCCGGGCGGCGCGGGACGCGCTGAACGGCTGGGATCCCACCTCGGGCTGCCTGTATTATTACAACCCCGCCACTGCCACCAGCGCCTGGATATGGAGCCGGGAGGTGCGGCTGCAGATCGGCGACCACAACTTTGCCGTGTAAGGGGGGCGGAGGCGTGAAGGACAGGAAACGATGGGTGGCGGCTGCACTGTGTGCCGCGGCAGTGCTGATGGGGGTCGGGCTGCTGGTCTCCATCCGGCGGACCCGGGCGGCGGAAAACGCGCTGCGGGCGGTGCAGGAGAATGCCCGGCAGACGGCGCTCAGCTGCATTGACGAGGTGCGTTGGCAGCTGGAAAAGGCGCAGCTGAGCCGGGACGGTCAGGCCTACGTGCGGCTTTTGTCTCAGGTGGCCGCCGGCGCGGGTACCGTGGAACAGAGCCTGTCCCTGCTCCCTGCGGAGGGCGAGGAGGGACGGGCGGCGGTCAAGTTTGCCAACCAGTTGGGGGATTATGCCTCCTCCCTTTTGGCGGAGGGGAAAAAAACGGGCGCGACGGAGGCGCAGACCCGGGTCATGCAGGCCATGGGGGATACGCTGGAAAAGCTGGCGGGCGTGCTGCGGGGACGCGCCGGGGCGGCGGACGGTGCGGGCGGAGAAACGAATAAAGCGTCGGAAAAGGTGATCTACCCTACCCTGATCTACGACGGCCCCTTCTCCGACGGCCGGGAGGAAAAGGCGTCGGCCTATCTGGCCGCCCAGCCGGAAATTGACCGGGAGCGAGCGCTGGACTGCGCCCGGGCGTTTCTGGGCGCGGAACGGGTGGAAAGCCTGACGGCGGGCACGGATACCCGGGGGTCGATTCCCTGCTACGGTGTGACGGCGCAGGTGGACGGAGAGGAAATTCAGCTGGCCGTCACCCGCCGGGGCGGCAAGGTGCTGTGGATGTTTCCCGAGCACGCGGCCTACAAAAGCACCCTGACCGTGGAAAAATGCCGGGAAAACGCGCTGGCATTTCTGGAAAGCCGGGGGTACCCGGACATGGAGAGCCTGTATTTTCAGGTGTACAACGGGCTGGCGGTGATGAACTTTGCACCCCGGCAGGGAACGGTGCTGCTGTACCCCGATCAGGTGAAGGTGCAATTGCGCATGGATACGGGCGCGGTGGTGGGATTTGAAGCCCGGGGGTACCTGACCAATCACGGCGCCCGCCCCGGTCTGACGCCCCGCCTGACGGCGGAGGAAGCGGCGGAAAATGTGTCCCTCCGGCTGGAAAACGTCAGCGCGGGCAGGCTGTGCGTCATCCCCCGGCTGACGGCAGAGCGGCTGTGCTATGAATTTTCCGGCGTCTATCAGGGGGAAAAGTATCTGGTATACGTGGATGCGGAAAGCGGCGAGCAGGCAGAGCTGCTCAAGGTGGTGGAGACGGATCGGGGGCTCAACACGGTGTGACGGCATGCGGCAAACAAAAAAAGACGGCATCCGCCGTCTTTTTTTGTTTCGCATCATCCACCGCCGGGCAGCGGATGCTCATCCCAGTATTCAGTGTAAAAGTTTCCACGCAGGCAGGACAGAATATCCCGCCTGCGCAGGGGGAAGCGTCATGCGGGGGGGGGCAGCGCCGCCACCTGCGCCGGTATATCCCGTCTGCGCAGGGGGATCGTGTTTTCCGGCAGCTGCGTCACATCGAAAAAACGCAGCGCGGCTGATTTTTCGGGCTCCATGATACGCGGCGTTTCTTCCCAGCGGGTCACGATAAAATACAGGTTGTAGTAGGTGTTTTCTCCCGTCGCCTCGGCGCAGTGAGAGAGATGGGCAAAACGGATGTTTTCACGGCGTACGGTGACGCCAAGCTCCTCGCGGCTTTCCCGGATCAGCGCGTCCGGCGCGCTTTCGCCAGCGTCTGCGTGGCCGCTGCCGGCCAGAAAACACCAACCGTCCCTGCGGCCGGCATGCCGGCGCGGGTGCAGGAGCACCTCGCTGCGGCCGGAGGTGCGGCGAAGGGACAGGGGGCTGGCAGGGAAAAGCGTGCGCTCAGGGCGCGTTTCCTTCAGCCGGCAGGCCGGGCGCCGTCCAGCGCATGTTGACGTGGGGAATGCCGTCCTCCAGATAGGGCTCGGAAATGCGGCGGAAGCCGCACTTTTCATAGAAGCCCTGGGCGTAGGACTGCGCCATGAGCTGAATTTCGTCCGCGCCGAAAAGGCGGCGGGTCTCGTCGATGGCGGTCAGCATCAGCCGTCTGCCCAGTCCGCAGCCCCGCCGGGCGGTGATGACCCTGCCGATGGCGGCCTGAGGAAACATGACGCCGGGCGGCAGGAGCCGGGCGTAGGCGGCCAGCCCCTGACCGTCCCTGAAATACAGGTGCCAGGCGGCTTTGTCCAGCCCGTCAATGTCCTGATAGGCGCACTGCTGCTCCACCACAAACACGGCGGCGCGCAGACGGTAGATGTCGTGCAGCTCGTTCACGGTCAGCCGGGCAAAGGGTTTGAGCACGGCGATCATTTCGGGTTCCTGCATGCATATCAGCCCTCCTTCCGGGCGATTTTCACGTTCACCCCATTGACCTCCACCCCTTCGTCGGCGCGGATGAGGATGTAGTTCAGCCCGTCGATGACCCGGGTGGTCACCAGCTCGCTCCGCTCGGGGTTCACCTTGATGACCACGTCCGGGGTGCGCACCTCAAACTGCCGGGTGTTGGCTACGTTCACCGCGCTGATGGCGGCCTTTTCGCCGAAGGCCTGCTCGTAATGATCCTCAAAGACGGCCACCTTGTCCTCGCTGACCCCCGCCTGACGCAGCACGTCGCCCACGTCCTCCCGGGTCACGGTCAGGGGCGCGGCCTCCCGGTCGTTTTTCTGATCCTCGATCTTTTCACGGATGCTTTCCTGCACCTGCTGCACCACGTCCATGCTCAGCTCGCTGTCCAGCGCGCTTTCCAGCACCTGATTGAAGGTCTCCTTCTGCCGGCGCGCAGGGGGGCACACCTGCGTGTTGAACACGGCGGCGGCAAAATCCTCGTGGTTTTCTCCCGCGTCCCGGGTGTAGTACATGGCGCCGTAGATGTTGGCGCTGCGCTGCTCGAAGGCGGGAAACATGAAGCCCATTTCCGGCGCGCCCACCACCCAGTCGGCCTCCCGGCTGTGAAATTCCCCGTCCCCGGCGGAATAGCTCAGCGCCGCTTTGGTCAGCTTGACGGGGCAGACGCCGCAGAGAATGTATTTGAAGATCTCCGTGCTCCGTTCCGCATCCGTTTCACCGTCCGCCCCTCTGAAGGGTATGTCGTACCCGTCGTGCATCAGCAGGATGAGATAGGCCTCGTCCATGCGCAGGGCGGCAATGACGCGCTCGTAAAAGGTGCGCACCGCGTCCGGATTTTCAAGACCCGAGCGGCGCATTTCCGTCAGCAGGGCGTGCTCGGTGCTTTCCTGCACCTGCTCGGGGGTAAAGTCGATGGGCAGCAGGGTCTGACCGATCTCCCCTGAAAGGGTGCGCTTGAAAATGGCCAGATATTTTTCGCTTTCCTCCCGGGGCATGGCGGCCAGAGAATGGGTGAAGGTGGAAATGACCTCGCCGTTTTTGCCCACGAAGCACCCCTGCAGGCAGGTGATCTGGTTTTTCTGAGGGTTCAGACGGCGGCGGATTTCCGCAATGTCCTTTTTATTCATCATGAGGTTCCTCCTTGATCGGTGTGTCCGCCGGCGCGACATCCACCACGCGCAGCGTGTCGCTGTTCACGGTAAAGCGGATGTTCCATCCGGCAAAGGTCAGACCGTATACCCGCGCCGGGTCGCGCTGGTAGGCGGGACGGGGATCGCTGCGTAAAAGAGACAGCAGCACCGCCCTTTTGTCCGGGGGCAGGACGTCGGCAAGGGCAGGGGGCAGATCGACGGTCAATTTGTCGCCGTACACCTCGCCGGCAAAGCCGCTGCGCGCGTCGGGATGGCTGTCGGTGTAGGGCAGGTAGGGCTTCAGGTCGAAAATGGCGGTACCGTCCATCATGTCCGCGCCGGATACGTAAATGACCGGCCCTTCGGGCGTGCGCGTCTGGATGGAGCGGATCTGCACGCAGCTGAGCCCCAGCGGGTTGGGACGGTTGGGCGAACGGGTGGCAAACACCCCCATCCGGCGGTTGCCGCCCAGACGGGGCGGGCGTACCGTGGGGGTGAAGGCGGCGCGCTCAAAGCCGTCGAAGCCCCAGATGAGCCACAGGTGGCTGTAGCCCTCCAGCCCCCGCAGCGCCGCGGGGTCGCGGAAGGGGGGCTCAAACACGATGCGGCCCTCCGTGTCCGCCAGCCCGCTCTGACGGGGCAGACCGAATTTCTGGGGAAAATCGTTGCGCATACGGGCGATGACGGTCAGATTCATTCCGTGTCCTCCTTGCGCCGGGGCGCGGATGCTATTATAGCAGAAAAAGCCGCCGGCGGGCAAGCGGGTATCTTGCCAGAAAGGCTGTTCGTTGTTATACTGTAATGGGAAAAAATGAAAAGGGGCGGGCGCAAATGGACGTACTGGCCATCGATATCGGCGCTTCCAGCGGGCGGCATATGCTGGGCAGTCTGGAGGCGGGGCGCATTCATCTGGAGGAAATTTACCGTTTCCCGAACAGCATGAAAAAAAGGGACGGCAGACTGGTGTGGGACATGGAGGCGCTGTGGGCGCACATCCTGACCGGCATGACCCGGTGCCGGGAGATGGGCAGGATCCCCGCATCGGTCGGAGTGGACACATGGGGTGTGGACTATGTGCTGCTGGACGGGGCGGGGCAGAGGATGGGCGACTGCGTCGCCTACCGGGACGGCCGCACCCGGGAGGCGGCGGCGCGGGCGGACGCGCGGCGGCTGTACGGCCTGACGGGTACCGCCAGACAGGTGTTCAATACCGTGTATCAGCTGATGAGCGAGCCCGAGGAACGGCTGAAGCAAGCGTCCCGGTGCCTTCTGGTGCCCGATTATTTTCATTATCTGCTTTCCGGCAAAAAGGTCAACGAGTATACGGAGGCGTCGACCACCGGTCTTCTGGACCCCCGCCTGCGGGACTGGTCCCGGGAGGCGATGCGCCTTGCGGGTATCCCGCCGCGGCTGTTTCCGGAAAAGCCCGTCATGCCGGGCACGGTGCTGGGCGGCCTGACGGAGGCGGTGCGACGGCAGGTGGGCTACGACTGCCGGGTCACGCTGCCCGCCGCCCACGACACGGGCAGCGCCTATATGGCCGTGCCCGCCCGGGATGAAAATGCGGCCTACCTTTCCAGCGGCACCTGGAGCCTTCTGGGGTGCGAAACGGACGCGCCCCTTACCGGCGAGGAGGCGCGGCTGGGCGGTTTTACCAATGAGGGCGGCTACGGCGGACGCATCCGTTTTCTGCGCAACATCATGGGACTGTGGATGCTCCAGTGCATTCGCCGGGAGGAGGGAGAACGCTTCTCCTTTGCCGAAATGGCGGATATGGCCGCCGCGTCCGATTACCCCTGCACGGTGGACGCGTCGGACGACCGTTTTCTGGCGCCGGAAAGCATGGAAGCGGAGGTGCGCGCCGCGCTGCGGGCGCAGGGGGCGCCGTCTCCGGATCTGCCGGGGCTGCTGCGGTGTGTGAACCGTTCGCTGGCCAAATGCTATGCGGAGGCGATCGGGACCATGGCGCGGGCGACGGGCAAGACGTTCACTTCCATCAACATCGTGGGCGGCGGCAGTCAGAACCGCGCCCTGAACCAGTGGACGGCGGACGCCGCGGGGCTGCCGGTGTACGCGGGGCCGGCGGAGGGCACCGCGCTGGGCAATGCGGCGGCGCAGTGGATCGCACTGGGTGAAATGAAGGATCTGGCGGACGCGCGGGCACGGATCGCCCGGGACTTTGAGCCGCAACTGTATACGCCCCGCCGCTGAACGGCGCGCCTGCGCCGGAAACGGGAGCGCCGGAGCGGCCCCCTGTGCCGCAGGGATAGCCCTACGAGTGGGCAGGACTCACTGAAAATAGCGGCTCAAAAGAGGTATGCTTGCGTGATGCGCGCAGCCCTGCCGACTGTGGCATATCCATGCTGTGAAATTTTGCCGGTGTGTCTTGGAATGTGCGCGACCCGTTACGATGCTTCCGCGTCCTGAAATCGCAGGCTCGCATGCCCGCCCTGTCGGGTCGTCTGCCCGGCAGGGCGGCGCTGACCGTCTGTGGAAAAAGAAGAACAACATGAAAAGCCCGGGGAGAAATTCCTCCGGGCTTTTTCGATGGCGGCTGAACGCTCAGGAACCGCTTTCAGGCTGCGAAAGGATAAAAAAACGACGGAAGGGCTGCCCGGCAAACAGAGGGGGCGTCCGGAACCGTTGCTCCGCACGGGTACTTTTCACGGCACGCGCAGCCGAAGGGCGGTGTATCCCCCCAACGGTCAGGGAAGCCGCCTTTGGCGGGCGGGAGCGGGCAGCCTGCGTCTGACTGCCGCAGCGGGATACCGCATCCTGCATCCTTTCCTGCCGCAGGCGGAGGTTTTTTGAATGCTGACGGGGGCGTCAGGGGGGCGGTCAGTCCGACTCCGTCACGTCCAGCAGCACGATGCGGTTTTCAAAGCCGCCCCTTGCCGCCCGTTTGGCCAGCCGGACGGCCTCCAGCTGCGCCTCTGTCCAGCCATGTTCGGCGATCAGCGCCCGGAGCGCCTCCATCAGGTCGGCCATTTCCTCCAGCGAACCGCTTTCCAGATATTCCTGCCATTCCTCCATGCACTTTTTCTCCAGCAGCCCGCGGTATTCCGCCCCGTCGGCCTGACGGGTGCGGCAGTTTTTTCCGTTCGCTGCGATGATCTCCGGGATGCGGTCCCGAATGAGTTTGTTGTAGGTTTTTACATGCATGACGTGTTCCTCCTTCGAGCCGGGGCTGTTGTTCATGGTCAGACCGTTTCGACTGTTTCCAGACGGTTTCCCGCCCCACGCCCGGGTTTTCACGCGCCCGAGGCACGGCCCGGAAAAGCATCGGGCAGGGAACGGCTGCGCGGGCGGCTTTTTCCTTCCGGCGGTGGGGTGCTTCGCGCTTCCGTCTTCGCTGTGCTTTTTTGTACAGGAAAAGGGGGGCTCCTCCGCCGGCGCCCCCTCTTTTTTGATCGCCGTTTGTTACATCAGGTCGGCGAACAGATGATGACCGTACACCCCGTCCTCAATGAGCTTGCGGAAGGCGTTGGCGACCGTTTCCCGGTCTTCCTTATAGGTGACGCCGAACCACTTGTCCCGGGTCTCCAGCACCTTGACGGTCACCTTGCCCTGATGGAGCAGTTCGTCGATGTAAATGGGCAGCAGGTATTCGGCCTTCAGCTCCCGGCCGGCGATGTGATCGAAGAATTCCCGGAAGCCGTCTTCCAGCACGTCCAGAAATTCGGGGGTCAGCCCCCAGAAATTCATGGAGACGAAGCTGTCCGCGTTCAGCGGCTGACCGTTTGCCGACGCGCCCTCGGGCGTTTTGACGATGTCGGAGGTTTCGTCCACGCCGGTGAGAAAATGGTTTTCGTCCACCCGGCACACGCCGCGGGTGACGCCGCCGTTGTCGCTGAGGGTATTTTTGAGGATATAGCCCGCCATGGCCAGCGCCATGGGCTTTTCCGGGGTGTAGCCCTGCAGATAGTCGTGCAGCTTGATGAAGGCTTCCTTGCCGTAGTAATCGTCGGCGTTGATTACGGCGAAGGGCTCGTGCAGCAGCCCCTTGCAGGCCAGCACCGCCTGACCCGTGCCCCAGGGCTTGGCGCGCCCTGCGGGGACGGCGACGCCTTCGGGCACGTCGGTAAGGGACTGGTAGGCATAGGCGGTCTCCACGTTCAGCGCCCGGCAGGTTTTTTCGATGCGGTTGCCGATGATCTCCCGGAAGTCCGCTTCGATGTCCCGGCGGATGATAAAGACGATTTTGTTAAAGCCGGCGGCGATCGCGTCATGAATGGAATAATCCATGATGATCTCGCCCTCGGGCCCCATGGGGGTCAATTGCTTGATGCCGCCGCCGAAGCGCGAGCCGATGCCCGCCGCCATAATGACCAGTGCCGTTTTCATAAAATGCCCCTCGCTTTCCTGCGGCGCAAAAGCGCCGTCGAAGTCTGTCGGTCGTGGGAAGGGGAACCCTCCCGCTTCTTATTTTAGTATGATTTTTTTTGCCTGTCTACCGTATTTTGACCGGGAAAAACGAAAAATTTGGCGGACGGTTCCGCCGGAGCGAGTTTTTCCCCTGGGCAGGAAGACGGGCAAAAGCGTCGAATATCTAAAAGGGGTTTCCCCCGGAAAAGAAGCGGGCGGCGCAGCGGGAAAGGGCGCGCCGTCCGGGGCGGCGAACGGCCGCCCGGGGTCGTTTTCTTTTTTTCACATCCGCTCGGGCCGCGTTGCAATCCGCTGCGCGCCATGGCCTGAGACGCAGCCGTTTATAAATCATTGCGTGGAAGGAGCGCTTGACGATGAAGCAGAGCATGCTGCCGGAAATGGATCCCGCCGTGACCAGAAAACTTTTGCAGGTGGGAGCCGCGTTCCGCATGAAGGATCCTTTTTTCTCCTATGAAGAAATCAAGATGGGCAACGTCAACCATACCTATAAGGTCAATTATATTCATGACGACGGCACCGGCATGGCGCAGATCAAGTCATATCTGGTGCAGCGGGTGAATACCTATGCGTTCCAGCACCCGGTGGAATTGATGCGCAACATTGACCGGGTGACCGAGCACATCCGCAAAAAGCACCCCGAGGCCAACGGACTGCACTTTCACCATACGGCGCAGGGGGAAAACTATCTGGTGGACGAGGACGGCTTCTGGCGGCTGAGCAACTATGTGCCCTCCGTCACCTTCAACAGCTGCGAAGATCTCCATGTGGTGCGCAGCGCGGGGGAGGCCTTCGGCGATTTTCAGAACATGCTGGCGGACTTTGACCCCAGCCAGCTGTATTACACCATTCCGGATTTCCACAACACCCGCGCCCGCTATGAGCAGCTCCGACGGGACGCGGCCGAGGATCCCTGCGGCCGTGCGGCGCAGGTGGAAAAGGAACTGGCGTGGCTGTTTTCCGTGGAGGACGAGGCGTGCCGGCTGACCGACCTGTTCAACGAGGGCAGGCTGCCCCTGCGGGTGACCCATAACGACACCAAGATCAACAACGTGCTGTTTGACGAGGAGACCCGGGAGGCGCTGGTGGTCATCGATCTGGACACCGTCATGCCCGGACTGGTGGGGCATGACTTCGGCGATGCGATCCGTTTTGCCGCCAATTTTGTGGAGGAGGACAGCCCTGCGCCGGAAAAGGCGGGGGTGAACCTGAACGTGTTCTGGGCGTTTGCCGAGGGGTTCCTGAAAAAGACCGCCCGGGAGCTGACGCCCTGCGAGACGGATACGCTGGCGCTGAGCTGCTTTGCGCTGGCGTGCGAGCTGTCCACCCGTTTTCTGGATGATTACATTGTGGGCGACCGGTATTTCAAGATCAAGAGCCCCGACCACAATCTGGTGCGCACCCGCTGCCAGATCGCGCTGGCGAAGGATATGAAAATGAAAATGGACGCGATGAACGCCATCGTGCAGGACTGCTGCCGCCGCTATCAGAAGGGCTGAACCGGGGGCAGAAAACAGAAGGCTGTTTGAAGGACGGCGGAAAAGAAGGCGCATACGGGACGGGAGAGGATCCGGACGACGAACAAAGGAGCGTGCAAATGACGGCTTATTTGCTGAAAAACGGCAGGATCTACGACGGTACGGGCGGCGAAGCCTT
Organism: uncultured Clostridia bacterium; assembly: GCA_934662505.1. Classification (GTDB taxonomy): domain Bacteria; phylum Bacillota; class Clostridia; order Christensenellales; family Aristaeellaceae; genus SVGT01. The sequence goes on along the minus strand of CAKUKE010000011.1, from coordinate 3,078 downwards.
TGAAGGAGACATTCTGGTGCGGGGCGAGCGCATTGAAAAGGTAGGCGCTGGGCTGCGCTGCGAAGACGCGCAGGAGGTGGATCTGCACGGACTGTCCGTGTCCTCCGGCTTTTTTGACGCCCATTCCCACAACGACTGGTTCGCCATCAAAAACGACCCGCTGCCCTTTTTTGAACCCTTTATCCGTCAGGGCATCACCTCGTTTGTCACCGGCAACTGCGGGCTGTCCGCCGTTGGCTTTGAGGAGGGTACGCCCTATCTGGACAAGATCGGCGGCGGCCTGTTCGGGTACCGCGGGGATACCACGGGCGTCTATCCGTCCGCCGGCGCGCTGCTGGACGGGGTCGACCGGAAAACCCCCTGCAACATTGCCGTGCTGGCGGGGCACTGCTCCGCCCGGGCAGGGGTTGCGGGGTACGAGCGGCGCCCCCTGACCCCGGAGGAGGAGGCGCGCATGCTGGCCGGGCTGGAAAAAAGCCTTCGGGAGGGGGCGTGCGGCGTTTCCCTCGGCCTGATGTACGAACCGGGGCTATATGCGCCCATGGAGGAATTGAAAAAGGTCGCCCGGCTGGTCGAGCGCTATGACCTGCCCATGACCGTCCATCCCCGGGCGTGCAGCGCCGTGTCCATGGCGTATCCGCTGCTGGGCAGGCCGCACCTGCTGCGGGCGCTGGATGAGCTGGCGCAGATCAGCCGGGGCACCCATCTGAAATTGCAGTACTCCCACGCGATCTTTGTGGGTCGCCGTTCCTTCCGCTGCAAGGATGCATTTCTGCAGATCATGCAGGATTTGCGGCGGGAGGGTGTGGACGCCCGGTTCGACCTTTACAGCGAATTGCTGGGCGTGTCCGTGATCACCGTGGTCATGCCCGGCTGGTATCAGGCGCTCAGCCCGGAGGAAAAGCGCCGTCCTGTCAACAAGCTGCGTTTTGCTCTGCTGGCGCAGGCCAGCATCGCCCTGCTGGGCTTTGACTGGCGCGACATTACCATCGCCTACGTGGGGAAGGGCAACGAGCGCTATGAGGGGAAAAACGTCCGGCAGATCGCCCGGGAAATGGGCAAAAGCTGCGTGGATGCCTATCTGGAGCTGTGCGAGATGAGCGGCTGTCAGGGTCGCGTGAACATGGGTCCCTACAGCACGCCGGAAATCGTCAGCGAGCTGTCCCGGGATCCGTATTGCCTGTACATGACGGACGCATGGGTGGAGCCAGACGGGGTGCAGAACCCCGCCATTTACGACTGTTTCCCCAAATTCCTCAAGTACGCGCTGAACGGTACGGGGGACGGCATGCCTGCCACTCTGCGGAAGATGACCGGCGCGGTGGCCGACCGTTTCTCCATTCCCGACCGGGGGTATGTGCGGGCGGGCTGCTTTGCCGACCTGACCGTTTTCAACGAGGAGGCGCTTCGGACGGGACGCGAGGACGAGGGGCATGCCTTCGGCATTGAAAAGGTGTTCATCAACGGAACGCCGGTCCTGGACGGGGAAAAACTGAACCGGGAAGCGCTGCGCACCAGCGGCCGCGCCATGCGGGCGGCGGGACGGGGCTGAACGGTCGGACACACTTTTTGCGCTGCGGCGCGCCGTTTATATGGCGCAAAAGCAGTAGGCAAAGTCCGAAAAAACGGCGCCGAAACTGATTTGTAACGCAGGAGACGCTTTGAAAAAAACACGCGGGACGCTCTTTGCAGGACAGGGAGCGTCCTGTTTTTTTGCCGGTGCGCGTTTCACAGCGTCCGTGCGTTCGACTGTGCGCCGCGCCCGGGCGCTTTTGCCGGATGAGCGAACCGCTTTTTCCGCCGCGCTGGCAAATGATGCCTGGCAAATGCGCGCATAGAACCCACCTTCCGGGAAAAAGCTATGCACGACACCGAAAAGGAGGCGCTTTTGTTTGAGAGCTACAGGCATTGTCAGAAGGATCGACGAATTGGGCCGCGTGGTGATCCCCAAGGAGATCCGCCGCACCCTGCGTATCCGGGAGGGCGACCCGCTACTGACAACCGGGAACAAAATGGACGTTCCCGCGATTTTCGGCATCTTCACGAGCGTCATCGAAAGCCACGGGGTTTATTTCCGAAAATAAGAGGGGGAACCCCACGTCAAGCCGGCAGGAATGCCGGTTTTTTTTTCGTTGTCCGGGCTTGCATATCCGCTTGGAAACGTGCTATAATAACGACGAATATTGAATTACATTCTAAATTAGTCGGAGATGAAACGATGGCATACATTCATAGAAGCATCGAAGAGCGCCTGACCAGGGCGGCGGAAACCTACAAGGCGGTGCTGGTCACGGGGCCGCGTCAGGTGGGGAAGTCCACCATGCTCAAAAAGGTTTTTCCAGAGCGCAAGTACGTCTCGCTGGACGATCCGTTCCTCGAGGAGCAGGCGAATCAGAACGGTTCCATGTTCATGATGCTCAATCCGCCGCCCATCACCTTCGACGAGGTGCAGCGAGCGCCCGTGCTGTTTCGCTATATCAAGATGAAGTGCGACGATACGGAGGAGAAGGGACTGTTTTGTCTGTCCGGATCGCAGCAGTTCAGGCTGATGCAGAACGTGTCCGAAACGCTGTCCGGGCGCATCAGCATCCTTGAATTGGCGGGCCTGTCGCTGCGTGAGATTCAGGACGATCCCTTCAACAAGCCCTTCCTGCCCACTATGGAGTACATTCTGGAGCGTCAAAAGACGGCCAAAGCGCCCGAGAACATCTGGGAGATCATCCACAGAGGCTCCTATCCCGCACTTCAGGACGAAAATCTGGAATGGTCGGCCTTCTACGCCGATTACGTCCGAACCTACATTGAGCGCGACGTGCGCGAGCTTTCCGCGGTGCAGGATTTGGATGCGTTCCGTCGCTTCATGATCGCCACGGCCGCGCGCACCGGCGAAATGCTCAACTATTCCAACATCGCTGACGAGGTGGGGAAGGACGTTGCGACCATCAGGAACTGGATATCCATTCTCGAAGCCTCGGGCATCATCTACCTGCTGGAGCCCTACACGTCCGCGGTGCTGAAGCGCGCCATCAAAACGCCCAAGCTCTACTTCCGCGATACCGGTCTGGCCTGCTATCTGAC
>CAKUKE010000010.1 GCA_934662505.1 uncultured Clostridia bacterium | reverse complement strand
TGTTTATCACGCCGGCGGTCAATGTGACGATCGCGCTTTTGCTCTTTGAGGTGACCAGCAAGCGGGCGCTCAAGTACTATCAGTCGGTCATATCGTTCCCAAATTTCATGTCCATGGTCATCGTCGGCTATATCACCTACGCCATTCTCAATCCCAGCATGGGCGTGCTCAACCATGTGCGTGCGCTTTTCAGGCTCTCGCCCATAGACGTTTACGTCAACGCCGCCTACTGGCCGGGCATACTGACGCTGGTCGTGTGCTGGCAGAGGCTGGGCATGGGCAGCATGCTGTATTTGAGCGCGCTGTTGGGCACCGATCCGGCGCTCTACGAGGCGGCCAAGCTGGACGGCGCGAACCGCTGGCAGCAGCCCGTTCACGTCTCCTTCCCGACGATCATACCGATACTGAGCCTTCAGCTGATTCTCTCGGTCGGCGGCCTGTTCGGCAGCAATTTCGAGCTGTTCTATGCCATACCGCGCAATGTGTCCGTGTTGTATGAGACGACGGACGTGCTGAGCACATATGTCATGCGCGGTCTGCAGGGCGGCGATTACGGGCGCTCCTCGGCGGTCAGCCTGTTCCAGTCGGTGGTGGGGCTTGTGCTGGTGACCGGCACGAACATGATCGTCAAGAGGATTTCGCCGGAAAACTAGATTTTCTGATCTGATGTGCAAACAAACGGAAAGAGGGAAGAAACCATGAGCGTGAAAGCGGCGGTCATAAAGCCCCGGCGGCGCAAAATGCCGGCCTATGCCGTCATCATCAATGTGTTTTTCGTTCTGCTGAGCCTGTGCTATATCCTGCCGATGGTGCTGGCATACTTCGTAAACTTTGCAAAGCCCAGCTCGTCGCGCACGCAGATCACGTTGCCGGAATCGTTGAACTGATAGTACATCTTCTTGCCGGCATTGGATGCAGTACCTTCTACCGCAGTTACCTCGGTGGTCATTGCGCCATATTCGAAGATCTGCTTTGCACCGGATTTTACGACCGCACCGCTGGCGTCGGTTGCCACGGTTTCCACGGAGAGCACGCGCCGCGCGTCGTCCGTCGCCGAAGTACCGTAAAGCGAGGTGCTCTCATAGCCCACATTGACCTGCACGCCGTCAAAATTGCGCGCCAGCGTCAGCAGCTTGGTGGAGCCTTCATATGCGTAGGTCGTGTGCGGCATCGTTCCGCCCAGTTCGCTGTAGCGCACGCCGGTCAGGCGATTGGCGCTGTCATAGGTGTAGAAGACGTCGCGATAGGCGTTGTTCTCCGCCGCCGGAATGCGGATGCTGGAAATCAGTCCGTTGGCATTGTAGGCAAACTGCGTGACGCGGCCCACGGCATGATCTTCCGGTGCCAATTTCTGACTCAGAGCATCCTCCGTCTCCGCTACTCTGGCAAGCGCGCGGGCATACTTCGTGCCGCGCTGGAACGACCGCCCGTTTGCGGTCAGGTTGCCGTGATATAAATCTTCCAGAATTCGCCGCATGATATTGTTCTCCTCCTGCTGCACTGTATGACAATTCCCTTTCCCTCGCATATCGAGGTCAGTGGCATTACGCCATACAATGCGCCGGAAGTCAACGTTATAGGCGAAGCGTTATCTGTTTTGACACATCATGTTCGATGATGTGCTGCAGCTGCGACACTTTTTCTCAGCCGTTGACATATTTTTGTCAAGTCAAGTGCAGAGCAATAACACTAATTGCGATGTCTGAAAGAAAAAACAGGTGACTGACTGGTAATTATCTGTGCAGAGGGGTAAGCCAAGTGCGTGTGCTTCACTCCATATTACGGCTGCCCAAAGAGCTTTTTCTTTCTGCGCTCATTGCCTGCGTGGTATTTCTTTTTCTTTCCTTTCTCGCGATCTGCCCGCTCAATCCACCTTCAGCATGCGATAGCCGATGCCGATATGCGTTTGAATATACTGCTGCTTTTTCCCGCCGCGTTCCAGCTTTTTGCGCAGCGTGGCCATGAACACCCGCAGGGAGGCAACGTCGTTTTCCCAGCTGCTGCCCCAAATCTGCTGCGTGATATAGGTATGTGTCAGAACCCTGCCTACATTCCGAGAGAGCAGGCACAGCAGCTTATACTCAATCGGCGTCAGATGCAGTTCCTCTCCATCAAGGAAAGCGCAACCTGCAGCGTAGTCGATTTTCAGCGCGCCGTTCATAAAAACCGGCGACTCCTGCGCAAAATCCGTCTTCATCAGCGCCAGCCGGCGCTGCGTTACGCGCAGCCGCGCCAGCAGCTCCTCTACGGAAAATGGCTTGGTCAGATAATCGTCCGCGCCCGCGTCCAGTGCTTCAATCTTGTCGGAGTCCTCCGTTCGTGCGCTGATAACGATGATCGGCATATTAGACCAGGAGCGAATTTTCCGAATCACGTCCACGCCGTCCATATCAGGAAGGCCCAGATCCAGCAATACGACGTCCGGATTATGCGACAGCGCTTCCGTTATGGCGCCTGCGCCGTTTTGCGCGGAAAGATACTTATAGTCATGCGTTTTCAGCGTCGTAGCAATCAGGCTGCGCACCGGCGCGTCGTCTTCTACCACGAGAATCAGGGGTTTATTCATTCAAATTCACCTCACTGAGCGGTACTGTAAAGGAAAAAACACAGCCGTGGGGAACGTTGTCCGTCAGAGAAATTGTTCCGCCATGAGCGTGAACAATGGCGCGGCAGAGTGCAAGCCCCAGACCGAGGCTGCGCCGGCTGTCGCCGACGGTGTTGTCGCCGGTAAAGAACATTTCAAATACGCGCTCCTTCAGTGCATCCGGAATACCCGGGCCATGGTCGCTGACCTGAAACACGGCAGCACCGTCCCGACGCAGCACCGCGACATGAATCTCCGAACCCGGCGGCGTATACTTGATGGCGTTATTTACAAGATTCACCAGCACCTGAACGATCAGCCTTGCATCCACCCGTATCAGCAGCGGTTCATCGCCGCAATCCGTCGTAACAGGATGTTCCGAACATCTGCGGTCGATATGCCGAATTGCTTCTGAAACGACGTCCTCCGCGACCTGATCGGACAAATGCAGTTTGACGCTCCCGTCAGCCATTTTGGTAATGGAAAGAAGATTTTCCACAAGCTCCGTCAGCCACTGCGCGTCGTCATAAATATCCGTAAAAATCCGCATCCGCGTCGCACAGTCCAAAGCTTCGAAGCTGTGTATCAGCGTATCCGCGTTGCCGGAAATTGAGGTCAGCGGCGTTCGCAGATCGTGTGAAATGGAGCGGAGAAGATTGGCGCGGAGTTGCTCGTTCTTGGCGAGTACGGCGGCTTTTTCCTTTTCCTCCGCGTTGCGCAGGCTTTCCAGCGCCAGCGCGCACTCGCCGAGGATAGAGAGAAGAATGCTATAGGCAAACGCGTCTATCGGCGTCTGCCTGTCCACAAAAACACCGATCACGCCATAAACCTGCTGAGCGGTGCGAATGGCAAGATACAGCCGGCGCGCATTCGAATACTGGCCAGTTGTCGCACCGGCACGTCTGCGATTTTCCCAAACCCAGCAGACGACCTCCCGTTCTTCATCTGCCGGCGATATATCGCAAGGAGCGCCGCCATCCGCCGGATACAGGATTCCGGAAGAAAGCGCCCCGTTCTGCGCCGGATAAATCAGAAGGTCGCGCTGCAGAAGCCGCTGCAGCTGCGCTGCGGTTGACTGATAGATTTCGCCGGGCGACTGCGCCTTCTGAAGCCTCTGATTCGTGTCGAACAGGATTTTCGTCCGATACGCGTCTCGCGCGGAAAGCTGCGCGTGCGCCTTCAGCTTTGCCGCCAGCGTACCGGTCAGAAGCGCCGAACACAGCATTACCGCAAAGGTGACGGGATAACCCGTATCGTAAGCGCGCAGTGAAAGATGCGGTTCCGTGAGAAAAAAGTTAAACAGAACCACGCTCAGAACGGAAGCAAGCGCGCCGCAGAAATAACCGCTGGTAAAAACCGACGTCAGCAGAACAGCCAGAAGGTATACCGCGATGATATTCGCGTCTGTGAATCCCCAATGGGCAAACATCCAGCCGACCGCCGTTGCGGCGGACAGAAGTCCCATCGTCAGCGCAAGATCCCGGATGCTTGGCACGCTCGTACAACTGTGCCTTATTCTGTGCCGGAGATGATAAACCTCCGCGTCCGGAATGATGTAAATATCCAGTTGGGGTGCAAGCTCGATCAGCCGCTCCGTCAGCGTCGGTCTGCTCCAAAGATGACGCCGCTGCGCAACACTGCGCCCGATGATCACTCTGGTCACACCGGAAAGCTGTACGTATTCCACAATCTGCGTCGCTACGTCTTCACCATGGGTGGTGACAATTTCCGCACCGAGCCGCTCCGCAAGGAGGGTATTCGCCTGAAGGCGCGACCGATCTTCTGCGTTCATGCCTGCGGCGTCGGGCGTCTGTACATATAGCGCGGTAAGATTGCCGCCGAAGGCACGCGCCATTTGTGCCGCCGTACGCACAATGCGCTCATTGGAAGGAGAAGAGGACAGACATACCAGAATATGCTCGTTCTGTCGATCGCCGGACGTTTTCCGCATAATCTCACCGCCTTTTCGCCCCTATTATAGCACGGAAATGTGAACGCTTCTACCGCTTCTCAACCTCTGCCTGCAGGGGACAAAAGCGCTCCGGATCATAGATCAGAATTTTCACTCGCGCATGGCTTTCACAGAAGACGCGCCGCTGCTCCTCCAGCGTTTCACTGGGCGTCGTTCCCTCCAGAACCACGCAGGGCGGTTCCGGGCGCTGCGTTTCTTCCTGAAAAATCCGCTTCTGGTTTTCATCAAGAAAGCGATCCAACTGCTTCATCAAAAACATCCAAACAAAACTGCCGCCAATACAGTCATGCACAGAACCGCATCGATCACTGATGGTCACCGCCGTTTCAGATGTGGAAGCATTTGTGCAGCGCCTTATAATCTCCAAGCGCCAGAATGGTTGCATCGCGGGGCAGTGTCGTTTCCGAGGTGACGGCGACGTCTGTTTTGCCCGCGCGTTTTACGCCGAGAATATTTACGCCAAACCGCCGGCGCACGTCCAGTTCTCCAATGGTTTTCCCCGCCCATGATTCCGGAATTTCGACCTCAAAGATCGCGTGCTGATCATCGATTTCCATAAAATCAAAGATATGATCGGACGCATAGCGAATCGCCGCCCATTTCGCAACCTGCTTTTCAGGATAAACCACATGATCCGCGCCGTTGCGAAGCAGAAACTTTGCCTGTACATCGCGTTCCGCGCGGGCAACCACGCATCGTGCGCCCAGTTCCTTGAGCAGCGACGCCGTTTCCAGCGAGTTCTGAAAGCTTCCGCCGATGGTCACGATGCACACGTCGAAGTTTGCGACGCCCAGGGAACGCAGGAAATCCTCGCTGGTGCTGTCTCCAATCTGGGCGTTTGTAACGAAGGGCAGCAGATCGTTGATGCGCTCCTCGTTTGTGTCTACCGCCATCACCTGATGGCCGAGCTGTGTCAGCTGTTCCGCCATATGCCGGCCAAAGCGTCCCGCACCGATCAGCAAAATATTTTTCATTGAAAGCTTCCCCCTTTATCCCACGGTAATTCTTTCCTGCGGCAGCTTCGCCGCGCTCTTTTTTCCGCCGGACAGCGCCGCATAAATGAGCGTCAGTCCGCCGACTCTTCCCAGATACATCAGCGCGATCAGCACCAGCCTCGAAGGAATATGAAGCTGAGGCGTGATGCCCAGCGTCAGCCCGACCGTTCCAACCGCCGACGCTGTTTCGTATAAACAGCTTGCCAGCGGCAGGCCTTCAAAAACGCTGATTAAAACTGCGCCGCCAAGGAACAGCGTCAGATACAGCGTCAGAAGCGCCGCGGCGTTTTTTACGGCTTCATTATCGAGTCTCCGTCCAAAGAGCCGCGCGCTGTCCTGCCTGTGAAAAGAAGCCGAGGCGTTGGCCAGCAGAACCGCCAGCGTGGTGGTCTTCATGCCGCCGGCTGTGGATCCGGGGGATCCGCCGATCAGCATCAGCCCGATCATGATCGCCTGAGACGCACCGGTCATTGCAGTGAGATCAACGGTGTTGAACCCCGCAGTTCTCGGCGTTACCGACTGAAACAGCGCGGCCAGCAGCCGTTCGTCCGACGGAAGCGCCGCAAAATCCGCGAAAAAGAAATAGATGGCTGGAAGAACAATCAGCAGCAATGTGGTCGTGAGGATCACTTTGCTCTGCATCCTGTAGCGCCGAAAGTGCAGCCGATGCCCGCATATGTCGTCCCACGTCAGAAAGCCGATGCCACCAATCACGATCAGCAGCATAATCGTAATATTGACGGCGGCATTCTGCGCGTATCCGGTGAGGGAGGGATACTGGTGATTTCCGCTTCCCAAAATGTCAAAGCCGGCATTGCAGAACGCGGAAACCGAATGAAATACCGCCAGCCAAACACCGCGCCAGCCATAATCCCGGCAAAACACCGGGAGCATTGCGGCCGCGCCGAGCGCTTCGATCAGAAAGGTGCCCCGCAGAATAAACCGCGTCAGCCGAACAATTCCGCCTACCTTCGGCGCAGAAATTGCATCCTGCATGGCGCTGCGCTGCATCAGGGAAATCTTCCGTCCGGAAAGCAGCGCGAACGACGCCGCCACAGTCATCACGCCCAGACCACCGATCTGTATCAGCGCAAGAATCACCGCCTGCCCAAAGCCGGACCAGTAGCTCCCTGTGTCCTGTACCACCAGTCCCGTCACGCATACGGCGGAGGTTGCGGTAAACAGCGATTCGTCAAACGGCGTTATACGCCCATCCGCGGCGGAAATCGGCAGCGTCAGCAGCAGGGCTCCAAGCAGTATCACGCCCGCAAAGCCCAGCGCGATCATCTGAAAGGTTGACAGACGGCGTTTGATTCGAATGGTTCTTTCCAGCATAAGTCGGCTCCTTCTGCACGATTTCCTGTATCATACCAGAACCCGCTTTAAGATGGCCTAAGAACATCACGTTTGAAATTAAGGCCGCATAAAGACGATGCGATGCTTGCACTTTTGTGAAATCTTATCGAACATTCATGACTTCAATCTGGCCGAGCAAAGCTTCTTCCATACCGATTTCGATGCGACGCTCAAGGATGGTTTACGGCGACGCCGTGAATCCGGACAGCCTTGTAGTTGAAGGCGGTGTCGTGGAATAACGCCAACGGATACGCTTGATCAGAAAACACTCCACCAAATAACACTGTGCAGGACAGAAACGGCAGGCTCAGGATCCTTACAATTCTGAGCCTGCCGTTTTATTCTTTTATTCTTAATACACTACAGAATCACGGCAAGGGCACAGCTGTCGGCTGTGCCAAAATGAAACTCGTCTCACGGAAAATCGCGCAGAGAATCTACCCGGCATTTTGCGATCAAAGCAATAACGAAGGCACATGCTTTCGCCGCAGGGATTGCTGCCCACGCTATTTTGCGACACTTTGGACGAAACCTCACATTGTGGACGATACCATGCTACCGTCCAACATAGGGTGCATTCTATGATAAATCTCTGATTTCGACCCCAGAAAATAGGGGTGAGCAGACTAAAAAGAGCCGGAGAGTGAAAAACCTCATCTGATAAAATGACGCCGAGCAACCCACGTCTTGCGTCTATAGCCCGTATTCGATAGTTATAGCCTATATTCTGACGGTTTATCAGTCTATAAATGCAAAAAGAAGTCCTCATGCTTTGTATCAAAACATGAGGACTTAGTTGGCAGGGGAAGAAGGATTCGAACCCTCAACAAAGGTTTTGGAGACCCACGTGTTACCATTACACCATTCCCCTGTGTTCGCCTGAACAAAAAACATTTTACAACAGGGAACGGTGTTTGTCAAGCCATAATTTACAAAAAGGGTGAAAAAACACGAAGCGGCGGCGTCCGGCGCGGCAAAAGCCGCGGCGGGGCGCAGCGGGGCGGGGTCAGTCCTGCTCCTCTACCGGCAGATCGTAGAAGCTGCACAGGGGCATACCGTACAGGTTGCGGGGCATGCCGACGGTCACGTTGGCGCGCCAACCGCCGTGTACCCGGGCGCTGCCGGCGATGGGGCGCTCAAAGGTCAGCACAAGTCCCTCCGATTCCCTGCCGAAGGGACGGTGGGTGATGGCGCGGCAGCTGCACAGTCCCTGCTCGTCCTCCAGAGAGAAATCCAGTCCCGCTTCGTCAACGATGCGCAGCACAAAAGGACGCTGAGGAATGAGCAGTACGGTATCCTCGCCCGTGCGTACGGCGCGGACGATATAGGGCGCCTGACGGTCGGCGTACGCTTCGTTTGTCAGCGCCATGAGCGCCTGCGCCATCCGCTCGCCCAGCATGACGCAGCCGCCTGCGCTGCTGTGGATGGGGTCGTCCAGCGGAATGTCGCTGGAGGATACCATGCATACCTTGCTCAGATTGCGCATGGCGTCCAGCTGCGCCTGACGCAGGGTGCCCCAGCGGCGATCCTTTTCCAGCGTCGGCGCAAATGCATAGCGGTTGATCTGCACGGTGACAAAAGGAACGTCGCCCAGCTGCTCGCGCCACAGGTGCACCATGCTTTCAAAACGGGCGCGGTAGCTCTGAGCGTCCTCCAGAGATGTGCAGGCGTTATGACAGCCCTGATACCAGATGACGGCGGAGACGGAGCCTACGATCGGAAGACGGCGCATCATGCCGCGGTACAGGTCGCCCTTTTCCAGCGGGTGCCATTGGGAAATGCAGCTGCCGCCCAGCGCGCAGGGCACAAGGCCGATGGGCACGTGGAGGAAGCGGCGCATGGCGCGCCCGAAGGAGAGGGCGGGGGAGGCGCCGGAGCAGTATTCCGCATTTTCGGGATAGATGGTGCCGGTGGGATCGTTGAGAGGATGACAGGCCAGCTTCCATACCCCGTCGTTGGCGTACATGTGCACGCCCAGCTCGGCAGGGTCATAGGCGATATCCCGGCTGTAGCCGGACATGTTGCTCTGACCGGTCAGCAGGTAGACCTCGCCCACGCCCACATGATGCACCATGGCGACGCAGAACCCCCATTCCACATCCGTGTTTTCCGGCAGCACCCGCACCTCCACCCGGTACAGGCCGCCCTGCGGCAGGGTGAAATGAATGAACCAGCGGCCGTCTGCCACCTGACAGGGAAGCCAGGCAGTGACCGGGGTGTTATCGTCCTCGGAAAAGGCGCACAGATAAGCGGCGGTATAGGGAACGCCGTCCTTGGGCGGGAGCATCGCGCCTTCCATATCGGCGCCTGCAAAGCCCTGGGGATTGCGCTGGAGTATCTGATAATCCGTCAGCATCTAAGTAAACATTCCTTCAGAAAATGATAGTGCGGCGCAGCGTGCGGCTTTTTTCCATGCCTGCGCACAGTCGCCAGATCTCTTCGGCCTGACGATCCTTCTGGAGCACCTCGCCGTTTTCAGCGCGGGTACGCCGGTAGATGATGCCCAGACTGCTGCCGGTGGGCAGCTTTCCCAGAGCGGCAGCCGCAGAGGAGCGGCAACCGATAAAGTGTACGTAGGCAGGGGGCTTCCGCCAGGCGGTGACGTTTGTTCCCAGCAGCATATGGCAGAGCAGTCGGCTCACACGCGACTGAGAATAGCGCCGGGTGGAAAAATGCTGCAGCATATCCTGCCGGCACATGACGTCTCTGTTCTGCTTGAGAAAATAATTCTCGATGCCTTCGTAAGCGTCGGGCAGGGAACGAAACTGCTGACGGGAAATGGTGGCCAGACGGTATTGCAGCATCTGATCCAGCGCCAGCGGGTTGAAAATCTCCTTGCGCATGGCGGCGCGGGTCAGAATGGTATAGCAGTCCGGGGGCATGGCGGAACGAATGGAAGCCCAGTCCCCCCGGAGAATGGCGCGGCGCAGTGACGCGGCGGAGGGGAAGAGCGGGTTGATTTTGAGGGCGTGGTATTCGCCTGCTCGGGGAATGAGCAGGGGAATGATCTTGCTGCCGGTGCGCAGCAGCGCACGCAGATAACAGACGGCCAGAATGTTGTTGGGCGAGGAGAGAATCTGCGCGGGGAAACCGTACATTTCCTCCACCGCCGAGGAAAGCGCTTCGGCATGGCTGGCGCCCAGCGCGGCGTAGCGTCGGATGGCGGCGTCCAGTTTGTCGTTGGGCTCTTCCAGAATGGTGGCGATGGTCTTGAGCAGATCCAGATCGTCCGTTTCCGCCCCAAAGGCCAGATGCGTTACGGCGGGCAGCTGGTTTAAAATGAGCACGTTATGCAGCGCGTAGGTGTCTGCCTCTCGTACGGACGAAAGGCAGGGGGCGGCCAGCACAACGTCTGCCCCGCAGCGCAGCGCCATTTCAGCGCGGGCGTAGGGGGATAAAATGACCCCCTCTCCCCGCTGGGTGAAAAAGCTGCTCAAAAGAACGAGCACTTTATCATCCCCGCTGAGTTCTTTTGCGCGGCGCAGGTGATAAGCATGACCGTTGTGAAACGGATTGTATTCAGCGATAATGGCGCAAGTGGTGGACGCCATAGTCCCTTCCCTCCTTGATACGGCGCGGAAAAATTTTTTCTTTCATATTATTATAGCATAAAAATGGCCTGCTGTACAGAGCCTTGAATGAATGTGCAAAAAGAAATGGAAGTGAAAACAAAAAGAAACATTTTCGTCGATTGACAGAACGAACCTGAACGGCGTATAATAGTAAAGCTGAAAAAAGCGAAACACGAGGAAAGGCGGTGACAGTCAATGAGCGACGGCGACAGATGTCAGGCGAGCGAAGGCGTGCCCCGATCATGCGGCAGGCGCTCTTTGACGCGCCGCTGACCGTTTATCGGGGTTGCCCCGGCCTCTCCTATCATCGCTAAACGTCGTTGGCCGCAGCACTTGCATGGCTTGGTTTGCCAGGTACAGTGTTGTTTTTTGCGTCCGGTTTAGTAGAAAAATAGCAGAAAGGCAGGTGTTTCCCTTGGAGTGGGAGGTTGTAAAGTCCCGGCTCATGACGCTGCTGGAAAGCGGCAAGCACAGCCAGCTTCGCGGCGCGCTGATGATGCTCAATAACGTGGATATCGCGCAGTTTTTGGAAGAACTGGATCCGGATAAACTGCTGCTGGTCTTCCGCATCTTGCCCAAGGATATTTCCGCCGACGTGTTCAGCTACATGTCCGCCGAATCCCGGCAGACGCTGATCAATTCCATCGGCGACAATGAGATCCGCTCCCTGATCAACGACATGTTTCTGGACGACGCGGTGGATTTTCTGGAGGAATTGCCTGCGGGCGTGGTCAAACGCGTGCTGCAGAACACCGACCCCGGCACCCGCAACCTGATCAATCAGTTCCTGCGCTATCCGGAAAACAGCGCCGGTTCCATCATGACCATCGAGTATATGGAGGTGCACGCCTCCATGACGGTGGATGAGACCATGGCGCTCATCCGCAGGGTGGGGCTGGACAAGGAGACCATCTACACCATTTATGTCATCGATGAGCAGCGCAAGCTGCTGGGCACCATCCCGCTACGTAAGCTGATCCTGGCGGACGGCAGCGCGCGGGCGGGCGATCTGATGGAAACGGGTGTGGCCAGTGTGACCACCACCGACGATCAGGAAAAGGTGGCTGAGGTGGTACGCCATTACGACCTGATGGCCATTCCGGTGGTGGATCAGGAAGGGCGTCTGGTGGGCATTGTGACCGCGGACGATATCATGGACGTTATCGAAGCGGAAAACACTGAAGACTTTGAAAAAATGGCCGCTTTGACCCCCTCGGACGACGAGTATCTCAAAACGCCCGTGCTCCGCATGGCGGTAAACCGTATTCCGTGGCTGATCCTGCTGGCGGTCATTGCCATTTTTACCGGCATGATCATCAGCAATTACGAAGACCTGCTCAGCGCCAGCGGTCATATCGGCATTGTGCTGACTGCCTGCATCCCCATGCTGATGGATACGGGCGGCAACTGCGGCGCGCAGAGTTCTACGCTGATTATCCGTGGTCTGTCGCTTGGAGAGATCCAGCTGAGGGATTTTTTCAAAGCATTGTGGAAGGAATTCCGCGTAGCGCTGCTGGTGGGCGCGGTGCTTTTCGTCTTTACCATGCTGCGGGTGCGCTACATCAACAACGCGGACTGGACGGTGGCCTTTGTCGTCGCCATCTCATTGTACTGCACCATCATTCTGGCCAAGGCGCTGGGGTGCGCCATGCCCATGCTGGCCAAGCGGCTGGGAATGGACCCCGCCCTGATGGCCAGCCCACTGATCACCACCATTGTGGATATGGCCTCCCTGACCATTTACTTTTCTGTGGCTACGGCGCTGCTGCCCATATAAGCAGGGGTGGCAGGCACAAAAAAAGGACGTCCTCGGGACGTCCTTTTCTGATGGCGTTTGCACCGGCAGAAAATCATTCTTCCTTTTGCTCCGGCAGCAGAAGCCGGCCGCAGGTCTCGCACTCTACCAGCTCGCCGGACTTGATCTGCCGGGAGACGGCGGAGGGAAGGGACATGTTGCATCCGCTGCACTGGTTGCCGTTCAGCCGAGCCAGCGGCGGCATGGAATGGCGCTTGATGGTGCGGTACCGCTCCATCAGCGCATCGGAAATGCCCTCCGTTTTCTTTTCTGCATCCGCCTTCAGCGCGTCCAGTTCCTTGCTCTTGTCCTTATATTCCTCGTCGTAGGCGACCTTCAGCTTGTCGAATTCCGCCTTGTATTTGGCGAAACGCACCTTCACGTCCCGCTGCTGACGCTCCCGGTCGGAAGCGTCCTTGCAGATCCGTTTGATCTCCTGCTCATAGGCGGTAATGTTGTTCATGTAGCGCTTGGCGTCGCTGATATAAGCGCCGGCAGCTTCGGCGTCCTCGGCGGGAGCGCTTTCCAGCCGCGCCTGCAGGGCCTTGAGCTGATCTTCCGTGCGGGAAACGGCGTCCTTGAGCGCTTCCAGACGGTCGGCCATGGTGGCCACTTCGCTTTCGATGTGTTTATTGGTCTCCTGCTGTTCCAGCAGATAATCCCGGTATTTCACCAGCTTCTGACGGGTGGGGGAGCGCTTGATCGCGTTCTCCAGGCGGTTGACCGCCATATCCGCCTGCTGATAGTTCCACAGCATTTCCAGTTGATCCATGATATCCTCCTCAATCCACGCCGCCGGCAAACAATGCGGCTGTTGATGGGTAAACCGTTACAGTATATTGTAACGCGGAAAGGGCTTTTTGTAAAGAGGCGGCCAGCGGGGGAACCAGAATGCGCTCCGTGCCGTAATGGGTGCCGTCCATCAGCACAAAGCCCTCCATGGCGGCGGCCAGCGCGTTGTGGTGCCGCACTTCACCGGTCAGAAGCGCCTGCGCGCCCAGCTCGCGGGCACGGACATACCCTTCGTCATACGCGCCGCCTGCAATGGCCAGCGTGCGCACGGTACGGGAGGGGTCGCCATAAATGCGGATGGGCGCGGCCAGCACTTTCCCGGCGCGCCGGGCAAGGGATGCCGCCTCCTCGGGCGCGGGCACGTCCCCTAAAAACAGGTATTTATCCTGACGGATGTTTTCAAGCCCCAGCGCCCGTGCGGCGCAGGCACTGCCGGACAGTGCGGTCTGATCCAGATTGGTATGGGCGCTGATCAGCGCGATACCGTCCCGGACGAGGCGGCATACGGTCTGCGCCTCCGGATCCTCCTCCACCAGATTGCGTCTGGCATGGAAAAACAGGGGGTGGTGGGTGACGATCAGCTGCGCCCCCAGCCGGCGCGCTTCCTCCGCTACGGCGAGGGTGGCGTCCAGTGCGACCAGCACAGCCGTGACCGGCGTATCCCGCCGTCCCAGCAGCAGCCCCACGTTGTCAAAGTCCTCCGCTGTGTCAAAGGGCGCCAGCGTATTCATGCAGCTTTCAATTTGACCGACCGTAGGGTTCATTGCTTCACACGCTCCCATTCTTCATTCAGCCAGAGCCGTCGCCGGGCGGCGGTTGCCCCCTGCTCACAGGCCACTACGTCCCGCCGCCAGGCAATATACCGGCGGTAAACGTCGTCCTCGGCCTTCATCAGGCAGGGTCCCAGATAAAGCGCTTTTTCCGTGATCGGCTCCGCGCCCGGCACAGCCAGCATGACCAGATAAAACCGCCCGGCGGCGAACACGGCAGCCTCCCGTTCCAGATGATACCCCAGTTCCTCGTACAGCACGCGGCGCACCTCGGGCTGATCCGTCTGGGGCGAGAGAACGAGCCTCGCGCCATGCAGGCAGTCCTTGCCGCTGCGGAGGATGCGGCACATGGTATGACCGCCCATACCGCAGATGGCGGCCGCCTCCACCGGAGAGGACAGCGCGTTCAGACCGTCCCCCAGACGCAGCTCCACCCGGTCGTCCAGCCCGTGCAGGGTCATCAGGCGTCCCGCTTTGTCCAGCGAGACCCGGCTGATATCCGTCACCTGCATGCGGCGGCACTTGCCGGAAGAGAGCAGGGCGCAGGACAAATGACCGTGATCCGCGCCGATGTCCGCGCCCACGCCGCAATAAGGAAAGAAATCCGCGGCCAGAGACAGCCGCGGATCAAGCGTTGGTTTCAGCATGTCAGTCCAGATAATCCTTCAGTTTTTTGCTCCTGCTGGGATGCCGCAGCTTGCGCAGCGCCTTGGCCTCGATCTGCCGGATGCGTTCGCGGGTGACGTGGAATTCCCGTCCCACTTCCTCCAGCGTGCGCTGGTGACCGTCATCCAGCCCGAACCGCAGCCGAAGCACCTTTTCCTCACGGGGGGTCAGGGTGTCCAGCACGTCCCACAGCTGTTCCTTCATCAGGGCGTGAGAGGCGGCGTCGGCGGGGGCGGGGGTGGTCTCATCCATCACAAAGTCGCCCAGATGGCTGTCTTCCTCTTCGCCGATAGGCGTTTCCAGCGACACGGGCTCCTGCGCGGTTTTGATGATTTCCCGCACCTTGCTTTCGCTGATGCCCATGTGCTTGGCGATTTCCTCGGGGGTGGGTTCACGGCCGTATTCCTGCAAAAGCTGGCGGGATACGCGGATGAGCTTGTTGATGGTTTCCACCATGTGCACGGGGATGCGGATGGTGCGCGCCTGATCCGCAATGGCACGGGTGATGGCCTGACGGATCCACCAGGTGGCATAGGTGGAGAATTTGTAGCCCTTGCGGTAGTCGAACTTGTCCACCGCCTTGATCAGACCCAGATTGCCCTCCTGAATAAGATCCAGAAACAGCATACCCCGTCCCACATACCGCTTGGCGATGGAGACGACCAGACGCAGGTTGGCCTCCGCCAGTTTTTTCTTGGCTTCCTCGTCGCCCTGTTCGATACGCTGCGCCAGTTCGATTTCTTCTTCGCCCGTCAGCAGGGGTACCCGTCCGATGTCCTTGAGGTACATGCGCACCGGGTCGTCCACGCTGATGCCCTCCGGCATGGACAGATCAATGTCCTCCAGCGCGGGCTCGGGCTTGTCCGGCGAAACGGCTTCGGCGCCTTCTTCCTTGACCACGCTGACGCCCAGCCCTTCCAGGGTGGAGAGCACGTTGTCAAATTGCTCCGGGTCGATATCCATCGTGGACAGCATGGAGATGATCTCGTCGTAGGTCAGGGTCCCCTTGCTTTTGCCAAGGGCGTACAGTTCGTTCAGTTTGCTTTGTTTCGGATCGTTTTGAGGATTGCTCAAAGGGTTCACTCCTCCCATGCGTCAGCGGACCCGCGCCTTCAGGCGGGACAATTCTTTGGAAAGCTCGGCAATCTCCATCAGCGCAGCCGACCGTTCCTGATCGGTTTCCGCCTCGGCCATCGCCTTTTTCTTTTCGTCTACTTTTTTTTGAAAACGGGCAATGCGCAGGGTGTGCATGCATTCCTGCGCCACCACTACGGCGTCCCGGTAGTCGTCGTCGTTCAGTTGAGAAAAAACTTCTGCGCACAGACTGCGCATGCGTTCGGTATCGGCTTCCTGCGTCAGAGCGGCGGGCGTTTTGCCGGAAAGCAGCTGTGCGGCGAGGGTGCGCATGGTGTCGTCGGCAAAGTCCTCTGCGGTGACCGTTCCCTCCGGCAGCTTGCCCGTGGCCAGCAGGCTCAGCAGCATTTTTTCCGCCTTGTCCGCCTCGTCGGCGGGCTGAGCGCGCCCGGATGAAAAGTTTTCCCGTTTGGGCTGCGGTTTATACGGCAGATGCTCCACCCCTACCTGCGCGGAAAGGACTTCCTTGGAAAAGCCGGTTTTTTGCGCCAGCCTGTCCAGATAGCGATCCAGCTCCAGCGGTTCCTTTTCCCGGCGGAGAATGGCCGCGCAGCCCTTGGCATAGGCCAGCATGCCGTCCTCGGTGGACAGGTCGTGGCTTTCCTCCTCCCGCTGCAGCCTGTATTCGGTGGGGAGGAGGGGTCGGAGCGCGTTGAACGCCTCCAGCCCGCGCTGGCGGATGAACTCGTCCGGATCCAATTCGTCCGGGAAGTAGAGCACCCTTGCCGGAATGGCCTCGCTTTCAAAAATATCCAGCGCCCGGGCAATGGCGTGCTGACCGGCGCTGTCGCCGTCGTAGGCCACCCAGATCTCCGGCGCGTACCGCTTGAGCAGCCGCGCCTGTTCCTGCGTGAGCGCTGTGCCGAGGGTGGCGACCACGCCGCCGACGCCCCACTGGGTCAGCGACACCACGTCCATGTAGCCTTCCACCAGAATGACCCGTTTCAGATCCCGCTGCTTTTTGAGCAGGTTGGCGGCGTAAACGCCCAGCCGTTTGTTGAACACCGGCGTATCGGTAGTGTTCATGTACTTGGGCATGGCGTTTCCCATGGCGCGCCCGCCGAAGCCCAGCACCTGTCCTTGCGCGTTGATGATGGGAAACATGGCGCGGTTGCGGAACATGTCAAAGACGCCGCTTTCCTTCACCACGCAGAGCCCGGCGTCACGCACTTCGTCCTGGGTGAACCCTTTGGATTTCAGGTGCCTCACCAGCAGATCCCAGTTGTCCGGCGACGCGCCCAGCCCGAACCTGCGGATCATGCCGTCGCTCAGCCCCCGGCCGTAAAGGTAATCCAGCACGGGTCTGCCTGCCTGCGTCCAGAGAAACTGGTAGTAAAACCGCGCGGCTTCCTGATTGGCCTGAAGGAGCCTCTCCTTGTGGCTGCGGCGCGCCTCATAGCCCGGATCCTCGTCCATTTCGGGCAGGGGTACGTGCATGCGTTCGGCCAGCAGCTTGACCGCATCCTGAAAGTCCAGCCGTTCCATTTCCATGATGAACTGCACCACGTTGCCCCCGGCCTTGCAGCCGAAGCAGTAGTACAGATTCAGGTCGGGGGTGACGGAAAAGGACGCGGTTTTTTCATGATGAAAGGGGCAAAGCCCCCAATATCTGTGTCCTTCCTTTTTCAGGGGCAGGTAAGCCGAAACCACCTGCACGATGTCCGCACGAGCCATCAAATCGTCCAGCCATGCGGACGGAAACCTTCCCGCCATCTAACCTCACCCGTCGTACATGTTTCGCCGCAAAGCGCCGTTTTCCTGCCGGTTTCGTCAAAAAACGTCAGAGAACGGGGAAGGAGGCGGGGACGAAAATCTGCTGATAGCAGCGCAGTGCGTAGCGGTCGGTCATGCAGGCCAGATAGTCGGTGACCGCCCGCTCCGTACCCTCCTGATAGGCGATCTGGATGTATTCCATGGGCATATCCTCGGGGTGGGCGGCATAATGGGCGAACAGCGAGGCAATGACGTGGTCGCACCGTTCTTCCTCCGCTTTGCGCCATCCGTCCCGGTATACGGTGCGGAACATGAATTCCCGCAGCTCGTCCGTGGCGGACTGCACTTCCTCGCTCATGCGCACAAAATCCCGATCCCGGCTTTGCCGGACGATGTCCGAGATCATGGTGTCGATGCGCTCGCCGTGGGTCTTCCCCAGCACTTCAAGGCAGCGGTGGGGCAGCTCAAAGGAACGGATGACCCCGGCGCGGAGCGCGTCGTCGATGTCGTGGTTGATGTAGGCGATCCGGTCCGCCCGGGCGACGCATTCTCCCTCCAGCGTGGCGGGCTTCAGACTGCCGGAGTGGTTGAGGATACCGTCCCGCACCTCCCAACTCAGGTTCAGCCCGCCGTCGCCTTCCAGCCGCTCCACCACGCGCAGGCTTTGCTCATTGTGCCGGAAACCGTCCTGATTGAGCCGGTCCAGCGTGCGCTCGCCGATGTGGCCAAAGGGCGTGTGCCCCAGATCGTGTCCCAGCGCGATGGCCTCGGTCAGATCCTCGTTCAGACGCAGCGAACGGGCCAGCGTACGGGCGACCTGTGCCACCTCCAGCGTGTGGGTCAGGCGGGTACGGTAGTGATCCCCCTCGGGCGAAATAAACACCTGCGTTTTGAATTTCAGCCGGCGAAAGCTTTTGCAATGGATGATCCGATCCCGGTCGCGCTGAAAACAGGTGCGGAGCGGGCAGGGCTCCATGGGACGCTCCCGTCCCCGGCTGTCCGCGCTGCATACGGCATAGGGCGACAAACGCCGGCGTTCTTCCTGCTCCAATTCTTCCCGAATGGTCATGCACACACCGCCTTTCACAGGCTTATATACTCCGCAACCCCCTGAAATCCTGCATTTTCTGCCAGCACGGGGGCGAAAAACAAGAAAAAAAGGACGCCCCGGGGCGTCCGTAAAATAAAAGCGGGAGACGGGAGCGGTGGCAGGCGGCGGAGACGGGAAGAAGCCGTCAGTCCGGATCGTCCTGCTCCAGCTGCTCCCGGAGCCAGCGCCGCTCCCTGTCCGTTATGGGCGCGCTGACCAGCATGTCCGGGCGGCGGCGGGCTGTGGTCAAAAGCGCCTGCTGCCGACGCCATGCATTGATTTTGGCATGGTCGCCGTCCAGCAGCACCTGCGGAACGGCCGTCCCCTCAAACACCCGGGGGCGGGTGTATTGGGGATATTCCAGCAGTCCTGCGGTGGAAAAGCTTTCATCCTGCGCGCTTTCCGCGCTGCCAAGTACGCCGGGAATCAGGCGGGATACACAGTCCACCAGCACAATGGCCGCCGTTTCGCCGCCTGTGAGCACATAATCGCCTACCGACACTTCCATATCCACATAGCCGTCCAGCACCCGCTGATCCACCCCTTCATAGTGACCGCACAGGAGAATGAGATGCTCCTCCTGCGCCAGCCGCTCCGCCAGCCGCTGGGTCAGCTTTTCCCCCCGGGGGCTCATGTAAATGACCGTGCCTTTTTTCTGCGCCTGCACGGCGCGGATGCAGTCTGCAATGGGCTGCGCCATCATCAGCATGCCCGCGCCGCCGCCGAAGGGGTAATCGTCGGTGTTTTTGTGCTTGCTGGCCGAAAAGGGACGGATGTCCACGGCCTGCACGTCGATCAGCCCGTTCTGCCGGGCGCGCCCCAGTACGCTTGCGTTCAGCACGCTGTCGAACATTTCCGGAAAGGTGGTGAGAATGCTGATGTTCACTTGGCCGGTTCCTCGCTTTGGTAGACTGCCATCTGGGGCAGCTTTTCTTCGTTGATAAAAAGGGTCTGGGACACTACGTCTACCCGTGGAATGACCTGCAAAAGCGCGGGCAGCATCATTTCGCCCCGGGGCGTATCGAACACGTACACGTCGTTCCGGGGCAGGTGCATCACCTCGCGCAGGGTGCCCAGCACCGTGCCGGAGGTCTCGCCCACCGCCCGGCAGCCGATCAGGTCGTCGGTCAGGTCGTGGTTTTCCGGCATGCGCACGTCTTCACGACGCAGATACAGCGCCCAGCCCCGCTGGGCTTCGGCGGCGTTGCGGTCGGCGGCGCCGTCCAGATAAGCGTATACGGCGCTCTCATGAGCACGGACGGACGCACCCGTCATGCCCACGGGACGGTAGCCGCCCTCCTGCTTCAGATAGACGCGCGCAAGCCCCTTGACGGTGGCGGGCTCCAGCAGCTCCGCACCGATTTTTACCTGACCGCGTACGCCCTGCGGCCGGAGCACCCGACCAAAGAAAATGTATTCGAGCCGCACCGGGGAACCTCCTTATGAAAAAACGGACGGGCGAGCCGTCCATTTTGGATTACTGAATTTCCACGAACACCGGCTTGGCGTTCCTGGCCGTGGCGGCCTTGATCACCGTCCGGATGGCCTTGGCGATGCGTCCCTGTTTGCCGATCACCTTGCCCATGTCTTCCTGAGCGACGTTCAGTTCCAGAATGACGGCCTCGGGACCCTCGGTCTGCGTCACCTTCACCTGATCGGGCTGGTCAACCAGAGACTTGGCCAGATAGAGAAGCAATTCCTGCATGAGCGTTCCTTTCTTGGGACGGGCGCGAAGTTCAGCCTTCGATAGCGCCGGTCTTCTTGAGCAGCGCCCGCACGGTGTCGGTGGGCTGCGCGCCGTTCTTCATCCACTGAACCGCCTTCTCGTTGTCGATCTTGATCACGGCGGGCTGCTGCATGGGATCATAGTAGCCGATTTCCTCGATGAAGCGGCCGTCACGGGGGCTGCGGATGTCGGCGACGACGACCCGGTAGAAGGGCTTCTTTTTCATACCCATTCTCTTGAGACGAATTTTGACAGACATGTTACGGTTCCTCCTGTAATGGTTTTAATGTATGGAAATCATATTTGTATATGATTGCCTGCGTGAAAAGGGAGCTTCAGCGGATATTCATGCTGCGCATCTGGCGCAGCATGGCGCGCTTGTTGCCCATCATCTGCTTCATCATGTTGCGCATCTGATCAAACTGGCGCATCAGCTGGTTGACGTCCTGCACCGTGACCCCTGCGCCGGCGGCGATGCGCTTGCGGCGGGAAGCGTTGAGAATTTCTGGGTGCCGGCGTTCCTTCATCGTCATGCTGCGGATGATGGCCTCGGGCTTTTTCAGGGCGTTTTCGTCCACATTGACGTCCTTGAGCTTGCTGCCGATGCCGGGCAGCATGCCCAGCACGTTTTGAAGCGGCCCCATCTTTTTCATCTGCTGCATCTGATCCAGAAAGTCGTTCAGATCCAGATCGGCGGGGTTCTTTTTCTGTGCGGCGCGGGTCTTTTCTTCTTCTGCCTGTGCGGCCGCCTCGGTGGCTTTTTCGATGAGGGTGAGCACGTCGCCCATGCCCAGAATGCGGGAGGCCATCCGGTCGGGGTGGAAAGGCTCGATGTCCGTCAGCTTTTCCCCCGTGCCGGCAAACTTGATGGGCTTGCCCGTGACCGCCCGGACGGACAGCGCCGCGCCGCCGCGGGTATCGCTGTCCAGCTTGGTGACGATGACGCCGTCGATGGACAGCTTTTCATCGAAGGATTTGGCCACGTTCACCGCATCCTGACCGGTCATGGCGTCCACCACCAGCAGGATCTCCTGTGGCTTCACGGCGGCCTTGACCCGCTGCAATTCTTCCATGAGGGCTTCGTCCACATGGAGACGACCGGCGGTGTCGATGATGAGCACGTCCCTGCCGTAGTAGCGGGCGTTTTCGACCGCTTCCTGCGCGGTCCTGACAGGATCCTGCGTGCCTTTTTCAAACACGGGCACGCCGATCTGCCCGCCAACCACCTGCAGCTGCTTGATGGCGGCGGGACGGTAGATGTCGCAGGCGGCCAGCATGGGCTTTTTGCCCTGCTTGATCAGGTAGCCGGCCAGCTTGGCGGCAAAGGTGGTTTTACCGGCGCCCTGCAGACCGCAGAGCATGTAAATGGTGGGCACGGAGGAGGACCAGGTAAGCTTGGCGGTGGTGCCGCCCATCAGCTGGGTAAGCTCCTCGTTGACGATCTTGATGACCTGCTGACCGGCGTTCAGGTTGGCCAGAATTTCCGCGCCGATGCAGCGATCCGTCACTTTTTTGATGAAGTCCTTGACCACCAGGTAGTTGACGTCCGCTTCCAGAAGCGCCAGACGCACTTCCCGCATGGCGTCCTTGATGTTCTGCTCGGTGAGCTTGCCCTTCCCGGTCAGCTTTTTGAAGGCGTTTTGCAGTTTTCCGGAAAGCCCTTCAAAGGCCATCGTTTTCTTCCTCCTCGAGCAAGTTCTTCAATAGGGTGCGTGCGGCGGAGAGCGCCTCCGCGTCCGGAGTGTCCGGGGCAAGGAGGGTCAGACACTTTGTGACCGTCGCCTCGATCCGGGCAAACTGCCGACCCAGCCCCAGTTTTTTTTCCATGTCGGCCATCTGCTTTTCCACCCGGCTGACGGTGTCGTACACGCTTTGCCGGGAAACGGAAAACTGTTCGGCGATCTCGGTGAGGGACAGATCCTCCTCCGCGTAAAGGCGGGCAATTTCCCGCTGGTTTTCCGTCAGGAGGGGGGCGTAGAAGGAAAGCAGCCATGCGAAGGATACTTTGCGCGTGGTCAGATCCCGTTCGTCCTGCATGGTCTTCCTCCGGCTTGCCCTCGAGTGGGTTTGACTTTGCTGTCAAGCGTTCGGACTTGACACCCAATCATTATACCCCTTTTCAACGGCTTGTCAAGTCTTTTTTCTTGACGAACCGCCTGAAAAAGGGTACGGACGGTTTGACAGGCGGGGGGGAGCGTAGTATAATGTTTCCGTGACAAAGGCGGAGGGATAGCCGCGGCTCCCGCAAGGGAGATGAGGAAAGTCCGAGCACCACAGGGCAGGGATGCCAGTTAACGGCTGGTGGAGGCGACTCCAAGGCAAGTGCAACAGAAAGATACCGCCGCTTTGCGGTAAGGGTGGAAAGGTGCGGTAAGAGCGCACCGGCGGCCTGGCGACTCGTCCGTCATGTAAACCCCATCCGGTGCAAGGTGTAGAAGGCGCACAGGGCGGCCCGTCCTGCCTTCGCAGTACCGCTGGAGCGCGCTGGCGACAGCGCGCGTAGATAGATGGCTATGTAAAACAGAACTCGGCTTACAGGCCGCGCTTTGTCACATGAAAACGGTTCGTTTCCGAAAAGAAACGGCCGTTTTTTGTTTTCAAAAAAGGGTTGACAAAGCGTGACAGCCGAAGTATACTGACGGTATACTATAGAGAACGAGGGTATACTATGGACACGAAAACGGCGGTGAGCGCGCTGCATCGGGAGCGGATGCTGGCGGCAGCGGAAAGGGTCTTTGCTGAAAAGGGCTTTGAACAGACGACGGTGGACGATCTGTCCCGGGCGACGGGGTACAGCCGGCGTACCCTGTACGCGTATTTTGAAAGCAAGGAAGGGATCCTTCATGCGCTGCTGGCGCAGGGACTGGAGGCACTGGCGGCAGAAATGGAGGAAGCGGTTGCGGCGGAAACGGCATTTTTGAAACGCTTCGATGCCATGGCGGAGGCCATACGCCGCTATACCCTGCGCTGCGCCTATGCGGCGGAGGTGATCGAGGGCGCCCGGACGGACGGCGCGGGCAGAGGAACCGAGGGGGAAAAACGCATTTTCGCAGCAGGCGAACGGGTGAACGGTTTGCTGTGCCGGGTCGTGGAGGACGGAAAGGCGGAGGGAAAGGTACGGGAGGACGTGCTTTCCCTGCCTGCTGTCTGTGTGCTGTGGGAGGGTCTTTTGGGCGTTGTCCGCCTGACGGCCGCCAAGGGTGCGTATCTGACCCGGGCGTTTTCCATGACGGAGGAGGATTTCTGGCGTTACGGCAAGGCGCAGCTCCTGCGTGGTATTTTAAAGGAGGAAAAAAGATGACGGATCAGGCAAGTCCTACGGCGCTCATGTCCCTGTACGCACGCGCTTTTCATACGCAGAACGACCGTCCATTGATTTTTGAGGATACGCTGGCGCGGCAGCTGATGACGGACGAGGAATACGCGCAGGTGGGACGGTACCTTCTCTCGGGTCGGGATTTTTTCAGCGATCCCGGCGCGGAGCTGCCGGCGGGGGAGGCGGCTGTGGGCTGCATCGTAAGGGGGCAGCTGGCGCCCACACCGCTGGCGCGCGCCCGCTTCTGCGCGGATGCGCTGGCGAACGAACGCCGCCTCGGCGCAACGCAGTACGTGGTGCTGGGGGCGGGCATGGATACCTCCGCCTTTGGCTCCGGCGCGGACGGTATGCAGGTGTTTGAGGTGGATCACCCGGCTACGCAGGCGGAAAAGCTGCGGCGCGTCCGGCGGGCAGGGTGGACGGTGCCCGAGCGCGTACACTTTGTTCCGGTGGATCTTTCCCGGGACGAACTGACTGAAAGGCTGCTGGCGGCGGGGCTTGATCCCCATGCCCGGACGTTTTTCACATGGCTCGGGGTTACGTATTACCTGACCGGGGAAGAAATCGGCCGCACCCTGTCTTCCCTTGACCGGCTTGTTGCTGAAGGGAGTGCCGTGGCGTTTGATTATCCCGCTGCGGGGCTTCTGGAAAGCGATGTGCTTAGGGTCAGGCGGATGCGGATGATGGCGGAGGCCGGGGGCGAGCCCATGCGCGCCGGTCGGAGCGAGGCGGAATGGGCGACCCTGCTGCAGGTGCACGGCTTCCTTTTATATGAAAACCTGACGGACGCGGACATTGAGCGGCGCTATTTCGCAGGGCGGACGGACGGCCTCCACGCCTTCGAGCAGGTTTCCCTTGCGCTGGCGGTGCGCAAGGCGGTGTAACGGGCAGGCAATGGGCGGAACGCGAGATGACAGGCAATAGAATGGGTGGAAAGACCGTCTGGCTGCTGTGCAGAACGCCGAGGGGAAGGCAGGGACTTTGTCAAGCTGGAAACAGGGGAAGGACGGCGGAAGAGACCGTGGTTTGGGCGGATTCCTTCCGCCTTTACACAAAAAAACAGCGCCTGAAGTACGACCTGCAACATTGCAGGGGTTATCCCCGCTGTGCATGGGCGCCCCCCGGGCGCTGGGAAGGTGACAAGGATCTATAGGCTATCCCCGCAGCGTATGGGCGAAAAGACTACCAGCTTTTCCCGCTCCGCAGTGCCCTGTTTATCCCGGCGGTGTACGGGCAAAACGGCCGGATGGATGGAAATCCCGCGTGGCTTAAGCTGACTGCCTGGCAAGGAAAAACAGACGCCCCGGACGCATGACGCGTCCGGGGCGTTTTCAGGCTGCACCGTTTTCAGCGGGTGACGTCCGCCATGACTGTGCTTTTAAGGCAGGTGCGGAAGGCGCGGTACTGTTCGGGCGAAAGCGCATCCGGGCAGGACATGACTACCAGCGGGTGACCGGATGGAACGGATACATGGTAGGACGGATGAACGTGGGGGAACGGGTTGACCGTAAAACCGCAGCGCTGGTAAAAGCCCTGCCGCCGGCGGGCGGTCTCGTCCTCGGGCGGGTCGATTTCCAGAATGACGGTTTTCCCCTGCGCGCAAAGCATGGACAGGGCGCGCTGACCGTAGCGGCGGTTGCGCAGTGCGGAGAGAATGCAGAAATGCTCCACGTAGAGAAAAGCCGGCTGCTCTCAGTACAGCATTTCGCCCACAAAACGTCCTTCACCCAGCATGAGGGTAAAATGATATTCGGGGTGGGAGAGGATGCGCGTCTGCGAGGAGGCTTCCCGCTGCTCGTGGCTGGGAAAACTGAGGCGGTACAGCGCCATTGCGTCGTCGAAAAGCGGATGACCTGCGGAGCAGAGCCGTTCAAAATGCATGAGAAAAGCTCCTTTCTGCGGGTTTTCAGTTTCGGGGCGCGTAGGTGTAGCGCCCGACCAGACGCGGCATGCTGTCGTACAGGCCGCAGACGTCCGCGTACACCCGGTAACGCTGCCCGACCACCCAGGTATCGGTGGAGCGGTTTTCCAGCAGCACCTGTCGGGATGTGTCGCCCGTTCCCATTTCCATCACGGCCAGCTGAGGCGAGGTGGCCTTGATCTCGATGATCTCGCCGGTGCATTCGTACACCTGCGATTTTTCGATCCGCAGGCTCATGTTGCTGAGCAGCTCCGCGTACTCCGATGCTTTGTACAGCGGCCATGCCTTGGCGGTGTAGGTGGTGGCGTCGGGCACGTAGTACACGTCGTAGTCCACCACGCTGTCCCGCTTGCCGGGGTAGGAGGCGGTGATGGAGACGGTGTTGGTGCCGATCTTGGGGAAATATGCCTCAAAGCTGAATACGCCGGTGGAGCCCAGCGAGGAGGTGTCGAGGGAAACATAGGGGGAGTTGATGGTGATGGTGGCGCCGGGCAGGGTGGTGGCGGAAATGGTCATGGTCTGCTTCAGACTGCGGTTGCCCAAAGTGGTGGCCAGATCCAGCGGAATGTCCTGCACGGCGCGGTAAATGGTGACGGTCGCCGAATTTTCACGGTAATACTGGGCCTTGGTGGTGATTTTGAACTCGTTGTTGCCGATGGGCAGCACCGAGGCGTTGTAGGAAATGAGACCGTCCTGAGTGTTGACCAGGTCGGAATAGTTCTCTCCGTTGATATAGACGGTGCTGTTTTTTTCCACCTGAAACTGAATGTTGTAAATGGCGGTGGATACCTGCGCGTAGCCGGTGTCCGGTGAAATGAGGGTGAGGGGCGAAAGGGGCACGTCCACCTGAAAGGTAAAGACCTCAAGGGGCACCTGCTCGCCCGCACTGGTCTTCAGGTAGGGGGTGATGGTGGCGGTGATCTGCGCCTGATCGCCGACGTCCGTATCCTCGTACCAGGTGTAGTCGGGCACGTCAAGCACGGCGTAGCCGCCGGTGACGGTATAGGACTTGCGCAGCTCCTTGATATAGATGACCGCGCCCTCCTGACCGGGGATTTTGATGGTGTGGGCGGGCTTGTCGTCGTAAATGGAGGGGGAGATCTCCACCCGCTCCTGCAGAGGCGGCTGCTTCTGATCGAGCACCAGCGGCTTATATACAAATGCGTACGCTGCGCAGAGGACGGCGGCCAGAAGCAGCAGAACGATGGCAATTTTGACGATGCGGCGGGAGCCCCGTCCCCGGGCGATGCGCAGGGGCCGGGGCGGCGGGGCGGCGGGGGCGCGTCTGCCGCGGCGCTGCTGGGCGTAGGCGGCGCCTTCGTCCTCCGGCAGCCAGTCTTCCTCCGCGGCCAGACGGCGGGAGGTGACCTGCGTGGCGCCGGGACGTATGTCGCCTTCCACCTGCGCGGCGTCGTCCGCCACGTAGCGGGTGTTCTGCGCCTGTGCGTAAAGGCTGCTGTTGCCCGCCCAGTTTTCTACCGTCCTCCCGGAAGGCGCCAGCCCCTGACGGACGCTTTCCTCCCGCATGGCCTGCTGACGCAGCTTGCCCTGCTCCTTGCGTTCCTGCAGACGGTTCATTTCCCGTGCCAGATGGTCGCGGGCGTCGTTGGCGGGGGTGGCGTTGCCCAGATCGTCCACGCGCACATAACTTTTCTGCGGCTTTTCCTGCCGCATGGCCTCCTGCCAGCTTTTTTCCGTGCCTTCGCCCGGACGGGGCAGCTCGGCGCCGCAGGAGAAGCAGCGGGGAAACGTGTCGCGGTTCCAGCGGCCGCAATGGGGACATTTCATAAACGAATAACCTCCGTGGCAGTCAAAAGGGTATTTGCTCTCATTCGATTTTTTTGAACGGAAATCCTTCTGACGGCCGCTTTATTTTACATATTGCGCGGGGAAAACGCGTTTAAAAGGAAAAAACGGAAAAAATGGCGGGTGAGTGCGCCTTTTTTGATTGAAACGGTGGGGGTGAGTATGATAGAATGAGCCGAAAGGTGGTATCGGTATATGTATCAGTCCAGGATCCATTTCAGAAATGAAGCGGTCCAGATCTCTTTTGACAGCCTGACAGGCGAGATACTGGAGCTTTTGTCTCTGAAAAACGGTGATAACCTGATCAAAAGCACCCCGTGGCAGCTGCCGTCCCTTTTTGCGGTCAAGGCGGACGGCGTTCTTTTTTCGACCCCACTGCCGGGCGACGTGCGCCGGGACGCATCCGTGGCGCCCGCCATTTCAATTGAGAAAAACACTGCAACGCTCCGTTACCCGCGCCTGAAAAAGGGCGAGCGGATGCTGGAAGTGGAGGTCACGTGCCGTGTGACGCTGGAGGGCGAGCGCATTCTCTGGTCGGCGGAGGTGAACAACCGGGGCGGCGCGGAGGTGGAGGAATTCCGCTACCCGGTGCTGAGCGCCATGTGGCTGGGAGACGACTTTGCCGACGATGTGCTGGTGTACCCCTTCAATGCGGGGGTCAAGGTGCAAAACCCCAGCGTTACGCTGGCGCAGAAGGCGAAAAAGGTGTTCTGGCGCTGGCAGGATTACTGCTACACCTACAATATCGGCAGCCTGAACGATCAGAAAAATGAAGAAGGGCTTTACGGCTACAGCTTCCCCTTCTCGGGACCGTTGTCCATGGCGTGGTGCGATCTGTACGATCCGGCGGGCGGACTGTATCTGGGCATGCACAGGGAAAACGGCGTGTGCTATCTGCACGCGGAAACCATGGGCGCGGATGCGCCGGGGATGATCCTGTCCGTGGCGCGGCGCATTGAAAGCCGGGAGAATTTTGCCATGGAGGGGCTGGTGACCGCCTTCCACGACGGCGACTGGCATGACGGCGCGGACATTTACCGCGCGGCCTGGGAGAGGGAAAAGCGTCCTGCGCCCGCGTGGTGGAACCGATCCGTGGCGCTGGCGGCGCACTACGATTTTCGTTATCAGTGCGGCGGCGTGGTGCACACCTATGGGGATATGGGCATGCTGGCCCGGCAGGCGGATGAGATCGGCTGCGACCATATTCTGTGCAGCGGCTGGCATGTGGGCGGCTTTGACAACGGCTTTCCGGAATATGTGGCGGACGACGAGCTGGGCGGCGAGCAGGGGCTGCGGGAGGGCATCGAGGCCATTCACCGCGCCGGCAAAAAGGTATCTTTCTACATCAACACCCGCATTGCCAACCTGCGTTTTGAAAACGAGCGGGAATTCATAGAAAAGAACGCCTCCGTCCGCTGGGACGGCAGCATGGAAAAGGAGTACTACGGTGATGAAAGCCTGTGCTTTGCCGGCATGTGCGCCGCCAGCCGCGGGTGGCAGGATCGCCTGATCGCTGCGGCGGACTATGTGCGGAAGCTGGGGGCGGACGGGGTGTATTTTGACCAGCTGGCCATGGCGGCGCCCCGCATGTGCCATGCGGAGGATCATGGTCACGATCGGATGGACGCATGGTGTGCGGGCTACCATCGGGTGCTGGAAACGGTACGGGGGCGCAAGGCGCTGTCCGGCGAGGACTTCTCCGTGATCACCGAGGGGGTATCCAACCTGTACGGCGACGTGAGCTGCGGCGGACTGGTTTCCACTTTTTCCTATCAGTTCAGCGGCGCGTTCCCCGAACTGTACCGCTATACCTTCCCGGAGCACGGCATGGTGGACATGGTGTATCCCAACAAAAATCTGGCCATGCGGCCGGTGCATGTGGGCAAGGCGTACAGGACCCTGCTGGATCGGGCGTATGTGTGCGGCATGTATCTGTGGGTATATGATCTGGAGGAGGACAACACCTTCCGGCGGGATGAGGAAGCGCGGCAGCGGCTGCTGAGCGCGGTGGCGGCGCGCAGGGCGTGGCTGGAGCGGGGCGGCCATTACCGCTTTGCGGACGACAAGGGTCTGCACGCCCACGACGCCATAGCCAAGCGCTACGACGGCGAAGGCAGGACGGGGCTCGTGGCCTTTGCGCACGACGGCGAGGGCCGGGTGGAGATGGACTTTGAAGCGGTCTGCAGCGTTCCCGCTGCGGTGAAGGACGGACATACCTATGTGACCCTGCCGGCGGAAAATTACGGCACCTTTACCTACGAAAGAAAATAACCGTCCACTGGGGGAGTGCGGTGCGCCGAAAACGCCCTGAAAAGCAGCGCGTTTTCGTCAAGGAAGAAAGGACATGCGTCCCTTTTCAGCGGCTCAAAGTCATGGTATCATAGGAACGACTGACAATACCAGCACCAACAGGAAGGGAAGGAACGGATGATGGAACTGGCCGGCAAAACAATCAACTTTCTGGGAGACAGCATTACCGAGGGGGCGGGCACGTCCGGTCCCGAACAGGTGTATACCGAGGTGATGCGGCGCATGTACGGGCTGCGGGCGGCCAACAATTACGGCATCGGCGGCTCCCGCATCGCCCGTCAATTGACGGTGACGGCGGAACGGTATGACCGGGACTTCTGCATGCGGGTGGAGGAAATGGATCCCGCTGCGGATGCGGTGGTCATCTTCGGCGGCAGCAACGACTATGGCCACGGCGAAGCGCCGCTGGGCGTGCCGGGCGACCGTCAGCCGGACACGTTCTACGGCGCCTGCCATTATCTGATGGGACGGCTGATGGAGCTGTATACGGGCAAGCCGGTGGTCATCGTGACGCCGCTGCACCGTCTGGATGAGAATAACCCCAGAGGGGACGGCAGGAAGCCCCGGAGCGTGGCGCCCCTGCGCGTGTATCGGGACATTCTGATGGAAACGGCGTGCTACTACGGCTTCCCGGTGCTGGATCTGTATGCCATGAGCGGCATTCAGCCGGAAAATCAGGCGTGCAGGGAGCGGCTCTGCCCGGACGGGCTGCATCCCAACGACGCAGGACACCAGATTCTGGCGCGCATGATCGGGCAGTTCCTGCAGACGCTCTGACCGCGCAAACCAAAGAGGACATCTTTGGCGCATTTGAAAAGAAGCGGGTCTCTCTCACAACGGAGGGAGGCTCGCTTTTTTCGGCCGGCCGCGCAGCAAAGGTAAACCAAAATGGTTAAAAAAAGAAAAGCCCAGGAATTGGAAAAACACTGAAAAATATGCTGTTGCGGGCGCTTTTTGACCGAATATAGTATGAAAAAAGAACGGAACGGGCAAACAACTTGCCAGCTTTCATCAATACACGTATTAAAAATATCAAATACAAAGCCGGAGCGGATCGCTATACTATGAAACGAGGTGAGCGTCAGAAAATGGATCGGGAACAGGAGCGGGCGGCCCCGATAAACCGGGCGCGC
The DNA here is from genome assembly GCA_934662505.1 of uncultured Clostridia bacterium. Taxonomy (GTDB): domain Bacteria; phylum Bacillota; class Clostridia; order Christensenellales; family Aristaeellaceae; genus SVGT01. The sequence continues at coordinate 51,010 of CAKUKE010000010.1, read as the reverse complement.
TTTCATTTTGACAATCTGTACGACCCCCAGGAAAAGGCGAACATCGGGCCGTATGTGGTGCGTCAGATCGGCGACCTGAATTGCGAGCCGGGACTGTGGTATCCCCCCCACACCCAGCCGGTGCACGAAATATCCTACGTGGTCTCCGGAACAGGGGTGTTCTGCGCCAACGGGGTGGAATATCCTGTGAAGCGGGGCTCGCTGTTTGTGAACGGTGCGGATGAGGTGCACGAGGTGCGGGCGTCCAGAGACGACCCTTTCCGCTACATGTATATCGGCTTTCGTGCCAGCCGTCCCATCGGCATGGAAATCATCGAAAAAATGGACAGCTTCTATGCTCACCCGACCAACCGCATCGCCCACAATGTGTTCGACGTACAGGAAAGCTTCATCGCCCTGTTCAATGAACTGGTGGTGGAGGATCAATTGTCCGGGCTGATGAAGGAGTGCTGTGTGCATCAGCTGCTCTGTCAGGTGTACCGTCTGCTCAATCCCCGCAGCAACCGCAACTATATCGTGGGGCAGGGCGAAAAGAACGACAGCGAAAAGCTGGTGTACGACATTGTGCATTATCTGGACAACAATGTGGGCAGTATCGACCGGCTGACGGAATTGAGTCAGGTGTTCGGCTACAGCTATTCCTATATCGCCAAGGTGTTCTCCGGCAAAATGAACGAGAGTCTGGGCGATTACTACCACAGAAGACGGTTTGAAAAGGCGCGGGAGTTTCTGGCCTTCGGCATGAGCGTGACGGAGGTGTCCAAGCTGCTGGGCTATCAGTCGATACACGCGTTCAGCCGCGCATTCAAACAGCAGTACGGGATCAGCCCGCGGGTCTACATGAAAAAAGACGGCGCTTCAAAATAAAAAAAGGGGTGTGGAGAGGATGATTGCGGTTCCCGCAAGACGGAAAAAGAGCTTTTTTCAGCGCTATATCAAGCCATACTGGTATATCTACGTCATGCTGCTGCCCGCGCTTGTCACGCTGGCCATCTTCAGCTATGCGCCCATGCCGGGCGTCCTGCTGGCGTTTAAAAAATATTCGGCGCGGAAGGGCATCTGGGGCAGCAACTGGGTGGGGCTGAAAAACTTCCGTATGCTCTTCAGCTACGCGGCCTTCGGCAAGGCGCTGAAAAACACCCTGCTCATCAGCTGCGGACGGCTGCTGCTGGAATTTCCCGCGTCGGTCGTCATGGCGCTGCTGCTCAACGAGGTGCGGCATGAAAAGCTGCGCAAGGGGCTGCAGACCGTGTTCACCTTTCCTCATTTTCTCTCATGGGTCATTGTGGCGGGTATTTTGAAAAATATCCTCCGTCTGGACGGCATGCTCAATGCCGCGCTGCAGACGCTGGGGCTCATCGGGGAGCCGATTGCCTTCATGTCCACGCCCAGCATGTTCCGGGGCATTCTGTACGTCACGGATATCTGGAAGGAAGTGGGCTGGTCGTCCATCATTTTCATGGCGGCCATTGCGGGGGTGGACGAGCAGCTCTACGAGGCGGCGCTCATGGACGGCGCCAACCGTTTTCAGCAGACGCTGCACGTGACGCTTCCCGGCATCGCGGGCACGGTGGCCATCATGTTCATTCTGCAGGTGGGCGGGCTGCTCAATGCGGGGTTCGATCAGATCTTCAACCTGCGCAACGCCGTGGTGGCGGACGAGGCCAACATTCTGGATACCTACATCTATGACATGACCTTCAGTTCGTCGCCGGATTACGGGTTCAGCGCCGCGATCGGTCTGTTCAAGTCCGTTATCGGGCTGGTGCTGATCCTGCTGGCGGATCGGTTCTCCTTTGCCGTCACCGGGCAAGGCATTTACGCTGTCAAGTAAGGGAGGGAAAACAATGACTGTCCTGCATCGCCGGCTGCGGCATGTGACGGTGGGTCACGTGGTCATTCTGGTCTTTCTGACGGTATTTGCGCTGATGATCCTGCTGCCGTTTGTCAATGCGATCACCGTGTCCTTCATTTCGCAGGAGGAATACCTGCAGAACAAATTGACCCTTTTCCCGAAGGAGCCTACCCTGAAAGCCTATGAGCGTATTTTCCGGGAGGACTGGCTCTGGCCTGCTTACCGCAACACCATCTTCATTTCGGTGGTCGGTCTGGTCTACTGCATCACCATCAACTGTCTGACGGCCTATGCCATCACCCGCCAGTTCCCGCTGAAAAAGCTGTTTTATCTCATTTTGCTCATCCCCATGTTTTTCTCGGGCGGTCTGATCCCCACCTACCTGCTCATGGTGCGGCTGGGGCTGAAGAATACCTTTGGCGCGCTGATCCTGCCGGCAGGGGTGTGCACCTACTATCTGATGATCATGAGCACGTTTTTCCGGGATCTGCCGCCCAGCCTGGAGGAAAGCGCCCGGCTGGACGGGGCGGGGGAGTTCCGCATTCTCTGGTCCATTATCCTGCCCCTGTCCAAATCGGTCATCGCTACCATTTCCCTGTTTATCGTGGTGGGATTCTGGAACGACTGGTTCGGCGCGCTGATCTATCTGGATAAGCCGCTGATGTGGCCGCTGCAATTGCACCTGCGCCGCATCATCAACGAAGCCACCTCATCCATGGCCGACCGGGAAAACGCGCTGATGCAGGTGAAGGTGTACGCCGAGGGGGTGCGCATGGCCAGCGTGCTTGTGACCATGGTGCCCATCATGTGCGTGTATCCGTTCCTGCAGAAATATTTTGCCAAGGGCGTCATGATCGGCGCCGTGAAGGGATGACGAACTTTAAGGCATGAGCCTTAAAAATAAAAAGGAGGAAACCTGTCATGAAAAAGACTCTGGCGCTGCTGCTGGCGCTGGTCACGCTGCTGTCCGTGTGTAGCCTGACCGCACTGGCGGAGGAAACTCTGGAACCCGTCACCATCAAAATGGCCATCTGGGACATCCCTGTGCTGTGCGAAAGCAGCGACGACTTTACCAAAGAGGATGGCAAGTACTATGACGCCCGCTGGGCGTACATGGCGGAAAAGTTCAACGTCCGCTTTGAATATGTGCCTCTGGAGTACAACACCCATCAGGAGAAGCTGCGCATCATGATCAACGGCGACGATATGCCGGACGTGATGATCTCCACCCTGGGCATCTCCGAGTACATGGGCTACTGCGAAGATGAAATGCTGACCCTTCTGCCGGAAGGCTACGAAGAAAATTACCCCCACATCAAGGCCGCGCTGGAGTTGATCAAGCAGCGGGATGCCTACAAGTATGACGGTCAGTATTACGCCGTGCCCCGCGCGCTGGAAAGCGCCGAACCCTACGTGGACTACAATTCCAGCTTCTACTACCGCAAGGATCTGGCCAAGGCCGCGGGCGTGGAGATCAAGGACTACTACACGGTGGACGAAGTGTACGACATGTATGAAAAGGTGCAGGCCGCCAATCCGGACATGACCATGTTCGGCCACATCTGGCCCGACAACATTCAGCAGCTGGGTCTGGTGGAATACGTGCCCGAGCTGTCTACCGGCGGTTTCTACTACAACGCCGATCAGGGCAAGTACGTGTGGGCGTGGGCGGATGAAAGCATGGCGGACGGTATCCGCACCATGAAGAAGTTCTACGACGCGGGCTTCCTGAGCAAGGAATTCTACAACGACCCCTTCTATGAGGCGCGCAATCAGTTCTGGAACGGCACCCTGTTCAGCTATTTCGACGGCTTCGACTTCCTGTTCTTCAATCAGGCGATGAGCGGCTTTTTGACCAACGATCCCACCGCCGATGCGGAAAGCATGATCGGCTACGCCTACCTGCTGGACAAGGACGGCAACATGCAGGCCAAGGAAAGCGGCAACAGCTGGAGCGAGTACATCTTCCGTCATGACTGTGATGAAAAGGTGATCGACCGTTTCCTCGCCATGTATGATTATCTCCTCAGCGATGAGGGCATCATGCTGTGCTACTACGGCATTGAGGACAAGGACTGGAAATGGGGCGAGGACGGCGCCATCGTGTCCCTGCGCACCATCGACGAGGCCACCGGCAAGCCTGTTCCCTTCAACAAGGACGGCGAGGCGGTCAGCGATCTGGTGCATCCCTTCTTCCCCGGCGCGATGGAGGACAGCAAAATTGCCAACCTGAGCGACAAGTATTCTCCCTTCGTGAAGGAAACCGTGAACCACTTCTGGACGCTGCGCAAGGAATTCCCGAAGCTGAAGGTGCTGGCCTACGACAACGATCTGGCCCTTTTCAACGGCGATTTCTATTCCAAGAGCGGCACGCTCAAGCCCATGGAAGCGGTGTACAAAATCGTTTACGAACAGACCCCCGAGACGGTGGGCGATGCATGGCAGCAGTATCTGAATGAGAACGCCGGTATGGTGCAGAACATTCTGGACGAACTGAACGCGGGCATTCAGAAGTAAGACACTGAAAAACGGCACGGTCGGGAGCACGCTCCCGGCCGTGTTTTTTGCGGCAGTAAAGGGGCTCACTTTGCATTTCCCTCCGGATGTGGTATGATAATAAAAAGGAGGAATGAGAGTGCGCAGATCGTGGAAAGCCCTGCTGATGGTGCTGGCGCTGTGTCTGGCGCTGACCGGGTGCGCCCGGATGTCCGGGATGCCCGGGCAGGCGACGGGGGACGGCGGGACGCAGACGGCGGTTTCTCCCATGCAGACGGTTGCCCTTGCAGAGGACAGCCACTATACGTCCAAGGAGGACGTGGCGCTTTATATTCACACCTTTGGGCGTCTGCCGGACAATTTCATCACAAAAAAGGAAGCGCGCGCCATGGGTTGGCCGGGCGGCTCGCTGGCGCCCTACGCCCCCGGCAAGTGTATCGGCGGCGACCGTTTCGGCAATTATGAAGGTGCGCTGCCTGAAAGACAGGGGCGGGTTTACACCGAGTGTGATATTGACACGCTGGGGGCGGACGGCCGGGGCGCAAAGCGCATCGTTTTTTCCAACGACGGGCTGATTTATTACACCGGGGATCATTATGAGACCTTTGAACTGCTGTACGGAGGGGAAAAATGACCGTGCGGTTTGGAATGGATGCAGCGCGGGTGGAGAGCCGGGAAGCGTTTCACCGGCTGCTGGCATGGGGGCTGGGCTTACCCAAATGGTATGGCGGGAATCTGGACGCGCTGTATGACAGCCTGACCGACCTTGACGGGGAGACGGAGCTGGCGATAGTCAACGCATGGGCGCTGGATGCGGCGCTGGGGTCATATGCCCATGCGCTCCGGCGCGTTCTTTCAGACGCCGCAGCGGAAAACCCTCATCTGCACATCGTCTGGATGTGAATGAACAGTGACAGCACGCTGCGCGGCGGAATGCGCAGGAAGCCAGAAGAAACGGTTCGATCAGGCTTGCATGCCTGTGAGCGGTTTCCTTGGTTTTCCGCGCATGGCTGCGGACACTTTAGGGAGGGGACGGACGGAAAACCGGCGGAGAGTGGCGGGCGCGGAAGGGTCGCCCGCTTTTTACTTTTATGGCTTGTATTTCCGGGCGGTTGCTGGTACAATGGCTGGTGTGTGTGATTTGGGGAGGGGTTTTATGCAAAAGAAGTCAGGCGTACTGCAGCGCTGGTTCGGTGTGCAGGATATGACCATCGGCAGACCGTGGGACAGTCTGGTTCGTTTTTCCATTCCGCTGCTGGTGGGCAATCTGGCACAGCAGATGTACAACACGGTGGACTCCATCGTGGTGGGACAGTACATCGGCGATACCGCGCTGGCAGCGGTCGGAACGGCCGGACCCATTTTGAACCTACTGCTGGTACTGTTCATGGGCATTTCCACCGGCGCCAGCATTCTTTCCGCGCAGTTTTTCGGCGCGCACGACCGGAAAATGCTGAGCCGGGTGGTGGGCGCCAGCATCCTTCTGACGGTGGCCAGCGGTCTTCTCATGTCTGTGGTGGGATATAGCCTTTCGCCGTGGCTGATGTCCCTTGTCAAGCCCCCGGAAGACGTGATGGCGGGGGCGGTGACCTATCTGCAGATCATCTTCATCGGCATTCTGGGCGGCGCGGCCTATAACATTCTGGCGGGCGTGCTGCGCGGATTGGGCGACAGTCTGATGCCGCTTGTGTCGCTGCTGGTGGCCAGCCTGCTGAATATTGTGCTGGATATCCTGTTTGTCAGCCGGCTGAACATGGGCGTTGCGGGTGTGGCGTGGGCAACCATCATCGCGCAGGCAGTGTCCGGCGCGATGTGTCTGGTGCGGCTGTGCCGCATGCGGCAGGTGGTGGACGTGAACGCCGAGACCCTGCGGCCGGACTGGCGCATCATTGGCCGGCTCTGCGGACTGGGGGTGCCGGCGGGCGTCACACAGGCCATCTTTTCCCTTTCCGCCATTGTGGTGCAGGGGCTGACCAATTCCATGGGTACGGCGGTCATTGCCGCCAGCGTGGCCGTCATGCGGGTGGACGGTTTCGCCATGATGCCCAATTTTACCTTCGGTACGGCGGCAACGACCTTTGTGGGGCAGAACATCGGCGCGTGCCGGGGCGACCGGGTGCGTCAGGGTACGCGCGATCTGCTGATGCTGGCACTGGCGGTGGCCGGGGTGCTGGTGGTGTGCATCGTGCTTTTCGGCCATAATCTGATCGGCATGTTCACCACCACGGAGGACGTGATGCTCATCGGGCAGCGGGGGCTGCGCTGGCTGGCCGTAGGGTATCTGTGCTTTGCTGTCAGTCAGGTGCTGCAGGGCGTCATGCGCGGCGCGGGGGAGACCATGCTGCCCATGTGGATCAGCATTCTGACCACCGTGGTGCTGCGGGTGCCGCTGGCTTATCTGCTGGCGAGCCTGACCCGCTCGGAGGTCTGGCCGCAGGGACATCCGGACATTCTGTATGCTTCCCTGCTTGCTTCCTGGGTGACCAGCATGCTTTTGACCGTGCTGTGCTACCGGCTGGGCTGGTGGCGGCGCAAACTGCCTGAGGAAATAAAAAATCAGTTGTAATAAAAACAGACCGCAGAACGCGTCAGGCGTTCCGCGGTCTTTGCATTTTAACGGGTGCCGGTCAGCGCGACGCCGTTTACATACAGGGTAAAGCCGTTCGCGACGACCTGTTCGGCGCTGCCGGAGAAGGCGGTGATGTAGCTGTCCGCGGTCAGCGTCCAGGTGCTGGTGCCGTCCAGCGAAATGGAGGCCTCGCCCACCTGCGTGGAGACGGTGGCTCCCTGACTGTTCTGAATGTCGCCGGTGATGCAGCCGGTAAAGGCTGTGCCGTCGGTCAGCGTCATGGTCAGCGTGGCATTGTCTCCCACCAGCACCGCGCCTTCCAGCGTCTGCGCCGAGGCGGCCAGCTCGGCGTGGTTGTTGCCGCCGTTCCAGCCGTCGTCGCAGACGGAGAGGAGCACGCCGTCAGCGTCTTCGTTGGTGATGGCGACGCCATTCAGGGTGATGACGGCATGGGTGTTGGTCACGTGGAACACATGACCGCTTTTGCTGGTCAGGGAACCGCCGGTCATGGTGAAGGCGGAGGTGCCGGCGTCCGCGTCGCCGGACATGGACTGGTAGATCATAATGCTGTCAAGGAAGGTGGCGTTGCCGTTGCAGCGGGTGTTATCGGCCGTCAGGTCGCAATCCGTCAGGGTAATGCTGTTTTTGCCCTCAATGCATACGCCTTCGGACAGATTGGAGACCAGCGTGGCGTTTGCCACGTCGATGTCGGCGGTGGAGTAAATGGCGGGAGAACCCAGCCCATTGGTGGTGTAGCTGCCGCCGTCCACCGTAACGGTGCCGCCGCCGCGGTCGGTGCGGATGGCTGCGGAGGAACGGCCGGAGGTTTCGATGGTCAGGTTGCTGGCGTGGGTGACGCCGCCGCCGGTGGTCATGACGCCGCCGGAGCCGTCGCCGGTGGTGGTGATGGTCATATCGGAAAGGGTGACGGTGGTGCCGTCGCCGGCTGCGCCGTTCTGCCCGCCGTTGCCACCGTAGGAAAATACGCCGTTGGCGCCGCTGGCGCTGGTGGTGACTGTGCCGCCGGAAAGGGTCACATTCGCCCCGCCCTTGGCCAGCACGGCAGCGTTCAGGCCGTAGAAATTGCAGCTGTCGCCGCCGTCGGAGTCGCCTGTCTTGGCAACGGTCGGGTCGGCCAGGGAGACGGCTTCATCGGTGTCGATCAGGATGGCGTTTTCATCGGACGTTTCGGAAGCGTAGCTGCCGCCGGTCAGGTCGGCGGAGGCGGTGACCTCCGTAGCGGCGGTATAGGTCACATTGGCTGCGGAGGCGCCGGGGCCGCCGGCGGGCGGATTGCCGCCCGGCGCAAGGGAGGCTGCAGCGGTTGAGACCAGATCAGAGGCCAGATCAGAGGCCAGAATGGCGTCGTATTCATCCTGCGTGAGGATGCCTGCGTTCAGAAGGTCGCTGAGCAGCGTCTGGGAAAGCATCACGCCGGACTGCTGACCATCGGGCATGGCAGGAGGATCGCCGCCGGGCTGTTGACCATCGGGCATGGCAGAAGGATCGCCGCCGGGCTGCTGACCGTCGGGCATGGCGGGTTGGTTTTCCTTCATGTAGTTCAGGATGGCCGTCAGGGTCTCCTGCGAGATGAGCCCTTCGTCCACCAGCGTCTGCAGACCGCTTTCAGGGGACTGCGCGGCCGGGACTGCCGTGGCTTCTGCGGAGGCCGCCGTCAGGCAGCCCAGCGCCATGATAAATGAAAGAAAAATCGAAAGCAAGCGTTTCATGTTTGGAACCTCCTTCGCGGTTTCTGTAGATGCTCTCTACGCTTTTTATTATACGCACCGTCCTGAAAACGATCTGAACGGGCGCTGAAAAACGTCTGAAATATTTAGAACTTTTCAGGACTTTTTCAGCAGTCTGCCGTATGGTATAATCAGAATGAAAATGGGGGCGATGATGATGAAAGTGCTGATCGTGGAGGATGAGCGGGCGCTGGCGGATGCGCTGGAGCACATTATCCGGCACGCAGGCTATGCCGTGGATACGGTATATAATGGAAGCGATGCGTTGGACTACGTCCTGAGCGCGGCCTACGACGCCATGGTGCTGGATGTGATGCTGCCGGACATGGACGGCTTTCAGGTGGTCGGCGCCCTCAGGGCGCGGGGCAACCATACCCCGGTGATGATGCTCACGGCGCGCGCCGCCATTGCGGACAAGGTGACCGGCCTGAACGCGGGGGCGGACGACTATATGACCAAGCCCTTTGACAACGCGGAACTGCTGGCGCGGCTGAACGCTCTGTGCCGCCGCACGGGCGAGGTGGTCATGAACGAGGTGCGCTGCGGCGACCTGACGCTGGATCTGAACGCGGCGCAGCTGTGCGCCGGAGGCGATCAGGTGCAGCTGAGCCGGAAAGAGTTTGAGCTGGCGCGGCTGTTTCTGACCCATCCTCAGCAGACGTTGTCGGTGGACGCGATTCTGTCCTCCGTGTGGGGGCTGGACGCTGACGTGACGGATAACAATGTGATGGCTTATGTGTCCTTCCTCAGAAAGAAGCTGAAATACCTGCATTCCGGGCTGACCATCCGCAACATTCCCCAGATCGGGTACCGTTTGGAGGCGGCGGACGCATGAACGCTTACCGCAGGCATTTTATCCGGCTGAATATGGCGCTGGTGGGCACGGTGCTGCTCGTTACCCTTTTGCTGGCGGGGGTTTATGTGGCGCGCAGCGAGTATGCCAACATGCGCCAGACCATGCTGGAGACGCTGGAGCCGTTCCGGGGGAAGAACGGTTCCTTTTCCTACACGCCGGACAGCGGCGCGGCGGATCAGCCCGATGAAGGGACGCGGCCGCCCCAGAACACCCCCGAATGGGAAATGACGGGGGAAGCACCGCAGCCGCCCGGGCAGACGGGGGCGGAAGCTGCCTTCAGCCGGTGCATCACGGTCTTTTTTGAGAACGGGCAGGCGACCGTCATTTCCGGCACCGACGGCTCGGATGAGGACGACGTGCTTTTGGCCGCAGGGGAGGCGGTGTCCCGCGAGGCGGCGTTTGGCTATCTGAAAAGCGCCGACCTGTTTTACCTGACCGCCGGGATGCCGTCCTCGGCCAAGGTGTCTCTGTTTCCTGCGCGGTATCTGCGCCAGTCGCTGCTGCGGACGGGCGCCTGCCTGCTGGCGGCCTTTGGGGCGATCATGGTGGCCTGCTATTTTATCAGCCGGTACATTTCCGGGATGGCCGTACGGCCTGTGGAGCAGGCCATGGAGCGGGAAAAGCAGTTTGTGGCCGACGTATCCCACGACCTGAAAACGCCGCTGGCCGTGATGCAGGCCTGCCGCCATATCCTGATGGAAAACCCGGCGCAGACCGTGGCGGACGTGCAGCCATGGCTGGACAGAAGCGATGCCGCCATGGAAAACATGAAGCGACTGATCGACGATATGCTGACCCTCAGCGCCATGGACGCGGCGCAGCGGCTGCCCAGACAGGACACGGTCGACCTGAGCGGCGTGGTGACCAAAGCGGCGCTGCAGATGGAAGCCATGGCCTATGACCGGGGCGTTGCGCTGGAGACCGACGTGCAGGAGGGGGTCGCCGCGACCGGCGATGGAGACGCGCTGCTGCGGGTGGTGTCCGGACTGATCGAAAACGCATTGAAATACGAGCCGGAAAACGGCCGCATCCGGGTGACGCTGACCGGTCGGAACCGCAAGGCCGCAGTCGTGGTGCAAAACTTCGGCGCGGTGATTGCGCCTGAGGATCTGCCGCACGTGTTTGAACGGTTTTATCGCGGGGATAAAGCGCGCACCGCCTGTCAGGGGCACGGTCTTGGGCTGGCCATCATCCGGCGCACCGCCGAACTGATGAACGGAAAGATCGAAGTGACCAGCACCCCGGAGAGCGGAACGGTTTTTACCGTTACGCTGGGGTAAAAACGGTTTTTACGGGCGCGGGCAGCGCGGGAGCAGAGTGCGCAGAAAAACAGCTGCGCTGCGGGATGCAAAGAGGGGCGGTCAGCCCTTCTTTTTTGTGGGGGGACGGCATGAAAAAACAGACTTGAAACGGCGGCAAAGCACGCGGCGAGGGGAGCGGCGGCACGCCGCTTTTCCGCCGTTCCCTGCGCCCGGCGGAGCCGCTGTCTGTCCGAAAAGGCAAAAAAAAGGCGCCGGGGCGTCCCGAGGACGGCCGGGCTTTACGAAACGGCGGGGTTGTGGTAAAATAAAACATCTTTGTGCCGAAAGGAGCCGGGACATGAGCCTGCTTTCTCAATTGCAGAGCGACCCGATGGGTTTTCTCATCAATTTTTTATACCGCGCGCCGGCGGTGCTCATTGCACTGACGCTGCATGAACTGGCGCACGGCTATACGGCGCTGCGCTGCGGCGACCCTACGGCGGAAATGATGGGACGGCTGTCGTTTAACCCGCTGAAGCATCTGGAGCCGGTCGGCGCAGTGTGCATGCTGCTGTTCGGGGTGGGCTGGGCGCGGCCTGTACCCGTCAATCCCCGGAACTTCCGTCATTTCCGGCGGGACGAGCTTATGGTTTCCGCCGCAGGCATCGTGACGAACCTGCTCCTGTTTCTTGTCGGCACCCTTTTCATGGCGCTGGGGGTGCGGCTGATGCTGCCCGTCGGCGAGCTTGGCAAGGATGTGGGAAGCTTTATGCTCCGCTTTGACAGCGCAGGGTTTTACGACCTGATGACGGGCGGCGCCCTGTACGACGGTCAATTGCTGACCATGCTGGGCGCGCAGTACACATGGATCGCCTATATTCTGCGCTTCCTGTGCAATTTTACCATGATCAACCTGAGTCTGGCGCTGTTTAACCTGATCCCCTTTCCGCCGCTGGACGGATACCGTCTGGCGGACGCGCTGGTGCTGCGGGGCAGGCTGCACCTGAGCGGACGGGCGATGCAGATCTGCATGGTGGCCTTTCTTGCCCTGAACTATTTTACCGACTTTGTTTCGCAGGGGCTCTACAGGGTGATGATCGCCGTGCAGAGCGGCGTGCTCTGGGCGATACTGCCCCTGTTCGGGATGGCGTAAGACATGGCGTTGACATTGCATTTGAGTCAGTTTGACGGGCCGCTGGACATGCTGCTGTTCCTCATCGGCAAGGCCAAGGTGAACATTCAGGATATTTTCGTTTCTCAGGTGACGGATCAGTACATCCAGTCCGTCCGCAACGCGCCGGATCTGGACATGGACGACGCCAGCGCCTTTATCGCCATGGCGGCGACGCTGGTGGAGATCAAAAGCCGCTCCCTGCTGCCCAAGCCCCGGCTGGAGGAAAACGAAGAAGACCCCGAGCAGGCGCTGATCCGTCAATTGGAGGAATATAAACTCATCCGTCAGGCGGCGGAGGAGATGCAGCAGTTTGAAAAGGCTGCCGCGCAGATGTTTTCCAAACTGCCCGAGGAGTATCCGCTGCCGCCTCCCACGCTGGAATTGACGGGGCTGACGCTGGACGGGCTGGTGGCCGCCTTTGCCCGGGTGCTTGCCCGGGCGGAGGAAGAGGGCCGGGAGGAAAACGCCTTTGTTCCCCGGCCGATCATCCGGGATGAGCACGACGTGCCGGGCTGCATCCGCCGCATTTCCGCCTTTTTGCGCAGGGGCAGCGTACGGTTTGAACAGCTTTTCTCCCAGAACCCTACCCGCGAGGAGGTCGTGACCCTGTTTCTGGCGCTGCTGGAAATGCTGCGTCTGGGCAGGGCGGAGGCGTCCCAGGAGGGGGTATATGGCGAGATCATCCTGTCGCCCCGCGCGAAGGAAGAAAAAGACGACGCCGGGGAACGGCAGCCGGGAGAGGAGGAAGGGTCGTGGACGTAAAAGAGCTTTCTCACGTGATCGAGGCCATTCTGTTTGTGGCCGGCGAGCCGGTGGATGTGGACGAGATACGCCGCGCGCTGGATGTGACCGAACTGGAAACGCGGCAGGCCATTGACGAGCTGGATAACGACTGCGCCTTTCAGCGCCGGGGCATCTGCCTCAAGCGCTTCGGCAGTCATGTGCAGCTGACCACCCGGGCGGATTACGCGCCTTACGTGGAGCGGCTGCTGCAGCCCGTACAGAAGCAGTCTCTGTCGCAGGCGGCGATGGAAACGCTGGCGGTCGTCGCCTACCGTCAGCCGGTGACCAAGCTGGAAATAGAGGCGGTGCGCGGGGTGAAATGCGATTATTCCGTTCAGTCCCTCACGCACAAGGGACTGATCGAAGAGGTAGGACGCAAGGAGACGCTGGGGCGTCCCATTCTGTATGGAACAACGGACGCGTTTCTGGCGCACTTTGGTCTGACGGAGCTGAGCGACCTGCCCCGTCCTGCGGAGGAAGAGCCGGAAACGGAAGAAGACCCGCTGGTGCCGTAAAAGCGGGCTTTCTTTTCCGACAGATATTGACATGATGGGTCGGCGGGTGCTATGCTTGCCTGGGCTCGTTGAAAACGGAGTTTGGAAAGAAGAAAAAACGGGTACATTTCAAGGGAGGACGCGGCGCCGGACGGGGCTGCTTCTCAGTCGGCGAAAGCGCCGCACGAACCTGCAGTAAAGGAGAAACGAACATGACGCGTCGTATTTATATGGATAACGCGGCCACTACGCCGGTCGCGCCCGAGGTGCTGGAGGAAATGCTGCCCTATTTTACCCGGGTGGGTGATAATGCGTCCAGCATTCACAGCTGCGGGCGGGAAGCGCGCAGCGTGGTAGAGGCGGCTCGCCGCACCATTGCCGCCTGCATCGGTGCCAAGCCCAGCGAGGTCTACTTTACCTCCGGCGGCACGGAAAGCGACAACTGGGCCATCAAGGGTACGGCCTTTGAAATGAAGGAAAAGGGCAAAAACCACATTATCACCTCTGCCATTGAGCATCATGCCGTGCTGCATACCTGCCAGTGGCTGGAAAAGCAGGGCTTTACTGTGACCTACATTCCCGTGGACGGGGACGGTCTGGTCGACCCTGAGGCGGTGGAGGCAGCCATTACCGACAGGACGGGGCTCATTTCCATCATGGCTGCCAATAATGAGATCGGTACGCTGGAGCCGGTGGCGGAAATCGGCTGCATTGCGGCCGCGCACCACGTGCTGTTTCACTGCGATGCGGTGCAGGCGGCGGGCGCGGTGCCCATCGACGTGAACGCCTGGCATGTGGACATGCTGTCCATGTCCGCGCACAAGTTCCATGGCCCCAAGGGCGTGGGCGTGCTGTTTATCCGCAGCGGTGTGAAACTGAACAACCTTCTTCACGGCGGCGCGCAGGAGCGGGGCAAGCGGGCAACCACTGAAAACGTGCCCGGCATTGTGGGCATGGCCGCCGCGCTCAGGCGGGCGGTGGATCACATGGCGGAAAGCAGCGCACGGGAGACCCGTCTGCGGGACAAGCTCATCCGCGGCATTCTGGACAGCATTCCCTACAGCCGGCTGAACGGTCATCCCGAAAAGCGTCTGCCGGGCAATGTCAACGTGTCCGTGCCCTACATCGAAGGGGAGGCGCTCCTTTTGCGGCTGGATCTGGCGGGCATCGCCGCGTCCTCCGGCTCGGCCTGCACCTCCGGCTCGCTGGATCCGTCCCATGTGCTGCTGGCCATCGGTCTGCCTCACGAAATTGCGCACGGCAGCCTGCGGCTGTCCCTGTCGGACATGACCACCGAGGAAGAGGTGGACGAGGTGCTGCGGGTGCTGCCCGGCATCGTGTCTACCCTGCGCGCCATGTCGCCCCTGTATGAAGATTTCCTCAAGGAGGGTAAGTAAACGCCATGTTCAATGAGAAAAACGGTCAGGTATACAGTGAAAAGGTGATGGATCATTTTGCCAACCCCCGCAATGTGGGTGAGATCGAACAGCCCGATGGCGTGGGCACGGTGGGTAATTCCAAGTGCGGCGATATTATGAAAATGTACATTAAGGTGGAAAATGGCGTCATTGTGGACGTGAAGTTTAAAACCTTCGGCTGCGGCGCGGCCATTGCCACCAGTTCCATGGCGACGGAAATGGTCAAGGGAAAGACCCTTGACGAGGCGTGGAAGCTGACCAACAAGGCGGTGGCGGAAGCGCTGGACGGTCTGCCCCCTGTGAAAATGCACTGCTCGCTGCTGGCGGAGGAAGCCATTCACGCAGCGATTGAGGACTATCGCAAGGCGCATCCGGGCGAATAAGGGATCCTCTTTTACGCCGGGTTTCTTGCGTGTGAAAGGAAACGATGGCTGAAAATCAAATTCATGGAAACATTCAGGGCATTCGGGATACGCTGCTGGCTGAAATGGCGCAGCTGTACGAATACCCCATGGAGCGCGACCAGTTCCTGCCGCCCGACATGGCAAGGGCGCTGGCCGCTTATTCCTGTACGCTGAACCGGGAGATCGCCGTTTACATCAGCCGTGAAAACGACGTGCTGGACGTGGTGATTGGGGTGACGGACAGCGTGCCGCTGGCGGACTGGCATATGCGGCGCAACGCAAAGCGGCTTTCCTGTGTGCGCTGCATTCATACCCATCCGCGGAGCACGGCGCAATTGTCCGGCCCCGACTACGCCGCCCTGCGCAGCCTGATGCTGGACGCCATGTGCGCCGTCGGCGTGGATGAAAACGGGCACGTGAACGGTGTGAGTGCTGCATTCCTGGGCGAAAAGCAGAACGGGGTGCACACGCTGATCGAGGTGCCCCCGGTGCCGCTCAGACGGATCCCCCAGCAGGCGTGGATGACGCAGATCGCCGAGTCGGATGGGCTGGTGCTTCGGGGCAGCGATGCGGCGCTGGCGGACGCGCCCGAAAAGGCGCTATTGGTGGGCATTGACAGTGAAAAAAGTCTGGATGAACTGTCTGCGCTGGCGGAGAGCGCCGGGGCGCAGGTCGTAGGCCGGGCGTTTCAGCGCAGAGCCAGGCCGGACGGCGCCACCTTTATCGGCAGCGGTAAGGCGGCGGAGCTTCAATTGACCGCCCAGAGTCTGGACGCGGACGTGGTGATTTTTGACGACGAATTATCGGGTGTGCAGACCCGCAATCTGGAAAACCTGATCGGAGTCAAGGTGGTGGACCGTACCACCCTGATTCTGGACATCTTCGCCCAGCGCGCCAAGAGCAATGAAGGCAAGCTGCAGGTGTCGCTGGCACAGATGAAGTACCGCGCCAGCCGTCTCATCGGGCAGGGACTCGTTCTGTCCCGTCTGGGCGGCGGCATCGGCACCCGGGGGCCGGGCGAGAGCAAGCTGGAGATCGACCGCCGCCGCATCCGGGAACGGATTACGGATCTGCGCCGCGAACTGGACGCCATGGAAAAGCACCGGGAGCTGCGCAGAAAAAGCCGGGAAAAGAATGTGGTGCCCGTGGTGGCGCTGGTCGGCTACACCAACACCGGCAAATCCACGCTGCTCAACGCTCTGACCGGCGCGGATGTGTACGTGCAGAACCAACTGTTCGCCACGCTGGACGCAGTGTCCAGACGGGTCGTCCTGCGGGACGGGGGCGAGTTTCTGCTGGTGGACACGGTCGGGTTTATCAGCAAGCTACCGCACGATCTGGTGGAGGCGTTCCATTCCACGCTGGAGGAAGCGGCGCTGGCGGATGTGCTGGTCATCGTGTCCGATGCGTCCAACCCGGAGGCGGCCGCGCAGCGGGACGTGGTGGAGGAAGTGCTCCTGAAACTGCACGCCGATACGCAGCCCCGCATTGAAGTGATGAACAAGTGCGACCTTGCGCCGGACACACCGTCGCTGATCCCGGGGGCGCTCCATGTGTCTGCCCGGACGGGGGAGGGCATGGAAGGGCTGCTCGGCGCGATTGCCGAAAAGCTGCGCACCGCCGAGCAGATCTATGAGGTGCTGGTGCCCTTTGAACGCTACGGACTGATGAGCGAAATGCGCCGCCGCGGGCGGGTGCTGTCCGAAACCCATACGGAGGAAGGCACACTTTTGCGTCTGGCGCTGAAGACGGAGGATTTGCAGCCGCTGCAGAGCCGCTGCGGTCACAGCCTCCAGTTTGTGAAAATCTGACCGCCGCAGGATAAAAAAGGAAGCTGTCCCCGTTTTATCTGAAGAAGCATGCAAAAGGAGCGTGAAAGGGATGCTGGCGCGGCTTCTGACATTGTTCTTGACGCTGCTGACCCTGGGCGAAAGCACGCTGAACGGATACGTGAGCCGGATGAATCTGGGCGGCTGCCTTTTTCTGGTCAACCGGGAGTATACCATCGGGTCGGATTATGAACCTGAGGATCTGATCATGCCCAACGTGCGCCGCTCCAGCAGCGCGGTGAAAATGCGCAGCGAAGCAGCGCAGGCGCTGGAGGAAATGTTTGCCGCCGCGAAGGAAGAAGGCGGCTTCAGTTTGATCGCCATATCCGGTTACCGCAGCTACGGTACCCAGAGCGCCATTTTCGAACGTAAGGTGCGCTCTGTCGGCCGAAAAAAGGCGCTGCTTTATGTGGCGCCTCCCGGCGCCAGCGAGCATCAGCTGGGGCTGGCCATGGATCTGGGCTGCGATAAAAACACCGGGCTGACCGGCTCCTTCGGCGATACGCCTGAGGGAAAATGGGTGGCCGAAAACTGCTGGCGCTTCGGGTTTATTATCCGCTACAAGGAAGAATGGACGGATATTACCGGTTACGCCTATGAACCGTGGCATATCCGTTATGTGGGCGCGGAGCATGCGCGGGCCATTTATGAGGCGGATATCCCCTTTGAATACTACGTGGAGCAGCTTCGTCAGGCGCAGTATGCCCTGATGACGCAGGAGGATGAAGCGATATGAAACGTGTATGCATGCTGCTGCTGAGCGCCGTTCTTGCGTTGAGCACGGCGGCGGGGCTGTGTGAAACGCTGCCGGCGTGGGAGTTTCCGGTCAGCCCGGAGGTGATCGTCAATAAAGCCGGCTATATCACGCTGACCAATGACGACGAACTGCTTGCCAGCGATTATGAGCCCGGCGATCTGGTCAAACTGACGGTGAAGCGTACGGTGCAGGACGCGCAGATGCGCAAGGAGGCCGCGCAGGCGCTGACGGACATGTTTGACGCCGCCCGGGAGGACGGGTATACCCTGTATGTGAAAAGCGCGTATCGGAGCTACAAGACCCAGAAGACCATGTATTACAACCGTCTGGAGAAAATGGGCTACGACGACGATCTGGTGTCCTATCCGGGCGCCAGCGATCACCAGACCGGTCTGGGCGTGGATGTGCTGAACTATGCGTGGACGCAAAAAAGCGGTATGAACGAGCGCTTCGGTGAAACACAGGAGGCGCAGTGGATGGCCGAGCACTGCCATGAATTCGGCTTTATCATCCGCTATCTTTCCGACAAGGAAGATATTACCCATATCAAGTACGAACCCTGGCATCTGCGTTATGTGGGGAAGGAAGCGGCGGCCTATATCCATGCGAACGGGCTGTGTCTGGAGGAGTTTACGGCGCAGTGGCGCGCCTATCTGGAGGAATACGAGCAAAAGGGCGGCGATTTTCAGGCGCTCATTGCTGAGCGGGCGCTGCCCAACGAGGCGATCGTGCTGGATGTGGGCGACGATGGCGAGGAAGATTTTTCCACCTTCTACTGATGAAAACTGAAAAGGAGAAGCGGTCATGACGGTTTTCAGACGCCTGTGCCTTCTGGTGTGCGCGGCGGCGCTGTGCGCTGCGCTGCCCTGCTGCGCCCGGGCGTCTGTTTTTGACGAGGATGACAGCATGCTGCGGCTGGTGAACCGCGAGCATAAAATCGCCCGGCATTATCAGCCGGCGGAACTGATCCAGCCCGAAGTGCCTGCCAATAAAAAATCGCAGCGGGAAAACATTTACATGCGGCCGAAGGCCGCCCGGGCGCTGGAGGCCATGTTTGCCGCCGCCCGCGAGGAGGCAGGGTATACCCTGCTGGCGGTGTCCGGGTACCGTTCCTTCGGTGTGCAGTCCATCCTGTTTCAGAACAAGGTGGACAGTGTGGGCAGCCGGGAAAGGGCGTGGCGCACCGTGGCGCCGCCCGGCGCCAGCGAGCATCAGCTGGGGCTGGCCATGGATGTGGTGAGCGATACCTTCCGCCGGCTCAACCGCGCCTTTCTGGAAACGGACGAGGGCAGGTGGGTGAATGACAACTGCAGCCGGTTCGGCTTCGTCATTCGTTATCGGGCGGAATGGACGGAGGAAACAGGCTACGCCGCAGAGCCGTGGCACGTGCGGTATCTGGGGCAGGCGCACGCGCAGGCACTGACCCGTCTGAATCTGTCCTTTGAGGCCTATGCGGCTTATGCGTCCCAGTGGCCGGAGTATGTGCTGCTGAACGCCGACGCCGACCTTCTGTACGGGCTGGCGGCGGATATGCGCGCGGGTCGGTTTGAAACGGTGGAGGCGCTGGGTGATTCGGCCGCCCGGGACGACCGGGAGAAGTGCGCCGTGCTGGAGCGCTTTTCCGCGTACTACGCAAATCGGACGGAGGCAGAGGATGGCGCTTTCGCTGAGAGATAAACTGAAAAGCGTTTCCGTGCAGAAAAAGGCGCCGGCGCGTCCTCCATCCGACGGGTGCCTTGTCCGCAGATGGCATCAGGAAAAGACGGAGGGCGGGCTGAGAAAAACACTGCCGGGCGACGTGATGTCCGTCATGCTGGGCGTTCCTGCGGAGGATATCGACCGGCGGTCGCTTTTGTTTCTGGATACCGAGACCACGGGGCTTTCCGGCGGCGCGGGAACGGTGGCTTTTCTGGTGGGCGTAGGGTACTTCGACGGAGATGAAATGACCGTGGAACAGTACCTGATGCGGGATTACGACGAGGAAGCCTTTGTCTTGAGCCGGGTGGCGGACAGAATCAGGGAACGGGGAACGCTGTGCACCTTTAACGGCTCCACGTTTGACCTGCCGCTGCTGGAAAACCGGATGATCATGAACCGTATGCGCATGCCGGCGTACGAACGTCACATCGATCTGGTGCATATTGCCCGGCGGGTGTGGAAGCTGCGGCTGAAAAAGTGCAACCTGACCCATCTGGAGGAAGCGGTGCTGGGGCGTACGCGGCAGGATGACCTGCCCGGCGCGCAGGTGCCCGAGCGGTACTTTTCCTTCCTCAAGACGGGGGATATGGGACTTCTGGAGGACGTGCTGACCCATAACCGGCAGGACATCGCCTCCCTTTCGGACGTGCTGGAGCGGCTGATCGCCCTGCATGCGTCGCCTTTGACCGCACCGGCACGGGAGGATATTTTCAGTCTGGGGCGAATATATGATAAGCGCGGGCAGGCTGAAATGGCGCGGAAGTGCTACCGTGCGGCGCGGGGCGGCAGTCTGACGGCGCCCAGCGACCGGCTTCTGGCAGAGAGCCTGCGCCGGAGCGGGCTGTATGCCCAGAGCGCCGCGGCTTATGAGCGCGCGCTGCACGCCGGCAGCGGCGACGTGCGGCTGCATATTGCGCTGGCCAAAATATATGAGCACAAAACGGGCGACCTTCCCGCCGCCCTGCGCCATACCCGTCAGGCGCTGGCGCTGTGCGCGGAAAACGGCGGCGGGGAAATACAGGATATTCAGAAAAGGTACCGCAGGATCCTGCAGAAAATAAGGAGGAATACGTCATGGGACTGATGGATGGTTTTAAGATCCGTTCAGCGCTGCTCAAGCATCAGAAGGGCGATGTGGAGGGCGCGGAAAAAGAATATGAAGCGCTGTACAACGCGGGGGTGATCCGCGCCCAGTATCTGCTGCCCTATTCGGTGATCCTGCTGAAAAAGGGCGGTGCGGAGCGCTACGCCAAGGTCAAGGAAATGCTGAAGAAGGCGGAAAAGGCGCCCGACATGAGCGCGGAAAAGCGGTCGCAGCTGTTCATGAACTACGCCGTGGCGCAGATGAAGCTGGGTGAAATGGACAAGGCGCTGCACCTGCTGGAGGCGTCTCATCAGAAAGCGCCCTGCGGGCTGACCTATCAGGCGCTGGGGTATATGTATATCGAGGCGGGGGACAAGGAAAAGGCGCTGGCGTATAATCAGGAAGCGCTGGAGTATGACGATGAGGACAGCGTGGTGCTGGACAATATGGGGCAGGTGTACTATCGACTGCTGGACGATAAGGCCACGGCGCGAACCTACTTTGAGAAGGCGCATGCTCTCCGGGAAAAGCAGATTGACACCCTGTATTTTCTGGCGCAGTACGATCTGGCCGACGGCAAGCGGGACGCTGCCCGTGAAAAACTGGAAACGGCACTGGAGGGTTCCTTCTCGCCTTTGAACTATGCGACGCCGGAAATGATCCGTCAACAGCTGGCGGAACTGTAAGCATGCATATTTTGCCGTGCCGCGGTCAAAATAACCCCGAACGAACAGAACGGGGGATGGGTGCATGCGGACGGTTCACAACGCTTTTGCCAAGGTCGTGTTTGCCTTTCTGACGGTATTGCTGCTGCTCTTTGGCTGCTTTTTCTCTGCGCGAGCCGAGCCAATGGAAAATGAACCGCCCATCGCGCTGTCCGCACCCAGTCTGCTGTTGATGGATGTGGACAGCGGGGCGGTCATTTTTGAAAAAAACGCGGATGAAAAACGGCCGGTCGCATCGGTCACAAAGCTGATGACTGCCCTTCTGGTGCTGGAGAAGGTTGAAAGCGGCGCGGTGGGCTGGCAGGATCGGGTGACGGTATCGCCCAACGCGGCGGGGGCAACGGGTTCTCAGGCGCTGCTGGACGCCCATGTCCAATATGATCTGGAAACGCTGTTTCAGGCGACGGTGATGGCGAGCGGCAACGACAGCGCTGTGGCGCTGGCGGAATATCTGGCGGGGACGGAGGAGGCCTTCGCCCGGCAGATGAATGCCCGTGCGGCGGAGCTCGGTCTGCAGGCGACCCATTATGTCAACTGTACGGGGCTCCCTGCGCAGGGACAATATACCTGCGCAAGAGATGTGGCGCGTCTGTGCCGGGAAATCGCCAAGTACCCGGCATATTTTCAGGCCGCGTCCGTCTGGATGGACGATCTTGTTCATCCCAGCGGCCGCAAAACCGCGCTGACCAATACGAACCGTCTGGTGCGGTTTTATAAGGACTGCGACGGGTTCAAAACAGGGTCGACCAACGAGGCCAAATACTGCGTCTGCGCGACGGCCAAACGGGACGGTATGCGTCTGGCGGCCATCGTACTGGGCGCTTCGTCCAGCCAGACCCGCTTTGATGAAGCCAGAGCCATGCTGGATTACGGCTTTGCGGCCTACCGTCGGGTGACGCTGTGTCAGGCGGGCAATCAACTGGACTATACGGTGCCCGTCACGCTGGGCGCCCGGGATCAGGTAGGGGTCGCCGTCGGCGGCACCGTGTCCATGCTGATGAAGACCGGACAGGAAAAAGCGGTCTCCATGGAGGTGACCCTGCCTCAAAGCGTGGGGGCGCCGGTGAAAAAGGGCGACGAGATCGGTGAAATCCGCTTGCTGCTGGAGGGAAAGGTCATCGCCAGCCTGCCCGCCGTGGCGGCAGAGGACGTGCGCATGCCCGGCGTGCTCGAAGGCCTGTTCCGCATTCTGGAAAGCTGGAAATAACGGCTGCACGGGTCGGAAAGCAGAACGCAGATGATCAGAAGGGGTTGAGGGGAAAAAACATGTCGGTTGGCCGCGCGCATCCGTGGCACAGGGCATGTTCTTTCCGCAGACGTACCGGACAGTCGGATGAGCATGAAAAAGGACTTGAAACATTGTTTCAAGTCCTTTTCTGGTCTGGGTGGAGAGATTTGAACTCTCGGCCTCTTGAACCCCATTCAAGCACGCTACCAAGCTGCGCTACACCCAGGCAACAAAATGATTATACATGCAAAAAAGGAAAATGTCAACCGCCTGGAAGGAAAAAGTTTCATTTTCCGCATTTTCCCGGGTGCTCCGCTTCTTTTTTCGGAAGAAGAAATATCCTATTGACTTTATAGGAGTATGGCGTTATAATGCCCATCTGGAAGGTAGGAAATAAGCCTCCCTTCCTGTACGGCAAGGAAAGGAACGGTGGGGATAGCATGATGGTCTCCTCCAAGGGGCGGTATGCCCTGCGGGTCATGCTGGATATGGCCGAGCAGTCCGGCGAGGGCAATATCCGGGTCAAGGATATTGCCGAGCGGCAGAACCTGTCCAGAAAATATCTTGAGTGCATTATGACCGCGCTGTGCAAAAGCGGACTGGTGGAAAGCTCGCTGGGGAAGGACGGCGGATTCCGGCTGCTGCGAAAACCCTGCGAGTACACCGTGGGCGAGGTGCTGACGGCGGCGGAGGGGGAACTGGTGCCCGTATCCTGTCTGGCAGAGGCGGGCAAAAAGTGCGAGGGTGCTTGCAAATGCTACACCCTTCCCTTCTGGCAGGGGCTGGAAGCGCGCATTAACGAATACGTAAACAGCTATACCCTTCAGGATTTGCTGGACGCGAAAGAAAAAATGACCGGCTGCTCCTGCGGTACCGGTGCGGAAAAGAAGGAAAAAACAGATGAAGCATGAAGCGCTGCTGGAAGTCAAGGATCTGCATGTGAGCGTGGGTGAAAAAGAAATCCTCCACGGGGTGAACCTGACGGTGGGACGGGATGAAACCCATGTGCTGATGGGCCCCAACGGGACGGGCAAATCGACGCTGGGCTACGCGGTGACGGGCAACCCGGCTTACACGGTGACGGCGGGCCGGATCGTGTTTGATGGGGAGGATGTGACCGACATGCCCGTCAATCAGCGGGCAAACAAGGGCATTTTTCTCTCCTTCCAGAACCCGCTGGAGGTGCCCGGCGTGACTCTGAGCGCTTTTATCCGCAGTGCGCTGGAGCAGAAAAGCGGCAAGCGGCTGCGCTTGTGGGATTATAAAAAGAAGCTGGCGGAGACCATGGCGCTGCTGGACATGGACGCGTCCTATGCCGAGCGGGATCTGAACGTGGGCTTTTCGGGCGGTGAAAAGAAAAAAGCCGAAATCCTGCAGCTGCTGATGCTGGAGCCCAAGCTGGCCATTCTGGATGAAACGGATTCCGGGCTGGATGTGGACGCGGTGCGCACGGTGTCGCGGGGGGTGCGCCTGTTCCGCGAACGGCAGCACGGCTCGCTGCTGATCATCACCCACAGCACCCGCATTCTGGAGGCGCTGACCGTGGATGAAACCCATGTGATGGAAAACGGGACGATCGTGCTCAACGGCGGTTCTGAACTGGTAGACACCATCAATGAAAAAGGCTTTGCCGCCCTTGCGACGGATGAGGCGCGGTGAAGGCTATGAAGGAAAAAAGTCAGGTTGCGGACATTGACCGCAGCGTTTACGACATCCGGGACGCGGAAAACGACGCATATCGGATGGAAGAAGGGCTGACGCCCGAGATCATTGAAAAGCTGTCGGCCGAAAAGAATGATCCGGCATGGATGCGGGAATTTCGGCTGCAGTCGCTGAAGATTTATAACGAGATGCCCCTCCCCAACTGGGGACCGTCTCTGGAGGGGCTGGATATGGCGCACATTGCCACCTATGTGCGCCCCAAAACATCCATGCGCAACGACTGGAAGGACGTGCCGCAGGACATTAAGGACACCTTTGACCGGCTGGGTATTCCTCAGGCGGAACGCAAGTCGCTGGCAGGCGTGGGCGCGCAGTACGACTCCGAACTGGTGTACCATAACGTGCGCCGGGAGGTGGCGGCCGAGGGCGTGGTATACACCGACATGGAAAGCGCCATGAAGGGCGAATATGCCGGCATGGTGCACGACTATTTCATGAAGCTGGTGCCGCCGAGCGATCACAAGTTTGCGGCGCTGCACGGCGCGGTGTGGTCGGGCGGTTCGTTTGTATACGTGCCCAAGGGAGTGCACCTGTCCATTCCGCTTCAGTCCTATTTCCGCCTGAACGCCAAGGGGGCGGGGCAGTTTGAACACACCCTGATCATCGTGGACGAGGGAGCCAGCCTGCACTTTATCGAGGGGTGCTCCGCTCCCAAGTACAACGTGGCCAATCTGCATGCGGGCTGCGTGGAACTGTATGTGAAGAAGAACGCATCGCTGCGCTATTCCACCATTGAGAACTGGTCGAAGAACATGTACAACCTGAACACCAAGCGGGCGCTGGTGGAGGAGGGCGGCACGGTGGAGTGGGTGTCCGGCTCCTTCGGCTCCCACGTGGGCTGCCTGTATCCCATGAGCGTACTCAAGGGCGACCGTTCCAGAATGACGTTTACCGGCGTCACCTTTGCGGGCGCAGGGCAGGAATTGGATACGGGCGCCAAAGTCGTGCACATCGGCAGGGATACCAGTTCCTTTATGAACACCCGTTCCATCAGCAAAAGCGGCGGCGTCAGCACCTTCCGCAGCAGCGTGACGGTGGAAAAGAGCGCGGAGGGCAGCAAGTCCTCCGTGTCCTGCCAGTCGCTCATGCTGGATTCCGATTCCCGGTCGGATACCATTCCCGCCATGGACATCCGCACCCGCAAGGCGGCCGTCGGCCACGAGGCGAAAATCGGCAGCATCAGCGGCGAAGCGGTGTTTTATCTGATGAGCCGCGGTATGTCGGAGGAGGATGCGCGGGCGCTGATCGTCAGCGGCTTTGCCGACAATGTGTCCAAGGAACTGCCGGTTGAATATGCGGTGGAAATGAACAATCTGATCCGGCTGGAAATGAAGGGCAGCATTGGCTGACGGTAAGGAAGGAATGGAAAAATGGTCAATACAGTTTCGATCGATCGGCTGCCTGCGCCTACGTGGAACCGGCTGCGCGTGAACGACGCGTCGGTGGCATGGGACACGGAAAACACCGTGCCGCTGGAAGATATGCGTCTGACCGTGGCGCCGGGGGAGAAGCATCCGCCCGTCCGCTTTGAACTGGCCGACCGGGGCGACACCTACAGCAGCGGCCGCCTGCATCTGGCGGCTGCGGCGGGCAGCGAGGTGACCGTGTTTGAGCGCTGCACGGTGGTGCAGAACCTGCTGGGGCAGGTGGAGGTGACCGTCGGGGAAAACGCGACGGTGCGGCTGGTGCAGCTGCTTTGCCCGGAACAGGGCGCCGTGCTGCGGCACGAGGTACGGGTGCAGTGCGGACAAAAGGGACAGTTTCAGATGATCACCGTGCTGCTCGGTACGGGAGACGTGTATGCGGATCAGCAGGCGCAGCTGCTGGGCGACGGCAGCGGCTTTACGGCGGATATGGCCTATCTGGCGGCCGGTACCCGCCGGGTGGATATCAATCTGGCGGTCGATCACTTCGGCCGGGATACGACCAGCGTCATTCAGGCGGACGGCGCGCTGCTGGACGGGGCGCAGAAGACCTTCCGGGGTACGATTGATTTCAAGCGCGGATCGTCGGGGGCGGTCGGCAGTGAAAATGAAACGGTGCTGCTGCTGGGCGACCGGGTGGTCAACAAAACGGTACCGCTGATCCTGTGCGCAGAGGAAAACGTGGATGGTTCTCACGGTGCGACCATCGGCGAAATGGATGAGGATACCCGGTTCTATTTTGAAAGCCGCGGTATCGACCGGGAAAAGGCGGAGAGCATGCTGGCGCGGGCGGCGGTAGAACGGCTGATCCGACTGGCCGGCGACAACGCCTTTGCGCAGGCTGCCGAGGGAAAACTGGAGGAGACGCTTTCGGAACGGGAGGAAAAACGGCATGAAGGACTATAAGGCCGACTTCCCGCTGCTGGCCGAAACGTCGGTGGCTTATCTGGATAACGCGGCTACTGCGCAGCGGCCAAAGTGCGTGCTGGATGCGCTGAACACATTTTACACAAAGCATAACGCCAACCCCCTGCGGGGCATTTATGAGCTGAGCGTGGCGGCAACGGAGGAAGTGGAGAATGCCCGGGAAACGGTGCGCGCTTTTATCGGCGCGGCCTCTACGTCGGAAATCATCTTTACCCGAAACACCACCGAAAGCCTTAATCTGGTGGCCTACAGTTACGGGCTGAGCCATGTCAGGGCGGGGGACGAGGTGCTGGTCTCCATCATGGAGCATCACAGCGACCTGCTCCCTTGGCAGATGGTCTGCCGACAGACCGGCGCTGCGCTGCGCTTTATGGAGTGCGAGCCGGACGGTTCGCTGGATCTGAACAAGGTGGAGGCGGCCATGAACGGCCGTACCCGTATTGTGGCGCTGACCCATGTATCCAACGTACTGGGAAGGGTCAATCCCGTGCGGGAGGTGGCGCGGCTGGCGCACCGGCACGGTGCGGTCATGGTGGTGGACGGCGCCCAGAGCACGCCTCATATGCCTGTCAATGTGCAGGAACTGGAGGCAGATTTCTTCGCCTTTTCCGGCCATAAGGTCTACGGCCCCATGGGGATCGGCGTGCTTTACGGCCGGGAAGCGCTGCTTCGGGATATGCCGCCGTTTCTGACTGGCGGTGAAATGATCGAGAGCGTGACCCGTACGGGCGCGGTCTTTGCCGAACTGCCGTACCGTTTCGAAGCGGGTACGCAGAATGCGGCAGGTGCCGCGGGACTGGGCGCAGCCCTGCGTTACGTGCAGAAGGTGGGGTGGAGCACGCTGCGCAGCCGTGAGGAAGCACTGACGCGGGACGCCATGGGACGTATGCTGGCGATCCCCGGGGTGCACATTCTGGGGTCGGACAGGCCGGAGGAGCATACCGGCATACTGACCTTTACGGTGGATGGGGTGCACCCTCACGATGTGAGCGAGATTCTTTCTGCCGATGGGGTGGCCGTGCGTGCGGGGCACCACTGCGCCCAGCCGCTGCTTGCCTATCTGGGGCACCGCGCCACGGTGCGGGCCAGTATGGCGTTTTATAATACGACGGAGGACATCGACCGCCTGATCGGCAGCCTGTCTACGGTGAGGGAGCGTATGGGCTATGGAAAGTAGAGGATTCTATAATGAAGTGCTGACCGAGCACAATCTTCACCCGGATTTTAAACATGCCCTGCCCGACGCGGACATTGTGCTGGACGGGGTGAACCCCAGCTGCGGCGACGAAATCCAGCTGCGGCTCAAGACGGAGGGAGACGTGATCAGCGACGGGGCGTTTGTCGGCGACGGCTGCGCCGTGTCGCAGGCTTCCACGGACATCATGCTGGGCATGGTCATCGGGCGCAAGAAAGAAGAAGCGCTGCGGCTGTGCGATATTTTCATGCGGATGATCCGCGGCGAGGCTACGGAAGAAGAAATCGACAGCCTGGAAGAAGCTTCTGCGCTGCGGGACGTGGCGCATATGCCTGCCCGGGTCAAGTGTGCGCTTCTGGGATGGCGCACCCTGTCCGAAGCCCTTGAGCAGTCCGAAAAACACGAGAATCCATGAAAAGAAAACACCCTGTCCTGTGTGCAGGGTGTTTTTGAATGAAAAAGGGGAAGACGGAGGAGGACGGAGCGGGAAGCGTCTGCGTGTTTTCACCGCGTGGTTCCGTTCCTCTGAGCAGACCGGCATTTCAAATGGAAAAACAGAACGGTCGGACGGCGTGCCGCCGGGTCATTTCAGTCGGCCTTCCCGCCAGTGTTTGCGGCAAAGCGCCACATAGCTTTCATTGCCGCCCAGCAGGATCTGCTGACCGTCCTTGACGACCTGCCCGCCCATGACGCGGGCGTTGTGAGTGGCTTTTTTGCCGCACCAGCAAACGGTTTTCACTTCTTCGATGGTGTCGGCCCAGGCCAGCAGCCACTGGCTGCCCTCGAACAGGTTGCCCTGAAAATCCGTACGGAGTCCGTAGCAGATAACCGGAATGTGCAGATCGTCCACCACGTGCAGGAGCTTTTCCACCTGCTCACGGGTCAGAAACTGCGCTTCGTCCACGATCAGGCAATCGTAATCGGCCAGCGGAAGCGTATCCATTTCCTCCACGAAGCAGCAGGGAGCGTGCAGCCCCGCACGGGAGCCTACCACCCGCTCGCCGTCACGGTTGTCCAGACGGGGCTTGAGCATCAGCGCTTTCTGCCCCCGCTCCTGATAATTATAGCGCACCATGCAGGCGTTGGCGGATTTGCTGGAACCCATGGCGCCGTATCGAAAATAAAGCTTTGCCATTTTAGGAGCCTCCCTTGTGAATAAGCGCTCAGACGAGCCGTACGTGAAACGGTGAAATCCGGGAGAACGTACGGCGCACAGCATGCATTATAACATAAAAAGCGCCGTCCGGCAAACCCGGGCGGCGTTTGAAAATGAACTTGTTTGAAAATGAACTTTTCAAATAAACTTGTTTGAAAATGAACTTTTCAGTAGAAGGTGGCCACTTCTTCCTCGGGCGCTTCGGCGGGAGAGACCTGCTTTGCAATGAGCACAGGGCCTGCCTTGCCGTAGGCACGGTGGTAGCGCACGTCCACTCTGGCCTCGATCACGACCCACTCCTTCTCCTTGACTGCATAGCCGCAGTCGTTTCGCACGACCCAGGAGGCGAAGCGGATGTCGGCGGCGCAGCAGGTCATCAGCTGACGGCCGACGGCAAAATAACCGTCGCCCAGCTTGTCTGCGCGTACGGCCAGCGCCTTGTAGCGCACGGTTTTCCCATCGTACTTTTTCGGCTCCTCCGAAATGTCCCGATACCAGATGGCGTAATCCCGGTCGGCAATGTCGATGATCGGCGCGTTGATATCGAAGGGGAGGGGATCCTCTATTTCGTCCGGTACCACCGTACCATCGGTATATTCGTATACGATGTCCACCTGACGGCTGATGGCCCGCACGACCTTGTGGTAGTCCATCTGCGCCATGGCCTTGGTGAAGCGGTTGAACACCACCAGGTCGCACAGCTGCAGCTTATCTACCACCAGGCTGCGCATGTTGGCATTGTAGTTGAGGAAGGTAGTCGCATCGAAGAAAAGGAAAATCTGGTACAGGGGCCACCCTTCAGGCAGCGCGTCCATCAGGGTCTGCAATTGCCACATGCCGTTGTATTCCACCATGACCCGTTTGGCGCGGTGCTTTTTCTGCAATTGCAGCAGGGTGGCTTCGGTCAGTTTTTCTTCCTCGTCCACGATCTCCACAAACACGTTAGGGGAGGCGAAGAGGGTGGGGTCGTATTCCTCCACCCCTTCTTCGCATACGAGCAGCAGCGTTCTTTCGCCGGCGTTGAACCGCTTGTCTTCCAGCGTTTCCTGAATGAATTTGGTTTTGCCCGACTCCAAAAAGCCGGTAAACAGATAAACGGGTACTTCCATGGCGTTACACCCCGAACAGTGCTTTCAGGTGCTTGTCGGACAGATGACTGCCGATGACGCACAGACGCCCCGTGACGGCGGCGGAGCCGTGACGGATGTTTTCTTCCCCGGGAACGTAGTCGAAATGAATCCACTGTCCGTCCGTGCCCGGGAGAATCCCCTTGGCTCTCAGCACCACGCCGAAGCGCCCTTCGTCGCCCAGCTGGCGCAGGGCGCTTTGCAGTTCGTCCATGGTGAACTTTCTGGGCGTTTCCACACCCCAGCTGACGAACACCTCGTCCGCATCATGGCCGTGGTGGTGATGGTGATGCCCCTCATGATCGTGGCAGCAGTGCTCATCATCGTCGTGATGGTGGTGGCAGCAGTGCTCGTGCTCATCATCGTCGTCATCATCGTGATGGTGGTGGCAGCAGTGCTCGTGCTCATCGCCGTCCTCGTCATCATTGTGATGGTGATGGCAATGCTCGTGTTCGTGCTCATCCTCGGCTTCATCGGCGCTCAGGCGAGCCAGCTCCATTTCAAGGGTGTCCGTGCGCTCCATGGCCTCCAGAATCTGACGGCCGGTCAGCGCGTTCCAGTCGGTGGTGATGATGACTGCGCCGGCATTCTTTTCACGCAGCATGGATACGACCTCGTCCAGCTTGGCCGCGTCCATATCCGCCGTACGGGACAGCACGATGGTGCCGGCGTTTTCAATCTGGTTATTGAAAAACTCGCCGAAGTTTTTCATGTAGACCCTGCACTTCTTGGCGTCCACCACGGTGGTGAAGCTGTTGAGGCGGATGTTATCCATGTGCAGCCCCTGTACGGCGCGGATCACGTCGCTCAGTTTGCCTACGCCGGAGGGCTCAATAAGGATCCGGTCGGGAGCGTACTGGGCAATCACTTTTTCCAGTGCGCGGCCGAAGTCGCCCACCAGGCTGCAGCAGATGCAGCCCTGATTCATTTCGGTGACTTCAATGCCGGCGTCCTGCATGAAGCCGCCGTCCACCCCGATCTCACCGAATTCATTTTCGATCAGCACCAGCTTTTCGCCCCGGAACGCTTCGGCGATCAGTTTTTTGATGAGCGTCGTTTTGCCGGCGCCCAGAAAACCGGAGAAAATATCGACCTTCGTCATGTTTTTCATCTCTTTCAGTCCATTCGTCTGCGGTCGGAAACCGCATCATCTATTGTAACACATTTTTTGACTTTTGTTAACCTTCCCTGCGGAAAAAGTTCTGCGCAAGGAAATGCGCCCCGGCTCGAAAAAAGAAGCCGGGGCATGGGCTGAAAGGACGGGTGGGGTTCGAAGGCGGCGGCGGTTGTCAGGCGTACCGGGCGCTGTCCCCTGCGGGACGTCCCTCTGCCCGGTCGGCGGTAAACTGCAGGCACATCACCGTCATGTCATCCCGGGGCAGACCGCCCGCCTGAAGCAGCGCGTCCTGAAGCACGGCCTCTGCCAGCCGCTGGGGCGGGCAGTGAAGGTACCGCTGCAGGAGCACGGGCAGCGCGTCTTTTTCGCCCTGAAACGCGTCCTGCACGCCGTCGCTGCACATGACCAGCATGTCGCCCTCGCTCAGACGGGCGCGGTATTCCACGGGCACCACGTGTTCAAGGATGCCCACCGGCAGCGAAGCGCCCCCGATGGCACGGACGAACTGCCCCTGAATCAGGTAGGAGGCGCAGGCGCCCAGCTTCATCAGGCTGCAGTCGCCCCGCCATAAATCGACCGTGCACAGATCCACGGTGGCGAAGCGGTCGCCGTCTGTCGCGGTGAGCAGCATGCCGTTGACGGCGGTCAGCGCCTGCGTGCGGGTATAGCCCGTTTCTAAAAAGAGCGATAGCAGTTCCAGCGCTTTTCTGCTCTCCTGACCGGCGTTTCGGCCGTGCCCCATCCCGTCGCTGAGCGCGGCCATCCAACCCCCGTTTTTCAGGGGACGCTGCAGCACCGCATCGCCGTTTTCCACGGCATAGGGCGTGATGTTCTTTCTTTCGTCGGATACGGCGCATGCCGTGGCGATGCCGCTGTCGATCTTGTACGGCGGGGTCTGAGAAAAAACGAGCAGCCCCTCCGCCTTATCCGTCAGGTGCATGGGGGCGTTCAGGCGCAGACCGACGGTTCGGCACAGCTGATTTTCCAGTGCGGGCAGCAGGGTCAATTGTCCGCACCGTACCGCCGCCGTCCAGTGACCGTCCGTGCGCCTGACATAATCCGTTTTGCCCGGGAAGCGCATCAGGCGCAGCGCCTCGTCGATGGCCTGAATGCTTTCTGCTTCTTCCGAGGCGTTCTGCGCGTCTTCGTCTTCCAACGCGTCGACGGCGCTGGCCAATGCGCGGAAGTGGGCGCGAAGCATGTCGGTTTCATAAGCGATGCGCTGCCGCTTCTGCGCATCTTCCTGCCTGCTGGTCAACAGCTGCACCGCAATGGCTTCCATCTGTTCCCGGCGAATGCATCCCTCCGGCGGCGCAGGCGTCTGCCCGGTTTCGGCAAAGGTCTGCGCCATACGGACGAACGCGGCACGGGTCGCGTCGAAATGGGTCTGCCAGCAGGTCATCATCTGCTCGCAGCCGTCGCACAGACGCTCCGCCCAGTCTTCATCCGTGCCCGCGGCACATTCAGGATCTTCCTCCGACTGCGGAACCGCGTCTGCCATACGGCGCATGGCGGCGGACAGCCTGCGCAGACGAAGGTGCCAGAACGCGCCGCTTTCCCGGGCGATCAGCCGGCTGGCATAGACAAACCGGCGGATTCCATCGGTTGTCCGGCCGGGCAGGAGACACTGGATCACGCAGCCGCACAGGGCGGAAAACAGTACGCCTGCGTGGAGGCGGCCGGCGAAAATGTAGCAGCACAGGGCGGAAACGGTCAGCAGCATCAGCGCGCCGAAAAGGGGCTTGCGCCCCTGAAACAGACCGCAGATAAGGCCGGACAGGGGGAGCGCGATG
This sequence comes from uncultured Clostridia bacterium, assembly GCA_934662505.1. Classification (GTDB taxonomy): domain Bacteria; phylum Bacillota; class Clostridia; order Christensenellales; family Aristaeellaceae; genus SVGT01. Next base: position 18,190 of record CAKUKE010000010.1, on the reverse strand, counting down.
GCAAAGAAACTGCCCTGACCGCCCAGCAGGACGGCCAGCCCGCACATCAGCCCCGTGGCGGCGGCGGGGACGCTGCCGAACAGGAAAGCAGCCGTCAGCGTAGCGGCGCATGCGGCGGCATGGCCGATATTGACCTGCCACAGGGACAGACGGCTCATGCCACAGAGCACCATCAGAACCGGCAGGACAAGACACAGACAGTCGTCCCGGGTGCCGCCCTGCGCCCCGGCACGGAGGTAGCGCGCCGCTTTGCACAGGGCGGGGATGCTTCCGGCGGCCAGCGTGTAGCCCAGCACGGTCAGCACAATGCCCTGCGCCGTCACATCCGTCAGGTAGATGCGCAGGGCTTCCCCCGGCAGGGTGAGCGCCAGTACGCCCAGAACGGAGGAAAAATCCTCCCGCCATCTGATCCTGAACACAAAGGGAGCCAGCACGCAGGCGCCCAGCGTCCACGCCGGCACCTCCACACCGAAGCACAATTGATAGATCAGGGAGGCCGCTATGCCGGCGGCGCAGGGCCAGGGGCTCTCGCCTGCGCGCATCATGGCCATCAGGCAGCAAAGGGCATACGGCGCGGGCAAATAAAACCATCGGCTCAGCGCCAGAAAAAAGAAGGCGGCGGCCAGTATGGCCTGACGACGGCCGGGACGGTGGAGAATGCGGCGGTACAGCGGCGTACGGCCGGAAACGGCGGCGTCTTTTGCATACGGTGCGCCTGCGATGGACGGCATGTTTTTCACCTCGACACGGTTATCTGTATCCATCATAAACCGTTTATGCGGAAAGAACGTCGCTCGGCGGTGCAAAGAAGGGCGAATGAGGAAAAAGAAAAGAAAAACACATCAAAAAACGGTTTTCCCCGTAAGGAAAACCGTACAAATGGAAAACAGCGGACGCTTCGGGCGCACCCCTGTTTAACCGTATGAACCGAACCGCCCGACCTGTGCGGACGGTTCCGATGAGATGACACGAAAACGCTTCATTGAAAAACAGACAAAACCGTTTCCGGCGCAGCGGAGCAGGCGTTACGGCCGGTCGATCAGATCGGAGGAACCGAAGCCGATCATGGAATGAAGGGCGCGGGTGCTGGAGCCCGTCCGGTTCAGCCGCTTGCCCATGAAGGTCAGACATGCGGTGCCGCCGCCGTCTAGATTGATCCCTTCCTGTACGCCGTGCTCCAGCATTTTTTCCGCCAGCCAGTTCAGGTACACCCCGGCACAGTCGTCTGTACGGCCGTTGACGGCCAGAATGAAGTAATGGTACGGTGCGATCATGCCCAGCGCCATGCGGGGCTCACGGTAATGGTAGTAGTTTTTCTCCGTCATGTGAGGCCCCAGCTGACCGTTCTGCACCAGAATGGGGCCGAAGGCGTACACATCCGTCGCCCCCATATCCAGATACTCCTGCCCGGTGCAGGCGTTGCTGAGAAAGGTCTTCATGCTGCCGTCTCCAAAAAGCGCCAGCGTTTCCAGATTTGGAAAGGCGGAGCGGTTCGCCTGATAGGTTTTGTCATAGAGAATCTGCCCGTTGCGTACGATGACGCCCACCGTGCTTTTTCCGTGGGCACGGGTGCCGAAATGGTCGTCGGACAGCCCCAGCACGAATCTGTTTTCCCGGGAAATCGTAAGCGGGTTCTGACCGGTTCCGATTTTTCCGTATTGGTTCAGATGTACATAGTTGCGCAGGGGCGAGGCGGGCGTGCAGCGCACGTCGCACTCAAACCAGGTATTCCGGCTGGCTTTATCCTCCCGGCGGTCGACATAAATGGCCAGATCGGCGGAAAGATAGATCCAGCGCCCTTCCGTTTCGTTCTCGTACACATACTCGGCAAGATCGGCGTCCGGCGAGAGGAACCCGTCCTCCGTCAGCAGGGGCGCGCCCTCAGGCAGCGGGGCGGGCGTCTGCGCCGGTGCGGCGGTGGGAATGGCAGTGGGTACGGGGGAGGGGGCGGGGGCGTTTTCGGCAGGCAGCGCCTGCCCGGCGAAAACCATCGCCTGCAGTTCGGGCGAGGCTACGCCGTCGGCGGTCAGACCGTTTCGTTCCTGCAGCAGTTTGACGCGCTTGACCATGACGTCGTTATAATCGTCCGATACATTCTGGGAGGTGAAATAACCCAGCCAGTACATGGCCAGCTTGAGCGCTCTGACGTCCTCGCCGGACATGCCTTTTTCAAGGGTGCGGTAGTCTGCCGCATCAGAAGTACACAGTGCGCCTGAAAAAAGCGAAACGAGCAGCAGCACGACCAGCGCCATGGCAGACAGGCGCGCAGACAGAGAGCGGGAAATGGGCATGAAGGCCTCCTTTCGGGCGGAGCCGAAAACAAATGCGCATGGGAAACCGCCCTGACAGGAACGGCTTCCCATGCGGTGAAAAAGCGGTTATTTGGCGTTTGTGACCTGATTCCACAGCGCCGTATACACCTTCATGAAGCTTTCGGGAATGTCATGGAAGAATTCGCAGCGGTCGATCACGTCCTGCGGGGGGTTGATGGTGGGATTATTGGTATAATCCTCGCCCATCAGTTCAATGGCAGCGGTATTGGGGGAAGAATACCAGATGTATTCGCAGTTCATTTTCGCAATGTCGGGGCGGCAGAGGAAGTCGATCAGCTTTTCGGCGTTTTCCTTGTTTTTGGCGGTGGCGGGGATGACCATGGGGTCAATCCACACGTTGCTGCCTTCCTTGGGCACGGCGTAGTCCAGATCTTCGTTCAGCTCCATGGCGTAAAGGGCGTCTCCGCTCCATACCACGCCCATGGCGGCTTCGCCGATGGCCATTTTTTCCTTGGTTTCATCCACCTGATAGGCTTTGACCAGCGGTTTCTGCTCGATCAGCTTATCGGTGGCTTCCTTCAGCTCCTGCGGGTCGCGGGTGTTCATGGAATAGCCCAGATACTTCAGCGTGAGCCCCATGGTGTCGCGGATGCTGGCCAGCATGAAAATGTTCTTGGCGTACTTTTCGTTCCACAGGATGCCCCAGCTGTCCACCGGGTCGTCCACCATGGTCTTGTTGTACAGAATGCCCACCGTACCCCACATGAAGGGAACAGAGTACTTGTTTTCCGGGTCATAGTCGGGGTTGAGCAGGTTTTCATCAATATTTTTCAGGTTCGGCACGTTGTCAAAGTTGATCTCTGCCAGCAGCCCTTCGGAAATCATCCGTTCCACGCAATAATCGGAGGGAAACACCAGGTCATAAGCCCCGGGGCTGAGACGCACCTGCACCATCATATCTTCGTTGGTGGTAAAATACATGGGGTTCACCTTGATGCCGGTCTCCTCGTAAAACAGGTCGAAAACCCGTTCGTCCATGTAGTCGTACCAGTTATAAACGTTGACGACCTCTTCGGCGGACGCGCCGGGGAGCACGAGCAGGGAGCACAAAAGAGCCAGAACCAGTACAAGAGACAGCTTTTTCATGTTTTCCTCCATTGGTTGTCATGTATTTAGTTCTCCGCCTGCTTGGAGCGGCGGTTCACTATCAGCAGCAGCGCCAGCAGACTGACGAACATCAGCGCCGACAGCGCGTTCATGGTGGGCTTGATGCCCTTGCGCGCCTGAGAATAGATGAGGGTGGACAGATTCTGCACCAGCGGGGAGGTGGTGAAGTAGCTGATGGTAAAATCGTCCAGCGACAGCGTGAAGGCCAGCATGGCGCCGGTAATGACGCCGGGCATGATCTCGGGCAGGATAACGTGGAACAGGGCGTAGAACGGAGTGGCGCCCAGATCCAGCGCGGCCTCATAGCTGAATTTGTTCATCTGCTTCAATTTGGGCAGTACGGACAGAATGACGTAGGGCGTGTCGAAGGTAATGTGAGCCAGCAGCATGGTCACATATCCCCGTTCCACCTTGGTGAAGATGAACAGCAGCATGAGGGAAATGCCCGTCACAATGTCCGGCATGGTCATGGGGATATTGGTCAGGGTCATCATCAGCGCCTGCGGACGCTTTTTCATGGCGTGAATGCCGATGGCCGCCAGCGTTCCCAGAATGGTGGAAAACAGCGCCGCCAGCAGCGCGACGGTCACGGTGACGTACAGGGCGTGCATGATGGACGCATCACTGAACAACTGCCGGTACCAGGTCAGGGAAAAGCCCTCCCACCGGGCGCGGGATTTGCCGGCGTTGAAGGACTGGATGATGAGCACACCGATGGGCACGTACAAAAACAGCAGCACCAGCCCCAGATAAAACCGCTTGATAAACTTGGTCACAGCATGTTTCCTCCTTCGCCGTCCGGATCCACCTTGCGTAAAAGACCAAGGGACAAAAGGATGAGCACCATCATGATCAGGGACAGGGCGCTGCCCACGTTCCAGTTATTGGCGGTCAGGAAAGTACGCTCGATCAGATCGCCGAACATTTCCGTATTGCCGCCGCCCAGCAGACGGGGAATGAAAAAGGTGGTGACGGCAGGCATGAACACCATGGTGATGCCGCTGACCACGCCGGGCAGGGAGAGGGGCAGGGTCACCTTGTAGAAGGTGCGCCATTTATTGCAGCCCAGATCCATGGCGGCCTCGGAGAGGCGGTAATCCATTTTGTTGAGCGCGTTGTAAATGGGAAAGACCATGAAGGGCAGATAGTTGTATACCATGCCCAGCAGCACGGCCTGAGAGTTATACATCAGCTGCGCCCGGGGCAGTCCCAGCCGTACCAGCAGGTTGTTGATCAGCCCGTTGTCCTCCAGCAGCGTCATCCAGGCGATGGTGCGCAGCAGGAAGTTCATCCACATGGGAATGACGAACAGGATGACCAGCGTGGAACCCAGCTTGAATTCCCTGTCGGCCATGATGTGGGCGGCGGGGTAGCCCAGCACCAGGCAGATCGCCGTGCACAGAAAGGCCATCCACAGGGAGTAGAGCAGGGTGTCGACGTTGACGGAGCCGCGGGTGAAGCCCATTTCCTCCGGGCTGAAGCCAAGAGAAAGCAGCTCCTTGTTCATGTCGTAATTACTGTCCCAGAAGTTTTTGAAGTTGTCCAGCGTGAAGGTGCCGTTGACGTCCGTAAAGGCGTAATAGGCGATCAGCACGCAGGGAAGCACGGTGAAGATGATCATCCACAGGGTGTAGGGGGAGGCGAACAGGGGACGGTTCAGGCCGTGATTGCGGCGGAAGTAGACCACCAGCAGCGCGATGAAAAGAACCAGCCCTATTCCCATGGCACCCATGCCCCATGCGGGAATCTGCAGATTGTTCACTTCGCGGTCTCCTCCTTCATGGGGTGCATGATGTGGATGTTGAAGGGAACGACATTCAGACCCACCCGCGAACCCTCCGGCTGCATGGTGGTGGAGTGCACCTTCCAGATGGAATGACCGGCGTCAATGATCATTTCGTAATGCACGCCCTTGAACAGAACGCTCTTGATAACGCCCGTCACCTGCCCGATGTCCTCGCCCACCAGCATGACGTCCTCGGGACGGATGACCACGTCCACCGGCGCGTTCTGGCCGAAACCTGAGTCCACGCACACAAACTTCTGCCCGCAGAAGGAGACCAGCTCGTCCTCCAGCATGGTGCCGGGGAAAATGTTGCTTTCGCCGATGAAATTGGCGACAAAGGCGTTTTTCGGCTCGTCGTAAATGGACTTGGGGGTGCCGATCTGCAAAATGTTGCCCCCGCGCATGACAACCACCGTGTCCGACATGGTCAGGGCTTCTTCCTGATCGTGGGTGACATAGATAAAAGTGATGCCCAGCCGCTGCTGCATGGCCTTGATCTCAAGCTGCATTTCCTTGCGCAGCTTCAGATCCAGCGCCCCCAGCGGCTCGTCCAGAAGCAGTACCTCCGGTTCGTTCACCAGCGCCCGGGCGATGGCGATGCGCTGCTGCTGACCGCCGGAAAGGCTGTCCACGCTGCGCTTGCCGTAGCCGGACAGGTTGACCAGATCCAGCATTTTGTCCACCCGGCGGGCAATTTCCGCCTTGGGCATTTTCTTGATTTTCAGTCCGAAGGCAATGTTGTCCTGCACGTTCAGGTGCGGGAAAAGAGCGTACTTCTGAAAAACGGTGTTGACCCGCCGCTTGTAGGGCGGCAGGTCGTTGATCTGCTGACCGTCGAAAATGACCTGCCCCTCGTCCGGCGATTCAAAACCGCCGATGATGCGCAGGGTGGTCGTTTTGCCGCAGCCGGAAGGCCCCAGCAGGGTGACGAACTCTTTTTTTCGGATGTAAAGGTTGATGTTGTTCAGGACGGTCACCCCGTCGAAGGATTTGGATACGTTTTTCAGTGTAATGAGCCGTTGCTGTTCCATCGTCTCATGCCCTCCGTCGAAACAAAAATGTTGAAAAGGCGACCGTCAGAAAACGGGCGGATCGGATACCCAGATGAAACGGGCGGGCCATTTTCCGCCGTTTGTAATCAGGTGCGCCGCGCCGGGATGAATGCAGAAGCTTTCGCCGCTGCGCACCTTCATGCGCTTTTCGCCCATGCACAGGGTGATGACCCCCTGCAGCACGTAGCCGAATTCTTCCCCCTCATGGGGAGGAAGCTCCTGCGTCTGCCCCTGCGGCTCCAGCTGCACCAGAATGGGCTCCATGCTGTTTTTCTGGGCGCTGGGTACCAGCCAGGTGATGGAGCCGCGCAGTGTTTCCGCATCCTCCTTGACGAACATGTCGTCCCTGGAAAAGACGATCTTTTCATCGCTGCGGTCGGAAAAGAATTCCTTCAGATCGCTCCCCAGACATTCCAGCATGTCCGTCAGGGTGGCAATGGAGGGGGAAGCCAGATTGCGCTCCACCTGCGAAATAAAGCCCTTGCTCAATTCGCAGCGATCCGCCATTTCCTCCTGGGTCAGGTTGCGCTGCAGACGCAGCTGCCGCAGTTTTTCGCCGATATCCATGTTTCCGTCGCTTCCTTATGTTTTCCGCGCCCTGAACGAAGTTTAACAAAACTAAACTTTCAGTCGCAGCTGCACGTTTAGAACTACTAAACACGCAAACGAAATATATTAAACCACAATAGAAAAACGCTGTCAATACATTTGCACGCGATTTTTTGTTTTTTTTATCAAAAAAAGGGGCTTGCCGCCTGCGTTCGCCGTCTGCGGAAAGGCGTGGGGAAAGCGGGGGAAAACGGCGCGTCCGGCAGGGAAGGAAAAATGTCTCCTTTTCTGCTTGCAAACGGAGAAAAAATATGCTATACTTTCCGTAGGTCAAAGTAGGTCAAAAACTTTGACCGGCATCGAGGAGGAATGCGCCGTGCGATTGAGCGATAATATAGAAGCCTTTATCAAGGCCATGCTGCAGGATGAGGAAGAAGAAAGCTGCGAACTGAAGCGCAATGAACTGGCGGCCTATTTTCACTGTGCGCCGTCTCAGATCAATTATGTGCTGTCCACCCGTTTCACCCCCGATCACGGGTATGTGACGTCAAGCCAGCGGGGGGGCGGCGGCTACATCCGCATTGTGCGCATCCGGGGCGGCGCGGAGGATCGGCTGTCCTATCTGCTCAACGAGCGCATCGGCAGCGCTATCGACGCGCAGCGCGCCCGCAGCCTGTGCGCATATCTGGCCGAGGAGGGGGTCGTGTCGCTGGAGGACGCCCGGCTCATGGCGGCGGCGGTATCCGGTCAGGCGTGGAGCGTACCCGCCCACGAGCCGGTCAAGGATGCGCTCCGGGCCAAGGTGCTCAAAAGCATGCTGCTGGAAATTGCCCAGCGTAAAAACCCGCCTGAAAAAAAGACGTAAACGGGCGGCATGCGGGCAGACTGAAAAGGAAACGCGGCCTTGCCGCGCGGGAGGATAAGAATATGCTTTGCGAAGAATGTAATCAGCGGCCGGCCGAGGTGACGGTCACGACGATCGTGGACGGAGAAAGCACGACCCGTCACCTGTGCAGGGAATGCGTGAAAAAATATCAGACGGGGGATTTGGCAGGGGTGTTGGCGGCGCTGCTGGCTTCCGTCAGCAGCAAAGAGGAGGATGCGCCGGATACGGCGTGTCCCCGCTGCGGTATGAAGCTGTCCGAATTTCATAAGACCGGCATGCTGGGGTGCCCGGGGTGTTACGATGCGTTCCGTGACGAACTGCGGGGGCTGCTCACCCGCATGCAGGGACGCGCTCAGCATGCGGGACGCAGACCGCCGGAGGATGAAAAGGAACAGGCGCGGCAGGAGAAGATGCAGTCCCTCCGCAGCCAGATGGAGCAGGCGGTGGCGGAGGAGCGGTTCGAGGATGCCGCCGCCCTGCGGGACGCCCTGAAAACCCTGCGGGAGGAAACGGAGGGGAAGGAACATGTGTGAGGAAAAAGCGGTTCTCTCTTCCCGGGTGCGGCTGGCGCGGAACTTTGCCGATCTGCCCTTCCGCAGCCGGATGAACAGCGAACAGGCGGACGCGTGCATCGACCGGGTGCTGTCCGTCCTGCGGGACGAGGAGGACACTTACCGCTATTACCCCATGCGGGGGCTGGATGAGACCCGCCGCCGGCAGCTGGTGGAGGATCACCTGATCAGCGCCGATCTGTTCGCATCCGACGATCAGGGCGCGGCGCTGATCCGGGAGGACGGCGGTGTGTCCGTCATGGTCAACGAGGAGGATCACCTGCGTATTCAGGGGTTCGCAAGCGGGCTGAATCTGCCGGCTGCGGCGGAAAAAGCCTTTCAGGTGGAGGAGGCGCTGGCCGGGCGCGAGAAGTTTGCCTTCGACCGGGAGTGGGGCTATCTGACCGCCTGCCCGACCAACACGGGCACGGGGATGCGTGCGTCGGTGATGCTGCATTTGCCCATGCTGACGCTGATCAAGCAGATGGGCAAGGTGATCCAGCTGGCGGCCAAGCTGGGGCTGACTCTGCGGGGCATATACGGCGAGGGCAGTCAGGCGCTGGGCTTTGTGTATCAGCTGAGCAATCAGATCACCCTTGGACGGACGGAGAAGGAAATCCTGGAAGCTACGGGCGCCGTGGCGCGGCAGATCGCCGAAATGGAGCAGACCTGCCGGGAAAAGGCGGCGGAAAAGGATCCAGTGGCCTTTGAAGATCAATTGCGGCGCTCTTACGGGCTGATGCGCTATGCCCGCAAGATGGGCATGCGGGAGTTTTACAGCCACTGGAGCAACCTGCGTCTGGGCGCGGCCATGGGAAAACTGCCGCTGGATACGGCCGCCTGCGACCAGCTGCTGGAAAAGGCGCAGCGTGCGCATTTGCAGATGGCCGCCGGTCGGAAACTGACCGACCGGGAAGCAGACGAAAGCCGCAGCGCCCTGCTGGAAAAGACGCTGACGGGCGCGGATGGAGACGGCGCCTGCGAAAACGACCGGTAGTCACCGGCGCGGCATCAAAAAATGGAGGAACGGAAAAATGCCGATCTTTGGACGGTTTAACGATCGGGCGCGGCGGGTCATCACCCGTGCGCCTCAGTTTGCGGAAGAATTCATGCATGAATACGTGGGCAGCGAGCATATGCTGCTGGCGCTGACGGTGGAGGCGCTGGACGACGTGCCCGCCCTGAGCGGCGTAACGCTGGACGGGGTGAAGAACAAGGTGCGGGAGCTGGTGGGCACCGGCAACGCACTGGCCGGTCGGGGCGAAATGACCCCCCGGGCGAAAAAAATCCTGGAAACGGCGGTCATTCAGGCGCAGCGGCTGGGACAGCCCTACGTGACCAGCGCGCACCTGTGGCTGGCGCTTCTGGCGGACGGGGACGGCGTCGCCGCCCGTGCGCTCACGGAAATGGGCTATGATATGGCGCAGCTCCGCCAGAGCGTACTGGACAAAATGGGCAAGGCGGATGAAAGCGAAGAAAACGGCGGCGACCGGGCGCAGGACAGTTGTCTGGAAAAGTATGGCCGGGATCTGAACAACGCGGCGAAGAAAGGCGAACTGGATCCAGTGGTGGGTCGGGAAAGGGAGATCGAGCGCATCCAGCAGATCCTGTCCCGCCGCACCAAGAACAACCCCGTCCTCATCGGCGAGCCGGGCGTGGGCAAGAGCGCCGTGGCCGAAGGGCTGGCGGAGCGGATCGTCGCCGGGCAGGTGCCGGAGACCCTGCTGGACAAGCGCATTGTGTCGCTGGACATGGGCGCCATGGTGGCGGGCAGCAAGTATCGGGGTGAATTTGAGGAAAGGCTGAAGAACACGCTGGACGAGGTGAAGCGGAAAAAAGACGTGATCCTCTTTATCGACGAACTTCAGAACATTGTGGGCGCCGGCAAGGCGGAGGGCAGCATGGACGCGGCCAACATTCTCAAGCCGGCGCTGGCGCGGGGTGAAATACAGTGCATCGGCGCCACGACGCTGGATGAATACCGTAAAAACATCGAAAAGGACGCGGCGCTGGCGCGGCGGTTCCAGCCGGTGACGGTGGAGGAACCCAGCGAGGAGGAAACGCTGGCCATCATGCGCGGACTGCGGGACAAATACGAGGCGCACCATAAGGTGCGCATTACCGACGAGGCGCTGCAGGCGGCGGTGCGGCTGTCCAACCGTTATATACCCGACCGCTTCCAGCCGGATAAGGCCATCGACCTGATGGACGAGGCGGCTTCGCGGGTACGGATGACCACCTATACCGCTCCCCCGGATGTGCGCAGGCAGGAAAAGGAACTGGAACGGGTGGTGCTGGAAAAGAAAGAAGCCATCGACCAGCAGGACTATGAGCGCGCCGCCCGGCTGCGGGATGAGGAGCATGAACTGAAAAAGGAAATAGAAGAAAAACGCACCGTCTGGGAGCAGAAAAAGGCCTGCACCAAGGACAAGGTGAGCGAGGACGACATCGCGCAGGTGGTAGCCGGATGGACAGGTATTCCCGTCCGCCGCATGACGGAGGATGAGGGGCAGCGTCTGCTTCGGCTGGAGGATACCCTGCACAAACGGGTCATCGGTCAGGAGGAGGCGGTGTCCGCCGTCAGCCGGGCTATCCGCCGTGCGCGGGCTGGGCTGCAGGATCCCAAACGTCCCATCGGCAGCTTCATTTTTCTGGGACCTACGGGCGTGGGCAAAACGGAACTTTGCCGGGCGCTGGGCGAGGCCATGTTCGGCGATGAAAATGCGGTCATCCGGCTGGATATGTCCGAGTACATGGAAAAGCACACCGTGTCTCGGATGGTCGGCTCCCCGCCCGGCTACGTGGGCTTTGAGGAAGGGGGGCAATTGACCGAGGCCGTCCGCCGCAAGCCGTACAGCGTGGTATTGTTTGATGAAATCGAGAAGGCGCACCCGGATGTGTTCAACATGCTTTTGCAGATTCTGGAGGACGGTCGCCTGACGGACAGCATGGGCAGGACAGTCAGCTTCCGCAACTGTGTGATCGTCATGACCAGCAATGCGGGCGCGCAGACCATCAGCCGCAGCGTAGGGTTCGGCGCGGGCAGCGGTCAGTCGCTGGGCTATGAGCGGATGCGGGAAAAGATCCTGGCGGAGATCAAAAACGTGTTCCGTCCCGAGTTTATCAACCGGGTGGACGAGATCGTGGTGTTCCATAAACTGGAAGAAAAGGACATTGAGAGAATTGCCGAACTGATGCTTTCGCAGGTGGCGCAGCGGCTGCGGGAGCGGGGAGTGGATCTGGTCTGGGACGCGCCCGTGGCAGCCTATCTGGCGCGCCGCGGCTATGACGATCAGATGGGCGCGCGTCCGCTGCGCCGGATCATTCAGCGCACTGTCGAGGATGCGCTGAGCGAAAAACTGCTCAGCGGACAGATCAGTCTGGGCGACGCCGTGCGTATGACGGTGGCGGAGGATGGCATCCGCTACGACCGGATGCCGGAAGAGGACAAAGAAAAAGTGTAAACGGCAGACGGGAATGAACCGTGAGAAAAGAACCCGTAAACCGGTAAGCGGTTTGCGGGTTCTTTTCAGTGTCGCCGTGGTGCGGCGCCCCGGAGCGGCCGCCTCTTACGGAAGACGCCGCCGGGCGGGTCATCGCCTGCTGCCGGCATCATCTGCGGGAAAGGCGACCGGCTGAAGGGAAAAACCTCTCCTTCTTCGTCGACCCCTTCCCATTGCAGTGCGCCGCCCGGGAGGCGAAGACGGAATCAGCGGAACAGGTCGCGGATCTTCTGAAGGATACCGCTTTTTTCCGGCGCGGACGCGGCTTCCGTCTGTACGGTTTTTACGCGGATGGCGGGCGTGGTGATGACGAACTGCACGCTTTCAACATCCGTATTCCGCGGATCGACAAACGAGGCAAGGGGAACGCCCGATCCGGTCTTGTCGGCAATGATGTCGCTGATTTTTTCACTGACCGTATCGCCAATGTTCTCCGTTTTCCTGCGGAAAGTGTCGGTACCGTCCTTCATTTCCTGTGCGCCGCGCATCAGATCGTTCACGCCGCCGGCATAGTCGCTCAGTCCGTCGTAGAATGCCTGCAAGTCGTCCAGTCTGACCCGCAGATCGGAAAGAACGCGGTATGTTTCACTGTTTTCCCCGTTTTTCTCCAGTGCTTCTGCAACGCCGTTCAGGTAGGTCTGACTCTGCCGCTGCGTTTCTGTTTCCTGTGCGATCCGGCTGCGCACCCCGGCGGGGGCCATCTGCGTTTCAATGTTTCCGCCAATCAACCCTCTGACCTGTGCGGAGGCCATCTGCTCCGCAACGGCGGTTTCGATCTGCTGCTGCACAGCGGCGGACTGCATCTGTTGCGCCACCAGCGCCTGCACATCGTCTTCCGACAGATGGGTCACGGCGTAACGGATTTTTTTCCGGGTGGCAGCCTCAACCTGCGGGCGGGTCTGCGCTTTGGCAGCCTCCTCGGCCTGCGCGCGGAGAGACGGGTCGCTGATCTTTTCCTGTGTCCGGCTGTCGATGAGTGCCTGTATGGTTTCGCTTTCCATCTGCTGCGCAGTCTGCCCGTCGATGAGCGCCTGCGTATCCGCAGAAGCCATCTTTCCATCGGTCAGCGCGTCAATCTGCGCCTGCACATCGGGCGACGCCATGCGCGCGCTGACAATGGCGTTGATTTCATCCTCTGAGGGACCATCTTCGCCGTAGGCGGTGCTGACAAACAGTGTCCTGAGGAAATGCGCCCAGTAAGCCGAAAAATCGGTCAGGGAACCGGCGACCGGCACGGGGGTCTCGGTCGGCGGGGGCGGGGGTATCCGTTGCGCCGGGCGCAGGCGTGGCTGTGCTCTGCGTCAGTTCCGCGATGACCGTCTCACGAATGGCGGCTTCCACACCGGAGGCGACTTCGGCGCGCACCTTGGTCTGCACGGCGAATTCTACCTGCGGACGAACCGCTGCGGTGAGCTGAGCATCCAGTTGCGCCTGCACCTCGGGGGAGGCCAGCTGGGCATCTACCGCCGCGTCGATTTCGGCCTGAACGGCGGATGACTGCATTTGCTTTTCTACCTGCGCGGCAACGGTTGCTTCGTCGGGATGCCGGACGGTCTGCTCAATCGTCTGGCGGGCCTGTGCTTCTGCAGCGGCGCGCACCTGCTGTGCTGCGCCTGCCTGCACCTGCGCGGCAACCTGATCCCGGGCGGCTGCTTCCACGGCGGCGCGGAACTGTGCGTAAAAAATGCTTCCGCGTGCTGTGAAATCTGTCTGATGAGTGGTGTGGAAAACAATGACGCGGCAGGACGGAACCGATCAAATGTGCAGCCTCACTCAAAGTCACAAAGAGAAATGTCATGAAATGCCGCTGCTTTCACTTTTTGCATAAGAGGCCGGAAACGAGGGATTGGGATGACTGAAAAAGAATTAAGAAGGCTGGGTCGCGGCGACCTGCTGAGTCTCCTGCTGGAGCAAAGCCGGGAGAACCGGCGCTTGCGCGAGCAGCTTCAATCCGCGTAAAATGCTCTGGCAGATAAAACGCTTTGCATTGAAAAGGCGGGTTCTATTGCCGAGGATTCTCTGTAGTTGAACGGCGTGTTCAGGGCGGCGGAAGGTGTCTGCCGGCAATATACGGAAAATATCATGTATCTGAGCCAGCAGCAGGAAGCGATCTGCGCACAGAGAGAGGCGGAAAGCCGGGAAAAGGCGGCGCAGATCATGGAGGATGCGCAGAAACAGGCGGAAGAAACCGTGAGCAGTACACAGAGGCAATGTGCTGAAATGCTGGAAAAGGCAAAAACAGAGTCGCAAAAGTACTGGAATGCCGTATCGGAAAAACTGACGACGATTTCAAACGAGCATGAAGAACTGCGTCATTTGTTCTCCCAGCTGCCTGCTTTGGACAGGGGCGAAAAGCGATGAAGAAAGATAAGAAAATTGAGATGCCGAGCCCGGAGCAGCTGGAGGCGGAACTGCAGCGGGTGCGGTACCGCAAGCAATACAAGAGCGTCCTGCGGAGCACCGTGTATACGCTGGTCGTTATGGCGGCGCTGGCGATCCTTGTGGCCACGCTCTGGCTGCCTGTTCTGCAAATTTACGGCACGTCCATGACGCCAACGCTCAATGAAGCGATATCGTGGTATCGGTGAAGGGGTCGCGCTTCCGTCAGGGTGATCTGGTGGCCTTTCATATAGGAAATAAAATACTGGTGAAGCGCGTTATTGCCGGCCTGGGTCAAATGGTGGATATTGACGAAAATGGAAACGTCTATGTGGATGGAAAAACGCTGGACGAGCCTTACCTGAAGGAGAAGTCCTTCGGCGATGCCAATATCAGCCTGCCCTATCAGGTGCCGGACAACCGCTATTTCTGCATGGGCGACCACAGATCTACATCCGTGGATTCCCGTCATTCAGAGATCGGATGCATCGCTGAGGAACAGATCGTGGGCAAGATCGTGTTCCGTGTATGGCCGATCGCCTGCTTCGGAACGATAGAATAGGAGGTGGTGGCAGATGAAGCCAAGTATTCTGCCACAGGTTGAAAAGTATAAAAGTATATAAGAAACCGCCGCTTTCACAGACGCCGGCAGAGGCTGATGCTGCTTCTGAGCGCATAGGTGGTGTTCTGCACCACCTATGCGCTGACGCGACCTGTCATCACAATGGAAGCCGATTGTCAGATCCCGGTGCATACGCATAGTGATGCCTGCTATACGCAGGTCGTTTCCGTGCGAAGAAAAATGATCTGTACGCCGGAGACGCTGAATATCCACAGTCATACCGCAGGCTGCAAAAATGCAGAGGGAGAGTTGAACTGTGGGTATGCGGATTTTGTCGTGCATACGCATGGCGCCGCCTGCTATGATGAAGACGGCCAACTGTTGTGCTCGCTCCCGGTGGTCAGAAAGCATCGTCATACCGCCGACTGCTATGCGCCTGTAGATACGCATGCTCACAGTGAAGAATGCTATGTCAGGGAGCGCGGCGAACTGACCTGTTCGCAGCATGTGTATACAGACGCCTGCTGGGCGGACGGGGAAGCGCTTATCTGCGATCAGGAAGAGACCTCCGGCCATCAGCATGAAGACAGCTGTCTGACCGTGATGGAAAACCTTGTTTGTGGCCTGGAGGAAAGTGACGGCCACCGGCATGCTGACGACTGTCGGGATGAAAACGGCGATCTGGTGTGCGGCACGGAGGAGACCGACGGCCATCACCACAATGCCGATTGTTTTGTGCAGAATACGGAGGTCACCTGCGGACTGGTGGAAAGCAGCGGCCACCAGCACAGCGAAGCGTGCTATCAGCTCTCCAAAGAACTGGTTTGCGGGAGCGAAAGCGATCATCAGCATACGGATGAATGCTACAGCATGGTCGATGTGCTGATCTGCGGAGAAGAGGAGACGTCGGAGACGGATACCGCGGAGTTGATTTGCGGCAGGCGGGAAGCGATTCTTCATCGTCATGAGCAAAGCTGCCGGAATGGCGGCGGCACTCTGATCTGCGGTCAGGTTGAAGTGCTGGAGCATTAGCATGATGATGCCTGCTTTGCTGAAACAGAAGAACCGGAGAATGCGGATGTCCTGACATGCACCATGAGCGTGGACGGCGAATGGACTTATCAGGTGAAGGCGGAACCGAAGGTTGAGCCGCTTCCGGCGCCGACCCCGCAGCCGACAAAGCCGCCTGAGGATCCGAGGCTGCCGCAGACCGGTCTGGTTCGCTGGCCGATCCTTGCCCTCGGCGTGGGCGGCGTGGCGCTGTTTGGACTGGGATGGGCGCTGTTTTTCGTAAAGAGGCGGAAGGATGCGTAAGAAACTTGGCATTCTGCTGATGCTGATCGGCGTGGCGATGCTGTTTTGCGCCGACTGGCTGCTGAAAAGCAATGATCAGGAGGAACGTGCCGCAGGCGATAGCGCTGAGAGCGTTCAGGAGCAGGTCGAAGCGGAGATCCTGAAGCCCATGCCGAGCCCGGGCAATGGCGGAAACGTGATGCCGACGGTCGTTCCTGAAATGCCGACGATCGAGATCAAACTGCCGGTGATGAGCGACTGGAGTTACAGTCAGCTGAAGATCGCGCCGTGCCGGTATTGGGGCAGCGTTTACGATGACACGATGGTCATTTGCGGACATAATTATCGCCGGCATTTTCGTAAGATCAAGCAGCTGGAGATCGGCGACCCGGTGCAGTTTATCGATGCAGACGGGAATATTTACGCTTATCAGGTCGCTGCGCTGGAAGGCCTCGGACCGTACGAGGTGGAGAGAATGGTCGCGACCGACTACGATCTGACGCTGTTCACCTGCACCTATGGCGGAACTGCGAGAGAAGCCGTGCGGCTTCGGCGGGTGCTGAGAAGCCAGGTGTTGAACTTTGCCACCTTGGGAAACAGCACATAGCCGGTTCGATTTTTCGTTTCGTCAGCAATGCGCAGTACTTCCGCTGGCTGCTTATATGGATGTGCGGATTCGATGTACTCGGCCGCCAGCTCGTTTTGCTCCATTCCTACGGCAGCCCCTGCGCTCTCTCCGGTTGTCCTTGCCGGATGAAAAATGACAGCGTCCTTCATTTTCGTTTCCCTTCAACGTTTCTTGGCAGGCAAGGCAAGATTTTTCACTGCCGTACCATCACTGCATTCATCATAGCATATTTGCAGACGCTTGTAAAGCTCATATACATATTTACAAACGTGAATAATTGTGCTATAATGAGATGGAAAGCAAATCAGGAGGGAACCATCATGCCCAAGCGCGTATTTGACCGATCCACGTCGTATGAGAGCCGTGTGATCGATATGCATACCGGAAAGCCTGTGCCCGCGGAAACAAAGCCCATGATCTGCGACCGCATTCGTCATTACCGGGAAGAGCTGGGAATGGAACAGAAAGCGCTGGCCGCCGTGGTGGGTGTTACGGCCAACGCTGTAAGCAACTGGGAAAGAGGGCGCGCTCGCCCCGACGTGAATCTCCTGCCGAACATCTGCGAGGCACTCCGGATCACGCTTTACCAGCTCTACGGTCTGGACGATCCTTCCGTCAAATATACGACGGTGGAAGATGCGTTCATGGAGAATTACAGGCAGCTTACGCCGGGACATCAATACGCCGTCCGTGCTATGGCTCAGAATCTCCTGCAGGTACAGCAGGCAGAAGGCTGCCGCGAAATCCATAAACTGACGCGCTTTGAGCATCAGCTTGCGGCGGGCATCGGCGATCCCAACGAGTTCGAGGATTCTGGAACTCCGATTTACGTGTATGACGATTCGCTCACCTGCCGTGCGGACTGCGTATTTACTGTCAGCGGCGACAGCATGGAGCCGGATTACCCGGACGGCTGTATGGTGCTTGTGAAACGAATTTCGGATTCCGGAGAGCTGACGCCCGGAGATATTGGTGCGTTCATGATCGACAACGAGACATACATCAAGGAATACCGGCCGGACGGTCTGCACTCCCTGAATCCTGCCTATCCCGTCATGCGCTTTTCCGAGTTCGAGCACATCTATCTGATCGGACAGGTCATCGGCGTGCTGAACGATGAAGATATCGCCTGCGAAGAGGACGTGGAGCGCTACAGGGAACTGCATCCGAAACTCGAATAATAGTTTCTATGTCGTAGTGTTTCTAAAAACAAAAGGTCATTTCCAATCGAAAAAAACGCAGAACTAATTTGCGGCTCGATTAGATGAATCCAATGAAGGCAACATACTGCTTGATTTTTAGAGAGGAAATCAATTATGAATGTCAGTCAGACAATTCATGTGGACCGACAACAGACAGACGATGGAACGAAACACTGCCGAATTTCTGGCCGGCTTGAACCATATGCCTGAAGGCACAGAGGCAAAAAAACTCTGTGCCTGATTCTGCATATATTCATGGAGATATAAAATGCATAACAATCATATACACCCGCTATATCGTTTTATCCCTTTACGCTGCCGGCCGTTAAGCCTTGAACAAAAAACTTCTGACAGACGAT
>CAKUKE010000009.1 GCA_934662505.1 uncultured Clostridia bacterium | reverse complement strand
CCACGTGTCCGATTGTACCAATGTTTACGTGCGGTTTCGTACGCTCAAAATGTTCCTTCGCCATGGGTCTTCCTCCTTCACCAACCGAAACTCATGATTGA
The DNA here is from genome assembly GCA_934662505.1 of uncultured Clostridia bacterium. Classification (GTDB taxonomy): domain Bacteria; phylum Bacillota; class Clostridia; order Christensenellales; family Aristaeellaceae; genus SVGT01. The sequence continues at coordinate 90,274 of CAKUKE010000009.1, read as the reverse complement.
TGCCGGGCTATATCAGCCAGGCTTAGATATTCACCCGGCATATGCCGGTGGAGCGGGTGATGGGAATCGAACCCACGTAGCCAGCTTGGGAAGCTGGAACTCTACCATTGAGTTACACCCGCACGTACTGTCTTATTTTACTTGATGAACCAGGGTTTGTCAATAATTATCCGTAAATTTTCCGCGTTGACAATCAATTTGCCGCCACTTATAATGAAACCGTTATTTTCCGGCTTTCATCGGACAGAATGTCCCTCTGAAAGGACGAACATGCGAAAGGGAGAAAAAAATGGAAAGCAACCTTGAATATCTGGCTGTTCCGCTGCCTGAAGATGTGCTGAAGCTGAAATACTTTGGAGACATAGAACGGCTGCAGCGCGTTCTTGCCATGAAACTGTCCGACCCTGCGCTTGCGCTGCCGCTGCGCAGACGGCTGGAATATGAGCGGCTCATCATGAGCAAATGGGAGCGGGAGTATCCTTTCACACAGGAAGAAGCCCTTGAAGCGGCCGGGCGGACTTTCAGGGATTTTTCCGCGGAGGAATTGGAAGGGCTCCGGGATGCCGACGCGGTGGAATGGACGTATATTGACGGGCAGGTGCGCTATAAAAACAACTTCATTTATAACCTGATCGCAACTCGCCGGGCGTACCGGGATCGGACGCTGGATGAAGGGTACCGTACCAGTCATCGCGCCGTCAGCGACATGCTGAATGCAGCCGTTGCCCATATGAAGGCGCATGGCGGCATGAAGTGCCGCATGCACATGCATTTTTCTGCCGCCATTGAGCAGGAAGAAGCGCGGCGGGGGCAGAAAGTGGTCTGCCAGCTACCGCTGCCGGTCGAATATGCGCAGGTGAAGAATTTCCGTCTGCTGTCCGTCAGTCATCCGGACGCGCTGATTGCTCCGCCGGATTTCCCAGCCCGCACCATCCGCTTCGAGGCTGTGCCGGACAGGCCGTTCGAGGTGGCATTTTCCTACGAAATGCACGCGCCTTATCGGCAACTGGAGCCCTCGCGCGTGTCGGCGCAGCAGCCTCACTTCCTGACAGAGGAGATGCCTCCTCATATCGTTTTTACGCCCCTTGTACGCATGATGACGGCACAGATCGTGGGCGACGAAAAAAATCCCCTGCTGAAGGCCCGAAAAATATATGATTACATCACGACGCAGAATACGTATTCGTTCATGCGCGCCTATTGGACGCTGCCGAACATACCGGAGTATTTTCTGACGGGGCGCAAGGGTGACTGCGGCGTGCAGGCGCTTACCTTCATTACCCTGTGCCGCTGCGCGGGAATACCGGCATGCTGGCAGAGCGGTCTGGAGGTGAACCCGCTGGAAGAGGTGGGGTGCCACGACTGGGCGATGTTCTACGTGGCGCCCTACGGGTGGCTGTATGCCGACCCGTCCTTTGGCGGCAGCGCCTACCGCGACGGGGAAATGGAACGGTGGCACTTCTACTTCGGCAGCATCGACCCTTATCGCATGCCCGCAGCCAGCCAGTTTCAGCAGACGTTCTATCAGCCGATGAAGCATGCGCGGCACGACCCGTACGATAACCAGACCTGCGAGGCGGAGTATGAGGACGCTCCGGTTCTGCGGAACCGGCTGGCGCTCACACAGGAGGCGCTGCGCATTGAGGTGCTGCCTTGAACCGCATGACGGTCGGGGGCAGAAGATGCTTTCTTGAGCAGGTGGGGCGGGACGGTCCCGTTCTTCTTTTTCCGATGGGGACGGACGGTTCGCCCGAAAAAGAGGCGGCGGACATGGCACGGCAGCTGAATGGCTGCAACGGTCTGCTGGCGTCGTTTCCCTGCGACGACTGGAATCGGGAATTGTCCCCGTGGCCGGCGCCGGGGTTGCGCCAGGGCGAAAGCTTTGAGGGCGGCGGTCAGGAAACCCTTGACTGGATCGCGGAAAAACTGTGCCCTGCGCTGCCGGACGCCTCTGCGCGAAAGCGGATGATCGGCGGCTATTCGCTGGCAGGGCTGTTCGCGCTGTGGGCGTTTCTGAAGACGGATCTGTTCTGCGGTGCGGCCAGCTGCTCCGGCTCACTGTGGTTTCCTGGCTTTGCGGATTTCAGGGAAAAATCCACCCCGCCCGCGGGCGGGGTGGTGTATCTCAGTCTCGGAAGAAGGGAAGAAAAAAGCCGGAACCCGCTTCTGGGCACGGTAGGCGCGCAGACCCGGGATACTTTTGCGTGGTGCCAGCGCAGCAGAAACATAGCGGACAGCACGCTTGTCTGGCAGGATGGCGGGCATTTTGACGCGCCGGAAGAGCGGACGGCCGCCGGTCTCCGCTGGCTTCTGTCTCACGGTGCACGGTAAGGGGCAAAAAAGAATGCCGGTAAAAAACAGGCGCGGCGGTGTGAAAAGCCGCTGCGCACTTGCACTTTTTTCAGGAACATGATATGGTGTTTTCAGGCGATCAGCCTTCGGGCGGTCGCTGCAGAGAGGGGGGACTGATGAATGGCTTTTTCGGTGAACGACACGTTTCTCTACCTGCTTTCCGCCGCCGTTATTCTGGTGGTGCTGGCGCAGTCCGTGTTTTTTCTGGTCAAGGCGGTGCGCCGCGCGGGGCAGCTGAATATCAGCCGGGGAACCGTGCGCAAGACGATCCTGTCCAGCGCGCTGTTTACCATTGCGCCGGCGGTATCCATTCTGATCGGTGTGCTGACGCTCAATCGTTTTCTGGGGCTGCCTTTTCCATGGCTGCGGCTGAGCATATTGGGAGCTGTGACCTACGAGCTGCCCGCCGCGACCATTGCCGCCAACGCCATGGGGGTCAGCGTGACGGAAACAATCACCGATCCCATGGTGTTCGCCGTCATTGCGTGGACGATGACGCTGGGCATTCTGGCCGGATTGGTGCTGGTGCTGTTCGGGCTGAAAAGAATTCAGCGGGGCATGACGCGCATCGGCGGTCAGGATGAACGATGGCGGGGCATTCTGATGGACGCCCTGTTTCTGGGCATGATCTCCGCTTTTTTAGGGCTGATTTTTGCGGACGTCCGGCAGGGTCTGCCCGGCCTTGTGCCTATTGCGGTGGCGCTGGTATCCGCGCTGCTCATGGCGCTGTGCGGGCTGCTGATCCGGAAACTGAGATGGCACTGGCTGGAGCAGTATGCGCTGCCCCTGTGCATGCTTCTTTCCATGGCGCTGAGCATTCCGCTGACGGCGCTGATGAAGTGAGATAGGGGGGCGGAAAAAATGGAAAAAAAGCTGTCGTCTTATGAGGAAAGACAGTATGCCTACGGCCGTGTTTGGACGGCGGTCGTGCTGCTGATGATGATCCTGACGCCTGCGGCGATCTGTCTGTATTACAACGTGTGGCCGCCGCTGAACACAGTGCTCAGAGCGCTTCTGGGGGTGGCGCCCATGTACTGGGTGGTGGGGGTCATTGAGGTGTTCACCTATGTGCCGATGCTGGGAACGGGCGGCACGTATCTGGGGTTTGTAACGGGTAACCTGACCAGCCTGAAGGTGCCCTGCGCGCTGAATGCCATGGAGGCGGCGAAAGTCAGGACGGGGACGGAGGAAGGCGAGGTCATTTCCACCATTGCCATTGCCACCAGTTCCATTGTGACGGTGCTCGTCATTGCGGCGGGGGTGTTCGGCCTGCGCTTGATGGAGCCGGTGCTGGAGTCGCCGGCGCTGAAACCGGCCTTTGACCAGATCCTGCCTTCGCTCTTCGGCGCGCTGGGCGTGGTGTTTATTTCCAAAAATCCTAAAATTGCCGCCGCACCCATGCTGTTTATGGTGGTGTTGTTTCTGCTGGTGCCGTCGCTGGCGGGCAGCGTGAGCGTGCTGGTGCCCGTGGGAGTGCTGATCGCTATTTTGTCGGCACGGGTTCTGTATAAAAAGGGTCTGCTGGATCGGAAGGAGAAAAGCAAATGATAGGTTGGATGGTGCTTGCAGTTTTGCTGGTGTGGCTGGCTGTCATCCTGGTGCGGGCGTGCCTGTACAGGCCGCTGCCGGCGGAAAAGGTGTCCGCTGCGCCTGTTGCGGTGGATGAGGAAGGCGCTGCGGCGCGCCTTCAGGCGCTGATCCGGCTGAAAACGGTCAGCTATCCGGATGCGGCGCGGGAGGATGCGCAGGCGTTTGCTGATTTTCAGCAGCTGCTGTGTGCGCAGTATCCTCACGTGACCGAAAGCTGCCCCCGGGAGATTATTGGGCGGCGGGGCATGCTGTACCGCTGGCAGGGAAGAAGCGACCGGGCACCCTCGGTGCTGATGGCGCATTATGACGTGGTGCCTGTCAACGAGGGCGAATGGCATTTTCCGCCCTTTGACGGAGCCATCCGGAACGGTGAATTGTGGGGGCGCGGCACGCTGGACACCAAAGGGACGCTTCATGGGGTGATGGAAGCGGCGGAAGCGCTGATTGCCGAGGGGTTCGTGCCGGAAAACGACGTGTATTTCGCCTTTGGCGGCGATGAAGAAGTGTTCGGCGGCGACGCGCCGGCCATCGTGGCGGAACTGGAAAAGCGCGGTATTCATCCGGCCTTTGTGCTGGATGAGGGCGGCGCAATTGTGGAAAACGTGTTTCCGGGCGTGAGCAGGAAGGCGGCGCTCATCGGAACGGCAGAAAAGGGAGCCGCCTGTGCGGATCTGATTGCCACAGGGAAAGGGGGGCATGCCAGCGCGCCTGCACGGGAGCAGACGCTGGGCATTCTGAGCCGTGCCCTCTGCAGGGTGCAAAACCATGCCATGCCCTTCACCATGACGCCGCCCGCCCGGGAAATGTTCGACATTTTAGGCCGGGAATCCAGCTTTGGCTATCGTGTGCTGTTTGCCAACCTCTGGTGCTTCAGGCCGCTGCTCAACCTGGTGTGCAGACTGTCCGGCGGGGAAATGAACGCGCTGGTGCGCACCACCTGCGCCCTGACCATGGCGGAGGGGTCGAAGGCCTATAATGTGCTGCCTGCCGTGGCAAAGGCAGGGGTGAATCTGCGCGTCATCAGCGGCGATACAATGGAAGATACCTGCCGGCGGCTGGAAAAGATCATCCGCGACCCGCGGGTCGAGGTGAAACTTGTTTCCGGGCAGAACCCCAGCCCCGTGTCCCTGACCGGCGATGAACCATGGGAGCGCCTGTCTCAGGCCATCCGTGCGGCGTATCCGGGCGTGCTGGTGTCCCCCTATCTGATGCTGGCGGGGAGCGACAGCCGCCACTATGGAAAAATCAGCGAGCACGTGTATCGCTTCAGCGGCATGCCCCTTTCCAGGGAGCAGCGTGGGCTGATCCATAACGCGGACGAGCGGATCCCTGTGGCGCAGATTGGCGACACCATTCGTTTTTTCGCCGAGGTGCTGCGGCGATGCTGAACCTGTAAAAAAGTGGACGCGACCTGTGCAGGGCCGCGTCCTTTTTTGCGCGCCTGAAAAGTGCGGGCGCATCAGGAAGGAAAAATAATCTGCGCCAGACATGCCGCGGAAAAGAGCGATGCTCAGGCTTCCCGGTTCGTCGGCACGGTTCAGAGCAGGCTGTCGTTCGGCGTCTCCGGGGAATAGGCGCCGGCTGCGGGTTTTGCTTCGTACAGCTTGCCCTGCTGGCGGAATTCGCCGGGTGACATTTTGGTGTGCGCCTTGAAGCTGCGGCCAAAGTATTTTGTGCTGGCATAGCCGCAGGCCGCGGCAATCTGCTCCAGACTGTCGTCTGTGCTCAAAAGCAGGTCGCGCGCCTGCTCCATCCGCGTTTCGGTAATATATGCGTTGATGGTCATCCCGACCGTTTCCTTGAACAGCGGGCAGAGGGAGGAAGGGGAATAGCCGGTGAATTTGCAGATGGCGGCAAGATCCAGATCCCGGTCGGCAAAATGACGGCGGATATAGGACACCGTCAGCCGCACCAGCCGCTCGTCGCCATAGTCGCAGGCCAGCAGTTCGTGCATCCATGCCTTTACGGTCTGCTCGGTCTGATCCAGACTGGGCGATTCCCAGATGCTGCGGTAAAGTGCCGCGCTCGTGTGACGTTCATGAAAGTCCAGATGATTGACGGTGGAGATGCGCAGGATATGGTCGGCAATCTTGCAGCAGTAATTGCGGATATGAGCGACCGGGGTGTCGGGATGCTGGCGCAGATGGGCAAACAGGCTGCACAGCACCGTCTGCACACCGTCTGTGTCCAGCTTGATCAGCGCCGCTTCAAGGGCGGCAATGACACGGTCATCCAGCGTAAGCGCTTCGGCGGGCGGTGTTTTGGATGCAAGCTCCAGCCGGGGCTCACTGCGGAAAAACAGGCGATCCAGCGCCCGCTGCGCTTCTCGGTAGGATCGATATGCTTCCCGGTAGCCTGACGCTGTGCTGCCCGCCGCTGCGCCCGTTACACCTGCGGTTTGGGAATGAACCCACAGCGTCTGAACTGTGTCATCGCTCAGTCTGTCGGGACAGTCGGCATAAAGGAAACGCACCGCAATGCCGTCGCCCTGAAACAATAGCGGGAGCATCTGCACACCGGGCAGCACGGGAGCGGGGATGGAGACCCCGTCCGTCACGCGGTATAGTACGCACCGGTAAGCGGCGGCATACCATTCACCCAGACCGTACTGCGCGGCCTGCGGACGCAGGGCGTCCGGGTCGGCGCGGCAGCTGCACAGCACCTGCGTCCAGCGCTGGCAGAGCAGTGCGCGAGCCTCTGCGCGGGTGCGGGTGATGGATTCTTCGGTAAACCGCGCGTTCTGCAGCTCGGAAAGCGCCTGACTGACTGCCTCCTGAAGCTTTTCGCCGTCGACGGGCTTGTCGATGTATTCTACCGCATGCAGCTGAATGGCGGCGCGCAGGTAGGGCTTGTCGGAATAGTTGCTCAGAAAGATCATGCGGCACGCGGGGAAGGAACGGGCAATTTGCTGCGCCAGCTCGATGCCGTCCATGCGCGGCATGCGTACGTCGGTGATCAGCAGGTCGGGCGGGTTCTGCAGCGCCTGCTCCAGCGCCTCCACGCCGTCGCTTGCGGCGGAGATCAGCGTGTCGGACGGCAACGCCATTTTGCTCAGCTGCTCTGTGAGCTCGGCGCGTGCAAAGGCTTCGTCATCAGCGATCAGTATGTTCATCGCAGGTCTCCTCCTGTTCCGGCACGGACGGTTCCGTATTGGGCGGATGTTTTCGAAAAAAGCAGGGAAATGCGCGGGTGCAGGGAAACAGCCTCATCACTGCTCGGGGGAGCGGGGCAGGCGTACGGTGACGGCGGTGTAGCGCCCCTCCTCGCTTTCCACCCGCAGGCCGGCGGCTGTGCCGCACTGCATCCGCAGCCGTGCGTCGGTGTTGCGCAGCCCCACGCCTCCTTCTTTCGTTTCGTCAAACAGTGCGGCCACCTGAGCGGCGGTCATGCCGCAGCCGTTGTCCCGTACTGTCAGCAGCACCTCGTCTTTGGAGACGGCGCCGGTCAGGCGGATTTCGCCCTGCTTGTCGGCGCGTCCCTGGATGCCGTGGAGCAGCGCATTTTCCACAATGGGCTGCAGGGTGACGGCGGGGAGCGGAGTTTCCATCAGTGTTTCAGGCACGTCGATCAGCAGGGTGACCCCTTCGCCGAAACGCAGCTGCTGGATCTGCATATAGGCGCGCACATGCTCCAGCTCGGCGCGCACGTTGCTCATCCGTTTGCCGCCGTTGAGGCTTTTGCGGTAAAACTGGGCAAGGGCGCCCATGGCGGTGGAGATCTGAGCGTCCTGGTGATGGTCGGCCAGATAACGGATCATATCCAGCGTGTTGAACAGGAAATGCGGGTTGATCTGCGTGTAGAGCATGGCCAACTCGGTTTCGTTGAGCTGGCGGCCCTTTCGGATGTTTTCTGCGCTGAGGGTGCGGACGGCGCCCACCAGATCATTGTAGCTGTTCATGAGCCGGTCAATGTCGTCGCCGCCGTCGGCCGGAATGGGCAGCAGACGGCTGTGCTCGTAGCGGAAGGCTTTCATGCGGCCGCTGAGAATGTTGATGCGCCGCGTGATCAGGCTGGCCATGAGCACGGCCAGACCAAAGCTGACCGTGAGCACGGCCAGCGCGCAAAGAACAAACAGCTTCACCTGCGCGTAGCGCACGGCGCTCAGATCGGATTCGGGCAGCACCTGCACCAGCGTCCAGTTGCACTCGTCAATGGCGCGCGCGGAGACTCTCCGGTCATTGCTGCGGACTGCTTGGCCGCTTTGAAGGGCATTGGCGGCGGCTTTTGGCATGGGCAGCATCCTTTCCGGGTCGGACGATGCTACCATGACGTCCGATTCATTGACCAGATAGCAGTAGCTGTTTTCCGTGACGGCGCATTTTTTCAATATGTCCACCAGCGCGGACACCGGCGTATCGGTTACGACGGCACCGATGCTCTCGGCGTAGTTGTGGGGATTGCTGATCAGGTGGGCGACCGATACGACGTCGGCCGACAGGTTCCACGCGGGGGGAATGTAATAGCTGAAGCGGCCGGCGGCCTGCATGGCCTGAAACCACGGCGTGTCGCGCAGACCTTCATAGGACCAGAAGCTTTCCGAACGGGGGGATACATAGAGAAACTGATCGTTCATATAAAGGTGCACCGCCGTGACGGTGTCCGGATAGGCCAGACGGATACGCCGAAGCATGTTTTCGAGGGTATCCCGGTCGCTGAGCTGCTCCGTCAGCGAGTTGGCTTCGGGGTTCTTGGAAAAAATGTTTACCGTCTCTTCGCTGTAGGCAAAGGTGTAATTGGCACGGCGCAGACTCTTCATGCGGAATTCGATGGAGTCCGCAGCCTGATCCATGGCCTGCTGGGCGGAGTAGAGGGCGCTGCGCTCGGAAAGCTGCGATGCTTCGATAGAGCTGATCAGCGCAAAGGGCATAAGACACAGCGCGCTGAGGGCAAGGTAGCTGATGAGCAGCTTTTTATGGAGTGAAAGCGCATGCACCCGCATGCGGAAGGTGCGTGTGCGCGGCGGACGGTTCATAAGCGCGGTCTCCTTTGAGAGGGGTACGTTGTTTTTCCATTTGTCATTTTACCTATAAAATTATAATTTTTCCGTCCGCTTTCGTCAAGACACAGGCAGACGAAGGAAAACGGGAATAGAAGATAGTGCACCATTTTAAAACATTTTAGCCTTTACTGTATGGTAAAAGAAACACTATAATAAGACAAACATTCGAACGTGAGCGGCTTTGGAACGACTTTTGTGCAAATGCCCGACGGCATGAAGGTACGCCCCGCGCCGCGGAACGTTTGAGGAAGAAAGGGGTCAACACATCATGAAAAAGCACATGAAAATGTGGGCGCTTGCCATGGCGCTCATGCTGGCGCTCTGCTCCGTGGCGACCGTCGCGATGGGCGAGACCAAGGATGAACCCGTCACCCTCAAATACGTCAACTGGGGCGCCAAGCCGGAATCCGGCGACTGCGACCGGGTATGGGCGAAACTTAATGAAATGCTGCTGGAGGAACTCAACTGCACCATCGAGGTGGAGTATCTGGGCAGCGGCGATGCGGCGCAGATGAAGCTGAAGTTTGCGGGCAACGAGGACTTCGATTTCTGCTACACCGCCAACTGGTGGGAATTCTACAACAACGCGCAGAGCAATGCGTTCATGGAGATCCCCGAGGACATGATCAAGGAAAACATGCCCTATACCTACGCCAACATTCCCAGCATCGCCTGGAACCAGTCCAGCGTGAGCGGCAAGATCTACATGGTTCCCCAGATCTCTCCCGGTATCAACAATACCGTAGTCGGTTATCGCGGCGACCTGCTTGAAAAGTACGGTATGAGCGACCTTGAGACGCTGGAAGATCTTGAAGCCTACCTGACCAAGGTTGCGGAAAATGAACCCGGTATGATCGCCACGGCGCTGGACGGCATGCCCAACCTGTATCTGAACTACAAGAACGGCTGGAATGAAGGTACCTCTGCGGCCTGGACGTACAAGATCGACCAGAAGGACAACCCTGAAATGATCTTCAGCGTCATGCAGGACGAATTCATGGACTACGCCAAGACCATGCGGGCGTTCTATGAAAAAGGCTTCTGGACCTCCGACCTGATCAACGATACCACCGCTACCTGGGATATGTTCGCCAACGGCACCGCGGCCACCCTCATGCACAATGCGGGCACGGTGGAAAGCAAGTGCCGCGAGATCTCCAAGGATCACCCCGAATGGAAACTGAAGATGTTCAACCCCTATCAGGGCGCTGATGTGGTGTACGGCGCGTTCAATACCAACGGCTGGGCGCTCAACCGCACCACCAAGAACGCTGAAAAGGTGCTGCAGGTGATCGACTTCATCTATGGCAACGTGGATGCGCAGAAATTGATGGTCTACGGCTTTGAAGGCGACAGCTACAAGATGGAAGATGGGTATCTGGTGCCCCTCAACGACGTGCCTGCCGATAAGCAGCACAATCTGGGCTGCAACTGGAACATGCCCAACTGGCTGGTGCAGAAGACCTTCCTCCGTCAGGAATACTACGAGGGTTATGACGAGATCTACGCTGATATGGAAGCCCACGTTGTGGAGAACCCCATGCAGGCGTTCACCTTTGACAACAGCAATGTGACCACCGAGCTGGCCAACATCTCCGCCGTGGTGACCGCCAACAACGCGCTGAACTTCGGTATGGTTGAGGATGTGGAAGGCGCGGTCGAAAAGTTCCGCGCCGATCTGACCGCTGCGGGCTATGAAGCGGTGAAGGCGGAATATGACCGTCAGGTCGCCGAGTTCATGTCCACCTATAAGAAATAATCCGCAATTCCGATTTTCCGGGCGGGAACAACCTCGGCGTTGCTTCCCGCCCTTGTCTTTTGACTCTCTGGGAGAAAGGGGCGATCCGCTTGGCATTCTCAGGTGTTTCTGCGTGCGCCGGACAAAGAAAGAGCAGCCGGACGGCCGTGTTTGCCCGGCATCTGGTGGAATACCGGTATCTGCTGCTGATGCTGTTCCCGGCCGTTGTGTTTTTCATCATCTTCTGCTATGTTCCCATGTTTGGCGCGGTCATCGCTTTTAAAAAATACGATTACGCGCTGGGTATTTTCAAAAGTCCGTGGGCGGGGTTCTCCAACTTTGAATATCTGTTCCGCTCCGGAAAACTCCTCAAGCTTGCGTTTAATACGGTCAGCTATAACGTTGCGTTTATCGTGGTGGGCATGGTCAGCGCCGTGGCGCTTTCCATCATCCTCTCGGAAATGACCGGGAAAACCTATAAAAAAATCTGTCAGACCTTCATGTTCCTCCCGTATTTCATTTCCTGGGTCTGCGTGGGCGCCATCGCCTACAATCTGCTCAATACCCGTTACGGCTTTATCAACAGCGTTGTGGCGTCGCTGGGCGGGCAGAAGATCGACTTCTACACCAGTCCGTCCAAATGGCCGTTCATTCTGGTCATCGCATGTACGTGGAAGGGCATCGGCTACAACACGGTGGTGTATCTGGCCGCCATTGCCGGCATTGACGCGGAGATCTACGAGGCGGCCGAGATCGACGGCGCTTCGGTGATGCAGCGCATTTTCCGCATCACGGTGCCGTGCCTTCTGCCCACCATGGTGACGATCCTGCTGCTGAATGTGGGCGGCATCTTCTATGGCAATTTCGACATGTTCTGGAACCTGGTCGGCAGCAACAGCCTGCTCTACGACACCACCGATGTGATCGACACCTACGTCTATCGCTGTCTGATGAATGGTACCAGCTTTGGCATGACCGGCGCGGCCGGCCTGCTGCAGTCGGGAATCGGACTGGTCGTCATCCTTTCCGTAAACGCCATCGTGAAGAAAATCAACAGCGACAGCGCGCTGTTCTGACGGGGAGGGATAACAATGGCAACCAAAATGGAAGTACGGGAGCGCCGTACGCTCAACGTGGTTGGCGGCCTCGTGGTGGGTATCGTATCCCTGCTGTGTCTGCTGCCCTTTGTGCTGGTGATCTCCGGCTCGTTCAGCTCGCAGGCGTCCATTGTGAAGTATGGCTACGGCCTGTTCCCGCGGGAGTTTTCTCTTGAGGCCTACAAACTGGTGTTTACCGTGCCCGAGCGCATCGCCATCGCTTACCGGAATACCATCCTGTATACTGCTGTAGGCACCGGCGTCGGTCTGTTTCTGACCGCCATGACCGGCTATGCCCTCAACCGGAAGGACTTTGCGTGGCGCAACGCCTTTGCCTTCTTTTTCTACTTCACCACGCTGTTTTCCGGGGGACTGGTGCCCAGTTACCTGCTGATGACGGCCATGCATATGAAAAACAATCCGCTGGCGATTGTGCTGCCCGGACTGCTTTCCGTGTTCAACATTCTCATCATGCGCAACTTTATGAACTCCATCCCGGACGCCATTACCGAATCGGCCAAGGTGGACGGCGCCAACGACATGGTCATTTTCCTTAAACTGATCCTGCCGCTGCTCAAGCCGGCGCTGGCCACCATCGGCCTGTTTCTGGCGTTGGGGTACTGGAACTCCTGGTATTCCTGCATGCTGTATATCAGCGATTACCGTCTGTATACGCTGCAGTATTACCTGTACAACACCCTGAACCGTGCGGAGGAGCTGCGGCGCCTGATCGCACTGGGCGTGGATACGGGCATGGAATCTCCGCCCAGCGAGACCATGAAGTTTGCCCTCACCTGCGTGGCCACCGGCCCGATCATCCTGCTGTACCCCTTTGTGCAGAAATACTTTGTCAAGGGGATCACCATCGGTGCCGTCAAGGGCTGATTGCGCCGCAAAAACGTCAGGCACCCGCTCCCGGTCAGAAATGCTCTGACCGGGATTTTTGTCAATTTGCGTCCAGCACACCTGTGATGCTTTATCATGTATGCTGATTGGAAATCCGGCACCCGATCGGGAGTCCTTCTCTCGCCCGCCTGAGCCGCAATAGGGGGGAGCAATCGGCTTCTTTATTGGAGCTATATAGCAGGGTTTCGGTATGCTTGACATGATGAAAAAAATAATGTTTAATTGGTTTGCAGAATAATTTGACGAGAAGTGAGAACAAATGACCCGAAGGTATGACAGCGGGGATGCGAAGCGGCGGATCCTGGCAGCCAGCGTTCGGCTCTTTCTGGAGAAGGGTTGCACGAACACGAAGCTGGCGGAGATCCTGAAGGAGGCGGATGTGTCTGCCGGATCGTTTCAGAACATCTTTCACACGAAGGATGGCGTGCTGACCGAGCTGATCGGCATGATGTTCGGCAGACAGTTCGGCGCGGTGAAGCCGCTGACGGCGAACGCGCCCTCCTCGGCGTATATTTACGCTGTGGAGACGGCGCTGCAGCTGGCGCTGACCGAGCAGAGCGAGAACCTGCGGGATATCTACGTGGAGGCGTACACCTTCCCGGCCACGGCGGAGATCATCCATCGGAGCACGACGGCCGAACTACAGACGGCTTTCGGCGCATATCTGCCCGGGTGCGCCGAATGCGATTTTTACGAGATGGAACTGGGCACGGCGGGGATGATGCGCGGCTACATGGCCAGAAAGTGCGACCCGTACTTGACGCTGGAGCGCAAGATTCGACGGTTTCTGAGCATGAGCCTGAGCGCGTTTCAGGTGCCTGAGGAAGAGCGCGAGCGGATCATCGCCTTTGTGGCGGGTGTGGACGTGCGCGCCGAGGCGAGGAAGGTCATGGATGCGCTGCTTGCATCGCTGTCCGTGCAGTTTGAACCGAATGGAAAATGAAATTTGATTTTAGGGAGAAAAAGGGAATGAAAAAGTGGCTGACTGGGTGTCTGATCGGTTGTCTGATGGTACTGCTCTTTATGACAACCCCTGCGTTCGCTCATACCAAAGCAGACGGTACCAAGTGCCCGTCGATAGGCTACAATAAGTTACCGGACTCAGAAAACCAAACTGAGACGCAGCATAGAATGCAGTGCAGAACATGCAGCGAGATCATGTGGGAAAATCATTGGAGGGTACAATCCTCCTAAAACGCACGAAACCCCGCCGCAGAAATGGTCTGCAGCGGGGTTCGTTATATGACGGAACAGCCGAAAACCCTTATTTCAAGCGGTTTTCGGGCATAGAAAAAGTCCACCGTAATTCTATCAAAATTACGGTGGACTTATGTGTCTCCACCTATATAATGATACAAGTTACGAAATAGAATAAGGGGAAGCGATTGCTTCCCCCGTTTTTTTATTGGGCGCATTGCATATCGCCCGCTATTTTTCGCATTGCGTTATGGTTTTTGATGCGGTATAATGGTTTTAAGCAGACGGGAAAGGAGGGAATCGGCAATGAGGGAACGGACGGAATTGATTCGCTGTCTGGACTGGGAAGATACCGAAAAGAAGCGCTACGCGCATTTCGAGCGGCTTCCGGTGGACACGAATCTCCAGCTGATTCAGGCCGGCTATCACCAGACCGACGCGAACTATTCCTGCGGCCCGATGATTCGCGACCATTACCTGACTCACTTCATTCGCCGCGGCAGCGGCATGATGACCGACATGCAGAACGAATACAGCATCCACGAAAACCAGTGCTTTCTGATTTGTCCGGGCCGAATGGCGCTGTATCGCGCGGCGCAGGATTCGCCGTGGGAATACTACTGGCTGGGCTTCAGCGGGCCGTGGGGCGAAAGTGTGCTCTCCGAAATGCAGTTGGACGCGGCGCACCCGATCGCGGATCTGCGCAATTCCGATGCGCTGTTTGCGCTGCTTGACCGCATGGTGGGCGCAATTCAGCCGCACAGCGGGTATCTGACGCTGACAGGACTGCTGTTTGAGCTGATGGACGTCCTGCGCGATTCGCGGGGAAGCAGCGAGGGCGCGCGGCCGGCCGCCACACGGCGCAATCTGCAGGAGAAAAACGTGCAGCTGGTCGAAAACATCAAAATCATGGTGGAAAATTCCTTCGGCGAGAAGCTGAACATCAGCGAAATCGCCCGCAATCTCGGCTATTCGCGCTCGTACATGACCGAGGTGTTCCATCGCGAAACCGGCCTGTCGATCAGTCAGTACATCACTGAATTCCGCCTGCAGCGCGCGGAATTGATGATGCGCAATCCCTCCCACTCCGTGCAGCAGATTGCGTATCTGTGCGGATATTCCGATCCGCTTTTCTTCTCGCGAATGTTCAAGAAACGCTTCGGCGCAAGTCCCCGCTCGTTCCGCGAAAGCTGGAAGCAGGGCGGAATCGCGTCCGATGAACGTTAACCTGGGCCGTCTTATCATAAAGACGGCCTTTTTATTTTTCAAAAAGCGCGCCGGGTAAACTGTTTTCCATCGCAAATCCATCTATAATCCATCAAAAATCCATGTTTTTGTAGCAAAAATCCATTCTAAATGCCGACAAACCGATTATTATAGTAAGTAGAAAAGCGTGAAGTGCATCACGTATAAAAGAATAGGAGGTTACCATGATGAAAAAGGCTCTTTCCCTGATCATGACGGTTGCGCTGATGCTGGGTCTGCTCGCCGCTGTTCCCGCCGGAGCGGAGCAGAACGCCATCGCGGACGCATTCGGCTGGGAGGTTCCCGCGGAGCCGCTGAAGATCAGCGTGTTCTACTACAGCGACAACTTCTCCACCGGCGAAGAGCAGGTGCGCGGCATCGCGGCGATGCAGGCCTACCTGAAGGACTACTTCAACATTGATTTCGAATACACCACCACCGACGGCGACGCGCAGGAGGCGCTGAACCTCGCGCTGACCGGCAACGACTATCCGGATGTGATCGTCGGCGCTTCCACCACGCTGCGCCAGCGCTTCGTGGATCAGGGCCGCGCTGCGGAGATCACCGAATACATGAACGCCGAAACCTGCCCGAACCTGATGGGCCGTCTGGGCGACATGGCCGGCCTGTATGCGGACAGCGAGGGCAAGTACTACTACCTGCCCACCTCGTTCAGCAACCTGATGGACCTTCCGGACTACAGCGCGCACCTGCGCCTGGACGAGCTGAAGGCCGCCGGCATCGACTATTCCACCATCAAGACGCCTGAAGATTTCTTCAACGCGGCGATGACGATCTACAACGCCAACCCGACCACCGCAGACAGCGAAACCCGCTATTCTCTGGGCCTGTACAATCAGGGCATGCCGGAGTATCTGTCCGGCTACTGGGGACTGGAGCGCGGCTGGCAGATCAACGACGACAACACCCTGACCTACTGGACGCAGACCGAGGCCGGCAAGAAGATGGCGCAGTACTTCAACAACTGGTACCGCACCGGCACGATGGACCCCGATGCGTTCACCGACAAGTGGGCGGATCTGAAGACCAAGGTTTCCCAGAAGCGCGAAGTCGCGCTGATCGGCGGCTGGTGGATCGGCCTGAACGGCGGCTCCGAGGTCTGGAAGCTCACCGACGACAACTGGACGAAGGACGAAACCTACATCTGCGTGGGCTTCAAGGACGCCGATGCTGAAAACGCGTATGTGACCATGAAGAACAACGCCGGCAGCTCCTGGACGTTCATCACCGACAAGTGCGAAAACGTCGCGGGCGTTATGAAGTGGCTCGATTTCATCATGTCCGATAAGGGCATCGCGCTGGTCAACTGGGGCATGCCCGGCGAGGTCGAATCCTATAAGAATCCCGGCACCTACACCGAAATCTGGCACCTGAACGAGGACGGCACCTGGTACTTCAACGAGGACGCGAAGGCGCAGCTCGTGGGCGAGACCTGGGACTACAACGAAGAGGGCATCTACGGCGCGAACAGCGGCCTGTTCAACAACCTGCAGTATCAGGGCCGCTTCGAAGACGGCGAGCACTGCCTGTGGCCGAACCAGATGTGGTATTCCGAGAACGAATGGAAGAACATCATGTTCACCAACATGTCCGGCACGATCTTCGACGGCACCGACCTGCTGTTCGAGAGCCTGCCGATGTCCGAGGACGTGACGTTCGCCAAGACCGCCGTTGAAGACGCCTGGAAGCAGTACTATCCGCTGGTCATCCGCTCCGAGTCCGACGAGGAATTCGAGCAGAACTGGCAGAACCTGCAGGCGGCGGTGGAGAGCGCGGGTCTGGAGACCTACGCGGCGTACCGCACCGCGAATTATCAGAACAACCTGTCTCTGATGAGCGCGAAATAAGGCATTTCAGCCAGCCTGAAGGGGGGCGGGGTTTCGGCCCTGCCCCCCTATCATTTTAACGACGGGAGGAAAGCAAAATGCGTAAGCGCAATCAGCCCGGAATCGCCGCGAACCGCCGGCATCCGTTTCTGAACAGTCTGATCGAGCAGCGCGAGATGTGGCTCTTGTGCGTGCCGATCATCGCGTGGGTGCTGCTGTTCTGCTATTATCCGATGTACGGCCTGCTGATGGCGTTTGTGAACTACACGCCGGGCAAGCAGATCTGGGAATGCGGCTTTGTGGGGCTTAAATACTTTAAACAATTCATCAACGGCAACGATTTCTGGCGCATCCTGCGCAATACCCTGGCGATGTCCGGCCTGAACATCACGGTGGGCTTCATCGCGCCGATCCTGTTTGCATTCATGCTCAACGAGCTGGGCAATCCGAAGGTCAAGAAGCTGGTTCAGACGGCCAGCTATCTGCCGCATTTCATCAGCTGGGTGGTCGCGGGCACCATGGTCACGACCGTGCTCGGCACCGACGGCGTCGTCAACGACGTGCTGCTCGGCTTGGGCGTGACGAAAACGCGCATTCAATTTCTGCAGAAGGGCGAATGGTACTGGTGGATCATTACCATCGTCAACATCTGGAAGAGCCTCGGCTGGTCGGCGATCATCTATTTAAGCGCGATGACCGGCGTGAGCGAGGATCTGTGCGAGGCCGGCTCGATCGACGGCATGGGCCGTCTGGGCATCGCGATTCACATTACGCTTCCGGCAATTCTGCCCACGATCGTGCTTCTGTGGATCATGCAGGTGGGCAATGTGCTCTCCGCGGGCTTCGACCAGCATCTGATCATCGGCAATACCATTACCCAGCGCTACTGGGAGGTTATCGATACCTACACCTATCGCTACGGCGTGCAGAACGGCTATTATTCGCTGGGCACGGCGGTTTCGCTGATGAAATCGGTGATCGGCTTCGTGCTGGTGCTGATTACGAACGCGATCGCCCGCAAGGTCGGCGACGTGGGCCTGTTCTGACGGAAAGGAGGGCGCTCTCATGAGAAAGGCCTTTTATCTCAAGCAGACCAAGAGCGGCCGCGCATTCGATATCTTCAACGGAATCGCGCTGTTCGTGCTGCTGTTTATTACGATTTACCCCTTCTGGAACATGCTGGTGCTTTCCTTTAACGACGGAACCGACGCGCTGCTGGGCAATCTGTATTTCTGGCCGCGCGAATGGACGCTGGCCAACTACGAATACGTATTCAAAAACAGCAAGCTCCTGCATGGCGCGCTGGTCTCCGTGCTGCGCGTGCTGGTCGGCACGGCCACGGGCGTCGGCTGCAACGCGCTGCTGGGCTATATCTGCAGCAACAAGAATTTTTACGGCCGCAAATTCATGCGCATGCTGTTTTTGATTACGATGTATTTTGGCGGCGGACTGATCCCGACGTATCTGCTGATGGTGCAGCTGGGCTTCGTCAACAGCTTCGCGGTGTATATCGTTCCGGGGCTGTTTTCGGCGTATTACATGCTGCTGGCCTCGAGCTATATGGAATCGATTCCGTCGGCGCTGTTTGAATCCGCGCGCATCGACGGCGCGTCCGAAACCCGCACGTTCGCCAGCATCGCGCTGCCGCTGGCCAAGCCCATGCTCGCGTGCATCGCGGTGTATATCGGCGTGGGCCACTGGAACAGCTGGTTCGACGTATCGCTGTATTCCAAGAACGGAACCTGGGATACGCTGCAGATCATCCTGTACCGGCTGCTGAATCAGGCGAACGCGAAATCGGACATGTTCAACCAGCAGCAGCTCTACGCCTCCATGCGCACGATTCAGCCGGAAACCGTCCGCGCGGCGATCACGATTGTGGTCGTAGTGCCGATTCTATTCATCTATCCGTTCTTCCAGCGCTATTTCGTGGGCGGCATCACGCTCGGCGCGGTCAAGGGCTAATTAAGAAATGCGAGGACAGAAACGTGAACAAGAAAATTGAAACCGAAAGCTTTGTAACGCCCAGCCCGGCGATGGTTCCCCCGCCGGTGGAAAACATGCTCGCGCACCGCGATTATGCCGTTCGCCCGGACGCGCCCGCAACCCACGCGCGCCTCAGCGGCGATCCCGATACGGGCGTTTACCACCTCACGTTCAACGGCGTGGATCTGATCGAACTTGAATTCGACCGCGAGATCGCGCCCGGACTGCGCTATCATTCCGACGGCGATTTCCAGTCCACCCCGTTCATTCAGCAGTTCCTGATGTGGTCGAAGGTGGAAACGCAGGTGCGCGTGCGCTTCTGCGCGCCGGTTGAAATGTGGAATGTGCGCCCGCAGCGCGCTCAGCGCGGCCAGGCGATCCTCGGCCAGAGCGGGCGGCCGCTGCTGTTCGGCGCAAACGGAATGTATTTCCCGGATTGGGATCTGCTGCTTTCCTGGCACAGCTACGCCTTTAACTGGGACGGCGCGCGCGTGGAATGCGAAAACGGCGCCTATTCCGCCAGCATGACCGTATCCCTCGGCACAAAGCCGTTCGTTCTGCTGATTCGCCCGCGGTATTACGGCGAGCATCTGGGCTATGCCCAGCACAAGCCGTGGCTCTTCCGCCCGAATCCGAAGGCGATCACCGGCTGGTGCTCGTGGGAGGCGTATCATTCCAAAATCACGCAGGCGGATCTCGAGCGCGACGCGCAGACGCTGAAGCCGCTGAAAAACTACGGCATGGAATACATGCAGGTCGACGACGGCTATCAGCAGGAGCTCGTGCCGACCGCGCCGGGCGAAAACGTGCCCGACAGCTGGATTCACATCAACGACAAATTCCCGGACGGCCATGCCGGCATCGTAAACGCCATTCACGCCGGCGGTTTTGAGGCGGGAATCTGGACGAACGCGACGCTGACCAATCGCGCGGCCGCCGAAGCGCTCGGCTGCTGCCTGACCAACGCGGACGGCAGTCTGATTCGCGGCGACTGGATTCAGTACATCATCGATTGCACGCCCGAAACGCTCGAAAAGCAGGTCACGCCCTATTACCGCGCGTTCCGCGAGGCGGGCTACACCTATTGCAAGAGCGATTCGCTACGCCATTTGCTGTTCGACGGTCTTCAGGAGGCGGTTCGTCTGGGCCGTCTGGAGCCGGAAGAGGCGCGCGCGCGGCAGATCGCCTATATGCGCGCGGCGCGCAGGGGACTGGGCGAGGAGGTGTATTACCTGTCCTGCTGGGGCGTGCTGAGCCAGTCGATCGGCGTGTGCGACGCAATGCGCGTGGCCACCGACGCCAACCCGCGCTGGGGCGCTTACAGCATGCAGCTTCGCGAAACGGCGCGCTGGTATTTCGCGCATCGCGTGCTGTTTACGCTGGACCCCGACCATGTGTGCGTGCGCGGCGAGCTGCCGTGGGTGCGGATGATGCTTTCGCTGGTATCGCTGACCGGCGGACTGATGATGATTTCCGATCGCCCCGAGGCCTACGACGATACGCGCCTGGAATATTTGCACAAAACGCTGCCCGGACTGGCCGTTCGCACAGCGGAAACCGGCCCGGTGGATTACACCACCCCCGCCTGCGCGCCGATGGCCGCGCCGGTGGAGCAGGGCTGCATGGACGTCAGCCACGAAACCGATTCCAAAACGCCGTTCGCGTCCCTGTGGTGCACCCATTTTGATGAATACGGCCGCCGCTGGTGCGTGCTGCAGCGCACGGCGGTGATTCCGCTGGAGGAAATCGAGTTCCCGCTGGAAAACGCGGCGCTCGATCCGGCGCGCACGTATTACGCCTGGGATTTCTGGGCGGAAACGGGCGCCATCGTTTCGGAGGGCAAGCTGACGCTCTCCGCGCTGCCGCTGGGCGCAAACGAGGTGATCGGTCTTACCCCCATCGACGGCGAAACGCCCGCGCTGATCGCCTCCGACCGCCACGTGAGCATGGACGCGGTGAGCGTAACCGGCTGTGAATGGAAATCCGGCCGCTTCGCGCTCTCGCTCAAGGGCTTTAACGGCCTGACCGCGCGCTATTTCGTATACGGCCCGGCGCTGAAGGGCGAAATCGCGCAGGCCAGCGGCGCGCAGGCGAGCTGCGAAAAGCGCGGCGAGCTGGCCGTCGTCACCGTGCGCTACGAATCGGAAGACGCATTCGTTTCCATTTGCTGATCAAAGGAGGAATCGACATGGCGCTCAAAACCAACAGCCGCGCAGTGCTGTTTTCCAGCGATCGCGCGCTGGAAGAGGGATTCGACCGCGTAAAGCAGCAGGCGCTCTATTGGGTGTTTGAGGATGGGGACATCGGCCCGAGCTACGAGGCCGCGCTGCCCGGCCGCGAGGCGTTCTGCATGCGCGATGTGAGCCACCAGTGCATCGGCGCGGAGGTGCTGGGCCTGCAGGCGCACAACAAGAATATGATGCGCCGGTTCGCCGCCGTGCCCTGCGCGGAAACGGACTGGTGCTCCTGGTGGGAAATCGATCGCTACGGCCAGCCGTGCCCGGTGGATTTCACCAACAATCGCGATTTCTGGTACAATCTGCCCGCGAATTTCGATGTGATCGACGCGATTTACCGCCTCTATCGCTTTTCCGGCGACGACGATTATCTGAATCTGCCCGAGATCCGGCATTTCGTGGCCACCTCGCTGGAGAATTACGTCGCCCGCTGGGATCGCGATGGCGACGGCATTCCCGATCGCGTGCTTTCGGAGGGCCGCCGCGGGCTGACCAGCTATGATGAATCCGATTTCGCCAAATCGCGCGTCAAGGTTGGCGGCGACCTGATTGCCATTCAGGCGCGCGGCACGCTGAGCGCGGCGGAAATGTACGGTCTGCGCGGCCAGAAGGAACTAAAGCGCATTTACGAGCGGCGCGGCGCCGAACTGATTCAGCGCACGCTCGCGCTGCGCGATCCCGAGCGCGACTTTGCGGAGGGCATCGGCTTTGAAAACGAGCGGATCTTCACCGGCCGCGGCCATCTGAAAACCATGCTGTATTACCACATTCTGCCCTGCGAGCTCGCGCGCGAGGCGGCAAAATCCGTCTGGGCGGAGTTCCCGGAGATGATCATCGAGCGCGCGTGCCATGTGCCGGAGTTGTTGTTTGATTACGGCATGAAGGAAGAGGCGCTTCAGGCGCTGCGGGCCATGGTTTCGCCCTCGCTGCATCGCCGCGAATATCCCGAAGCGAGCTTTGCGACGGTGGGCGCGTTTGCGACGGGCCTGATGGGAATCGCACCCAACGCGGCGCTGAATGAAATCGCCACGCTGTCCGGCCTTCCGGACGATATGGAATGCGCGCTCCTGCACGTGCCCGCCTGCGGCGCGGAGCTGACCGTGAATCATCGCGGCGCAAATGAAACGCTCGTTCGCAATGAATCCGGCGCGCCGTTTACGTGGAAGGCCTGCTTCCGCGGCGCGGGGCGCATCGAGGGCCGCGACAGCGAAGCACAGCCGCACCCGTATACCGGCGAGGCGCTTACGTTCGCCAAAATCCCGCTGCGGCCGGGCGAAGAGGCCGTTTGCCGCTTCCTTCCCGCATAATTTCCGAACAAACGCGAAGAATCTGCCGCCGGCGATTGACTTTTGGCGCTTCTCCATGTAAAAGAAAGGGAGATTAAAGGGCCGAGGTGTGTTTTCATGAAGGAATATTATCCGATGACCATCGCCGGCTGCGCGCGCAAACTGCCGCTCTGCCCGATCAGCGATAAACTGAATATCGGCGCGTTCGTCATTTTCGGCGATCCGGAGCTGACCACCGCGTGCGCCAAGGCGCTGAACGAGCGCTGCCCGGAGCACGATGTGCTGATTACCGCCGAATCCAAGGGCATTCCGCTGATCTGCGAAATGGCGCGCATGCTCGGCAACGAGCGCTATGTGCTCGCCCGCAAGGCGCCGAAGCTGTATATGCGCAATATTTTCTCCGCCGACGTGCGCTCCATCACCACCGATCATCAGCAGACGCTGTATCTCGACGGTGCGGACGCGGAATACATGCATGGCAAGCGCGTGGTTCTGATTGACGACGTGGTTTCCACCGGCGAATCGATGCGCGCGCTGGAAGAGCTGGTTCAGAAGGCGGGCGGCAACATCGTGGGCCGCATGGCGATTCTGGCCGAGGGCGACGCGACGAAGCGCGACGACCTGATTTGCCTGGAGAAGCTCCCGCTGTTCGACGCGGAGGGCAATCCGATCGACTGAGCCGATTCTGAATTCGACCGCCGGATGCACGTCCGGCGGTCGAAGCGGTTTAAAGGGGTGCGCTATGAACGTTTCCATTCGGCAGCTGAAATACTTTCTCGCCGTAGTGCGCGAAAACAGCTTTTCCCGCGCCACGGACGCGTGCTTTATCTCGCAATCCGCCATTTCGCAGCAGATTCACGCGCTCGAAACCGCGCTGGGCTGCGAGCTGTTCGCGCGCTCCAACCGGCGCTTTTCGCTGACGCCCGCAGGCGAGCATTTCTATCGCAAGGCGCTCGTGCTGGTTGCCGATTTTGATTCCGCGCGCGCCGAAACCGTGCGCATTGCGCAGGGCGACGCGTCCGCGCTGTCGATCGGCTATTTGCGAACGTATTCCGGCTGCGAATTTCACCGCGCGATCGATCGCTTCGCCGCCGAACACCCGGATGTGGCGCTCTCCGTCGCCTATGGCAACCATGAGGAGCTGTACGCCATGCTCCGCAGCGGCAGCGCGGACGTGGTTTTCAACGATCAGCGCCGCGCGTTTTCCGAGGAATACTTCAATCTCGTGTTCGCCGAACGGCCGCTCGAGCTGGAGCTGTCCGTTCACAGCCCGCTCGCCGTGCTTTCCCGCGCCACCGCGCAGGAGATGAAGAACACGCCGTGCATTCTCGTGTCCTCCGCCGGCGAACAGGCGCATGAGCGCGCGTATTATCAGGACGTCGTCGGCTTCAGCGGCGAATTTGCATTTGCCGAAAGCCTTGAATCCGCACGGATGATGGTGCTGGGCGGCAAGGGCTTTCTGCCCGTCTGCGGCGGCTGCGCCTGTTCCGGTCTGACCGCGCGCGTTCCGCTCGTTCGCGATTCGGAACCGGTGCGCGCAACGCTCTGCGCATTCTGGAAGCGTCACGGCGCGAGCGCGCACGCGGAATCCTTCGCCGAGCTGCTGAAAACGCAGTTCGAATAAGAATATCTTATTATTTAGCGCGCAAATTCGCATTGATTTGCGCGTTTTTCTTGTCCCCCGAAAACCCCACGCTAGGCGTGGGGTTCAGAGGAGCTTAAGCGGTGAGGGGGAAAGAAAAACTCCTTTTGCTATAATGGAGATGCGGCCTGGCAACTGCAAAACGAGAAGCAAAAGGAGGACATTCGCGATGACGAATGACAATAAGAGTTTAGCACATGCGAAGTGGAATTGCAAATATCATATAGTATTTGCGCCGAAGTACCGTAGAAAAGTGTTCTTTGGGGAGAAAAGGGCAGAGATCGGGAAGATCCTGAGGCAACTGTGCGAGTGGAAGGGGATCGAAATCCACGAAGCGGAAATCTGCCCGGATCATGTACATATGCTGGTGAGCATACCGCCGAAGGTATCGGTATCCGGTTTTATGGGATACCTGAAAGGAAAGAGCAGTCTGATGATCTACGAGCAGTTCGGGAACCTGAAATACAAGTATAGGGGAAGGGAGTTCTGGTGCCGAGGGTATTACGTAGATACGGTGGGAAAGAACAAGCAAAAGATTGCGGAATATATCCGGCGTCAGTTGGACGAGGATAAGCTGGGAGAACAGCTGACGATGTTTGGGAAGGACGACGACCCTTTTAAGGGTGGCAGGTAACAGAGCAGCCCGTCTTTAACGGGCAGTAAGCAACAGACCCACGCAAATGCCAGACCGTCTATGCGCCTGCGAGGGCGCGGCCTAGTATTATAGGGCTTTGCCCGCATATGCAAAACCCCCGGCTTTGCCGGGGGATGATTGGTGGAGGCGAGGGGAATCGAACCCCTGTCCGAGAATTCAGGCCTACAAGTTTCTCCGAGCGCAGGCAGGGTTTTGAAATTCCCGCTGACAAACGCCCCCTGCCGGGCTTTTGCCGTTGGTAGCTTCATGATACCGGCATCGTCTCAAAGCTTTGACGCGCCTGTTCCTCACATCAATGACGCCGAGGGTTTAAGCCGTGAGCGCTTAAGGTCGACGCGCTGCATTAAGCAGCGAAAGCAAATTCGTTATTGTCAGTTCGATTTAATTCCCCGTTTTTACGCGGTCAGGGTCCGCGGCTCGCTTCTCATATGCCCGACGATCCCCGTCGAAACCAGTACGCCCCCATGAGGTGAATGCAGGGCTAATCGCCGCGGTTCTGCTCCCGCAGGGTGCGCGCCATTTCCAGCTTTACATCCCTTGCGGCGGTCGCCGCCCGTTTATCGTGCAGATGCTTGCCCACGCATACGCCCAGATTCATTTTCATCCGTCCGTCCTTCAGATAGATGTCCAGCGGGATGAGCGTGTAGCCCTGACGCTGAACGAGGGTCTGCAGTTTGCGGATTTCGCTTTTGTGCAGAAGCAGACGCTTGGGGCGCATGGGGTCAACGTTGAAGATGTTGCCCTGCTCGTAAGGACTGATGTGCATGGACAGAACCAGCACCTCGCCGTTTTTAACGACGGCATAGCTTTCCTTCAGATTGACGTGCCCCTGCCGCAGCGATTTGACCTCCGTTCCTTTCAGTTCCATTCCGCATTCCAGACTGTCTTCAATAAAAAAGTCGTGTCGTGCGCGACGGTTTTGCGCAACGGTCTTTATGCCGACGGCTTTTGCCACACACAGCGCCTCCTTTTCATTGATCGGACGAAACGTCTACACCTGTATTATAGCACAAAGCACATCAATGCGCAACGAGGTTTTTCGCGGCTTTTTCCGCGGCGCTGCCCAGCGTGATTCCCGCATCCTCCATCAGACTGGCGCACACGTCTGCGTGGGTTATCGGCGGATGCGTCGGCCGGCCGGATCGATCGACGGGCAGGATGAAAACATAGCGCCCGGAGGACAGACAGGGGAGGGCGCGGCACAGGGGCGTATCATCGAGCAGGGCGTACATGCGGGCGGGCAGGGCGCGCCCTTTTTCCAGCTGCATGCGCTGACACAGCGCTTCATGGATGCACCGGCTTCCGCTTTGCTGAGCGGATACTGTGTTCAGGTAGATCAGAAAGCACCCGGTCAGGGCAGGGGCAGGCTGAAAAGCGCCCTTTTTCAGGGCAGAATACATGGAAAAAACAATCAGCGCAACACCGCATAGAAAACCGCCGCCGGTTAGTACCCGTTGTACGGCAGGCCGGCGGCGCATCAGCGTGCCAAGCGCCTGACCGCCGTCTAAAGGGAGCACGGGCAGCAGGTTGAACAGGGTCAGCAGAAGATGGGCGCGCAGGCTGTCCAGCAGAAATGGAACGGCTGCCGAGGGACGCAGCAGGGCAGCGTAGCACAGGACGTATCCCAGCAGGCTGAACAGGGGGCCGCCCAGATAGATCAGTGCCTGACGCCCCCGGGGCAGGGAGGATACGTCGCAGGTCATCAGCCCGCCGACGGGGGACAGGGTGATCTCTTCCGGGCAGCGTCCCAGAACCCGCATGATCAGCAGGTGGCCGCACTCGTGCCAGACAAGCGCCAGAAGGGCGGGCAGCAGGGAAAACAGGCATCCCCGTACCCCGCAAAAAAGGAGAAATGCAGGTAAAAGAGGGTGTATGATCAGGCAGACCCTGCCAAGGCGGCATTTCATGACGCATCACCTTCCAGCACAGAGAGGCGGATGGGCACTCCGTCCCGGTAATAGGCAAAGATCAGTTCTTTCCCCTCGCACCGGCCGATCTCATCGCCTGCCAAGAGCCGGTCGCCTGGCTGGAGGCTGCAACGGGTGACCAGACTGTACCGCGCGCTTTCCCGCCCGGAAACGGCCACCGTCACCGTACGGGTGCCGTCTGTCTCCGCCGTCACGCGATCAATCACGCCGTCCGTCAGCGCGCTGACCCGGTCGTCCGTCAGGCAAAAGGCGTAATAGGGTTCCTGCGTTTCCCAGACATGACTTATCGCGTATGCACCGGGCAGTGTGATGGCATCAGCCGTCTGCGTCCAGAAGACGGACAGGGTCTCCGGGAAGAAATGGCCGACAAAGCTGATTTTGCCAAGCTGCTCGTCCCACGAGTCGTCCGGCGCGGCGCTGGCCGAAAGGACGGCGGACGGGTCGTATACCCCGTTGTGTATGGCCACGGCGCAGAGCATCAGAAAACAGAGCATGACAAAATAGCGGCTCAGACGGCGGGCAGGCGCGCTGCGGCGGACTGAACCGGCGCGGGGAATGGATGAAACAGGAACGCTTTGGGCGGCGGTGCGGACGGACACGCGGGTAATGTTCGCTTTTTGAGCGGCTGGCTTGATCGGCTGCAAAAAAATCCCCTCCTCGCCAGAACATACGCGGCAGGGAGGGGGAATATACGGGAAAGGGTCAGATCAGCGCACGGCTTTCAAGCATTTCCAGCGCGCTCCTGAGCGCCAGCTTTCCGTGGGCATAGGTCAGGCCGCCCTGAAGGTAGGCAATGTAGGGAGCGCGCATGGGTGCGTCGGCGGACAGCTCAATGGACGCGCCGCTGACGAACGTTCCTGCCGCCATAATCACCTGATCGGTGTAGCCGGGCATGTCCCAGGGCTCGGGAACGGCAGATGCGTCGATGGGCGACGCGGCCTGAATGCCCTGACAGAAGGCGACCAGCCGGTCGGGAGTGCCCATTTCAATGGCCTGAATGATGTCGGCGCGCTGCGCACGGTAATCCGGCGTGGTCTTCATGCCAAGCAGCTCAAAGATGCGGGCGGCCAGCACGGCGGTCCTGAGCGCCTGACCGACGGTGTGGGGCGCCATGAACAGCCCCTGATAAAAAGGACGGTACGAGGCGGCGTAACTGCCCTCCTCCCGGCCGATGCCTGGAGCGGTCAGGCGGGTCTCGATGCGCCGGATGGCTTTTTCCGTGCCTGCCAGATATCCGCCGGTGGGCGCCAGACCGCCCCCAATGTTTTTGATCAGACTGCCGACGGCCACGTCCGCACCCACATGGGTCGGTTCGTTTTCGCAGATGAATTCGCCGTAGCAGTTGTCCACCATGACGTATACGTCGGGGCGCGACGCGTGGATGCGGGCGATGGTATCGGCCATATCCGCCGGCGTCAGGGAAGCGCGCCAGGCATAGCCCCGGCTGCGCTGGATCAGCACGACCCGGGTCTCCGGGCGCAGCGCAAGCAGGATGGCGTCCGTGTCCAGCAGGCCGTCCTCCGTCATTTCCACCTGAGAATAGCGGACGCCCATTTCCTGAAGGGAGCCGATTCCGTCGCCGGTCAGGCCGATGACGGTCTGCATGGTATCGTAGGGCGTACCCGTGGCGGACAGAAGATGCTCGCCCGGCAAAAGCAGACCGAAGAGGCACAGGGACAGGGCGGCCGTGCCGCTGACGATGTGGGGGCGGACAATGGCGGCTTCTGTGCCGAACAGCCGGGCAAAAACCCGTTCCAGCGCGTCCCGCCCCACGTCGTCGTAGCCGTAGCCTGTGGACGGAGAAAAATGCCGGACGGCGATGTTTTCGGCGTGGAAGGCGTCCAGTACGCGGGCGGTATTTTTTTCTTCCATCTCTGCCAGACGGTCAAACACGTCCCGGCAGTCCGCCTCTGCCTGACGGATCAGCGCATCTACGTTTTCATACAGATTCATGACGGTGTTCCTCGCTTTGCTTGATGATGTGAAGCGCCTGCCCTGCAAGCGCTTCGGGGTCGTCGGTAAAGGACAGCCAGTGAATGCGGTCATCCCTGCGGAACCAGGTCAGCTGCCGCTTGGCATAGTGCCGGGTACGCATCTGAATAAGCGATACGGCCGCATCAAGGGACATTTCGCCGTCCAGATAGGCGTACAGTTCCTTGTAACCCAGCCCCTGCATGGCCTGAGCGTCCTCGGGGACGCCGCTGTCCCGGAGTGCCCGCACTTCCTTCAGGAGCCCCTGCGCCATCATCTGCTCCACCCGGGCGTTGATGCGGCGGTACAGGGCCTCGCGGGGCAGGTCGATGCCGATCAGGCAGAAACGGTAGCGGTCGTCTGTCTGACGAACCGTCAGCTGGGAAAACGGGCGGCCCGTCAGGGTATACACCTCCAGCGCACGTACCACCCGCCGGACATCGTTGGGATGGATGCGGGCGGCACTGACCGGGTCGCAGGCAGCGAGGCGGGCGTGAAGGGCGTTTACGCCCTCCCTTTCCGCCACACGGTGCAATTGCTGCCGGAGCGCTTCGTCACCCGCCACCGTGCCAAAGGAGGAACGGGTGGACAAGGCCTCCAGATACAGCCCTGTGCCGCCTACCAGCAGGGGAACGGGCAGGGCGTCCAGCATCGGACGGGCGGCTGCTTCGTAATCGGATACGGTGAAGGCTTCATCCGGCTCCACCAGATCCAGCAGATGATGGGGGATGGCCGCCTGCTCTGCCGGGGTGGGCTTGGCGGTGCCGATATTCATACGGCGGTAGACCTGCATGCTGTCCATGCAGAGAATTTCGCCCCCGATGCGCTGCGCCAGGGTCAGGGACAGGACGGTTTTGCCGCTGGCGGTAGGCCCCACCACGGCGTATACGGTCTTGGATGTCATTGCTCAGTTCTGAATGCGCTTGAAGCGCTTTTCAAGGTCGGTACGGGTCAGCTCAATCATCAGCGGGCGGCCGTGAGGGCAGGTCATGCGAATGTCCTCGGTCAGCATACGGCGCACTAATTCGATCAGTTCGCTCTGGGGCAGGCGTTCTCCGCCCTTGACCGCATGCTTGCAGGCCATCTGAATGATGCGGCTGACCCTTTCCTGACGGGAAATGGCGCCGCCGTCAGCTAACTCGTCCAGCGCGCCCAGAAAACAGCTTTCCGCCTCCGGCTGCCCCAGCAGCATGGGCACGCCCCGCAGCTGAACGGTGGTGTCGCCGAATTCCTCCGCGTCAAAGCCGGCCTGATGCAGCGCGTCCGTGTTTTCGATGAAAGCGTTGTATTCCGTACGGGTCAGCTTAATCGCCCGGGGAATCAGAAGGGGCTGTACGAAGGAATCCCGATCCGTCTGGCGGGTGAATTTTTCATAAAGGAGCCGCTCGTGGATGGCGTGCTGGTCGCACAAAAGGAGCCGATCCTCGTATTGCAGAATGATGTAGGTGTCAAACGCCACACCGATCAGGTGCAGGGGTTTATCCCGGAAGGCGGACGACACCTGCGGCTGCTCGGTCTGCTCCGCGTCCATGCTGATCAGGGTCGCGGCAGGCGCAGCATCGGACAGCGCTTCAGAAACAGCCGCGTTTTCAGACGGCGGGGTTTCCACGTCCGACGGTGGGAGAGGAACAGGCGCGTCCGACGGCGTGCCGGAAGGAGCGGCGGTTTCGCTTACCGGGACAGGCTGGAGGGAAGCGGCGCTTTCTCCGGCTGGAGCAGGGGAGAAAACGGGAACCGTTCCGCCGTGAGCGGGCACGGGCGGGGCAAAGGGCGTTTCCCGCAGAGCAAGCGGTCTGGCGACGGGTGCGGCAAAAAGATCATCCGCTCCGGAGGAAAGACCGTTGAAAGACAGGGGTATCCTCTGCGAGAGCCCCTGAGGCGGAACGGCGTGCGCCGCAGGGCGCGGTGCGTCCTTTGGCTGCGCCGTGCCGGTCTGCACGGCCTGCTGCGGAACCGTGTCGGACATGGCGCTGCGGGCAGGTGCGCGCCCGGAGGAAACCGGGACGGCGGGAGAAGGCTGGGCTGCAACTGGGGCGGCAGGGCGTTCCGGCCCTTGAAAAACGGTGGGAATGCGCATGTGGGTATGCCGATCCCGGAGGAGCGCATCGGAAATGATGCGCTGAACGCTCTGACGGACGGCCTGCTCGTTGGCGAAGCGAACCTCCCATTTGTTGGGGTGAACGTTTACATCGGCGTTTTCATAGGGCATGGTCAGGTGCAGCGCGCAGATGGGAAACCTTCCGATGGTTACCAGCTGACGGCAGGCGTCCTCCAGTGCGGCGGAAAGCAGGCCGCTGCGCATGGTACGGTGATTGAGAAAAAAGTATTCCCGGCTCCGGTTGCCCCGGGAGGCTTCGCCGATGCCGACCAGACCTTCCAGCTGGATGCCGCCCTCACAGCCGCTTACGGGCACCATCATTTTCAGCGCGTTGAGCCCGAACACGCTCAGGCAGGCGTTTTCAATCTTCCCGTCGCCGGCGCTGAAAAAGGCGGTCTTCCCGTCAGAGACAAAGCGGAAGGACACGTCCGGGCGGGAGAGAATGAGCCGTTCCATCAGATCGCTGACATACGCGGCCTCGGCTGTGCTTTTTTTGAGAAATTTTCTGCGGACGGGGGCGTTGAAAAACAGATCCCTGACGGTCAGCGACGTGCCCTCCGGACAGGCTGCGTCCTCTATGGCGGTAAAGTCGCCCCCCTCGTTGACCGCCTTTATGCCCACGTCCCGTCCCCGGGCGCGGGTCAGACAGGTGACCTTCGCCACGGCGGCGATGGAGGCCAGCGCCTCGCCGCGGAAACCGAGGGAGCGTACCCCGTACAGGTCGCCGGCGGTACGGATCTTGCTGGTGGCGTGCCGGGCAAAGGCCAGACGGATGTCCTCCGGCTGAATGCCGTCCCCGTTGTCCGTCACCCGAAAATAGGTCAGACCGCCGTCGCGTATTTCCACCGTGACGGCAGTGGCGTGGGCGTCGATGCTGTTTTCCACCAGTTCCTTGATGGCGGCGGCAGGACGCTCCACGACCTCGCCTGCGGCGATCTGACCGATGACCTCCGGTGGAAGAACCCTGATTTTTCCAGCGTCCATGGTGGCTCCTTATAATTTCATGGCCTTTTCTTTCAGTAAGAACAGCCTGTTCAGCGCGTCCATGGGCGTCATGGCCAGTACGTCCAGAGAGCGGATCTCCTCAATGAATTCCGCCTGCGCAAAGTTGGCCAGATCCACCTGCTGTTTCTGTGCCTTTTTCCCTGTGCCCAGAATGTTCTGACCGATGCTGTTCTGATTGATATTGTTCACTTCCAGCCGCGCTTCGATCTGCTGTGCGCGGGCAACGACCGCCCGCGGCACGCCTGCCAGCCGCGCTACGTAGACGCCGAAGCTCTTGTCCGCGCCGCCGGGGACAATTTTGCGCAGGAAAATGACTTCCTCCCCGTGCTCCTTGACGGCGATACAGGAGTTGACCACCCCGTCCAGATGACCCTCCAGCTCGGACAGCTCGTGGTAATGGGTGGCGAACAGGGTCATGGCGCCGCTTTTTTCCTTGTCGCAGAGGTACTCCACCGCCGCCCATGCGATGCTCAGACCGTCGAAGGTACTGGTGCCGCGGCCGATCTCGTCCAGAATGACCAGCGAGCGGGCAGTCGCGTTGCGCAGAATATAGGCCATTTCGCTCATTTCCACCATGAAGGTGCTTTGACCGGAGGCCAGATCGTCCGACGCGCCGACGCGAGTATATACGCAGTCCACCAGCGGGATGGACGCACTCTGTGCGGGGACGAAGCTGCCCATGTGCGCCATGAGCACGATCAGCGCGACCTGACGCATGTAGGTGCTTTTACCTGCCATGTTGGGACCGGTGATGATGTGCATGCGCCGGCCGTCCGTGTTCATGCGGGTATCATTGGGAACAAAGCTGTGGTCGGGCAGCATCTGCTCTACAACAGGGTGCCGGCCTTCCGTGATGGTCAACGAGCCGTCCGAAACCATTTCCGGCCGGACATAGTGGTTTTCAAGCGCCGTGCGGGCAAAGGACAAAAGGGCGTCCAGCGTTTTGAACCCCTCCGCCGTGCGCTGCAGGCGGGCGATCTCATCGGCTATGCGGCTGCGGATGTCCTCAAACAGCGCGCTTTCCAGCTTGAGCGAGCGTTCATGGGTGCCGGTCAGACGGACTTCCAGTTCCCGCAATTCGTCGGTCGTGAACCGTTCGCTGTTGGTCAGCGTCTGACGGCGCTGATAATCCAGCGGCACCAGCGCGTAGTTGGATTTGGTCACCTCGATGTAGTAGCCGAAAACACGGTTATACTGCACCTTCAGGTTTTTGATGCCCGTCCGCTCCCGCTCACGGGCTTCCAGATCCAGCAGCCACTGCTTGCCGTCCGTGCCGGCGCGGCGCAGTTCGTCCAGCTCGGCATTGTAACCTTCCCGGATGATGCCCCCTTCCGTGATGAGCAGAGGTGCGTCGGGGGAAATGGCCTTTTCCAGCAGCTCGGCCAACTCCGGACAGGGATCGATCAGCGCCGTGACCGCTTCAAGGGGCTGGCAGGCGACGGCGGAGAGCAGCTGCAGTACCTCGGGCGCCTGTTTGAGCGAACGGAGAAGCGCCAGGCAGTCCCGGGCGTTCAGGGAATGGTAGGAGACCTTGCCCAGCAGCCGCTCCATGTCGTACACCTGAGACAGCGCTTCCCGCAGCGCCTGACTGGCGATGGGGTTTTTGTACAGGGCGTCTACCGCATTGAGCCGGGCGTTGATCTGGTCTTCCTGCAAAAGGGGGCGCTCTACCCATGCGCGCAGAAGCCTGCCGCCCATGGCGGTCACCGTACGATCCAGCACCTGCAGGAGGGAACCCCTGGCCGTGCGCCCCCGCAGGGATTCGGTCAATTCCAGATTGCGGCGGGTAGCCGCGTCCAGCGGCATGGCGTCGTTTTCAGCGCACACGCGTACGGCGGTAATGTGCTCCAGCGCGTTTTTCTGCGTTTCGTTCAGGTACTGCATCAGCGCGCCTGCCGCGCACGTGGCGGCGGACATGGACTGATCCAGCCCCAGCGCAAGGAGCGTGGCCGCCTTGAAATGCTTCAAAAGCGCCTCCCGGGCGTTGGACGACTGGTAAGCCGACGGTGCGTAGGACTGACAGACGATGGGCGCGCAGGGGGTTGTGAAGGACGGGTCGTTGGTGATGATTTCGCCGGGCTGCATGGCAAAAAGCAGCGCCTTGACGGCGTTTTGCTCCGCGGGCAGCTGTTTGACGAAGAATTCGCCTGTGGATACGTCGCACCAGGCGACCCCGGCGCGGCGTCCGGCTACGCATATGGAAAAAAGAAAGTTGTTTTTCCGTTCGCCGATGGCGGAGGAATCCGTCAGCGTGCCGGGGGTGATGATGCGGATGACGTCCCGTTCCACCAGCCCTTTGGCCAGCGCAGGATCCTCCATCTGCTCGCAGATGGCGACCCGGTGCCCGTGGGCAACCAGACGGGGAATGTAGCTGTCTACCGCGTGGAAGGGGACGCCGCACATGGGCGCGCGCTCCTCCAGCCCGCACTCCTTGCCTGTCAGGGTCAATTCCAACTCGCGGCTGGCAGTCAGCGCGTCGTCAAAAAACATTTCATAAAAATCGCCGACCCGGAAAAAGACCATGGTATCGGGGTACTTTTCCTTGATGGCGAAGTATTGCCGCATCATGGGCGAAAGCGTAGCCATGTCGTTCCTTTCTTTGGTGAAAATCGGAGTGGAAATTCAGGGGAAGGCGGGTCAGTGCTGATGGCTGCAGCCGGAATGACAGGAGGCGCAGTTTCCGCCGCAGCCTGCGCTGTTTTCAGGGGCGAGCACCTTCTGCAGCTCGGCGTTCACATGACGCATCATGTCGGCGAAGGTGCGCTGCGCCACCTGCATGGCGTGCGCCAGCGGCGCGGACTGGATTTCGTCCTTGATCGCCTGCATTTCGGCGGACAGCGCGCCCATTTTTTCAAAATCCGGGTGATCCTCGCAGGTCAGTTTTTCCATGTCCTGCTCTTTTTCGGCGTACCGGGCGAACAGGGTGGTCAGTTCTTCATTCTGCGCGGCGCCTTCCTCGGCGACCCGCATGGCGATAAATTCAGGGGATTTTGCAATTTCGGCCGCCAGTTCGCGCGCCTTGTTCAATACGGTTTCGTTCATGGTCATACCTCCAGTTGCTGTCCGCGCAGGGTGGTTTTTCCGGCGGACGTGATTTTGACGGGAATGATCCTGCCGATCTGGTCGGGCGTGCCGGCAAAATTGACGCTGATGTTCCGTTCGCATTTGCCGGTCAGCTGCTTTTCATCCCGGCGGGCAAAGCCGGTGGCCAGTACGTGCACCGTCTGACCCATCATGCCTTCGAAGGCTTTGGCGGTCATTTCCTCCTGCAGGGCGATCAGGCGTTCAATGCGCTCCGTGGCGACCTCGGGGGCGATGCGGCCGGGCATATCCGCCGCCCGCGTGCCGACGCGGGGGCTATAGATGAAGGTAAAGGCGCTGTCGTAGCGGGCAGTGCGCACCAGATCCACGGTGTCTTCAAAGTCCTGCTCCGTTTCGCCCGGGAAGGCGACGATCAGGTCGGTGGTCACGCCGATGTCGGGCATGGCGGCGCGCAGTGCGGCCAGCCGCTCCAGATACGCTTCTCTGGTGTAGCGGCGGTTCATTTCCTTGAGAATGGCGTTGCTGCCTGACTGTACGGGCAGATGGAAATGACGCATGACGGAAGGGGTTTCCGCCATGGCGGCGATCAGCTCATCGGACAGATCCTTGGGGTGGGAGGTCATGAAACGGATGCGGGGAATGCCCGTTTCGCCTACCCGGCGGAGAAGCCGGGCGAAGGAAAGACTATCCGGCTGGTCGTTGCCGTAGGAATTGACGTTCTGCCCCAGCAGCATGATCTCCTGCACGCCCTGCTTTTGCAGCGTTTCCACCTCCCGCAGAATATCGTCCGGGCGGCGGGAGCGCTCGCGTCCCCGCACATAGGGAACGATGCAGTAGGAGCAGTAGTTGTTGCAGCCGTACATGATGGTCACGTAGGACTGAAAAGGACTTTCCCGGTGGACGGGCAGCCCTTCCGCCAGCGTGCTTTCGTCAGGCGATACGGAGACTACCCGCTTCCGGGTCTCCGTCGCCCGCAAAAGCAGTTCGGGCAGCTGATACACATTGCCTGTGCCGAAGGCGAGGTCAATGAAGGGATACTGCCGCAGGATCTTTTCCGCCATGCCGGGTTCCTGCACCATGCAGCCGCACACGCCGATGAGCAGGCCGGGCTTCTCACGGCGCAGTTCCTTCAGCCATGTGACGTTGCCCAGCGCCTTGCGCTCGGCGTTGTCGCGTATGCAGCAGGTGTTGTGCAGCACGAAGTCCGCTTCTTCCTTCCGGGCGGCGGGCTGCATGCCCATGCTGTCCAGCATGCCCGCTAACTTTTCGGAATCATGGGCGTTCATCTGACAGCCGTAGGTGACGATGTAATAGGTCTTTGGGCGCTCCGTCAGCGCGCGGAAGCGGCTGGCCGCCTGACGCTGACGGATCAGCTCTTCCGGGGGGATACGGATGATGTTATTGCTCATGGTCGTTTTCTTTCTCCAGTATGCCTGTCCCATGGCAGTAGGGACAGGAAATTTCGGCTGCGCCGGGCAGCGGCTGTTCCGTTTTCTTCCGGGTCACTTCCATCAGACCCAGACTGGTAAACCCGTGCAGGACGGTTTTGACAGGGTCGAAGGACAGGCATTTGGCCAGCTGATCGGCTACGGCCTGACGATGCGCAGGCACCGTCATGTCCACAAAGTCGATCAGGATGATGCCGCCCAGCTGGCGCAGCTGCATGATCCGTGCGATCTCCTCGCAGGCTTCCAGATTGAGCCGCAGCGCCGCGTTTTCAAGACCGTCCTTTTTGCCCGTATCCCGGGCGCTGTTCACGTCGATGACCGTCATGGCCTCGCAGGGATCCACGGCCAGATTGCCGCCCCCCGGCAGCCATATCCGGCGGCGGAGGGATTTTTCCAGCTTGCCAGGCACACCGGCGGCAGACAGCGGATGCGCCTGCGTCCGCACGGGACAGGGCATGGGCGGCAAAAGCGCCGGGCAGTCGGTGACCACCTCGTCCGGGACGCCGTGCAGATCCCGCAGCATCCGCTCCGGCAGGCTGTCGCCTTCCGAAAGCAGGCAGGGCGCCGCCGCGCCGCGCATTTTTTCCTGCAAGGCGTGCCAGCGGGCTTCAAGATCGGTGCATTCGGCTGAGAGGACGGTCTCCTTCACGCCGACGGCCTCGGAACGTATGACCAGCCCGCACCCTTCCGGACAGAGCTTACCGCCGGCGCAGAGCAGCTGCCGGCGCGTATCTTCGTCCGTGATCCGGGCGGACGCGCTGCAGCCGTGCCCGAAGGGCAGCAGGATCAGGTACCGTCCGGCCAGCGAAATGTCCATGGTCACGTACGCACACTTCTGCTGCACCGGCGGCTTTTTCACCTGCACGAGGAGCGGTTGGCCGCTTCTCGGCGGGCGCGGCGCGCCGGGCAGCATTTCGGCGTAGGGGAGAAAGCCGTTTACCCCATCCCGGAGCCGGACGAAGGAGGCGTCCATGCCCTTCATATTCCGATCTGCTTTAGCCAGATAGATCTGCTCCGCACGGACGGCTGCATCTGTTTTCTGTGTTCTGCAGGCGTACAGCGCGCCGTTGACCAGCAGCGCGCCGGTCAGCGCGTCGCCCGTTTTTTCAAAAATCAGCTGAACGCTCATGCGTCCTCCAGCGGAATGAGCACGCCGTCTCGTTCACCAAACAGCTGCAGACGGGAGATCAGGCAATGGGGCTTGTCCACGCCTGCGAAACCGCACAGCGCGGTGAGGAACAGTTCCGCCTTGCAGGTGGCGCTTTCGGATATGGCCAGCGTGGCGAGCAGCCGGTGCTCCTGAAAGCCGGCGCCGTAGATCATGGGGCGGATATCGCACATTTTTTCACCTGTTTTGGTTCTGCGCAGCGCCATGATTTCGGACTGAGCAAGAAAAGCCTCCAGCTTTTCTTCCAGCTCCGGCACAGGCGCGTCGAAGGCGAAGCCGTACAGGGCGGCTTTCATCACGGCCATGGAAGCAGGATGGGTATCCTCCACGGGACGGACGCTGACAATGGACAGGTCGCCGGGCAGCACAGCGGAGAGACGGTCGCGGAAAATCTCCGGCGCCATCTCCCCGTCGATGGGCACCTCCATGATCTCCCGCTTTCCGGGCATGCCCAGCGAAAGCGGCGCGGCGAAGGTCAGCAGGATATGGGGGTTGAACCCCTGCGAATAGCGAATGGGCAGATCGGAGCGGCGCAGCGCCCGCTGCATGGCGCGCATCAGATCCAGATGACCGATCAGCCGCAGCCGCGGGCTTTTTTCAAACACGACCAGCATTTTCATAACAGCTGCACACCCCTTTCCAGCGCTGCAGACCGCAGCCGTTGCATCCTTTGCGGCAATCGCGGGTGGTCAGACCCTGCTTTGCGCGTTCGCATTCGCGGCGGAGATATTCCTGCGTTACGCCCGCATCGATGAACGCCCAGGGCAGCAGTTCGTCATAGGCGCGGGAGCGGGTGGCATAAAAGTCCGGATCCAGCCCGCATTCCCGGAAGGCGTCCATCCACAGGTCATAGCGGAAAAATTCATTCCAGCCGTCCAGGCGGCAGCCTTTTTTCCATGCGGTGTAGATCACGTCGCCGATCCGACGGTCCCCACGCGAAATGCAGGCTTCCAGCCGGGACAGATGCCCTTCATGCCAGTTGAAGGTGACGGATTTGATCTTCAGATATTCCCGCAGTGCGGCCTGCTTTTGCTCCATTACTTCCAGACTGTCCTGCGCGGCCCACTGGAAGGGGGTAAAGGGCTTGGGCACAAATACGGAGGCAGAGCAGGTGACCCGCAGCCCGCGGGCACGCTTTTCCCGGGGAACGGTAAAATACGCGTCGATGACGCGCTGCGCCATGTGGGCAATGCCCCGGAGGTCTTCGTCTGTCTCGGTGGGCAGGCCGGTCATAAAGTACAGCTTCACGCTGCTCCAGCCGCACTCAAAGGCGTCGGTCACAGCGCGCACCAGGTCCTCTTCCGTGACGCCCTTGTTGATCACATCCCGCAGCCGCTGGGTGCCGGCCTCGGGCGCCAGCGTCAGGCCGCTTTTTTTCACCTTGCTGGTCTCTTCAAGGGACTGCTTGACGATGTTGTCAATGCGCATGGAGGGCAGCGATACGCTGACCCGCTTGTCCCTGTAGCGCCGCATCAGTTCGGTGATCAATTCCGGCAGGCAGGAATAATCGCCGCTGGAGAGGGAGGAGAGGGACATTTCCTCATAGCCGGTGGCGGCCTCCAGCTTGTCCGCCAGCTCCAGCAGCCTGTCCATGGATCTTTCCCGCACGGGACGGTACAGCATGCCTGCCTGACAGAAGCGGCAGCCCCGGGTGCAGCCGCGCATGATCTCCAGCACGATGCGGTCGAAAACGACGTCGGTGTAGGGAACGGGAATGGTGTCGGGATAGTCCGCGCCATTCAGGTCGGGCACCACGCAGCGCCGCACCACGGCGGGCGCGGCGGCATCGTTGGGAACGAAGGCGGCAAGGGTACCGTCCTCGTGGTAGGACGCGTCGTACAGAGAGGGCACATACACGCCCTCCAGCCCGGCCAGCCGGCGGAGAATTTCCCGGCGGGGCAGCTTTTCCTTTCGGCCGTCCCGGATGACCTGACACAGCTGGATGATGACCTCCTCGCCGTCGCCGATCATAAACGCGTCGAAAAAGGGCGCCAGCGGCTCGGGATTATAAGCGCAGGGGCCGCCTGCCACCACGATTGGCTCATCTTCGCCCCGGTCGCGCCCGTACAGGGTGATGCGCCCCAGATCGAGCATTTCCAGAATGTTGGTATAACTCATTTCATATTGCAGGGTGAAGCCGACCACGTCAAAATCGCACAGCGGCGTACGGCTCTCCAGCGAGAAAAGGGGCAGATTTTCCCTGCGCAGCCCGTCGCCCATGTCCGGCCAGGGGGTGCATACCCGCTCGCATACCACCCAGGGGAGTTTGTTGATGATATGGTAAAGAATTTTCATGCCCAGATGGGACATGGCGATCTCGTAAATATCCGGAAAGCAGAAGGCAAAGGAAAGCTCCGCCCCGTCGATGGGCTTGACGGCGGTGTTCATTTCGCCGCCCGTATACCGCGCGGGTTTCTGCACCTGCTCAAGCAGCCGCTCCAGCGCGGCGTTCTGACTGCTGTTCAAGAATTCTTCCTCCTGAAGCACATAAAATTACAACCTACATTATACAGTTTTCGCACGTTTTTGTCTACAGAAAATGCCGCCGCGGATTTGCGGAAAAAAGGCTTGACAGGGAGAAAAAGTGCGTCTATAATCATTGGTTGAACTGAATACCTTATCAAGAGTGGCGGAGGGACTGGCCCTGTGATGCCCGGCAACCGGCTGAAAGGCAAGGTGCTAATTCCAGCAGCATGGCGATCATGCTGACAGATAAGGCGCGAAAAACACACCATCCGCCTGTCTGCATCGGGCGGATTTTTTGTTTGAAGTGCTTGACTAAGGTGTTTGGCAGCAAGATGAAAAGAGAGGCGGCAGCATGCGCAAACTGTTTACTTCCGAATCCGTTACCGAGGGGCATCCCGATAAAATGTGCGATCAGATCTCCGACGCCATTTTGGACGCCATCCTTGAAAAGGACAAAAACGCCCGGGTGGCCTGCGAGACCTTTGCGACCACCGGTCTGATCATGATCATGGGCGAGGTGACCACCACCGCCTATGTCCCCCTTGCCGATGTGGCGCGCCGGGTGGTAATGGACATTGGCTATGACCGTGCCAAGAAAGGGTTTGACGGGCAGTCCTGCGCCGTCATTTCCTCCGTGCACGACCAGTCTCCCGACATCGCCATGGGCGTGAACGACGCGCTGGAAAGCCGGGGCACCGGTCATGAGGATACGGGTGCGGGCGATCAGGGAATGATGTTCGGTTTTGCCTGCGACGAGACCCCTGAAATGATGCCCATGCCCATCGCGCTGGCGCACCGCATCACACGGAAAATGGCTGAGGTGCGCAAGTCCGGCCTGTGCCCCTGGATGCGTCCGGACGGCAAGGCACAGGTAACGGTGG
The DNA here is from genome assembly GCA_934662505.1 of uncultured Clostridia bacterium. GTDB lineage: Bacteria > Bacillota > Clostridia > Christensenellales > Aristaeellaceae > SVGT01. The sequence continues at coordinate 49,490 of CAKUKE010000009.1, read as the reverse complement.
CCTACGAGGGCGACCGTCCCGTGGCGGTGGACGCAGTGGTGCTTTCGACCCAGCATGACGAGCATGTGGAGCATGCGCAGATCGAGCGGGAAATGATCGACCTTGTGATCCGTCAGGTCATCCCTGCCGAGCTTCTGCACGAGGGTACCAAATTCTTCATCAATCCCACCGGGCGCTTTGTGGTGGGCGGTCCGGCGGGCGACACGGGTCTGACGGGACGGAAGATCATCGTGGACACCTACGGCGGCTATGCGCCTCACGGCGGCGGCGCCTTCAGCGGCAAGGATCCCACCAAGGTGGATCGTTCCGCGGCCTATGCGGCGCGGCACGCCGCCAAGAACATCGTGGCGGCAGGGCTGGCCAGCCAGTGTCAGGTTGCGCTGGCCTATGCCATCGGTGTGGCGCAGCCGGTCAGCTTCATGGTGGATACCCGGGGAACGGGCAAGCTGCCGGATGAAAAGATTGCGGCCATTGTGGAGCAGGTGTTCGACATGCGCCCTGACGCCATTATCCGCCGGCTGGATCTGCGCCGTCCTATCTACCGCCAGACGGCGGCCTACGGGCATTTTGGCCGCACGGATCTGGATCTTTCCTGGGAACGGACGGATCATGTGGATGAAATTCGGCGTTTGGCAGCGAATATTTAAGGAAGAAATAATTTAGTTAAAAAAATATTAAGAAAAGTCGTGCATTTGTTTCGCAAATGTGTTATAATCGTCATGCAAACCAGCATGACGATTTTTATTGTTGATTTTTTGAACTGAGGGAGACGGGAAGCATGATTTTGAAGGAACAGACGGCAGGCTACAGCGCATTTACAGGGGCGGTTTTCCCCCGCATGAGCCTGCCGCAGCGGGCGCTTTGCCGTTGGGCAACGCTGGAGGAGTATGACAGGGTGCTGGATATGGACTGCGGGGACGGCGCGCTGCTGGGCGGTCTGGACAGCGGACTGCGGCTGACCCTGTGCGGCCTGTGCGACAGTCCGGAGCAGGCCAGAGCCACGCGGGATGCGCTGGAAAATGCGGATGTTACCTATGCCCGCCCGGGAGATATTCCTTTTCGGGACGCCTCCTTTGACGTGCTTTTTGATGCGGGTCACGTGGAGAAGCTGTGCAGCCGGGAGGGATTGAGCGAAGCGCTGCGCGTGCTCAGGCCGGGAGGACAGCTGCTGGCGGCGTGCCGTCCCTTCGGGAAATGGGGCGTGGGCGTGGGAGAGGGCGCGCTGGACAGGCGCAGCCTGATGCGGCGGCTGCAGGAAGCCGGCTTTTGTCAGGTTTCATTCCGCCGGCACGGGCTGGTAGGCGTGGTTGTGGCGTGGAAAAAAGCATCGCTTGCTCAAAATAAAAACTGACGGCAGGATAAAGCCGGGGACAGGCCGAATAAACAGGCAGAAACAGAGGAAAAAAGCGTTTGTTTCTGCTTTTTTTGATGAATAATCGCGAAGAGAACGGCACATAGACGCCGGGAGCGCTTAAAATGGCGGAGCAGGAAATGTTTTATTCGGCCTGCGGAAAACGGCCGGTGCACGTCAGTGAAGAAACGCGGCGCTTTGCGGATGAATCGATGCATCATCGGTACGGGCTGGATACCCGCAGAACGATGGAAGCGGTGCTGGACGACGTGGAGGGTTTTGAAAGCATGTCGCCCCTTCAGCGGCACGACGCCGCCATTGCGCGCATTGCCGCCACCGCGCCGGTACGGGTATGCCCGGGTGAAAAAATCAGCGGCGCGGCCACGCTGGGGCGTGCCATCGGGCATGAGATACCGGCCACGTACCATGGCAACATCCTCTTCAGCGGCATCAGTCACCTGACGACCGATTATGAAACGGTGCTGAAGGAGGGGCTTGTTTCCATACGGCGGCAGGCGGAGGCGGCACTGGAGCGTTACCGCGGCACGGAAAAGGAAGCGTTTGCCCAAAGCTGCGTGAACTGTCTGGACGCTTTTGACGTATGGCATCAGCGGTATCTGGACGCGCTGAGGAATCGGCCGGAATATGCTGCCAACTATGCGAACCTCTGCCGTGTTCCGATGGCGCCTGCAGGCGGGTTCTACGAGGCGGTGCAAAGCCTGTGGTTCGTGTTTGCCTTTATGCGTCTGTGCGGCAACTGGCCGGGCATCGGGCGCATTGACGTGCTGCTGGGCGATTATCTGGACAGGGATCTGGCCGCAGGGAAGCTTACGCTGGATGAAGCGCGGGAAATTCTGGCGCACTTTTTCATCAAGGGGTGCGAATGGATCTGCGGCGGCGAGTACCGCTATGGCGGCGACGCGCAGCACTACCAGAACATTGTCCTCGGCGGCGTGGATGAGAAGGGAAAGGACGTCGCCAACCGGGTGACCTATCTGGTGCTGGATATTCTGGAGGAAACGGGTATCAGCGACTTTCCCACGACCGTTCGCCTGAACGGGCAGACGGATGAAAAGCTTCTGCGCCGGGTGGCGGAGGTGATGCGTCACGGCGGCGGTGTCATCGCGGTATATAACGAGGAAATGGTGCGGCGTTCCATGGAACGGTTCGGCTATCTGCCGGAGGAGACGGCGCGGTTCGCCAATGACGGCTGCTGGGAGGTGCAGGTGCCGGGCAAAACGTATTTTTCCTACGTGCCCTTTGACGCATTGCAGATTTTGCAGAAAAAGACCCTCCGCAGCTATGACGGCACGGCGGCATTTGACAGCTTTGAGGATTTGTACCGCTGCTATGCGGCGGATCTTCGCGAAGAGGTGCTGGCCATTGCCCGGAAGACGCGCAGTCAGTTTCTGCCGGAGCCGCAGGGGTGCGCCCGGCCGGTCTGGAAGCCCACCGTGCCCTGCACCGTCGTTTCGCTGTTTGAAAAGAATTGCGTGGAAAGAGGGCTGTCCTATCTGGAAGGAGGCCCCGTCTATAACGTGGTGTCGCCCCACATCGGCGGTTTTGCGGACGTGGTGAACAGTTTGCTGGCGATCAGGAATCTGGTGTTTGAGGAGCAAAAGCTGACCTTTGCCCAGCTGATGGACGTGCTGCGCTGCAACTGGGAAGGACAGGAGCCGCTGCGGCAGTACGTGGTGAACCGCTACGATTACTACGGGTGCGATCACGACGACGCGGATGCGCTGGCGGCGCGGCTGCTGGACAGCTTTGCCGATGCGTGCGACGAGGCGGATCAAAGCACCGGCAGCGGTTGCCGTTTCCCGGCAGGGGTGAGCACCTTCGGACGGCAACTGGCATGGTCGGGCAGCCGGCTGGCCGTGCCCCACGGCTACAAGGCCGGCGCGGTGCTGGCAGGCAACTGCTCGCCTACTCCCGGAACGGATCGGGACGGCGCCACGGCAATCATCCGCTCCTATTGCAAACTGCCCCTTGAAAGGATGGCGACGGGCGCGGCGCTGGACATCCGGCTGACGACATCCTCTGTTCGGGGCGAGGACGGACTGTCTGCGCTGATGGCGCTGATGCGCGGTTTTGTTGCGCTGGGCGGGTTTTTCATGCAGCTGGACGTGGCGGATGCTGCGGTGCTGCGGGACGCTCAGCTTCATCCTGAAAACTATCAGACCCTGTCCGTTCGCGTGTCGGGCTGGAACGCCCGCTTTGTGACCCTCAACCGGGAGTGGCAGGACATGATCATCGAGCAGACGGAAAAATGAAGCTTCTTGTCAGCGATGTGCAGCGCTTCTGCATGCACGACGGGCCGGGATTGCGAACCGTGGTTTTTTTAAAGGGATGTCCGCTTCGCTGTGCGTGGTGTCATAACCCGGAGACCCAGCACACCGTGCCGGAAATGCTTTTTTATCGGAAAAAATGCATTGGCTGCGGTCTTTGCGCCCCCGTTTGCCCTACGGGGGCAAGGCGGCCGGGCGACGAAGAAACGCCCATCGACAGGGTGCGCTGCACGGCGTGCGGCGCCTGCGCCCGCGTATGTCCCAGCGGCGCGATGGAAACCTGCGGCATGCTTTGGGATACGGAGAAACTGACGCGGGAGATCCTGCGCGACCGTGCTTTTTTCGGTGCGCAGGGCGGCGTGACGCTGTCCGGAGGCGAGCCGATGATGCAGCCCGAAGGGGCGATGGCACTGCTTCGGGCGTGTAAAGAAGCGGGGGTCAACACCGCTGTGGAAACGTGCGGGTGGTTTGACGAACGGTACCTGCCTGAACTGGTGCCGCTGGTCGACCTGTTTCTGTGGGATGTGAAGGATATGGACGGCGAGCGCCACCGGCGATATAACGGTGTGGGCAATGAGAAGATTCTCCAGCATCTCCGGCAGGCGGCGGCGCTGGGGGCGAAGACCCGTCTGCGGTGCATTCTGGTGAACGGAGTGAACGCCGAAGCGGCGCACTATGAAAACATCGCCGCCCTGTGCCGTACCCTTCCCGGGTGTCAGGGCGCGGAATGGATCCCTTATCACGCCTATGGCGGGGTGAAGGCGTCCTTTCTGGGCGGGAAGGACAACGGCAACGCCGCATGGATCCCGGCGGAGGAACAGTTGGCGTGCGCGCGGGAAGCACTGGGAGCGTGGAAGACGTCTCCGGCCGCGGACGGATGACAGGGCGCGCCCTTTTCTGTGCCTTACAGGTCATGAAAAATGAGTTTTTTCATCGGATAGACTGGTCAAACCGCGAAATGTCTGCTATAATGAGCAGGTGAGCTTATATTCACAAGGAGGAAACGACTATGCCGTTTGTTACAACCAAAGAAATGTTCAAAAAGGCCTACGAAGGCGGCTATGCCATCGGCGCGTTCAATGTGAACAACATGGAAATCGTGCAGGGCATTACCGAAGCGGCCAAGGAAGAAAACGCCCCCGTGATCCTGCAGGTGAGCAAGGGCGCGCGCGCCTACGCCAACCATACCTATCTTGTGAAGCTGGTGGAAGCGGCCGTGCAGGAAACCGGTCTGCCCATCGTGCTGCATCTGGATCACGGTCCCGATTTTGAGACCTGCAAAAGCTGCATCGACGGCGGCTTTACCTCCGTCATGATCGACGGCAGCCATCTGCCCTTTGAAGAAAACATCGCCGTCACCCGCAAGGTGGTGGAATATGCCCACGACCACGGCGTGGTGGTGGAAGGCGAACTGGGCCGTCTGGCCGGCGTGGAAGACGACGTGAAGGTCTCTGCTGCCGACAGCAGCTACACCCGTCCTGACGAAGTGGAAGAGTTTGCGACCCGTACCGGCGTGGATTCTTTGGCCATTGCCATCGGTACCAGCCACGGCGCGTACAAGTTCACCGCCGCGCAGTGCACCCGCAATGCGGACGGCATTCTGGTGCCCCCGCCCCTCCGGTTCGACATTCTGGAAGAAGTGTCCAAGCGGCTGCCCGGTTTCCCCATCGTGCTCCACGGTGCGTCCTCCGTGCCCCAGGAGTTTGTGAAGATCATCAACGAAAACGGCGGCAAGCTGCCCGACGCAGTGGGTATTCCCGAGGAACAGCTGCGCAAGGCCGCGACCATGGCTGTGTGCAAGATTAACATTGACAGCGACCTGCGTCTGGCCTTCACCGCCATGCTGCGCAAGCACTTCAATGAGCATCCCGATCATTTCGACCCCCGTCAGTATCTGGGCGACGCCCGCAGCGCGCTCAAGGAAATGGTGCGTCACAAGCTGGTGGACGTGCTGGGCTGCAACGGCAAGGCCTGATGCATTTTCTGCGCGGGAGGCGTGTGAACACGCCTCCTGCGTTTTTTTATGAGGTGACGGGATGAATAAACGGTTCTTCGCCGCGGGGCTGTGTCTTTTGCTCCTTCTCACAGGCGGTACTGCGCTGGGAGAAAGCATGACCCTGTCCTTTATCGGCGACTGCAGCATCGGCGAAATGTACGAGGCAAAGGGGATTGACCGCTCCTATACGGCGACTGTGGACAAGTACGGCATGGACTGGCCCTTCTCTCAGGTGGTGGATGTGCTTGCGGCGGATGATTTCACCTTCGCCAATAATGAGGTGGTGTTCACGGAGCGCTCCAGACGTCAGAATAAGAAGTTCTGCCTGCGGGCGGCAGGCACCTATGCGCAGGTGTACAATCATTCCGGTATTGATGCGGTGAATGTGGCCAATAATCATATTCTGGACTATCTGGAAGCCGGGTATGAGGATACCCTGTCCGCCCTGACGGCTGCGGGCATACCTTTTTTCGGTACGTCGAAGCTGGATGGGGACGACCTGCTGGACGGGCTGCTGATTCGGGAGGTCAAGGGGGTGCGCATCGGCATGCTGGGCTACACCTACCCGCTGGACGGCCGTGTGAAAATGGTGACGAGACGGGTGGCGGCGCTGAAGGCCTCCGGGCAGTGCGACCTGATCGTGGTCAGCCTGCACTGGGGGACGGAAGAAAAAACGACCCCCAGCTACTGGCAGTACGATTTTGCCAAAGCGGTGATCGACGCGGGGGCGGATGTAGTGTGGGGGCATCATCCCCACGTGCTGCAGCCGGTGGTGTTTTATGAGGGGAAGCCCATTTTTTTCAGCACGGGTAATTTCACCTTCGGTTCCATGAGCGATGTGGATCCGGACACCGGCATCTTTCAGCTGGTCTACCGGGTGGAGGAAGGGCAGGCGACGCTGGCGCAGTTTCAGGTTATTCCCTGCCGCACCCGCGGCTCGGGGGATTATCGGCCGTATATGCTGACCGACGAGGCGGAAAAAAGGAAAATGCTGTGCAAGCTGATCGCCCGTCGGCAGGCCAGAGGGTTCGAAAACCTGCCCGACGGCTTTGCCGATACGGGGGTGTACGTTTTGACGATGGAAAATGCCGGCAATGCGGAGTAAAAAAGGGCGTCGGGCACGTGTGTGACTGCGAATCATCAGGAACACTGCAGCAGTGCCTGCATCCTTGCAGCATATCAGAAAACACCCTCCGAACACGGACAGTCGGAGGGTGCTTTTGCTTTTTGAAAACGTTTTGAAAAACGGATGAGGGGGTCAACTGCCGTCTGCGGCATCGCCCGGCCAGGCAAGCAGGGCGTTCAGGGTATCTGTGGCAAGGTAGTACCGTGCGGTACCATCCACGGCAAAAACGGTATACAGGCTGTCGTAGCGGTAAAAATCCACGCGGCGTGAAATGCCGTCTCCGTAGAGAATCAGGGATGCGTCGGCACTTTGCGGAAGGAAATCGTCTTCCGTCAGGACGCCGTCTCCCGTCAGGCGGCGCAGCTGCAGCAGCCAGCGGAGAAAAGGTTCGCTGTCGATTTCCTGTCCATTCCGGTCTACGTGCACGTCATAGAGCGTGTTGCCGTCTTCGTCCACAGCGATCTCGTTGTTCTCCGTCAACCGTTCCAGCAGCCGGATCGCGTAATGCGTTTCCACGTCCTTCTGAATGAACGTGATCCCGGTGAGGGTCTGTACCCCCTGATCCACAGGATACGCCAGAAGGGAAGATGCGGGGGAAAACTGATTCAGAAAGCGGTACAGGAAGCGGGGGGCAGCATAAACGACCCCACCCAGCGAAACGTACAGGTAGTCTTCGTTCATGTCCCGGCCGATATAAAAGACCTGCTGGGAAGCGGGCAGCGTCACCTGTACCGTATCGCCGTTTTCATCTGTAGCCTGTACCACGCTTTCGGCGATGTCAAGGGTCAGGGTCAGCCGCGGCGCATCCAGACCGTACTCCGAGGGGGTCAGATCGGCGAGCATACCGATGTAGCGGGCAAAACGCAGACCCTCCAGACTGGTCAGCAGGTTGTCCGCCTTGTCCTCGTCCATGGGGTAGGAAAAGGGTGCGTTCAGCTGCCAGCCCCAGACGGTGCGGGTCAGGTGAAAGCGGTTTTCTCCTGCAAGGTCGACGCTGTCGATCAATTCGCCCTTGATGCCGGGCTGGTCAACGGGGTGCAGCGCGGCCAGAGGCTGGGAAAAGGCATCGAAGGTGTCCGTGGACGCGCCGAAAATGCGAGGGTCGTCGTCGACCGTCATGTAGTAATAGGGGATATCTGCGGGCATCTGATCTCCCAGCCGCAGGGTATGCGTGGTTCCGTCCGTATAGCGGAGAACGGCGGTGCAGGCAGGGGGTTCCAGCCCGAAATCCGACAGCGATACGTCGGTCTCGTCCCTGCTGAGCACCGTGGTCTCCACCTGAATGTGGGAAGCGTTGTTCAGGACGTCCTCTAAAACCGTGGTGCGGATGGGAAAATCTGCGTCGCTTTCCAGCGTCAATTCACCGTCCCGCATCAGAAGCGTATAGGCTTCCCCTTCGGGCGGCGTGATGGTCACGGACAGCAGCTGATCCTCCGTATAGGAAAAAAGCAGCAGCTGTCCATCCGCGTCGGTCGTCTCCGGCACAAGCAGGGCAGGCCGGCGGTTTAAAAAATAACACAGAAGCGCGGCGGCTGCCGCCAGCACGGCAAGCAGCAGAAGCAAGCTTTTCAAGGACAGGGGCTTTCGCCGATTTTTCTTTTTGAGGGTATCCATCACAAATGCTTTCTGGGCAAAAGTACCCGCAGGGCGATGAAGACGATCGCCAGAATCAGGACGGCCAGCGTCAGAACGGCCGGCATCATGGAACCCAGCGACAGGCTTTGCCGGACGCTCTGCTTGGCGGGGATGGACAGGCTGATAGGCGCATCGTTCTGCAGATATTGAACCGCCCGGAGAAAGAATTCGCCGGAATAGGTATTGTTCATGATCCAGTAGTCCGTCAGCATCAGGGAATCTCCCACCACAACGGCACGGGAGACCTGCCCGCTGCTTTCAAGAAGGGTGGATAGGGTCGCCAGCGGAAATACGCCTGTTTCGTCCGTATCCTGCTGTGTTACGTCGTCCGGCGCAGCGTGCACATAATCCCGCACATAAGCATCGCCGGACAAAAGGAGCGGTTCCACCGTCAGTCCGCTCATGTCATCCGACACGGACAGGGCACGGCTGCCCGGCATGAGCAGGGTGGTGCGGCCTTCATCGATCAGCGGCTGGGTCAGTTCGTTCTGCTGCATGATGGGCAAAAGAAAGGCTGGCTTGTCGTCGTAATAATCCTGCTGGTTTTCTTCTTTGGCCATGCACAGGCCGGAATACAGCCCAATGCCGTAGCGGCGCAGCAAAGCGTTGAAGTTGGTCAGCGTAGCGGGGTCACTGTAGTTGGACAGGATGAGAAACTGCCCGCCTTCCTCCGCAAAGGCGACAAGCGCCTGTGTTTCCTGCTCGCTCAGGTCGCTCTGTGGGCACAGGATCAGCAGAGGCGCGGCCGCATCCGGCTTATCGCCGGCGGTGAGGCTCAGATCCCGGACGGCGTAGTTGGCGTTGGTCAGCAGATCCTCAATCAGCTGATAGTCGTCGCCGCTGAGCTCACCGTGCCCCCGCAGCACCTGAACGGTGAGGGGGTCATCCTGCGCGGTGAAGGCGATGGCCTCCGTCAGAGGCTTTTCGTAATTGAAGCCGTCCGCATTGTAGTAGCCGGTTTCAATGTTGTAGGAATAAACGGTAAAATCATCTTCAGATAGAATGCGCGCCCGGTCGGTATCGGCACAGTGTACCACAATACAGTCGCCGGAAATGGCGTTTGCGCCCAGAACGTCCTGAAAACGGGTGGCCAGCAGAGGATTCTGCGACAGGCTTTCCTGCGAAAAGGAGATGTGGCTGTTCTGCGCGGCGTAACGGGTCAGAAGAGAGACCACCGTCTGATTGGGCGCGCCGGTGGAGGTGATCAGGTACACGTGCACGTCCCGGGTCACCTTGGCAAGCTGCTCGGCGGAAACGCGGCTCTGGGTAGTGGCGCCGTTGAAGGAAAAATCCTGCTGAAGGGCATACCGATCCTCCAGACGGTCGCCGGCTACGCAAAGGAGGATGCAGATGACCAGCACCAGCACCGTCAGAACGGTGGACAGCACGCCGGTGCGCAGTCTGCGCCGGGCGCGGAGGCGGGATACAAGGGAAGACGTCTTTTTCATGACTGCACCTCGCTCCAGCGTCGGGCGTCCAGCAGGCGGACGCACAGAAACAGCATGGCGAAAATATAGGTCAGGCTGAACAGCACGTTTGCAAAGCTCAGCTGCCCAAGCGTGAAGGGGGTCAGACGCTGGTAAAGGCTGAAAAAGGACAGCACGTCCGTCAGCGCCGCATTTTGTACCACGGCGGACAAAACGTCAAAGAACCAAACGCCCAGATTGACGCCGAAGCAGGCGATGGCGGCGGTGACCGGGTTGCGGGTCAGGCATGATACCGTCATATCCAGCGCGATAAAGCACCCGCCCTGCAGCAGGAACCCCAGATAGCCGACCAGCGTTTCTGCCAGATACAGCTTCCCGTAAATCGCAATCAGAATGGGAAATACAAAGGACAGCGCCACGGTGGCCAGCATCACCGTGCAGGCGGAGAAAAACTTGCCGCCTACGATGGCGGTCAGCGAACAGGGCGATGAAAAAAGCAGAGAAAAGGTGCCGCTGCTTTTTTCGCCGGCGATGAGCCGCATGGTCAGTACAGGGCACAGAAGCATCCACAGATAACTCATGTTGCGGAGCAGAGACATCATGCTGCTGGAACGGATGGCCAGATTGCCCGCGCCGAAAAAAACGCTGCCGAGGGTCAGAAAAACACCGGCGAAAACATAGCCGACAGGCGTGAAAAAGTACCCCTGCAGTTCACGGCGGTAGACGGCGCCCATGGAAAAGTCCCCCTTTTTAAACAGAATCAGCCGTTCTGCGTGACACGCAGAAAAATGTCCTCCAGACTGTCTTCCACCGGCATCAGCCGCAGAAGCGGCATCTGCAGCCCGGCCAGCAGGGTGAACAGCCGCTTTTCAGCCGAGGCTCCCGGCGTCGCTGTCAGGAGCAGTACGGCGTTGCCATCTTCACCCGGCAGCGCGTCCACCCGGGTGAAGCAGGGCAGCGAGCGTACCGCAGGCAGCAGTTTCCGCACTGAACCGGCGATGACCGCCCGCAGCCGCACCGCGGCGCCAGAGGGAGCGTTGTGCAGCGTCTGGTCGCAGATCATGCGTCCCTCGTGCAAAATGACCACCCGGTCGCACACGGACTGCACTTCGCTGAGAATGTGGGAAGAAAAAACGATGGTATGACGGCCGGACAGATCGCCGATCAACTGACGGAATTCGGCGGCCTGCGTCGGATCCAGACCGGAGGTGGGTTCGTCCAGCACCAGAATATCCGGGCTGCCGCACAGCGCCTGCGCCAGTCCGACGCGCTGACGGTATCCCTTGCTCAGGTTGCCGATGCGGCGGGAAAGGGTATCGCGCAGCCCTGTGCGTTCGGCAACTTCCTCCACATGTCCCGGAATGGCTTTTTCCACCACGCACTTGAGGCGGGCGGAAAAGGTGAGAAAGGAGCGGACGGTCATTTCCTCATAAAGGGGAGCGGCTTCGGGCAGATAGCCGATCATCTGTTTGGCCTGATGGGGAAACAGCAGCATGTCCTGACCGCCCAGCACGACCTGACCTTCCGTCGGTGGGAGGCACCCGGTCAGAATGTTCATGATGGTGCTTTTGCCCGCGCCGTTTTGTCCCAACAGCCCCAGCACCTGCCCTTTGGGAACGGACAGGTTCACGTCCGTCAGCGCGTTATGCCGGCCAAAGCATTTGCTGATATGGGTCATCTCGATCATGGGGCTTCTCCTTTCGCAAAAGCGCGCAGCGCAGGCTCGTACGTTTCATACGGCAAGCCTATTATAACACGGCGCGTATGGAAAAGGGATGAACAAATTGTAAAAGTAAATGGAACGAAAGAGAGCTTTTGCACGTTTACTTTACGAACGGGCGTTTCTGTGGTATAATCAATGGGTGTAAGCTAACCGTATATGGTTATTTGCGATCAACGAGACGAAGGATGTGAAAAAATGTACCATTATTCCAGCGGAATGAACGGCGCTTCGTCGCCTTTTACGCCCAAAGTGCGCAGAATTCTGGCGGCCGTGATGGTTTTGCTGCTGATCGGGTGCATCGTTTTGACCGTCATGGTGGTCCGCACCCGTGTGTTTGAACAGAAGACCGCCGCCCAGCTTTCCCAGCGGATGATGAGCAGCGTCTCCGCTGCCATTGAGCAGGTGAACAAAATGTCCAGCGTCGTCAACTCGGGCACCTCCGCCCGGCTGGCGCTGATTCGCCAGTATGTGTACGCCATGGAGCAGTTTAATCAGATGAGCGTGTCTCTGTGGGGAGAGGGCGGCAGGCTGGCGCCGGTCGAAGCGTTCACCGCGCTGTACAGCGATATTGACAACATCGAGAACCTGACGCAGACGGCGGCAAGTTCGACGCTGGATGCACGGACGCTGCTCCTGACGCACCTGACCAATTTACAGGACTGGCTCAGCCAGCCCCAATAAGCTGAGAAGCTTTTGCCACCAGTCAAAAAGGGTCTTGTGATTTTCTGCGCCGGTCTGACCGGCGCTTTTTTGTCGGCTTTCCAGCATGGCGGACAGGGTGTCCCCGCACAGTACGCCCCACCAGTTGGGGCCGCCTCCGTGTCCCAGCTGTATATACAGGGTAGGGCGGACGGGCATTTCAGTCTCCGGCCGCCATGGACGTATCTGCACCGTGCAGGGAAAGGTGGCGGCGAGATGGAGACGCAGTTCCTGCACCGTGGGTGTGGAACGCCGAGCCATGAGTTCATTCAGACGCGCACGCAGCGCGTGTTTCTGCATCTGCGCTTCAGGGGAGGGGTCGCCGGATACGATGCGCACATAGCCAAAGCAGGCAGCTTTTTCTCCCTGCGCGGTGCCGGTGAGAAAAAGAGCCAGCGCCAGCAGGCAGACCGTCAATCGAAAAAAAGAACGCATACCGTCTCCTTTCGGAAACAGTGTGCGTATGTTACGGGAAAAATATACGGATCAGCCGGGAAGGGTATGGGTTCGAATACAGACGGGATACGTTTCGGACAGCCGCTTGCAGGCGGCGTCCGCCAGCGCGTCGGTTTCGAAAGCGCCGAACACAACAGAGCCTGAACCGGTCATCATGGCAAGAAACGCTCCCGCTGCCGTCAGGTCGCAAAGCGCTCCGGGCAGTTCGGGACGCAAAAGCGCCGCCGCAGGCTGAAGCATGTTGCGGCAATGGGCGGCAATGCCTGACGGCTGCCCCGATGCGAAAGCGCTGCGGGCTTGTTCGATGTCCGCAGGGACGGCAAAAGCCACGGTATCCGCCGTTTCAAACACCTGCCGGGTGGGGAGAGGCGCACAGGGATGCAGAAGCACCAGCGGAAAGGAGCGCGCCATGGGAAGGGGGGAGATCACCTCGCCGATGCCGGTGACCTGTGCGGGGCGGCCGTACACACAGAAGGGGACGTCCGCTCCCAGCGTCAGCCCTATGGCCTGCAGGTATTCGTCTGTCAACCCCAGATCCCACAGCCGGTTCAGCCCATGAAGCACGGCGGCAGCGTCGGCGCTTCCGCCTCCGAGCCCTGCGCCGGAAGGAATGCGTTTGACCAGATGAATATCCACGCCCAGCGCGGCGTCTCTGACTGCGCTTCGGAGGGCGGAGGCGGCGCGGCAGGCCAGATTGGTCTCATCTGCGGCCAGCCCCGGCGCGCCTTCCAGCGTCAGCCTGATCCGCCCGTCCGTACGCGGGGTCAGCGTCAGGTCGTCATGCAGCGCGATGGGCTGCATGAGCATGTTGAGCAGATGATAGCCGTCCGGGCGTTTGCCCGTCAGGTTCAGCGCCCAGTTAATCTTTGCGTAAGCCGTCGTCTGCATGCCGCCGTTCCTCCGGTGGATCGCTTTTTTCCAGCGTGATTTCAAATTCCGCACCGCCCTCGCCGGACACCAGACGGATGCTTTGACCGTGCTTTTCCATGATGATGCGGCAGATGGCCAGGCCGAGCCCCGTTCCCTTGCCTACGGTGTGAGCTTTGTCCGCTTTGTAGAAGCGGTCGAAAATGTGGGGCGCATCCTGCGGCAAAATACCGACCCCGTTGTCCTTGACCCGCAGGTAGACGGTGCCGCCCTCCGTGCGGGTGGAGAGGGTCAGAACGCCCTCTTCGGGGGTAAACTTGACGGCGTTGTCCACCAGATTGATGATGACCTGCTCGATCTGATCTGCATCGGCCAGCACATAGCAGGGCTCCTCCTGCAGGTTGGCCTCAATGTTCAGCTGCTTGTCGTCGATCTGGTTCATCCGGGCGATAAGAACGCGCCGCACCATTTCATTCACATCAAAAACGGTTTTGGCCAGCTGTACGGTGTCATTTTCCATGCGGGAAAGGTTCAGCAGACCGCCGATGAGCTTGCTGAGACGGTGCGTTTCATCAACGATGATGCGCAGATATTTTTCCCTGTCTTCCTCCGGGACGGTGCCATCCAGAATGCCCTGCGCAAAGCCCTGAATACTGGTGATGGGGGAGCGCAGCTCATGGGATACGTTGGCGACAAAGTCGCGCCGTGAGTTTTCCAGTGTGCTCAGCTGCTGCGCCATGCCGTTGAAGGTGACGGCCAGCTCGCGTATTTCCGCGCTGCCGGCCTCCGGCGCGCGGGCGGAAAAATCCCCCCGCGCCATCTGCTGCGCGGCGCTGGACATGGCGGAGAGCGGCTGCGTCATCTGCCGGGTGAGGAAAAAAGCGCAGACCCCCGCCAGCACGAATACGCCGAGGGCGACCAGCGCCACCTGCCAGATCAGATCCCGGTACACTGCATGGATCGTCTGGGCGGCGGTCTGGATCATGACGATGCCGATCACGGTATTCTGGTTGGTCAACTGGTTGAACTGCACGCAGGGAACGATGACTGTAAAGAGCGGGCCGCTTGCGCTTTGCGTCGTCACGGTAATTTCCTCGCCTTGAACGGCACGGTCGAGGTAGGAGGTCATCTCCTCCGTGCCGGGCATTTGCCGCAGGCTTTTGTCCTGCATGGCGCTTTCCAGATAATAGGCGGTGGTGCGTCCTGTTCTCTCCACGACCAGCGTATAGGCACCGTACTGGTCGTAGATGCGGCTGCTTTTCCAGTACAGGTAGTCCTTGGTGGCGGCTGCCGCGGACAGGGACAGATTCAGTTTGTCGCTTTGCAGGCGGCTGGACAGATACGCCACGTCCCGCGCCTGAGATTTCAGCGCCTGAATGCGGCTGTCAATGCGGCTGGAACGCATCTGCGTGTAAATGAGTACGTATAAAACGCCTACGCACGCCAGAATGACCGCCAGAAAGGCGGTCAGCAGGCGGGTGAACAGACTGCCCCGTTTCATGGCGTCATTTCACCTCGAATTTGTAGCCGACGCCCCAGACGGTACGGATCTGCCAGCCAAATTTTTCCTCACAGCCCGCCAGCTTTTCGCGCAGACGCTTGACGTGCACGTCCACGGTGCGGCTGTCGCCGAAAAAGTCGAAGCCCCACACCTGCTCCAGCAGCTGCTCCCGGGTAAAAACCCGGTTTTTGTGGGAAGCCAGAAAATAAAGCACCTCTAATTCCTTGGGAGGCATTTCCAGCGGCTGACCGTCGTAAACTGCCTGATACTGATCCAGGCTGATGGTCAGGCCGGGGAAGGAAAGGGTCTTGTCGGCGGCCTCCTCCGGCGCGGCTCGGCGCAGCACCGCCTTGACCCGGGCGACCAGCTCCTTGTTTTCAAAGGGCTTGGTCATGTAGTCGTCCGCCCCCAATTCCAGCCCCAGCACCTTGTCAAAGGTTTCGTCCTTGGCGGTCAGCATGATGATGGGCACCGTGCTGTCCTGTCGGATAGCGCGGCAAACCTGATAACCGTCCATGCCCGGCAGCATCACGTCCAGCAGCACCAGACTGGGCGGATTCTGTTTGAAGGCGGAAAGGGCGGTGTCGCCCCGGTCGCATACGGTCACATCGTAGCCTTCTTTTTCCAGATAGAGCTTGATCAGCTGGGCGATGTTGGGATCGTCGTCCACGATCAGAATACGCTGTTTTTCCTTGACCATCAGATGTCTGCCTCCTTAATCCAGTGTGACGACGGTGACGCCGTCCTCGCCTTCGCCGTAAACGCCCAGTCTGCAGCTTTTTACATGGGGGTAATGGCGCAGCGCCTTCTGAATGCCGCTGCGGAGGATGCCGGTGCCCTTGCCGTGCACAATGGTCACCTCGTGCAGGCCGGAGAGCACCGCCTGATCCAGATACTGCTCCACGGCGCACAGCGCTTCCTCCAGGTTCATGCCGCGCACGTCGCAGGAAAGAGAAATGCTGCGGGTCGCCGCGCCTGTGTCCGCATGGACGGTCGAGCGGGCAGGCTTCTTTTTCGCTTCTTCCACAAGGCGCAGATCGCTCAGCCTGGCCTTCATTTTCATGATGCCCACCTGCAATTGTACTTCGCCTTTGGCGTCGGGCAGGGACAAAACGGTGCCCCGTGCGTTCAGACTGACCACGTCCACCGTGTCGCCCAGCCTGAGCTGCTTGGGAACGGCGGTGTTTTTGGCGGGCGTACCCAGCCCCTCGGAAAGGGCATCGATGTTTTTATCCAGCTGCCGGCGGAGGGCGGCTGCATCGCCGGTTGCGGCGGAAGATTTCAGGCGCTTCAACTCGCTCAGTACGCTTTCCGCCTCGCGGCGCGCTTTTTCCAGCACCCGCCGGGCGTCGTCACGTGCCTTGCGATCGTAGTTCGCCTTTTTTTCTTCCATTTCCTTGTACAGCTTTTCCGCTTCCTGACGGAGCTGTACGGTTTCCTGACGCGCTTCCTCTGCAAGCTGACGCTCCTTTTCGGCCACCTGACGGTGATATTCTGCGTTGGCGATCACGTCTTCGAAGCGTACCTCGTCGTGACTGAGCAGTGCCTTTGCGTCGTCGATCAGCTCGTCGGACAGACCGAGACGACGGGATATTTCAAATGCGTTGGACTTGCCCGGTACCCCGATGGAGAGCCGGTAGGTGGGGCGAAGGGTCGCCACGTCAAATTCCACGCTGGCATTTTCCACGCCGGGGGTTGTCAGCGCGTAAGCCTTCAGTTCGCTGTAGTGGGTCGTGGCGACGGTGCGCACGCCCTGACGGTTCAGCGCCGCCAGAATGGCCTGCGCCAGCGCCGCCCCCTCGGTGGGATCCGTACCGGCGCCCAGCTCGTCAAACAGCGCCAGATCACGGGGAGTAACCTGCGCCATCATGGACACGATGTTTTTCATATGGGAGGAAAAGGTGGACAGGGACTGCTCGATGGACTGTTCGTCGCCGATATCCGCAAACACTTCCCGGAAGGTGGAAAGCTCCGTGCCGAGGGCGGCGGGAACATGCAGACCTGCCTGCGCCATCAGGGTCATCAGCCCGACGGTTTTCAGCGTGACCGTTTTGCCGCCCGTGTTGGGACCGGTAATGACCAGCGTGGTGAAGGCATCCCCCAGCCACAGGGTAGAGGGCACCACCTTTTCCGGGTCGATCAGCGGGTGGCGCGCACGGTTCAGGCGAATGTAGCCCTTTTCGTTCATTTTCGGCTGTACGGCGTTGGTCTCGCGCGCCAGCATGCCCTTGGCAAAAATGAAGTCCAGCCGCGCCAGCACCGCCACGTTTTGCGCCAGCTGCGGCGCGTACGCGCCTACCTGCGCGGACAGCGCGGAAAGAATGCGTTCGATTTCCGCCTGCTCCTTCATGTGCCATTCCTTTAATTCGTTGCCCATTTCCACGACGGCCAGCGGCTCCACAAAGAGGGTCGCGCCGGTAGAAGACTGGTCATGCACCAGCCCCGGCACCTGCTGACGGTATTCCTGCTTGACAGGCAGTACATAACGGCCGTTCCGTACGGTGACGATGGGCTCCATCAGGTATTTGGAGAAGGCTGCGCCATGCGCCATGGCGTTCAGTTTTTCCCGCACCCGGTCGTTTGTCTGACGGATATGGCGGCGGATGTCCGCCAGCGCGGGGCTGGCCTGATCGGCAATTTCTTCCTCGCTGAGAATGGCCAGCGTGATATCCTGCTCCAGCAGCCGGAGCGGCTGCAAAAGAGAAGCGGCCGCGGTAATGCGGGGCGTATTATCCCGGTCGGTGACCAGCGCCGCACGCACACCTCGCGCTGCGCGAAGGGTATCCGCCACCGTCAGAAGCGCTTTGGGGGAGAGGGTAGCGCCCTTCTCTGCCCGCGCCAGCGTGTCGCTCAGGTCGCTGAAGGGCAGCATGGGGTTGGCCCCCTGATAATTCAAAACGACCGTCGCTTCCTCTGTTTCATCCTGCGCGGCGACGACGTCGTTCAGGGCGCTCATGGGGACAAGCTGCATGCACGCGGCCTTGCCGGCATCGCTGACCGCATAGGCGGCCAGCATGGCGCGCACCTTGGTAAATTCCAGCACGCTCAGTGCCCGTTCGTTCATGATCATTCCTCCGAAATCAGTTTACATCCAAACGCGAAAAAAGCAAGCGCTTGGATAAGAATTCAAATTTTGTTTACAGTTCGCAGACAGGCGAAGAAGGGGGTAAATAAAAGGCGGTTGTCCGAGGGCAACCACCTTTTTACGGCGGGACAGCCCTTCCGACGGCTGTTTCCGCTGCTGTTCTATTTTGCTTCGATGTCCTTACAGGCGTTTTTCAGCTGCCACAACTCCCGGCGCAGACGCGTATTGTCATCCTGCGCGCGAAAAAGTTCGTCTGCAATGGAAAGAGCGCTGATGATGGCAGCGTCCTCCCGGTTGACAAAGCCGCTGCGCAGGGTCTCGCTGATTTTGCGATCCGTATAGACCGCCACGCGGAACACGTGCTCCTGTGCATCAGCGCTGCGCACCGTATAGGCGCGGCCGGCAATTTTCAGCGTGTAGGGACGGTCGTTTTCCAGCCTTGCCATGTCAGCACTGCTCGAAGGGATAGGTGTGCCCCTGCGTGTCCACCCGAATGGACTTGATGACCTGCGGCTCCAGCGGCTTATCCATGCGGTCACGGCGCACGGACACTACCTTGTCGGCGTGCTCCATGCCGGTGAGCACCTTGCCGAAGGCGGCGTACGCGCCGTCCAGATGGGGCGCGTTGCTGACCATGATGAAAAACTGGGAGCCGGCGCTGTCGGGCATCATGGAACGGGCCATGCTCAGCACGCCGTAGGTGTGACGCAGCGGATTGGCCACACCGTTTTGCATGAATTCGCCCTTGATGCTGTAGCCGGGGCCGCCCATGCCGTTTCCGTTGGGGCAGCCGCCCTGAATCATAAACCCGGGAATGACGCGGTGAAAGGTCAGACCGTCATAGAAGCCGCTGTTGGCCAGCGCGGCAAAGTTGCCGACGGACTGGGGCGCGTACTCGGGGTAGAGTTCGCCGGTCATCTGACCGCCGTTTTCCAGCGTAATGGTAAAAGTGGGATGAAATACTTCGCTCATCTGGGTACCCTCCAATGATGAAAAATCAGTAACTCATGGTGATGACGATGCCGCCCATATTATCGGTGGACACCGTGTAAGACTGCGCCGTCTGGGTCACCTGCAGCTGCACGTCGGCAGCGGTGTCGCCGCCGGAGACGCGCAGGATCTCATATTTCAGCACACCATCTTCATACACCGCCAGATGGGGATGCTGCGCAAGATATTCCAGATATTCTTCCATGCACATGTCCAGCGTGTGCATGACGACAGCGTTGGCCTTGCCTACGTAGCGGTAGATCATCAGGTGGCTGCTCTGACCAGTTTTAAAGGACTTTTCCGATACCGTGCTGTTGGGGTAGCCGGCCACGGGAAAACGGAAAACATAGCCGTAGCGCCAGCTGTTTGCCACCAGCCAGTCGCTGTGCTCGGTGGTGGAGAACTTGGCGGCGTTGAATTCTTTGTCGCCGCTGCGCCAGCGATCCACATTGAAGGCGAAGCCGGACTGATATTCGCTGGTACCCGGGTAGCTGACCGTTTTGCTGACCTGCTCGATGAGCGCGTCGCCGGAATACTTGTTCTCGTAGTTCTTCTTCGCGTCGTCAAAGTAAGCGGTCTGGGTCGCCATGGTGCGGTACCCTTCCTGAATGACGTAGCCCTCAAGCCCCGCCTCGTCCTTGGCGGCCTTGAGCATTTCGCTGAGCGCCTCGATGGCCACGGGGAACAGCTTGACGCTGGAGTCCTTCACCGGGATGCTCCTGTCCACGGAACTGATGGAGACCACGTCGCTCTCCGGAAAATCGCCGGGCAGCTCGTGCCAGCGGTTGACGAGCATCATGCCGCCCTCCAGCAGCGTCTGGCGGCTGGCGGTGATCTCCCTGACGGTGGTCAGGGGGAACTGGCTCACGTCCACCACGTCCCAGCCGGAGGCGGCGGGGGAGGGCCAGGCAAGGTTTTCGCCCATCTGCTGGGCGGCGTCAAATTCCGCCACGGCCTGATTGTGCTGGGCGGTCAATTCTTCATTTTTGAGCGCGGCTTCGTCCTGCAGCCGCTTCAGTTCGCTCTGCTGATAGCGGTTGAGAAGAAGGTAGCCGGTGGCAAATACAATGGCCAATACCAGCAGGATCACGGTCGCATGGATCAGCCGGGTGTAAGCGTCTTTTTTCTGCTTCTTTACCATAGCGATCACCTTTCAATACGCTTTTTTGTGTCAGTAGATACATTCGTCACAAAATAAACATATCCTTTTCATTTATAGCAGAAAGAATGTAAAAAGTCAACGATTGCTTTTTATGGCGGACATGGTATAATAGCAAAAGAATAGGAGACATCCATCCATTCATCTTTCTGACTGAAGGAGGCTGCAACCATGAGCAGAATAATCGGGGCCGCGCTGCCCAACATTCCGTGGCAGGATAAACCGGCAGGCTGCCGGGACGCCGTCTGGCGTTACGACAAAAACCCCATCATCGGCCGTCATGACACCGCGGTGAGCAACAGCATCTTCAACAGCGCTGTGGTGCCCTTCCGCGACGGGTTTGCCGGCGTGTTCCGCTGCGACGACCGAAACATCAACATGAATATTTACGCCGGCTTTTCCCCGGACGGCATCCACTGGAAAATCTCCGATCAGCCCATCGTGTTTGAAGGGGATCCGGATGTGACGAAGGTGGAATACCGCTATGATCCCCGGGTGTGTCTGCTGGACGGAAAATACTACATTTCCTGGTGCAACGGTTATCACGGTCCCACCATCGGCCTTGGCTGGACGGAGGATTTTGAGACCTTTCACCAGATGGAAAACATTTTCCTGCCCTACAACCGCAACGGCGTGCTCTTTCCCCGGAAGATCGGCGGCGAGTATATGATGCTCTCCCGGCCGTCTGACACGGGACACACCCCCTTCGGCGATATTTTTCTCTCCCGCAGCAAGGATCTGACCTACTGGGGCAAGCACCGCTTCGTGTTCGGAACGGGCGAAGGCTGGCAGAATAAAAAAGTAGGCCCCGGACCCTGCCCTATTGAGACGGATGAAGGCTGGCTGCTGATCTATCACGGCGTCATCAACACCTGCAACGGTTTTGTGTATCGCTTCGGCGTGGCGCTGCTGGATCTGGATGAGCCGTGGAAGGTGAAGGCGCGCAGCGGGTGGTATCTGCTGGGCCCGGAGGAAATTTACGAACTGGCCGGCGACGTGCCCGGCGTCACCTTCCCCTGCGCTGCGCTCGCGGACGCGGAAACCGGACGCATCGCCATTTACTACGGCTGCGCCGATACGGTGACGGGACTGTGTTTCACCACGGTGGACGAACTGATGCGCCACCTGCGGGAACACGGCATGTAAACGGCGGATTAGCGTACGTTCGGCAGGCATTCGGCCAGCACCTGACCGATGGGGCGGTCGATGCACAGTGCGGCGGTCTGATCCATCGGGGTGGGGGAACGGTTGATGATGACCTTCTCGCCCGGGCAGGACTGAACAAAGGCGGCAGCCGGGTAAACGGACAGGGAGGTGCCGCCGATGATCACCAGGTCGGCGCTGTTCAGGTGATCGCAGGCCGCCTCCACCGCCGCTTCCGGCAAGGCTTCTTCATAGAGCACCACGTCCGGCTTGACAATGCCGCCGCATCTGGAGCAGCGGGGAATGCCGCTGCTCTTTAATATGAAGCCGAGGTCATAAAACGCGCCGCAGCTCATGCAGTGGTTGCGGTGTACCGAACCGTGCAGTTCGATCACCTGTTGGCTGCCGGCCGCCTGATGAAGACCGTCGATGTTCTGCGTGACGACGGCGCGAAGCTTTCCCATGCTTTCCAGCCGGGCAAGCGTCAGGTGCGCCGGGTTGGGACGGGCGTTCGGGAAAAGCATCTTTTCCCGGTAAAAGCGGAAAAACTGTTCCGGCCTTCTGGTGAAATAGCTGTGGCTCAGAATGGTTTCCGGCGGCGCGTCCCACTGGCTATGGTATAATCCGTCAACGCTGCGAAAGTCCGGAATACCGCTTTCGGTCGATACGCCTGCGCCGCCGAAAAAAACAGCGCAGCGCGCAGACGAGAGCATCTGTGCCAGACGAAGCACCCGATCATCGCGCATGAAAAAACGCCTCCCTGCTTCTGCTTGTGCACATATTATGCTGAAAAAGGCGTCGGATGTCAATGCTTTCGGGCTACTGGTTTAAAACCTGCCGAAAAATACAGCAATTGCACAAACAAAACTGAGAATATTTGTGGAAGTTTGGCACTATCCAACGGGGCGCAAAAAATGTATAATAAAACCACGATGTGGAAAGGGACGGTTCTCTGAAAGAGGGAATGCTGTGTTCCTGACTGCCGAAATCAAAGGAGGATTATCTCATGTCTAGCGTATCTCTTCAGCATATCTATAAGGTTTATGCCGGCGGCGTGACGGCTGTAAGTGATTTCACCCTGGACATTCAGGACAAGGAATTTATCGTTCTGGTCGGTCCTTCCGGCTGCGGTAAGTCCACCACCCTGCGCATGGTCGCCGGTCTGGAAGAAATTTCCGACGGTGAACTGTACATCGGCGACAAGCTGGTCAACGACGTGGCGCCCAAGGATCGCGATATCGCCATGGTGTTCCAGAACTACGCGCTGTATCCCCACATGACCGTGTATGACAACATGGCCTTCGGTCTGAAGCTGCGCAAGACCCCCAAGGATGAAATCAAGCGCCGCGTGGAAGAAGCCGCCCGCATTCTGGACATCGGCTATCTGCTCAACCGTAAGCCCAAGGCGCTGTCCGGTGGTCAGCGTCAGCGCGTTGCACTGGGTCGTGCCATCGTGCGTGAACCCAAGGTCTTCCTGATGGACGAACCGCTGTCCAACCTGGATGCCAAGCTGCGTGTTGCCATGCGTACTGAAATCACCAAGCTGCATCAGCGTCTGCAGACCACCTTCATTTACGTGACCCATGACCAGACCGAGGCCATGACCATGGGTTCCCGTATCGTTATCATGAAGGATGGTTTCATCCAGCAGGTGGATACTCCCCAGAACAACTACGATTATCCCCACAACAAGTTCGTGGCCGGCTTCATCGGCAGCCCCCAGATGAACTTCTTCGATGTCAAGCTGGAAAAGGAAAACGGCAAGGTCGTGGCCATCTTTGGCGACAACAAGATCACCGTGCCCCAGTCCAAGATCGACAAGCTGACCGACGAAAGCTACATCGGCAAGGACGTCGTCATGGGCATCCGGCCTGAAAACATCAGCGATGCGGACGAAGACATTGCGGCCAACCCCGAAGCCACCATCGATGTGCACGTGGAAGTGACCGAGCTGATGGGTTCCGAAACCTACCTGTACTTCACCACCAGCGGTAAGGAAGAAAGCATCATTGCCCGCGTGGATCCCCGTACCAAGACCCGCACCGGCGACGACATCAAGGTGGTCATGGATACCTCCCGTCTGCACTTCTTCGACAAGGATACAGAAGAAACCATCCTGCAGCGGTAATTCGAATCAAAGCATTCAAAGCGGCGTTCCTTTCGGAACGTCGCTTTTTCACATTTTATCTTCTATGTGTGAAAAAGCCCTGAGCGTGAAGTAGTACAGACGGGGCAACGAAAAACTATGCCAGAAAGAAACCGGCATGACAAACATAAATGGAAATGTATCACTGAAAAACGAGTATTTCGGTTATTGTCAGATAGGAAGAGGATCTGTTGAGTTTGCGGAGAAGTCGGTGCAAATTTTAAAGCAGTGTGGAGAGGCAGGAATAAGAAGTGACGGGTTTTTACGCCCTTTTTAAATGGAAAGGAATATGCTGGCAATGAAAAAGGAGACACGCGGTAATAAGGAGTATTCTGATGGAATAGGACACAAGCTACGCTGATAACGTAGCATGAGCCGGGTGTCTGTGGAAGCTTTGAGGCGCGTACGTGAGGAGGAAGTACGCCCACATGTGTGCCGTCAAGCTGATTGCTCGTATTTGAACAAATAAAACCCGTTTCATTCGTTTGGAATGAAACGGGTTTCTGGAAAATGCTTTAACGGGCGACGGTTCCCACGTAGTATTTTGCTGCACGTGCCTGGCAGGTATCGCGGCTGACCAGCGTTTCGGAAACCAGATTGCCGTTTTCCCAGCGCTGCAGATAGGTTTCGTTGACAAAACCGTCCCGTGCCTTGCGCACCAGCTTTTCCTCGTCCGTGTAGGTTACGTACTCGTGGTTCTTGTCCTTGACATATTCTGCGTTGACAGGAGCGGTCAGCGTCTCAATGGTACGGGTATCCAGCTGATAGGATACGCCCTCACCCAGCGAGAGACCGTACATCCTGACCACACACTGATATGTGTTGTTCTTCAGCTTTTCCACATGTGCGGTAATGTAAAGGTTCCCGCCGGACGTGTTGGTGAAGGCAAAATCGATCCGCCGGCTGCCCATCCAGTATACGGTCGCATCCTGTCCAAAGGTCAGATAGGAAACAGGGTCGGAATGGGGCTTGCGGTCGTTGATTTTCAGGTTGGAGGTCAGCGCAGCCATGTAAATGGTGGAACTGGCCTGACATACGCCGCCGCCGATGCCTGTGACCAGGTCGCCGGAAACGTACTCCTCGGCGGTATAAAAGCCATTGGCTGCCGTCCGTTCACCCACGATGCTGTTAAAACTGACCCGTTTTCCGTTTTCGATAACCAGACCGTTGTAGCGGGAGAAAGCCACCCGGATGTTGTTGGTGCGGTTTTCCTCGCTCGTTTTGGAAACCGGTGTAATGCCGGTTCCCAGCAGGGCCACGGTGCCGCGTACATCCTTAGCGGTTACGGAAGGGGAGAGCACATCGGGGATCAGTGACAGGCTACCGGACGTGCCGTTAGCGACATATTCGAGCACCTGCTCCTTGACCTGCTGGGTGTTCAGCTGTTGACCGTAGGTCTCATTCTGAATGGTGAACGGGTCGTCAGCGTCCGGGTTGAAGGAGACGAGATAGGCGTCCGATGGCGCCCGGTACATGTCCTGCGCGATCTGCGACAGGATGCTGTCCAGCTGCTGATCCGTCATTTCGCTCTGGGTGGTGTAGGCTTTGTAGGGATTCTGCCGCAGCGCGTCCAGATCGCGCTTGCGGTCAAACGTGGAGCCGGTATGTCCAAGCTGCAGTGCCTGCTGCAGGGTGGAAAGCGCCTGCGCGGTGTCCGTGTGGATGCCCATGGTGTCGTAGGTGAGGGTGTAATAGGTATGATCGCCGTATTTGAGCGCCAGTGACCAGCTTTGCTGGCGCTGCTGAATGTGCTCGATCACCTGACGCGCCGCCTCGTCCGGCGTCAGACCGCCCAGCGAAATACCGTCTACATAAATATTGTCCAGATATACGCTTTCGTACGGCTTTACTTCCAGATAAACTTTCAGATAATAAGCGCCAAAGACGGTCAGCGCAATCAGGCAGAGTATGAAAACAAGACGCAGAAACGGGTGCTTTTTGCGTTTGCGCGAAGATTGCGGCCGGGTTTGCCGCGGAGCGGGTGCCTGATAGGGCGCATGATAACCTTGCTGATACATCCTTGGTTTCTCCTTGATGGGCGGTTTGACAGTCAATGGCTGTGCAGTGCGGATAAAAGACGGCCTGCGTCGTCTTCGGCGGTGACCCAGTCGTCGGCAGTGCCGCCTAACGGACCGTCCTGCGTATTCAGCGCGTGAAAATCACTGCCGCCGGTGGGAATAAGATCCATGGAATCGGCCAGACGCCGCCAACGGTCAAAGTCGCCGCGCTGGCAGGGGTGGTAAACCTCCAGCCCCATCAGCCCTGCATCCTTCCATGCACGCAGCATGGGGAGAAGGGCACTGCCCGTCCACGGCAGCATCGCCGGATGGGCGGCCACGGGGACGCACCCGGCATCCCGGAACATGCGGATGACATGGGCGGGAGAAAGCTCCCTGCGGGGCGGCACGTACCCCACGCAGCCCTTGCCGATCAACCGTTCAAATGCCTCCGGCACGCTTTGTACGTAGCCTTTGTCCACCAGCGCCCGGGCGACGTGAGGGCGGCCTATGCTGCCCTTCGTATCGGCAAAAAGAGCGTCCTCGTTAAGAAAATACCCATTTTCTTTCAATTGAGACAGCATCTGATGTGCACGTTCCCTGCGTTCCTCCTGCATCTGTGCAAAAAATGCCCGAACGGAGGGGTGATCGAGAGACGCTCCGTATCCTAAAATGTGTATGTCGCGGTCGGCGCCCGCGCTGATTTCCGTTCCTTCGATCAGGCGAAGGCCGGGCGCTGCTTCGGCGGCCCGACGGGCAGCCGGCAGACCCGCTATGGTGTCATGATCGGTAATGGCCATCACCTGCAGCCCGGTACGGCGGGCCATAAATACCACGTCCTCCGGCGGAAAAACACCGTCGGAGGCCGTGGTATGCACATGCAGATCGCAGCGCAGCATTATGCGTTCTCCGTGCCGGTCTCGGGCGCGGGTTGAGCTGCATTCATGAATTGCACAAATTCTTCGCGGGATACCGTTTCCTTTTCAATGAGCAGCTGTGCCAGCCCGCTCAGTTTGTCCATGTGCTGGCGCAGAATGTCCAGCGCCTGACGGTAGCAGCTGTCCAGAATGGCGCGCACTTCCTGATCGATCAGGCCGGCGGTGGCTTCGCTGTAAGCCCGGGTCTGACCGAATTCCATGCCCACGAACACCTCCTGATCGCTGCTGAGGTACATGCTGCCCAGCTTTTCGCTCATGCCGAATTTTGTCACCATGGCATGGGCGATCTCGGTGGCGCGCTTCAGGTCGCTCACCGCGCCGGTGCACACGTCCTCCTGCGTCAGACTTTCCGCAGCACGGCCGCCCAGCGTCATGGCGATGGTCTGCAAAAGCTTCTGCTTTCCCTCATGGTCAAATTCCTTTTCGGGCAGGGCGAGGGTCAGCCCGGCCGCGCTGCCGCGGGGAACAACGGTGACCATGTGGATGTCGTCGCACAGGGGGAGGAAATGGCCTACGATCGCGTGACCCGCTTCATGGAAAGCGGTAATGCGTTTATCCTCCTCCAGCACCTTGTGGCTCCGCTTTTCGGGACCCATCTGAATACGCTCGACCGCCTCAATCAGGTCGTTTTGCGTGATGGATTTTTCACGATGACGTACGGCGGTGATGGCCGCTTCATTCATCACGTTTTCCAGATCTGCGCCGGTGGCAAAGGGCGTACGCTTGGCAATGTTGTCCAGATCCACGTCAGCCGCCATGGGCTTGCCCTTGGCATGCACCTTCAAAATGGCGGTACGACCGTTCACGTCGGGATAGTTGACGGTGACCTGACGGTCGAACCGGCCGGGGCGGAGCAGGGCGGGATCCAGAATGTCCTTCCGGTTGGTGGCGGCCAGCACGATGACCCCTTCGTTCGAGGTGAAGCCGTCCATTTCCACCAGCAGCTGGTTCAGCGTCTGCTCGCGTTCGTCATGACCGCCGCCCAGACCTGCGCCGCGGTGCCGGCCGACTGCGTCGATTTCATCGATAAACACAATGCTGGGCGCGTTGCGCTTCGCCTGCTCAAACAGGTCGCGAACACGGCTTGCACCCACACCGACAAACATTTCCACAAAGTCCGAACCGCTGATGGAAAAGAAGGGTACGTTGGCCTCGCCTGCAATGGCCTTTGCAAGCAGCGTTTTACCGGTGCCGGGAGGTCCCATGAGCAGAACGCCCTTGGGAATGCGAGCGCCCAGATCGGAATAGGCCTTGGGGTTTTTCAGGAAGTCCACGATTTCCCGCAGCTCTTCCTTTTCCTCCTCCGCGCCAGCCACGTCGGCAAAGGTATATTTATTTTTGCTGGGGTCGATCATATTGGCGCGGGATTTGCCGAAGTTCATCACCTTGCCGCCGCCACCTGCCTGCTGGCGCATCATATACAGCCAGAAGACAATCAGCAGAACGGTGGGGATGAGGTAGGGGAGAATCTGGATATACCAGGGGGTGACGGTGGGCGCCACGTACTGCACCGTAAAGGGCAGATCGGCCACGCTGACCTGATCCACGGAAACGTCGGCCTTCTTGGCCGTCATGGTGCGGACGGTGGTGATAAAGTCGCTGCCGATGGTCGTCTCAAAGTCGTAGCCACGGTCAGGAAAATCCGACGTGGAGACCAGACTGTTTTTGAGCC
Source organism: uncultured Clostridia bacterium (assembly GCA_934662505.1). Taxonomy (GTDB): domain Bacteria; phylum Bacillota; class Clostridia; order Christensenellales; family Aristaeellaceae; genus SVGT01. Next base: position 21,291 of record CAKUKE010000009.1, on the reverse strand, counting down.
GGCCGTACAGCGTGACGCCGCTGATGGCCACACGGTCCACCTCGCCGCTTTCGACCAGTTCCAGCAGTTTGGGGTATTCGATCCGTTTGCCGGCAGTGCCGGAACCCATATTGGTCAAAACGACCGCCAGCACGATAAAGGCCGCGATCATGACCATGTAGCTCAGCAGGCCGCGTGATGTCTTACGCAATGGTTGATCCTCCTGAAATGACTTGGCAGTACGGCTGCTCGGTGCAACCGCTGCACCTTGTAATATATCACAAAATGATGGAACTTGGCAATTGTTCCCGGGGGTAAAAACGGAAATTTACACCTCAGGAATAGATGCGGGGCGCCAGAATGCCGATATCGGGCAGGTTGCGGTATTTTTCGGCGTAGTCCAGACCATAGCCTACCACGAACGCATCGGGAATTTCAAAACCGACGTAGTCGGGGTTGAGCTCGATTTTCCGGCGCGCAGGCTTGTTGAGCAGGGTGGCGATGCGCACGGATGCGGCGTTGCGGGTCTTGAGCAGTTCGGTCAGGTAGGAAAGGGTAAGCCCACTGTCCACGATGTCTTCCACGATCAGCACGTCCTGCCCGGAAATATCGCGTCCCAGATCCTTCAGGATCTGCACCACGCCCGAGGACTTGGTGCTGGCGCCGTAGCTGGAAATGGCCATGAATTCCGTGGCGAGAGGGAGGTCGATCTCGCGGATCAGGTCGGAAAAAAATACGGACGCGCCCTTGAGGATGCAGATGACAATGGGGGGGTGTCCCTCGTAATCCTGCGTGATCTGACGACCCAGCTCCGCGACGCGTGCGGCGATCTGCTCCCGGGTGAGCAGAATGTTTTCAAGATCCTGATACAGCTTGGCGTTGGTGTTCATGGCGGTTGCTCCTTTGCGTGTTATTATTTTGATAAAAGCTTATCGGACAGCCGGAGGCAGGTCGCAGGGAAGACGCGAGTCGCAGCGGAGGAGAACCCTGCCGCCGCCGGATGCGGAAGAACGCACCCTTTCGCTTGCGCCCACGCCGATGACCCAGATCACTTCGCTTCCCATACAAAGAAGGGGCATGTAAGGACGGAAAGGACGATCCAGCTTGCGATCCGTCCAGTAGTCCTGCATGGATTTTCTGCCCTGCATGCCGAAGGGACGGATAAAATCACCGGGTCGTCCGAAGCGCAGAACGCATCGGTCATAAAGCGCGCGGGGCATGGACTGCGTGCGCTTTCCGTCTCCGGGATCGCCGGTCAAGGGAAGCAGGGTCAGAACGGGAAGCGCGCCCTCCGCCGCGGCAGGGGGAACCAGATGCAGCCGCGAGGCGGTGCGCAGCGCGCGCCAGCCGCCCGGCAGGTTGAACGTTTTTCCGGACGGAAGGGCGTCTGCGGCGACAGTCTGCTCATACGTCAGTCCATTGGCCATGCCGCAGCGGCGGGCAAATGCCTGAAGCGCTGTTTTGCGTACGGCAGGGTGGGCGTCGCGGAAGGGTGCCCATTCGATGAAGAAACAGGGGGGCACGGTGCAGGCGCAGCCGTCCAGCAGTTTCTCGGCCTGCATGCGCAGAAAATCCTGCTGCTCCGCCAGTGCGGCGGCCGTCTGCGCCATGCGCGATGTGCAGCCGGGCGCTTTTGCCTCCATGGGGGGCAGGAGAGACAGCCGGATGAAATTGCGCAGATAGCGCGGGTCGCGGTTGCTTTCGTCTTCCTGCCAGAGAAAGCCGTGCTCCTTCAGAGCACTGCGCAGACAGGCGGGATCCACCCCCAGAAAAGGCCGCCACAGGCGCAGCGAACCGGCAGGAGAAATGTGCGTCCGCTGCATTTCGCGCATGCAGCCAAGCCCGGCAACGGCGCCGCGCATCAGCCGCATGAGCAGCGTTTCCGCCTGATCTTTTTCATGATGCGCCAGCGCAACGGTCTCTATCCTCTTTAGCGCGCATACCTGCGCCAGCGCCTGATACCGGGCGCTGCGCGCCTCGTCCTCCGACGCGCCCTGCAGGCGGAGACGGACGACGGTCAGGGGCACGCTCAGCCTGTCGCACAGGTCGGTGCAGAACGCAGCGTCTGCATCCGCATTTGCACGCAGACCGTGGTGTACGTGAACGGCGCAGAAGCGGAAAGCGCTTTTCTGCTCCCGGGACAGGCGGTGCAGCGCGTGCAGGAGCGCCGTGGAGTCCGCCCCGCCGGACAGCGCCAGTACAACGGCGGCGGGAGAACCGGCGGCCTGCCAGGAAGAGAGAACCCTTGAAAACAGAAAATCCATGGTATCCATAACAGAAAATATTTTACCCCTCCGTGCGGCATTTCGCAAGGGCTTTCCGGTTCTTTCAATAAAATGTAACAAAAGGCGCGGCAATAGGGCGGAAGGAGGCTGCCCGAATGAAGCAAGCGGCGCAGCAAACGAAGAAATGCGGAAAAAAATTTGCGGCAGCCGTTGACAAAGAACGGAGGAAAGGGTATAATAAACCTGTTTGAAGCAGAAGCTGCCCGCTTCTCTCCGATGCGAACATGGTTTTGCACGGGCTATTGGCACTTTTAAAATGCTGATTTCCGGCGGGTGGCTTCATCCGCCGGTTTTTATATGCCGGCACATCATGGAGGTGCGTGGACATCAACAACGAACTGATGATCAATGAGGAAATCCGTGACCGCGAAGTGCGCGTCATCGGTGCGGACGGAGCTCAGCTGGGCGTCATGCCTACGAAAAAGGCGCTTGAGCTGGCTGAGGAGCAGGAACTGGATCTGGTCAAGATCGTGCCCGGCGCCGTGCCGCCCGTGTGCAAGCTGATAGACTACGACAAGCACCGCTTTGAGCAGTCTAAACGCGAGAAGGAAATGCGCAAAAATCAGAAGGTCGTCGCGCTCAAGGAAGTACAGCTTTCCGCGACCATTGAGGAAAACGACGTGGCCGTCAAGGCCAGGAACGCCATCAAGTTTCTGCAGGACGGAAACAAGGTGAAGGTGTCCATCCGTTTCCGCGGCCGTCAGATTACGCATTCCGAGATCGGTCTGAAGGTCATGAACGACTTTATTGAACGCACCAAAGAAGTCAGCGTCGTGGAGCGGCGTCCCCTCATTGAAGGACGGCACATGCTCATGGTGCTGGCGCCCAAGACGGAGAAAGCTGCAAAGGCGCCCGCTCCCAAAAAAGAGCCTGCCCCCGCGCAGAACTGACTCACAAATAAACACCACTCGGAAGGAGGAAAAATCCTATGCCCAAGCAAAAGACCCATCGTGGTGCGGCAAAACGCTTTTCCCTTACCAAGACCGGCAAGGTAAAGCATAAGAAGATGAACGCCAACCACATTTTGAACAAGAAGACCACCAAGCGTATCCGTCATCTGCGTCACGGCGGCACCCTGCAGAACAACGCTGAGGCGGCCACCATCCGCACGCTCATTCCCTATAAATAAGCTATCGCCGGTTTAAGGAGGAAAAGAAGTTATGGCACGCATCAAGAGGGCTGTAAACGCCCATAAGAAGCGCCGCAAGGTGCTCAAGCTGGCGAAAGGTTATTTCGGCACGCGGTCCAAGCAGTACCGTACCGCCTCTGAACAGGTTCGCCGTTCTCTCCGTTATGCTTATGTCGGCCGCAAGCTGCGCAAGCGGGATTTCCGCCGTCTGTGGATTACCCGTATCAACGCCGCCGCCCGGCTCAGCGGCATGAGCTACTCCACCTTCATCAATGGTCTGAAGAAGCAGAACATTGAGGTGAACCGCAAGATGCTGGCCGATCTGGCCGTCAACGATGCGGACGCGTTTGCGCAGCTGGTGAAGCTGGCGAAGGAAGCGTAATTCAACCGTTCTTGTTCAACCTTCTGCCGCAGGGTTTTCCCTGCGGCTTTTTTGATCGCTTTTCTTGTCATCCTTTCTTGCTTCTTTGCCGCTTTGGGTGTAGAATTGAGAAAAAAACGGAGGCTTGCACACGTGGAGTGGAAAGAAATTGACGAACGAATGGTGGCGCGTTCCATCCGGGAGCCGGAGACCCTGACGTGGTACGACCCGAAGGAGCCGCCGTTCAGGGTGGACGGGCTGTACTGGTTTCAGCAGGAGAAAAGGTATCAGCGTTTCCCGGAGGCCAGCATTCCCATGCTGGAAAAGGCTGCGCCCGGCGTAGCCTACCTGTGCCGCCACACGACCGGCGGGCAGATCGCATTTGAGACGGATGCGCGGCGCATTGCCGTGGCGGTCAGGCTGAATGGACGTCATGGGATGGATCACTTTGCGGCCACGGGCGAGTGCGGCATGGACTGCTATCTGGCGTACCCGGGGGAGGACTTTCATTTTGAGGGCGTGACCCGCTTCCCGCAGTCGGAAGAAGGGTACGCCTGCGAGGTCGTACGCGGGAGAGACGATGAATGGAAGCGCGTTGTGCTCAACCTGCCCCTGTACATGGGGGTGGAGTCGTTGATGATCGGCTTGCCGAAGGAAGCGCGCCTTGCTGCGCCGCAGCCCTTTTCCCATGCGAAGCCCGTGGTTTTCTATGGAACCAGCATCACGCAGGGAGGGTGCGCTTCCCGTCCCGGTATGCTGTACACCAACATTCTGACCCGGCGTATGAACCGTCCTATCTACAATTTCGGCTTTTCCGGCAGCGGGAAGGGCGAAAAGGAGGTGGCGGAGCTGGTAGCGCAGGTGAAGGATCCCGCGCTGTTTGTGATGGCTTATGAAGCAAACGCCGGCGAGGGACTGTACGATACGCTGGATCCCTTTCTGGATCTTTACAGGCGGGCGCACCCGGACACGCCCATCCTGCTGGTGTCCCGCATGCTGGTGCAGCGGGAACTGCATGTGAAGGAAGAAAGAGAAAAGCGCGACGCCAAGCGGGCGTTTCAGCAGGCCTGCGTGGAAAAGCGGCGCTCGGCGGGGGACAGACGCATTTTCTTTCTGGATGGACGCTTACTTACGCCGGACGGCGGGGACGAATGCTCCGTGGACGGCGACCATCCCACAGATCTCGGTTTCTGGCAGATCGCGCAGAACCTGCAGCCTGTCATAGAAAAACTGATGGAGGAATAAACCCATGCGGGAAGAAGAAAAAATCTTTGCCGGCACCCTGTTTGCACCCGGCACACCGGAACTGGTAGCCATCAAAAAGCGGGCGCATCTGCTCAGCACCGCCTACAGCAATACGACGGAGGAAGAAGTGGACAAGCGGGCAGACATACTGAAGCGGCTGCTGGCGGCCTTCGGCGAGGGCAGCTTCATTCAGGGACCGCTCTTTGTGCACTACGGTACCCATACCGTGATCGGACATCACTTTTTCGGCAACTACAACCTGACCATTCAGGACGATGCGCGGGTGACCATTGGCAACCACGTGAGCTTTGGCCCCAATGTGACCATCGTGACGCCCATTCATCCTCTTATTCCGTCTGAACGGCGGCTCATGCTGGATGAGAACGGTACGCCCAAGCGGCTTTGCTACGCCAAGCCTGTGGTGATCGAGGACGATGTGTGGATGGGCGCCAACGTGACGGTATGCGGCGGTGTGACCATCGGCCGGGGAAGCGTCATTGGCGCAGGCAGCGTGGTCACCCGGGACATTCCGCCCTGCACCCTTGCGGCGGGCGTGCCCTGCAAGCCCATTCATCCGATCACGGAAAAGGACAGCATGGTGTATAAGCCCGATGTTCTGGGCGGCTGCCGTCCCATACCGGAGGAAACGTCCAACGGAGGGAACGGATAATGAAAATTCTGTTTCAGGGTGATTCCATCACCGACGCCAGCCGGACAGACCGCAGTGAGGGGCAGGAATGGCATCTGGGAGAAGGGTATGCGCTGATGGTGGCCGGGCAGTTAAGCGCGGATGAACCGGGACAGCATACCTTTCTGAACCGCGGCGTCAGCGGCAATCGGATTGTGGACGTATACGCCCGCATCAAAAAGGACGGGTGGAACCTTCAGCCGGATGTATTCAGCCTGCTCATTGGCGTAAACGACGTGTGGCACGAGATGGACGGAGAAAACGGCGTGGATGCGGAGCGGTTTGAGCGGGTCTACCGTATGCTGCTGGAAGATACGCTGACGCGTTTTCCTGAAATGCGGTTCATCCTGATGGGCGCCTATCTGCTGCACGGCGCTGCGCTGGACTGGTGCTATGACGAGGCCTATAACGAAGTGTGCAGGCGCGCCGAGATCGCCCGGAAACTGGCGGAGGAGTACCACGCGGCCTTCATTCCGCTGCAGGAAATGTTTGACGAAGCCTGCCGTGTTCAGCCTGCCGCATACTGGGTGCCGGACGGGGTGCATCCCTCCTGCGCCGGTAATCAGCTGATCGCCCGCGCATGGATCGACGCGTTTCATAAGCTGGAAAAGAAGTAAAGAAAGGCATACGGAAAAATTGGTCCGGCTCAGTCATCGCATGAAAAGCGCCCCGCGTGAAAACGCGGGGCGTTTGCTGCTTGGAAAAGACGAAAAACGACCGGTGCCTGATGGGCAGCCGTCAGCCGACGGGCTCAAAATCCGCCGCGCCGTGCTTGCACAGGGGACAGATGTAGTCGTCCGGGAGGGAGTCCCCTTCATAGACGTAGCCGCATACCGTGCACACATACCCCTTTTTGCCTTCTGTCCGGGGCGCGGGTCGAACACGCTGGCGGTAGTCGTCATAGGTCATCCCCGCCGCATCGGACAGGGTTACGGCCTCCGCCACGGTGCACAGGAACAGGCAGTGGGAACCCAGATCCAGCGTCTGGTCTACCTGCAGAGAGAGATAGGCGTTGGCATAGGCGGGCAGCACGGCCAGACCGTTGGCAGAACGCTCCGGGGTCAGCCCGTCGAACTTGTCCGTGTCCCGTCCGCTGTGGAAGCCGAAGCGCTCAATGAACGGGAAGGGGGTGTCAACGGACAGGCAATGGACGTTCATTTTCCCGCTGTCGCGGATCAACTGACAGGAATAGTTGCGCTTGTTGACAGACACGGCCAGACGGCAGGGATTTTCGGATACCTGCGTCACGGTGTTGACGATGAGACCGTTGTCTTTCTGACCGTCGGAGGAGGTGACCAGATACAGTCCGTAGCCGATGCGTCCCAGCGCGGCAGGATCGTTTTGCGGCTGAGCGGCGGTCGAAACGGAGGCGTAATCGCTGCACAGTTCTGCGGCCAGCGCGTCTATCTGCCCGCGGCTTTTTTCGTCCAGTGCAGAAAGGATGCGCACCGTGTTTTCTGCAAAGGAAAGATTTTTGCTGCCTTCCAGCATACCGCGCATGACCTTGGCGGCCATGGGCGCCCATGAACCGTTTTCCACCAGCCCTACGGTGCGGCGCTGGTAGTTCCGCTCGGTCAGGTGCTCGATGAAGGCGCGCATGCAGGGAAACACGTCCGCGTTGTAGGTGGTTGCGCACAGTGCCAGCTTGTCATAACGGAAGGCGTCGGCTACCGCCTGCGCCATGTCGCAGCGCGCCAGGTCGTAGAGAACCACCCGCGGGCAGCCCCGGCGGCGCAGCTGCAGGACGAGGGATTCTGCGGCTTCGCGGGTATGGCCGTATACCGAAGCGTAGGCGACGACCACGCCGGGTTCTTCCGGTCTATAGGACGACCAGGCGTCGTACAGCTTCAGATACCTGTCCAGCGGCTGCTTCAATACCGGACCGTGCAGCGGGCAGATCACTGCGATGTCTAACCCTGCCGCTTTTTTGAGCAGGGACTGCACCTGTGCGCCGTACTTGCCCACGATGCCGATATAGTACCGGCGAGCCTCCGCCGCCCAGTCCTCATCTTCATCCAGCGCGCCAAATTTGCCAAACCCATCCGCCGAAAAGAGCACCCGATCCGTTTCATCGTAGGTGACGATGACCTCCGGCCAGTGCACCATGGGGGCGGTCAGAAAACGGAGGGTATGCCGGCCGAGGGACAAAACATCGTTTTCGGCGACCGGGATGCGGCGGTCGGCAAAGTCAACGCCAAAGAACTGGCGCATCATGGCAAAGGCCTTCTGGGAAGACACCACGGTGGCTGCAGGGTAGGCCTGCATGAAGCGGACGATGTTGGCGGAATGATCCGGCTCCATGTGCTGTACCACCAGATAATCGGGCGTGCGTCCGTCCAGCGTCTGGCGCACCTGCGCCAGCCAGACGTCGCCGAACGCGGCGTCCACCGTGTCCATGACCGCAATCTTTTCATCCAGAATGACGTAGGAATTATAGGACATGCCCTTCGGGACGGCATACTGCCCTTCAAACAGGTCGACCTGATGGTCGTTTACGCCCACATAACGGATATCGCTCGTCACATGCATGGTGTGCATCCTCCTCATTTGTTTTTCGTCGGTTCAGAAGCATTTGCCGCTGCGCTCTTTTTTGCAGTGCTCGATTTTGCCGCAGCGGTAGCAGAGCTCGTTTTCACAGGTGCCGTCCCGGAAAAAACGGGTCAGGTTGTCTACGGTGGTTTCCGCAATGTTCTTCAGCGCCTCCTCCGTTAAAAACGCCTGATGGGAGGTGACAATGACGTTGGGCATGGAGATCAGCCGCGCCAGCGTGTCGTCTTCCACAATGTGGCCGGAAAAGTCTTCGAAGAACACGTCGGCTTCTTCTTCATACACGTCCAGACAGGCCGCGCCCACGTGCCGCGCCTTAATGCTCTCCAGCAGCGCTTCCGCATCGATCAGCGCGCCGCGGGAGGTGTTGAGTAGCACCACGCCCTTTTTCATTTTGGCCATGCTGTCACGGTTGATCAGGTGGCGCGTATCCTCTGTCAGGGGGCAGTGCAGGGAAATGACGTCGCTTTGCGCGAACAGTTCATCCAGCGAAACGTAGGGGATCCCGGTGTCTGCAGCGGGGTATTTGTCATAGGCGATCACCTGCATGCCAAACCCGCGGCAGATGTCCATAAACACCCGACCGATGCGTCCTGTACCGATGACGCCCACCGTCTTTCCGTGCAGTTCAAAGCCCGTCAGGTTATTCAGACTGAAATTGAAGTCGCGGGTACGGATATAGGCCTTGTGAATGCGGCGGATGGAGGTGAGCAGCATGGCCATGGCGTGCTCCGCAACGGCATAGGGGGAGTAGGCGGGCACGTGAAACACGTGCACCCTGCCGTAGGCGTGGCGGATGTCCACGTTGTTGTAACCGGCACAGCGCAGCGCCAGCGCCTGCACGCCGTAGGACTGCAGCTTGTCCAGCACAGGCGCGTCCACCGTGTCGTTGACGAACACGCAGACGGCGTCAGATCCCCGTGCCAGCTCCGCCGTATCCAGATTGAGCTTGGTTTCAAAAAATTTCACATCGATGTGCTCACGGGCGCACTGCGCCTGAAAAGACGGGATGTCGTAGGGCTTGGCGTCAAAAAAAGCTAACCGCATGCTGCCTCCTTCGCCGAAAACGGCGTTTTCCTGATCTGCTCCGGGGAGAAAACCTCCCTTTTGCATTATATCCCGTTTTGCAGGGTGTGAAACAGAAATCTGCATAGAAAAGAAGAAATGAAAAGTGTAAAATAAGGTTGAAATACGGCCTGATAAGCTATATAATGAGGAGGATGAAAAGAAGATCGAAGCAGGAAAGGGGAGAAACTGAAAATGAAAAAAAGATGGGCGCTGCTTTTGAGCGTACTGCTTCTGGCGCTGCTGCCGTTGGCGCTGGCTGAAGAAATTCCGTGCGTCTGCGGACAGGAAGCCTGCACTTGCTTTATGCAGGAAGGAGACGGATGCCCGGGGCTTGATGTGCTCGCTCGGTGTCTGGAGGAGAAAGCAGCCTACGTACGTCCGGAAAAGCTGGAGGCGATCTCTGCGGACATGACGGAAGCTGTGCGGGCATTTCAGCGAGACCATGACCTGACGGAAACAGGACTGTTGGATGACGAAACGCTGACCCTTCTTTTGTGGGACAAGCTGCCGTCCGAAATGGAAAAGGAAGCGGCCGAGGAAGAACGTACGCTCTGCTTTGTGCCGGTGCGCGGAGGGGAGCGGTGTCACAAAACGGAGCAGTGCTCCGGCATGGATCATCCCCGCAGAATGTCCCTGCAGAACGCCCTGCGGCTTGGATATGAATTGTGTGAAAACTGTTATCCGCAGGCGCGGAGCACGAAGACCCCTGCGCAGGAGTGAGCGTCTGGCGCCGCAGCCGGACAGACACGCCCGAACAGGGAAAAGGCACCATACGGCATGACGCGCTATGAAAAAACGTGAATGACAAATAAAAGACGCTGCCGACAGGCAGCGTCTTTTTGCAGCTTTTCCGGTTCGCCTGACATTTTCTATCGTGACCCGTTACAGACCATCGGGAAGCCTTACTCGCTTTCCGTCAGCCATTCAGGCTGTTCGCCCCGGCCTGCCTGCAGCAGCGCGTTGAAAAATGGAATGACGTTTTCATCATTCTGGTTATTGGCGGCAATGCACATATACATGCCGCGGTTGTCCAGCTGCATACCGTCCATAAAGGCGTACAGGGTGTCCATGGGGATGCCGAATACGCCCTTTTCACCGGTATAGATCGGGCTGCCTTCGTCGTCATAATCGTCCACGACCATCACGGACGCGCCGTCCAGATTGATGCCGTCCGCATTGATGACGCCGCTGGCGATCAGGTCGTCCAGCTGGAGAAAGGTTTCGCTGGCGGCGTAGGTTCTGTAGTCCTGAGCGGGGAGAATGTAAATGTCCCCTTCGCCCGCGGCCAGATACACCTGCAGCTGCATGACGGCAGAGTAATCGCTGCTGTTGAGCAGGGATACGCTGCTGACCACCTCCATGGACGGTACGGTGCTTTTCCAGATGGGCTCCATAAACTTGTCGGCCATTTCCGTGCTGACGGTACTGCTTTTGATGTACACGTCAATCCGCTTGTCCTGCGGGGAACGGTAAGCCGTCTGGGTGTAAATGAGACTCCAGCAGAAAATGGACAGCACCGCCAGAAGCGCGTATTTCCACCCGGAATAGGCCAGATGGTTACGAATATGCGTTTTATCAACGGGGGTACGGATGGTCATACGCACAGATCTCCTTTGAAGTCAGCTTGGATCAGTCCCGGGGTTTCATTGTGGGGAACAAAAGCACGTCGCGGATGGTGGATGCGCCGGTAAGCAGCATGACCAGACGGTCTACGCCCACACCCAGACCGCCGGTGGGGGGCATGCCGATCTCCAGCGCATTGAGGAAGTCCTCGTCCACGCCGCAGGCCTCGTCGTCGCCCTGCGCCTTGAGCAGCGCCTGCGCCTCAAAACGCTGGCGCTGGTCGATGGGGTCGTTCAGCTCGGAGAAGGCGTTGCCGTGCTCCCGTCCCAGAATGAACACCTCGAACCGTTCCGTGTAGGCAGGGTTGCCGGGCATTTTCTTAGCCAGCGGAGAAATCTCCACCGGGTGACCGTAAATGAAGGTGGGCTGCACCAGATGCTCCTCTACATATTCGTCGAAGAACAGGTTCAGGATATCGCCCTTCTTGTGCCGCGGTTCATAGTGAATGTGCCGTTCGTCGGCGACACGGCGCGCATCCTCCAGCGTTTCCAGCGCGTCAAAGTCTACGCCGGAGTACTTTTTCACCGCCTCCGCCATGGACATGCGGGCAAAGGGCTTTTCCAGATCAATGGTTACGTCGCCGTACTGTACGGTGGCCGTGCCGTTGACCTGACGCGCCACATAGCGGAACATGTCCTCGGTCAGATCCATCATGCCGTGGAAGTCGGTAAACGCCTGATAGAGCTCCAGCATGGTAAATTCGGGGTTGTGTTTGGTATCCATGCCCTCGTTGCGGAATACGCGGCCGATCTCGTACACCCGGTCGAAGCCGCCTACGATCAGCCGTTTGAGGTGCAATTCCAGCGCAATGCGCAGGTACATGTCGATGTCCAGCGTATTGTGATGGGTGATGAAGGGGCGGGCGGAGGCGCCGCCGGCCTGCGTGTGCAGAACGGGGGTTTCCACCTCCATGAAGCCTCTGCTTTCAAGGAAGGTGCGCAGCGCGGAAATGATCTGGCTGCGCTTGCGGAACACATCCCGCACCTCGGGGTTGACCACCATGTCCAGATAACGCTGACGGTAGCGCAGGTCGGTGTCGGTCAGTCCGTGAAACTTTTCAGGCAGGGGCTTGAGGCACTTGGCCAACAAGGTCATTTCCTGCACGTGTACGGAAACCTCGCCCGTTTTGGTCTTGAAAACAAAGCCCCTGATGTACACAAGATCGCCCAGATCCATATCCTTGAAGGCGGCGTAGGTTTCTTCGCCCACGTCGTCCCGGCGGACATAAAACTGAATCTCCCCGTCGCAGTCCAGCAGATGGGCAAAGGAGGCCTTGCCCATCACACGGCGGCTCATCATACGGCCGGCAAGCGATACGGTCTGCCCCTCCAGCGCGTCGTAGTCCGCCAGCACCTTTTTGGAGGTGGCCGTCACATCGCACTTGGTCAAAAGGTAAGGGTCGTGCCCCGCGGCGCGCAGCGCCTTGAGCTTTTCACGACGAATGGCTTCCTGTTCGGAATAATTCATTTCTTCCGGCATAAAACAAACCTCGCTTTATCGTTGGTGACGTCAGTCCGGACGGGTGATCTCCAGCACTTCCAGCTTGATGACGCCGTCGGGCGCTTCCACGTCCACAAGGTCGCCCACCTGCTTGCCCAGCAGCGCCGCGCCGATGGGGCACTCGTTGGAGATACGGTTGGCCATGGGGTCGCTTTCCAGCGCGCCGACCAGCGCGTATTCTTCTTCGGAATCGTCATCCAGATATCGTACCCGGACATGAACGCCCACGTTGACCCGGTCGGTCGAAATGTTCTCGTCCGACAGCACGATGGCGGTACGGATGGTGGCTTCCAGTTCGGCAATTTCGCTTTCCAGCGTGGCCTGCTCGTTTTTGGCTGCGTCGTATTCAGCATTTTCGCTCAAATCGCCGTAGCCCCGCGCTACGTTCAGCTTTTCCGCCACTTCAGCGCGGCGGGTGCCGGTCAGGTATTCCAGCTTTTCCTCCAGCTTTTTCATGCCCTCGGCGGATACGACCCGGCGCTTGGCGTGTTCGTGCATTTCACTCATGAATATCATTCCCCTCTTTCTGATGATGCGGCGCAAAGGCCTCAAAGATCATCTGGTCATATATAGGTTCAACCGCTTGCCATTCCCGGGCGCTGCGTACCGTCCAGCACACAAACGCAGGGTGAAACAGACGCGCGATCTTCATGGAAAACGGGCGCTTGCCCAGACCGTAGCTGATAAACTGGGGACGGGAGAGAAAGTTGAAAACCAGCTGCCCCATCAGAAAGCGCGCGGGATCGGACGGATTGTGATACCGTGCCAGCTGCCCCCGCGGCACATCGGGCGCGTACAGACGAAACCAGCCCATCATCAGGGGATGAAAGCTTTCCACGCATACGGGGCCGGGATAGGCTGCAAGCTGCGCGTTCACTGCCCGCGGGAGACGCAGCGCATGCTGGAAGGGGCGCTCGCTTTTCAGTTCGATCATCAGCGGCACACGCCCCTGCACCAGCGCCGTCACATCTGACAAAAGCGGCATTTTCTCATGAGAACTGCCGAGAAAAAGCGACTGCGCTTCGCCGACGGTCATGCGGGACAGCATGCCCGGCCTGCCGCATACCCGACGGGTATCCGCATCGTGAAAAACGATCAGCTGCCCATCCTTTGTAAGCTGCACATCCAGTTCAATCCCATACCCGGCGTCTGCCGCACGGGCAAAGGCGGGAAGGGAGTTTTCCGGCGCATCGGCAAGGTCAAACAGACCGCGATGCGCATAGGGAACGTCAAACGGCGCGCAGCGCATGCGCTGTCCGCCCCGTCCCGGCGCGACCAGCCACACATACAGCGCCGCCAGAGCGAGCGGCAGCAGCCAAAACGCCATGGACGCTCCCTCCCTTCCGCTGTTCAGACGACACCCTATTATAACCCACGGGCGCATCGATTGCAACCGAGACAGGGGAGGATTTTGTGGCCGGATTGTGGCGAAATGCGTTTTTTTTCACTGTTTCAGGCGTGGAAAGGGTACAAAACCCGGGCAATGTGTGATAAAATGCCGGTGAAGCCGATGGAGGAGGACAGGAACCTTGAAAAGATACATGCTGCTGGCCACAGGCGGCACCATTGCCAGCGTGGAAAGCGGAAACGGGCTGCGTCCCGGCATGGGGGCGCAGGCGCTGCTTGACGCGGTGACGCTGCCTGATCACATTCGAGTGGACGGCCGCGATGTTTTTTCGCTGGATTCCAGCAATATTCAGCCGGAGGAATGGCGGGTGCTCGCCGGAGAGGCTTACCGTGCGCTGCAGACGTACGACGGGGTGGTCATTACCCACGGGACGGATACGATGGCTTACACAGCCTCCGCCCTTTCCTTCATGCTGCCTGATCTGGGCAAGCCGGTGGTGCTGACCGGGTCACAGCTTCCGATGGGACACCCCCTGTCCGACGCGGCGGTCAACTTTATGGAGGCGCTGGCCGTGGTGCAGCAGGCGCCCGGCGGGGTGTATGTGGCCTTTCATCACAAGGTCATCTGGGGGAATCGGGCGGTAAAAATGCGTACAACCGCCTTTGACGCCTTCCACTCAGTGAACGCGCCCCTGGCCGGTGTGATCGATGCGGAGGGGGTGCATATGCGGGAGCATCTGCCTGTGCGGCGAATCGAGGGGCAAGGGCTGATGGACGCCATCGATCCTCATGTATTTCTGCTCAAGCTGATCCCCGGCACGTCGCCCGAAGTGTTTGACTATCTTGCGCATACCGGCTATAAGGGGCTGGTGCTGGAGGCCTTCGGCATGGGCGGCCTGCACTACATCCGCCGGAATCTGGTGGACAAGCTGCATTCTCTGGGCAGGCACGGCGTGATGACGCTGGTGACCAGCCAGTGCCTGTATGAAAAAGCGGACTTTACCATTTATGAGGTGGGGCGAAACGTGCTGTCCGACTGCGTCTTCAGCGGCGGCGACATGACCACCGAGGCGGCGGTGACCAAAATGATGTGGGTGCTGGGCGATCTTGAAAAACGCAGAGCCTATTTGAAGCAGGATGTATTTGGCGAAATGACGGTATGAAAAACGCTCCGTGCGCTGGCACGGGGCGTTTTTTATACGAGGGGAACGGCGATGCGGAAAGCAGCGTCGCTTTTCGCATTTTGAGACGCTGCCGGAATGGGCGGTCGTCAGCGAGAAATAAAAGTGGGGAGCACGCGAAGGGGCATATAGTGTGCCCGTATCGTAAGGGAGGGGGCTGCCCTTGGGAGCGCTGGAAAAGCTGCTATCCTGCGCGCCGCGGCGCCGGGGAGGCATCATGCACCCGCTGTTACGGTGCAAGCAGGTCGTCCATGCCGTACAGCCCCGGGGGCTGCCGAATGATGAAGCGCGCGGCGCGCAGCGCACCGGCAGCAAAGAGCGCAGGGCTTTCCGCCGTGTGAACGATCTGCAGGGTCTCGCCCTGACCGTAAAACCCTGCCTCGTGCTGCCCGGCGACCGTGCCGCCGCGAAGGGAAAAAATGCCGATCTCCCGGCGATCCCGCCGCACCGTGCGGCCATGCCGGCCATAGACGGGTTCGCTGTCAGGCGAGGCGACCGCATCATAGAGCAGGGCGGCGGTGCCGCTGGGCGCGTCGTTTTTCTGACGGTGGTGCCGTTCCACGATCTCGATATCAAAACCGGGAAGCGCACGGGCAGCCTGCGCGCACAGAAAACGCATGACCTGTACGCCGAGGGACAGATTGGCGCTTCGAAAAACGGGAAGCTGCGCCGCAGCGTCATGGACGGCCGCTGCTTCAACAGCGCCGTACCCGGTGGCGGCCAGCACAAGGGGAATATTTCCTTTCAGCGCAAAGGACAGGACATCCGGCAAAAGCTCCGCTCTGGAAAAATCCACCAGCACGTCCGGGCGGCATCCGTCCGGGATCAGGGAGAAGGCAGGGTACACAGGGAAAGGCGCGGCGCCCTCCGTCCGCGCGTCCACGCCGGCCAGTACGCTGCAGCCGTCTTCCTGCGCCTGCGCGGCTGTCAGCCGACCCATGCGTCCCATGGCGCCGGAGATGAGCAGGGTCAGCATATCAGCCCCGCGCTGGCCATGGCCTGCTCAAGCTGCGGAACATGGCCTTCCTCCAGCGGGGTGAGAGGCAGGCGCAGCACGTTCTGGCACAGGCCAAGCCGCGCGGCGGCCGCTTTCACCGGGATCGGGTTGACCTCCAGCGACAGGGCGCGCATCAGCTCCTCCGATTCTGCACGGAGGCGGTGCGCTTCCGCCATGGGGGCGTGCATCAGGCTGCGGCACAGGGCGGGCGCAATGTTGGCCAGCACGAAAATGGCGCCCGCCGCGCCCAGCCCGCGCAGCGCCACACTCAACTCGTCCACACCGGCATAAAGCGGCAGACGGTCGCCGCACAGCTGAAGAATCCTTTCAGCCTGTTCAAGGCTGCCGGACGCGTCCTTGATGCCGACGATGCGGGGCAGGGGCGCAAGCGCCGCCGCCGTTTCCGGCAGCATGTTCAGCCCGGTGCGAGCCGGCACGTTATACAGGATGATGGGCAGATCGGTCTGGTCGTGTACGGCGGTATAGTGGGCGATCAGCCCCTTTTGCGTCGCTTTGTTATAGTAGGGCGTCACGCACAATTGTCCGTCTGCGCCCAGCTCACGGGCGCGGCGGGCGCGCCTGATGACGGCGCGGGTGCAGTTGCCGCCCGTGCCCGCCAGCACGGGAATGCGGCTGCGCGTCTGACGGACGGTCAGGTCGATGACAAGGTCCTGTTCCTTTTCGGTCATGGTCGCGGGCTCACCGGTGGTGCCGCACACGACCAGCGCGTCCGTCCCGGCTGCGATCTGTCGCTCGATCAGCTCGCGCAGGGCACGTTCATCCACCTGTTCGTCCGGGGTGAAGGGGGTGATCAGCGCAGCAGCACTGCCGCTGAAAAGGGGCTGTTTTCCCATGAAAAGATGCTCCTTTGGCCAAGCATGGCGTTGTTAAAAGTGCGTCCTTCGCCTGAACTCCTCCCGAATGGAACGGTTGCCATTGATGAAAAACAGCAGCAGGCCAATGAACAGGCAGGGCGCCAGTACATAGTATGCCCAGGAGAACGCAACAGTACCCAAAAAGCGCAGGGCGCACAGCGCCTCAATAAACATGCATTCCAGCCCCACCGCGATCAGGCTGGCAGCCAGCGTCGTCAGCTTGTTCAGATGGTCGCGGGTAAACAGGAACCAGATGAGGATGATCTGTGCCGACATGAACAGCAGGGCGGGCAGAACGATGGGGAAAAACCAGACCCCGGAGCGGCTCAGCTTTTCCACCAGCCACAGGTATACGGACAAAACAACGGTATCCAGCACGAAATCCACCAGCAGACTGCGGTGCCTGAGCAGCAGCGGGAAGAAGGCGGACACCCAGATCAGCCCCAGCGCGGCGGCAGGGTATACGCTCCAGGAAATGCCGCCCGTGCGCAGAAAGTCGATCAAAAGGCACAGCGCTCCCGGCAAAAGCAGCAGCAGGCTGAACAGACGCATCAGGTAGACCTTGCTGTAGGTCAGGCGCTGTTCGGGCGTGCGGGTGGGATAATTGCGGGGTGGTGTGTGCACAGGGGATGCGGCAGGGTCAAAAACAGGGGTGCCGCACAGAGGACACTTCTGCGCGCCTTCCTGCAGCTTTACGCCGCAATGAACGCAGTAAGCCATGCTTCATTCCTCCTCGTTCTGGTTGCTGTCCACGGAAACAGGGATCCCCTGCGCGACAAGGAAGCGCAGCGCTTCGCGGGGCAGCGTTTTTTCAAGAATGTTGTCGGTAAAGGTGAGCCGCGCTTCGTTCCCGTAAGACAAAAGCGCGCACACGCACTGCGGGGCTTCCGAGGTATTGAGCAGCATTTCCGCATGGGCGACATACCGCGCCATGCAGGGCGGCAGGGTAAACACTCCGGGGTTGGTCAGCGTGGTGGTGACCAGTCGGTCGCCCGCCCGGTGATATACGCCCGAAATGACCCAGTTTTTCAAAAAGAGGGGCGACAGGCGCACCGGCAGCTTTTTTTCATCCGCCACGTTGGTGGCGATGGCGGCAAAGAGAAACTTGGGGTTCAGGCTGTATTGCATGAAGGCGTGCACGTTCCGGACGATTTCCTCAAAGGTGTACGCACCCAGCCGGGGATCGATGCCCGGGTTGACGAACGATGAAAAGTTCCGCACCGTAGGCGAGGGGTAGAAACGGCGCATGTTCACAGGCACGGAGACCCGCAGAGGCTTCTGACGACGGAGCGCGCGCACTCTTTTGTTCTGATCCTCATACGCCGCGTAGAGCAGAACGGCGGTCAGGTATTCCGTCAGGGTCGCGCCATGGGCGTGCGCCTCCGTCAGCAGCCGGTCGCAGGGCATGGACGCGCTGATCAGGTTCAGGGTGTGGGGCAATTCCTTATGCCCTTCAAAATGATAGGCGCGGGATTCTTTTCTGGACAGGCGCACCCGGGGCAGGGGCATGTGGTTGAACACGTCCCGGGTCTCCTCCGGGTCGGGGGAAGCAGATACGTCCAGCACGCCCTGCTCGTACCGTACCGTCCGCCCGGACAGGCGCAGATATTCGCCCAGCAGGGTCTTTAAAAAGATCAGCCCGCCCGTTCCGTCCGTCAGCACGTGAAAAAATTCGACGGAGATGCGTTTTTTATAGTAAAGCACCCGCAGGAGAAAGCCGTTTTCCTCCCGGCGGGAAAAGCGCAGACAGGGATGCCCCGTATCCTCCCGGACGGTGATGGGCGTTTTGATCTCCTCCAGATAGTACCAGAAAAAGCCCTTTTTCAGCCGTACCTGAAACGAGGGAAAACGGCGCATGGTATGCTCCGCCGCCTCCTGAAGCCGGCGGGGCTCCACCGTTTCGGTCAGCTCCGCCGATAAACGGAAAATGCTGCTCCACCGTCCCGTGGCCACGGCGGGGTACAGCTTGGCTGCGTTGTCCAGCTTGAACCAGCGTTTGCCGCCTGCTTTCATGCAGATCCCTCCCTTCTGACCGTGGATGGTGTAAAGTATAGCACGGTTCCGCAGCCGCTGCAAGGGCGGTGGGAGAGCGGCCGTACCGCTCCGGGACGCGGAGGAGAGGCAGAACGCAAAAAAAGAAGGCGTATTTGAAGGAATATACCAGAGAATGCACAATGAATGCTGAAAACGGGTATGAAAAACAGAAAGCAGAGGCCGCGTTGCGCGGCCTCTGCCAGTAGCCAGTGGAAGAAATCAGCCGGTTACGGGTGCTTCCACACCCAGAAGTTGCCGTTTCTGAGGATGTAGTCCTTGGAAACGGAAGCGTCCCAGCGGATACGGCAGTTTTCGGTCCAGTTGCAGTCCGTTACGGTAAAGCCCGTTTCCGAAACGGTGAGCACGACTGCGGTGTGACCGGAATAATAGTAGCGAATAGCGTCGCCGGGGCGCACGTTGTCCAGCGCTTCGCGGCGGGCGGTCGTATCGGCTGAACCGGGGCTGACCTTGCTCCAGGTGTCGGCGCGGGAGCCGAACAGCTTTTCAGTGATCAGGTTGGCATAGCCCCAGCACTGAATGCCGTGATAGGAATTGCAGCCGCAGCTGCCATCCGTTTTCGGATGGGCGCCACTTCCCTGTCGGGAACCGCCGTGCCGGTAAGGACAGGTGCAGGCTGTATCCATGATGGAGTAGGCATTGTTTGCCGTACCGGCTTTGTGGCACCAGTATTTCCCGGCGGGGAACTGGGTGCGCAGGGCGGCGGTGTTCAGGGAACCGTAGGTGCCGCTGGCGCTGACCACCCGCAGGGTGAAGGAGGTGGTGGCCTTGCGGCTCCAGGTGTCGTTGCGCACGTCGGAGTTGGTGACGGTCGAGGTCACCGTGTAGGTGCCGGGGGTGAGCCCCTTGGGGATGGTGATGGCAAAATCGTTTTCCTGCCCGGTGACGTTGCTGTCAAAGCACTCTGCGTTCGCCCCCTCGATCTGGATGAAGAGACGCTGGGCGTTGGTGGAGGAGGCGTGCACGTACAGTACGTCCTTGCCGCCGTTGGCCAGAGGGCCGTAGGTGTCGTTGGGGCCGTAGACCGAGCCGCCCACGGTCAGCTGCAGCGTGGGCGCGGGCGCGCCGGCGGACTGGGTGACGGTGAGGGAGTGGGTCTGGCCGCAGCTGCACTTGACGAGCACGGTGCCCGTGCGGGAGACGGTGCCGTAGTTGGCGCGGGCGCTGACGGTCAGCTTGGAGGACGTCTTGGTCACGGACAGCCACGCGTCGTCCTCGCCGTCCTGCTCCGCCTGCACGGAAACGGTAAAGGTTCTGGAGCCGTGCTTGGTGACCGTGACGGACTTGGTCGCCGCCTTGTAGGTGGGCGTCCAGCCGGACAGGGACAGACCCAGCGCGCACTCCGAATAACTGTCGGCCATCTGATAGATCTTGACCGTGTAGCTGTTGTCGCCCGCCTTGAAGGTCAAAATGGCCTCCTGATAGGTGCTGGTCCAGTCGATGACGGAGATTTTCAGCTTCGTGGTGCCAGCCTTGCCCTTGGTAGCGCTCAGCTCAAACCACTTTGTCGCGCCGCTGGCGGAAACCGTCCACGCTTCCGAGCTTTTGATCGTCCAGTTGGAGCAGGGATAGTCGCCGTTTTCATCCAGCGTGTTGTTGTTGATCAGCCGCATGGCGCCCTTGTCCAGCAGGTCGCCTTCAATGGCGTGGTTGACGGAGAAGGTTATCTCGTCGACCGGCTCTTCGTCGGTGGTGGCGGATTTGCTGGCGCTCAGTTCGCCTTCAGAGGCGTTGCCGCATGCCTGCACCTTGTAGTAGTAGGTGGTGTCCGGGGAAAGGGAGGTATCTGTGTAGGTGTAGGTTGCGGCGCTGGTGGCGGGCACCACGGCGATCTCTTCAAAACCGGTGGAGGACTTGAGGGAACGGTACAGAATGTAATTGACCGCACCGGTCACTTTTTTCCACTTGATTCTGATTTCCGATTCGCTCACGGCGGTCACGGAGGAAAGGGTGGGCGCGGCCAGCGCCGCTTCTTCCTCCACCGTCGTTTCGCCGCCGGCAACAAATTCGGACTTGTTGCCCTGCGCGTCGCAGATCTTCACATGCATCACGTAGTCGCCCGGCTCGTCCAGCGACACGTCGTATTCTGTATCGGCGACCCAGCCGGAATTGTGATAGATCTCGCCGTCTTTATACAGACGGTAGTAGAAGGTGTAAGGCGCGGTGCCGCCCTCACCGTCGGCATACCAGGTGTTGGTTTTGCCCACGGTCAGGTCGGTATAGCGGCCGGTCACGGAGACGGAGAGCGGTTCAGCCGCCGCCTCGGTGACGGTGGTTCTGGTACAGGAGACCCAGTCGGACTTATTGCCGTTCTTGTCCTGCACCTTCACGGTCATAGTATAGGTGCCCGCTTCGGTGAAATCGATGCGGTAATTATCGTCGGCGATCCAGCCGGAGTTCTGGTAAACGTCATT
>CAKUKE010000008.1 GCA_934662505.1 uncultured Clostridia bacterium | reverse complement strand
CTTTTTTTACTTTTTCTTCGACTTTTTTTGAAATGCGAACTTGTATCAGTAATTGAAATGTGATCGTTCGGGGATTTACACCGTTTTTCTCACTTTCTATCCTTTTCCATCAGCATGAATGTTCATTTTTCTCTGTTTTTTCCTTATCTGCAAGCAGATTTTCTGCCCGTTTGTTCTTTTTTGCGATATATGTCAGCGCGTAGTTCAGTTTGTTTCCTTATATATTACGTCCTGCATGTTGAAAACACTGGCCACCCATGTTATAATATTTCCCGTTCCAGCGTACACCCAAGTGCGCTTTCCGTCGCACGGCGGCTGTTTTGAGGCGCAGGTGTGTATGTTATGCGCAGAAACGCCGGACGCGGAACATGCAAACGATTATACTGTCATCATGCAGCGCGCACAGCCCGCTGCAGCGAAAGGAAGCATCACCTTGAGCAAACGCAACGGTACCCCGCCCAGAAATCAGAAGGGGAAGCCCTTCATCGTCGGTGTTATCGCCGGCGGTCTGACCTGCGCGCTTTATTCGGTCATTTTCCCATTTTACCGAATTGGCGATTACGTGATCGGTCTGGCCGTTTCCGCTCTTGCCGGATGGGTCGTCAATGTCATGGCCAAAGGGCTGGACACCAGCCAGGAAGCCCCCGCTCAGCGCCCCATTCCCCAGACGGGCGACCACGCTGCGGACGCGTTGATCGCAAACGGTCAGGAAATGCTCCGTGCCATTCGCCATGAAAACGACCTGATTCCCGACGAGGCGCTCAGCCGTAAAATGGACGAACTGGACGACGTAGCCGACCGCATTTTCCGCGTCGTAGCCGAGCAGCCCCAGAAAGCGCCGCAGATCCGCCGTTTTATGGATTATTACCTGCCCACCACGCTGAAAATGCTGACAGGGTACCGCAAGATGGACGAATGCCAGCTCAGCGGCGCCAGCGCGCAGGCCACCCGCAGGCAGATCGAGGACGCCATGGACATTGTGCTGACAGCCTTCCGCCGCCAGCTGGAGACCCTTTACCAGAACGATATGCTGGATATTTCTACCGATATCGACGTACTGGAAACCATGCTCCGTCAGGACGGGCTGCTGGACACCGGGCTGCACACAAGCAGCGCCGCCGGCAGCGGCGCGTCTTCCGGCGCCCAGGCTGCCGCGCAGGCGCAGCAGCAAAAATAAAGTGCTTGCCATCATTTAATCTAATCCTACATTATAAGGAGGCCTTTTTCATGTCCGATGCCATGCAAGCCGCGCAGGTTGAAACCCATACCGCCCCGGTTCTCACGCTCCACCCGGAGGATGCACAGAAAAAAGCGTTGTCGGAGGCCGCCGACCTGCTCTCTCAGATGAGCGAAAAGGCCGACGCTCCTCAGGCGCCCGACGCGAAGGAAGCCCTGAAGAAAATGACGGAGAGGCTGTCTGCAGAGGAGCTGGCGCAGATCGACGCATTTTCTCAGCAGATCGATCTGACCAACCCGGATCACGTCATGCTCTACGGCGCGGATGCGCAGAAAAAGATTTCCACCTTTGCCGACACCATTCTCGCTAACGTGCGTACTGACGATACCGGCGACGTAGGCGATATGCTGACCAAGCTGATCACCGAGCTGAAGGGCTTTGAGGGTGTCACGGAAAAGCCGAAAGGGCTCAAGGCACTGTTTTTCGGTGCAAAGCAGCAGTTTGCCGCCATTCAGGCCAAATATGAAGACGTGTCCGCCAACGTGGAGACCATCGCTTCCTCGCTGGAACAGCATCAGGTGCAGCTGCTCAAGGACGTGGCCATGTTCAACCGTCTCTACGACATGAATCTGGAATACTTCCGCGAGCTGACGCTCTACATCGCCGCCGGCGAAAAGCGGCTTGCGCAGGTGCGGGAGACCGACCTGAAAGCCCTGCAGGACGCGGCGAAAAAAAGCGGCGATGCCATGGACGCCCAGCGCGCCAACGATCTGGCCGCTCAGTGCGACCGATTTGAAAAGAAGCTCTACGACCTGAAGCTGACCCGTCAGATCGCCATCCAGATGGCGCCCCAGATCCGGCTGCTGCAGAACAACAACAGCCTGCTGGTGGAGCGCATCCAGTCCACGCTGGTCAACACCCTTCCCCTGTGGAAAAACCAGATGGTGCTGGCGCTGGGGCTGCAGCATTCCCGTCAGGCCATGCAGGCGCAGCGCGCGGTAACGGATATGACCAACGACCTGCTGAAAAAGAACGCGGAAACGCTCAGGATGGGCACCGTGGAAACCGCTAAGGAAAGCGAGCGGGGCATCGTCGATATGGAGACCCTGACTGCTACCAATCAGTCCCTCATCGATACCATCAACGAAGTCATGCGCATTCAGGCGGAAGGCCGCCAGAAGCGCGCCGAGGCGGAGAAGAACCTCGCCGCCATGGAAGAAAACCTGAAACAGAAGCTGCTGGACATGTAACCCATTTTTCCCGGAAGGGGATCGCTTGAAGGAGGCCCGTTCATGAAAGCCAAAGTATATGCCGTGCTGTTTGCTGTGCTGCTTCTGTGCGGCGCAGTCGTATACGGCGCCCAGCACAGCTGGTCGGACGAGCGGGCCAAAATCAGCGCCGATCAGGCGCAGCTGCAAACCATGCTGGACACCCGGGTGGAAGCCGCCTGCAACATCCTGACGGTGGCGCGCAGGCACCTCCCTGCGGAAGACGCAGCCGTCGCCGCGCTGGAGCAGGATAAAAACACGCTGGCCGGTTCCGCCTCCCTGCATGAAAAAGCCGCCGCCAACGTCCGGCTCACCGAGGAAGCCCGCTCCCTTCTTTCCACCCTGTCCGCCCTTGACACCGTGCAGGCGGATGCGCGGGATCAGATGTATGTGGACAGTCTTCTGCCGCGCATGCTGTCGGAAAGCGAAGCCTACACGGCGCAGAGCGACTATAACACCGCTGCGGAGGATTTTAACGCCCGCCTGAATGGCAGTCCCGTGAGCGGAACCCTCGCCAAATGGCTGGGCGTGACCGAACTGGAAGTTTTTTCCGCAGACTGAGCAAAGGAGGGGAGTTTGCATGAAAAAAGCTTTTTGTCTGTTCCTGTGTCTCTTTTTTGCACTGACGCCTCTCCTTGCCTCGGCGCAGACGGAGTATCCCATCTGTCAGGGCACGGTGACCGATCTGGCGCTGGTTTTCTCGGAAACGGCGCAGGCGGATCTTTCCACCCTGTCCGACCGTTATGAAAAAGCCACGGGCGGCCGGCTGTACGTGGTCACCCGCCACTTTCTGGGCGGAAAGGACGTGCGTGCCTATGCCGCCAGCCTGTTTGACGCCTGGCAGCTGAACGACCGGGACATTCTTCTGCTCATGGTCATCGGCGAAGAAACCGCCGCGCTGCAGGCGGGCGCCAAAGCCCGGCAGTCGCTGCCGGAGGAAACGGCCGCCACCCTGCGCAGCGCGTACTTTGAAGCGCCCTATCAGGCGCGCCTGTACGACGAGGCCGCCGCGCAGCTGTGTCTGGAGGCCTGCCGTCAGGTCGCCCGCGCCAGCGGGAAGACGGTTTCCGGGTCGGGTCTTTTCGGCAAGGCTGCGGAAAACACAGTCGAAGGAGAACGCAGCTGGACGCAGACCCTGAGTGACCTGTTTTCCACGCTGGTCGAAAAAAGCGCCGCCCCGTCCGAAACCAGCGCGCCGGTGGAGCGCGAGGACAAAAAGACCGGCGTGTCGCCCATGAAAACCATCGTGGTGCTGTGCATCATTTACTTTCTGTTCTTCCGCAAAAGGCGCCGCAAGCGCGCCGGAAAAGCGTAACAACAAAAGGAGGCTGCCATGCGGCTGATCCTGATTTCTCTGGACGCGGTTTCTCAGACGGACGTGGACAGGCTCTACAGCCTGCCCACGCTTTCCATGCTGCGGCAGGCAGGCGTATTCTGCTCCAACATGACCACCGTGTTCCCTACGCTCACCTACCCCATTCACGCCACCCTGCTCACCGGCTGTTTTCCCGACCGGCACGGCATCGGGCATAACCAGCCCTTCCAGCCGGATACGCCGCCCCAAATGCGCAGGTGGCACTGGGAGATCGGCGACATCAGGGTTCCCACCCTGCATCAGGCCGCCCGGGAAGCGGGCGGCCGGGTCGCTTCCGTGCTGTGGCCCGTCACAGGCAAAAATCCTTACGTGCGCTACTGTTTTCCCGAGGTGTTGCCCCTGCCCGGTGAAAATGCGGTGCTGAAAATGCTGCGGTACGCTTCCCCCCTGTGGATTCTGGAAATGGAGGCGCGCTACGGCCGTCTGCGCCGGGGCGCCCGTCAGCCCTATCTGGACGACTTTGCCGTGCGCATCGTTCAGCATCTGCTGTCCGCCCGGCGAGCGCCGGATCTGACCACCCTGCATCTGGTGGATCTGGATGCCATGCGTCATCAGTACGGCACGGAAAGCGACGAAGCCCACGCCGCCATGGCGCGGCTGGACAAACGGCTGGGCGACATTGTGCATACCCTGAAAGAGACGCACCGCTGGGACGACACCCTTTTGTGCGTGGTCAGCGATCACGGGCACCGGGACGCCCCCCGCGGCGTATTTCTGGACGCGATGCTGGAAAAGGCGGGAGTCGGCCGGGCGCAGAGTCTGGGCATGGGCGCCTTCATTTTCTCCGACTGCCCGGAGCGCGCGCTGGCCGCGTTGGAAGAAAACCGTACCCGCTGGCACATCGGCCACATTTATCAAAACAAAGAGCTGCGCGCCCTGCACGCCGCGCCCGAGGTCACGCTGGCGGTGGACGCAGAGGACGGCTGCTGCTTTATTGACGAAGCGGAGGTCACCCATGGGGAGCACGGCTTTTCGCCGGACTATCCTCAGGCCCGCGCTACCGCACTGTTCGTCGGTTCCGTCTTTGCATCGGGCGCCACGCTGTCCGCCGCCCGGGCGGTGGACATTGCCCCTACGCTGGCGCAGGCCATGGGCTGGCGCCTGCCCGACACGGACGGCCGTCCGCTGGACGTATTTCGCTGACCCTCCCCCTGCAACCTGCCGATAAGGAGCGATCTATCCATGTCCGCAAAAGCTACCGTCACCTATTTTCACCATTCCGGCTTCACCGTCGCGGTGGAGGACACCCTGCTGGTGTTCGACTACTGGCGGGGCGAAAACGGGGCGCTGGATCCGGCGTTTCAGCTGACCGATCAGGACTTTGAAGGGTTCAGTCAGGTCATTGTGCTGGTCTCCCACGATCATGAGGATCACTTTGACGAGGTCATCTACACCTGGAAGGCACCGAACCTGACCTACCTTGTCGCATGGGATTTTCCCAACGGCAAGCGGGGCAAGCGTATGCGTCCCGGCGACGAAGTGCGTCTGGGCGACGTGGTGGTGCACGCCTACGATTCCACCGACCGGGGCGTTTCCTTTCTGGTCACCGTGGGCGGGCTGAATATTTTCCACGCGGGCGATCTGAACCTGTGGCACTGGCGGGAGGAGAGCACCCTGCGCCAGATTGCGGAGGCGGAAGAACGCTTCAATGCCGCCATGGCGCCCATTGAGCAGCTGCACATTGACATCGCCATGTTCCCGCTGGATCCCCGGATGGGCGGCATGTTCGACGCAGGCGCCAATCATTTCATCATGGCCGTCAAGCCGCGGGTGTTCATTCCCATGCACTGGTTCGGCCGGGCGGAGGTCGCGCTGGATTACGTCCGCCGCACCCGCACCAAATACACCGAGACTCTGGCGCTGACCCAGCCCCGGGAACGGGTACAGATCTCCTTCGACGAGGCGGCGCTCACTATCCGCACCTTCGCCCCGGCACGGCAGCCCAGGCCGGAGGTGTCGCTGGACGCGCTGTCTGCGGTGGATCCCTTTTCCGAAAGCGACCTCCCCGTCCAGTTCAACGACGGACAAAAATAAAAAAAGCGCCGCAGCAGCTTTTTCCCACGCGGCACGATAAAAAGCAAGGAGGCTTCTCATGAAAAAAGTGTTATTGACCCCGCCCGCCTGCCGGGAGGACAGCTATGGGATAAACCGGGATTATATGAACGCCGTGCTGCGCGCCGGCGCGCTGCCGCTGATGATGCCCCTGACAGACAGTCCGGAGGCAATGCGTACGGCGCTGGACAGCGCGGACTGCCTCCTGCTGACCGGCGGCGGCGACATTGCGCCCGGCCGTTTCGGCGAAGCGCGGCATCCGCTGTGCGGTCAGCCCGACCTGTTGCGGGATGAAATGGAATGGACGCTGTGCGAAGAAGCGCTGCGGCGGGATCTGCCCCTCCTCGGCATCTGCCGGGGCGCGCAGTTGCTCGCCTGCGTGCTGGGCGGCACCCTGTATCAGGACATCGCCGACCAGCTGCCCGGCGCCCTGACCCACCCCCGTTCGGATGTGCCCAGAGACCCGGTGCACACCGTCTCCGTATTGCCCGGCACCCTGCTGCAC
This sequence comes from uncultured Clostridia bacterium, assembly GCA_934662505.1. Taxonomy (GTDB): domain Bacteria; phylum Bacillota; class Clostridia; order Christensenellales; family Aristaeellaceae; genus SVGT01. The sequence continues at coordinate 90,785 of CAKUKE010000008.1, read as the reverse complement.
CGCATCGTGCGGACGGGCACGCTGCAGGTCAACAGCCGTCATCATCAGGCCGTCCGGGACCCGGGACCCCATCTGGCCGTCGATGGACGGGCGCCGGACGGGATCATCGAGGCGGTGCACCTGCCCGGCAAGCGGTTCGTCATGGGTGTGCAGTGGCATCCGGAAGCCCTCAGCGACCGTCATCCGGAAGCGCAGGCGCTGTTTGACGCGCTGGTCAACGCCTGATCAACCATCGAAAGGAACCGTCATATGGACATTGCAATGGTCGCCGACCTGCACGGCAATCTGCCTGCTGTGGAGGCGCTGGACGCGGACATCCGCCGCCGGGGCATCCGCCGCATTTTCTGTCTGGGCGACATGGTGGGCAAGGGACCTTCCTCCGCCGAAACGCTGGACTGGGCGCTGGACAACTGCGAAGTGCTCCTGCGGGGCAACTGGGACGAGGGCATCGGCATGAAGCAGTTTCCCCGCGATGAATTCTACTACCGGCAGTTGGGCGAGCGCCGCATGAAAATTCTCTGCGATCTGCCGCTGGAGCACCATACCCTGCTCTCCGGCCGGAAGACCCGCCTGTTTCACGGCCGCCCGGTCATGGACAAGCCCCTGTTCCTCCACGACGACGGGGAAGAACTGGAGCGTTTCTTCGCCCCGGACTTTGAGGTCGTCGGCTATGCCGACGTGCACCGGCAGGGGCTGCGGGTGGTGCGCTGGAGCGGCGTCATGTTCAATACCGGCAGCGTAGGCAACGGGATGGGGCTGAACATGGTGCAGTACGCCATTGTGCACTGCGGCGACACCCGGGAAGATCCGCTGGATGTAACGCTGGTCACCCTGCCCTACGACAACGAGCGCGCCCTTGAGGACGCGCGGAAGGCGGAAAAGGCCGGGCTGGAAAACGCGCAGGCCTACCTGCGCGAGATCGCCACAGGACGCTATTCCCGCAAATAAAAAGAAAGGGCAGCTTTCTTCGCCAGCCGAGGGGGCAGCCGGAAAAGGGTCCTGTCCTTTCATGGTTTTATCCTACCCCATTTTTGTGGCAGAAATACGTCACGTTTCCGGCAAGAGAGAGAAATCGAAGGAGGTTTTGAAGATGCCGTTCATTCACGTACGCACCGCCCGGTCTATCCCCGACGCCGCACGGCAGGCCATGACCCGCACGCTGGGCAGGGACATCCGTCTGCTGGGAAAAAGCGAGGAATGGCTGATGCTGCAGTTTGAAGGAAACTGTGCGCTGGCCTTCCGTGGGCAGGAGGATTCCGACGCCGCCTTTGTCTATGTGGGGCTTTTGGGGCGCGCTGACGGCGCGCAGACGGAACGCCTGACCGCCGCCATCTGCGCCATGCTGGAAAAGGAAATGTCCCTTCCCCCCGATCACGTCTATGTACAATATGTAGAAAGCACCTCCTGGGGCTGGAACGGGAGCAATTTCTGATGAAGACCGTGCTCATCACCGGCGGCTCCAGAGGGATCGGCGCCGCCACGGTGCGTCTTTTCGCCGCGGAAGGATACCAGACCGCCTTCTGCTATCTGCACAGTGAGGCGGCCGCACAGGCGCTCAGCCGGGAAACCGGCGCGCTGGCCGTCCGCTGCGACGTGCGCAGAGAGGACGAAATGCAGGCGTTGTTTGAGGGGGTGCTGCGCCGGTTTCATCATCTGGATGCGGTCATTCACAACGCGGGCACCGCGCAGAGCGCCCTTTTGCAGGACATGAGCGCCGCGCAGTTTGACGACCTGTATCAGGTGCATCTGCGGGCGGCGTTTTTCTGTGCCAAATACGCGCTGCCCGGCATGATCGCCCGGCAGTCGGGCAGTCTGCTTTTCCTTTCCTCCATGTGGGGGCAGGTGGGCGGCGCCTGTGAAAGCGCCTATTCCGCCTGTAAGGCCGGGGTGCTGGGACTGACCCGGGCGCTGGCCAAGGAAGCAGGCCCCAGCGGCGTCCGGGTGAATGCACTGTGTCCCGGAGTCATCGACACGGATATGATGGCCGCCTATTCCGAGGCGGATCGCGCCGCGCTGGCAGAGGAGACCCCGCTGGGGCGGCTGGGCACGCCCGAGGACGTCGCCCGCGCCGCGCTTTTTCTGTGCAGTTCGGACGCCGCCTTCATCACCGGTCAGACGCTGGGAGTCAACGGCGGTCTGGTCGTTTCCTGAGTTTTCCCTCCGTTAAAATAACCTGCAAAGTCCGCCGCTCATTGTGCAAAAGTGCGCACCGGACGGACAAAATTATGCAAAGTTCCCGTTTAGCCCTTTTCTTTCTGGCGAAAAGACGTTATAATAGAAGCGCGGTTTTCTTTTTGACAACATACATATGAAGGGATCGGTGGGGGCATGAACAGTTTTCTGACAGAGTGGAGCAAGGATCTTAATTCCCTTCCCGTAGGCCCGCTGGGCGTGATCGCCATGGCCGGCTGCGAGGAAATGGGCGAAAAAGTGAATGCGTGGCTGAAAAAGTGGAACAGTCTGCAGGAAACGCAGGACGAGGAGTTTTACACCATGCCCGGCGTCAACCGGGATACTTTCCTCATCAAGACCTACTGCCCCCGGTTCGGCACCGGCGAAAGCAAGGGCATGATCAAGGAATCCGTCCGCGGGTATGACATCTATATCATCATCGACGTGTGCGCCTACAACAAGACCTACAAAATGTACGGCCGCGAGGTGCCCATGTCCCCGGATGATCACTTTGCCGACCTCAAGCGCATCATCGCCGCCATCAGCGGCAAGGCCAAGCGCATCAACGTCATCATGCCCATGCTGTATGAAAGCCGTCAGCACAAGCGCAGCGGCCGCGAAAGTCTGGACTGCGCCATGGCGCTGCAGGAATTGCAGAGCCTGGGCATCTCCAACATCATCACCTTCGACGCGCACGACCCCCGCGTGTCCAACGCCATCCCCATGATGGGCTTTGAAAACGTCATGCCCCCCTACCAGATGCTCAAAGCCCTTTTCCGCCGGGAAAAGGATCTGCAGATTGACAAAAACCACATGATGGTCGTCTCTCCCGACGAGGGCGCCATGAACCGCAACATTTACTATTCTTCCGTATTGTCGCTGGACATGGGCATGTTCTACAAGCGCCGGGATTACACCACCATCGTCAACGGCCGCAACCCCATCATCGCCCATGAGTATCTGGGTTCCTCCGTGGAGGGCAAGGACATCATCGTGGTAGACGACATGATCTCCTCCGGCGATTCCATGATCGATCTGGCCTACGAGCTGAAAAAGCGCAAGGCAAACCGGATTTTTGCCCTTGTGACCTTCGCCTTCTTCACCAGCGGTCTGGATCACTTCAACAAGGCCTATGAGGACGGGGTGATCAGCCGGGTGCTGTCCACCAACCTCACCTACCGTTCTCCCGAGTTGCTGCAGACGCCCTGGTTCGTGGAAGCGGACATGAGCAAGTACATTTCCTACATCATCGCCACGCTGAACCACGACCGTTCTCTGAGCCATCTGCTGACCCCCTATGACCGTATCGAACGACTGCTGACCCGCTACAAGGCCGAACAGCAGAGCAGCGGCGTCAGCCTGGTGTAAGCCATGACGCCGCAGGAGAAGGATCTGCTCCCAAAGGCCGGGGAAGACCCGGCGCTCAAAGCACCGCCCAAAAAGGATCTGGTGCAGTCCGCCCGGGACTTTCTTGGGAATGCGTTCGGCGGTAAAAATACCGATTTGAACGCCACGGTGGAGCAGTTTACCGCTGAAATGACGCTGGTCGCCGAAGGCCTCAGTCAGGATCAGACACGGCTGTCAGAACAGGCCGACCGGCTCAGCGCCCAGCAGACCCTGCTGGAAGAAGACACACGGGTCGCCATCGGCGAGGTGCAGGCCAGCCTGAACGGACTGAACAAAAGGCTGGACGGACTGGAAAAGCGGATGGATCGTCTGGAAAAGCAGGTGCAGGATAAAAAGCTGCGCAAGGTGGACGGCTGGACGGGACTGGTGCGGCAAGCCACGTGGCTGGTCGGTCTGCTGGCCGGCGCGTGGATCGTCACGACCGTGCTGAAGCTGTTTGCCTGAGTTGCCGGTGTGCGGCGTCCCTCTTTTCCGGAGGTCATCGGTACGTATGCTACGCGTCGGATCGCTTCTGCATCAGGATCGCCGGAAAGAAACGAATCTCCCTGCCGTCAGGTGCCTTTCTGCCGCGCCGCGTTGGAAATAAGCCGGGCGAATTTTCGCTCCTGTTATCAGGCGTCGCTCTCCGTCTTTTCTTCACGGTACCGCTCTCATACGAAAAAGCGCTTCATCGAAAAGATGAAGCGCTTTTCTTTCTCCGGGCTCACAGCGTCTGCTTTTCCCCCGTCTGCATGGATCTGTCCAGCGCAGCCAGCAGCCGCACCGGCATGGCAAGCTCCTCGTAGGTAAAATCCATTTCACCGGTACGCAGCATTTTGGCAAAGCTGGCGCACTCAAGGGGATAAATATCGTTGATGTCGATGGGCTGATGATACATCTTTTCCACCGTCGTCACCGTCGCAGCATAATGATATGCCCCTTCATTGAAGTGGTTCGTCACTTCAAAGTGCGGATACCGCACCACTGCAGTCGCGCCGCCGTCATGACGGCTGGCCCACACCCACTGAATATCCGAACCGAAAATTGCCAGGCAGCTTTCGGCCAGATGGGCGGCGTAGAACCAGAAATTTCCGTACTCATTCACCATGCTGACCGGCGCGGTCACATCGCCGCTGAGCACCTTTTCAGGGGCGGAGCGCACGGTTTCCCGCAGCGTCCGCACCCCCTCGCACAGCTTCACAGAGGAACCGCCCACCAGCGGTACGCCTTTGCTGCGCGCCAGATCGATCAGCGCCTGCGCCTCCGCCGCATCGCGGGTAAAGGGCTTATCGATGAAGGCAGGGATACCCGCTTCAATGAAGGGGCGGGCAAACGGCGCATGGTATTTGCCGTCCCGGGCGGTTACCATGACCGCATCCACCCTGCCCAGCATATCCTCCGGCCGTTCGGCGATCATTTCCAGACCGCCCCGTTCAAACACCTGGCGGTTGGCTTCGGGATACATGCCCCCTACCGCCACCACCCGAATGTCCGGGTAAGCGTCCGCCCATTCCGGCTTCAGCCCGTTGAAAATTTCCGTAAAAGCCATGGCGTGGGAGTTTTCCGCGCCCAGAATGCCCACTCTGAACATGCGTCCCGCCTCCTCAGTAGCGGATGGGCATGGGATTCTGCCGATGCACTTCCTCGAACAGATCCACCATCAGCAGCAGCTTTTCGGGCTTGATGACCAGCTCCGCACCGTTCACAAGATGATCGTAGATGTTGTCGTAGTAGCGCTTCACGGCCACGTCAAAGGAAGTGCCCTTGAGTTCTTCTTCCTCCTTGTGCCAGGTCAGCTGCTCACCGCAGTAGGCGGGCGTACCGTCGGCCTGCTCCAGCGATTCCAGAATCAGGTGCTGCTCCGGTGCTTCTTCCGGCACAAAGTACTGGTAGGTGATCTTGTTCATGGTCGCCCGCAGGGTGCCGCGGCTGCACTGAATGTTGTACAGATAATCGTTGTAGGCGTCGCAGCTGCTCATTTCCACGTCAATCACCGGCTTGCCGGGCTCCAGCATCAGAATCTTCACATAGTCCTCCGCATCGCCGAAGCAGTTCAGGCTGTCCAGACGGGAAGCGATCTGGGGCAGATGATCCAGATCCAGAATATCCAGCGCCTGCTCGAGGGGATGGGGGCCGGTGTTGCGCATGTTGCCGCCGTAAAAGCGCTGGCTGCACTGCCAGTCCCAGCGACGGGCAAAGCCGTTGAAATGAATGCTGATCTGCGCGGGGCGGCCCAGCACGCCGCTGGCCAGAATTTCACGGATGCGCTGATAATAGGGCGCAAAGTGAGACTGCTGGAACACGCAGAGCATCACCCCATGCTCCCTGGCGGCACGGATCATGGCCTCACACTCCTCACGATGCGCGGAGAAGGGCTTTTCCACCACCACGTTGAAGCCATGGGACACCAGATCCATGGTGACGGGGTAATGCTGGTTGGAATAGGTGCTGTTGACCACCAGATCAATGTCCTTACGGCCGTAGAGCTCCTGATAGGTCGCATACACATCGCAGCCGTATTCGTTTTTCGCCCGTTCCCGGCGTTTTTCCATGGCGTCCACCACGGCCACCACTTCGTACTTGTCGTTTTCACTGCTGCGGAAAAAATGCCCGTGAATATCCCGGCCGCTCCGTCCCTGGCCAATGATGGCAACACGCAGTTTCTTCATTGTTTTTCCTCCTTCACACAGGTCGATTGCATATTTTGATCAAAGCAGCCCCGCGCCGCTGTCCCGGTCGCAGAACATGACTGCGTGGGGATGATTGCGCATACCGGTCGCGGGCACCTGAACGGTCACAGGGCCTTCCACCGTCCGGGTCACCGCCACCGTCTTGGTCTTGCCGGGCACGGTGCAGAACATGTGCCCTGCGCTCAGCAGGGTGGGAATGGTCAGCGTCAGCGCATATTTGGGCACGTCCTCCAGCCGGGCGAAGCACCCGTCGTTCACCTGCTGCTGACGGCACACTTCATCCAGCGGCACCCGCTTGACCGGCAGGGGATCGTTGAAATCCGCCACCCAGGGGTCGTTGAAGGCGATATGCCCGTTTTCGCCGATGCCCAGCATGACCACATCCACCGGATATTCCCGAAGGAGCGCGCCGTAGCGGGCGCATTCTTCGTCCGCGTCCGCCGCCCAGCCCTGAATGTAATGCACGCTCTTAAAGGGCAGCAGCGAAAACACATGCTCCTTCAGATAGGTGCCAAAGGTCTGGGGCGCGCCCTTTTCCAGTCCCACGTATTCGTCCATGTGGAACGCGTTGACCCGCGTCCAGTCGATATCCTTTTCCAGCGTCAGGTAATGCAGCGTTTCATTCTGCGACGGCGCGGCGGCGAAGATCATGTTGATCTCCTCTTTCGCTGCCAGCAGTTCGCGAATACACGCAGCCGCCTGACGCGCCGCCTCCCGACCCATTTCGTCCCGGCTGTCCATGACCATGACCCGCAGTCTGTCTGCCGTTCTGTCCAAGACCGTTGCCATTTTGCTTCACCCCTATGCCTCTTGTATTCCCCTTTATTATAGCGCTTTATTTTTGCAATTCTATCTATAAATTGCCAAAAAATTTATTCTGATTGCTCTCTTTACCGTCCGTTTCCGGCATGCTACAATAAGGGTAAGGAGGTGCGGCCTGTGAACATGCCCTATACGGAGTTTGCCTGCCGGCAGCAGGGTCAGCAGACGCTGATCGACCACCGGCACGTGAACGCGGACAGCTACGAGATCATTCTGGTGCTTTCAGGCAGCGGGAGCATTCTGCTGCTGGACAGAACATGGCCCCTGCAGCCGGGCGCACTGGTGCTGATCGACGCGTCCAGCCCTCACTGCATCCGTCCGGACAACGTAGGCGGGTACCTGCGCAGCAAGGTCATTGTGGACAAAGCCTTTCTGCAGCAGCTCCTGCTCCTGTCCGGCGCCCGGGATACGGCGCAGCGCCTGACCGACGCCGGCTGCGGCTTTTGCCTGTATCTGGATCAAAGCGGCGCGCGCCGGGCGCAGGGATGCTTCACCCGCATGGAGCGCGCCTGGCAGAGCGGGGGCGACACGCGGGCGCTGGGCATGCTGGACGGTCTTCTGCCCCTGCTGACCCTGCTTTTCAGCCCCGCGTCCAACCCGGAAACCACCCCTCTTCAGGGCGCGCAGGACAGACTGTCGCCCGTTCTTACCTACCTGCGGGCACGGTGCGCAGAAAGTCTGACCATGGAGCAGATCGCCGCGGACAACCACATCAGCAAGTATTATCTGTGCCGCCTGTTCCGCCAGCAGACCGGGCTGACCATCATGCAGTATGTAAGCGAGCAGCGGCTGGCTCTTGCCCGGCGGCTGCTGACCGAAACGGAATGGCCTGTCAGTACCGTCGCGCAGAACTGCGGCTTTGGCTCCTCTTCCCATTTCTGCACGGCTTTCCGCCGCCGGGAAGGGGTCTCGCCGCACCTGTACCGCGCCGCCCGCCGGGCAAAATAAATTTTCCCGCCTTCCTTCTATTTTCCTTTTCACGCGCATATGCTATCCCTCGAAGCGAAAAAAGGAGGCGGATCCCATGCGGGTTGGCATATGCATATCCCCGGAAGAACTGTTTCAGGCGCAGGCGGTCGGTTTCGACTTTGCCGAATACGCGCTCTCTGCGCTGGCCCATCTGAATGACAGCGATTTTTTCACCGTGCTGTCCGATGCGCGGCGCGCCATTTTACCCGTCCGTGTCTGCGGCGGACGTCTGACCGCAGACATTGTCCATACGCCGGCGTTTCCCCGCGCCAAAGCGCTGGGCGCAGACGTCCTGCGTCTGGCCGTTCCCCCGGCGCTGTGGTCGCCGGAGGCGCTGGTGCGCCTGAACGACCATTGCGCCCGCTACGGCCTGACCGCCGCGCTGCAGCCCGTGTCGGCGGAGGGCTCCTGCACCGTCCGGCTGTTTGAGCGCGCCGCGTCTTTTTTGCGCGCCATGGGCTGCCCGCGGCTGGGACTTTCCTGCCCTGTCGCCATCCTGAGCAGTCTGCCCTTTCCCACGCCGGATACCGTGCGGCTCCTCCGGTTGATTCGCCTGCACGCAGACGAGGACGCGGCGGTGCTGCCGGAAACCCTTGCCCGCCTGCCGCTCCCGGACGCTCCGTGCAGCGTGGTGCTGAGCGGCCGCGCGCCCCGCTCCCCCGCCGCGGTGGACGCCCTGAGAACATTGCAGCGCGCCTCCATGACCGCTTGACAAACGCCGGCCGCAGGCCTATACTGGGCGGGAACCCAAGAATTTACGGAGGTCAAACGCCTATGCAAGATACCCTGCATCTGACCGGCAAAAAGCCCCTGATGGTCGCCCATCGGGGCGTGAGCGGTCTGGAAATGGAAAACACCTGCTCTGCCTTTGTGGCGGCGGGCAACCGTTCCTATTACGGCATTGAAACCGACGTGCACGTCACCCGGGACGGGCAGTTCGTCATCATTCACGACGACGACACCGTGCGGGTCACCGGCGACAGCATGACGGTGGAAAAAACCAGCATGGAAACCCTGCGGAGCCTGCGTCTGCTGGACAAGGACGGCCTGCGGGGGCGGAAGGATCTGGTGCTGCCTGAGCTGAAGGAATATACCCGCATCTGCAAAAAATACGGCAAGGTCAGCGTGCTGGAGCTGAAAAACCATATGCAGCCCCAGCACATTCGGCAGATCGTCGACGTCATCCGCGAAGAAGGCTGGCTGGAAAACACCGTGTTCATTTCCTTTGATCTGGAAAACATGGTCTGCATCCGTGAAATGCTGCCCCTGCAGCCCGCCCAGTACCTGACCAGCGCCATCGGCGAGGAACTGCTGGACACCCTGAAGCAGCACCATCTGGATCTGGACGTTTATTACAAGGCGCTCACCCGCGACTTTCTGGAAGCCTGCCACGCAGCGGGCATCCGGGTCAACGTGTGGACGGTGGACGAGCTGGAAGACTGCCGCCGTCTGGCCGACTGGGGCGTGGACTACATCACCAGCAACATCGTAGAATAAAAGCGCCGTCTGCCCTCGCAGACCGCCGGATTCCTGATTTTCGGGCTTTCCGTTTTTTCCAGTGCTTTTTTACGCGGCATATGCGCCTGCCCCGACAGTCCGCATATGCCGTTTTTCTGTCTGTGCGGTCAGCTTGGAAACGCACCGTCCTACGCACCACGCAAAGGGAAAAAGGGAGCCCTATCGAAAAAGAGCTGCCCCCTTCCCTGCAAATCAGAAGCAGCGGAACGGCAGCGACTTTTTTCGCCGTTTTTCAGTTAAAAAACAGCAGCAGACCTGCCTGCAAACAAAAAAGGGCATCCCCGCCCTTCATGGTATCCCGCTTGCTCTGTTTCTGAAACGCACACGGCACAAAACCCGAAACCCTTCTCCGGTGTTTTTCGCCCCGAACACCGCTCATTCCCGAACCGTCTCCGGCTCCTCAAAGTCCGGGTCGGCAGGAGGCATGTGCTCCAGCACCATCAGATACGCATCCTCGCCGTTATCCGCATAGTACCGTTTCCGCACACCCACGGACACAAAGCCCAGCTGTTTGTAGAGCTGCTGCGCCGCCTCGTTGCTGCGCCGCACCTCCAGCGTCATATACTGCACCCCCAGGTTGGCGGCGTACTGCACCAGCGCCTGCGTCACCGCCCGGCCGACCCCCTGCCGCCGGCAATCCGCCGCCACGGCAATATTGGTCACATGCGCCTCGTCCAGCACGATCCACGCGCCCGCAAAGGCGATGATCCTGCCCTCCCGCTCCGCCACCATGTAACGGGCGCAGCGGTTGACCGTCATTTCCTTTTCAAAGTCGTGCAGCGACCATGGCACGGGAAACGTGGCCTGTTCAATGGCGTGCACCCCCGGCGCATCCGCCAGCGTCATGCGCCGGACAACGATCTCGTTATTCATGACCCAGCTCCCGCAGGTTCTTCTGCCGCTCCGCCTGCGGCGCGCGCAGGTACATGGGCTGCAGCGACAGATAGTCCACCGCTCTGTCCCGATCCTGCCATGCGCGCAGCGCCACCGCCGCCGGCCGAAGGTAGCACAGCCCCTCGGGCGCCAGCACCGCCCGTTCGCCCAGTGCTTCAGTAATCTGCGTCCGGTAAGCGTACACGCCGTCGCCCAGAAACAGACATTTTTCGCTGAGCGCCGACGCCTGCGCGCAGAAGTCCGTCAGCTTAACGGGTGCATCTCCGATCACCTTTTCGCCCCGCAGGTATGCCGCGCCGTACACCTGTCCCGCACGCGCATCCTGAATGGGGCACACCGCGCCGTCAAAAAACGCGCCGTTCTGCGCCGTCGCGTCCAGTGCGTCCACTGCCACCGCCGGGATCCCCAGCGCATGCGCCAGCGCCTTGACCGCCGTTACCCCCAGCCGCACCCCCGTAAAGGAGCCGGGACCCACCGTTACGCCCAGCAGATCCAGCTGCTCTGCCGACAAACCGCAGCGGTTCAGCGCCTCCTCCACCATGGGCATCATGTTTTCCGAATGGGTCAGCTTATTGCGCACCATGGCCTCATAGCGCACCAGACCGTCCTGCACCACCGCCACGCCCGCCACCGGGCCGGACGTGTCTACCGCCAGCAAAATCATCGCGCCGCCTCCTTCAGGGAAATCGGATGAAAGCCACCCACGCAGGTCAGGGCGACCGTTCTTTCGTCCCCTTCCCCCTTGCGGATGTCCACCCGCAGGTGCGCGGGGGGCACACATTCCGGCGCACGCTCCGCCCACTCGATCAGGGACGCGCCGTCGCCGCCGATCATTTCATCCAGTCCAGCGTCGTACAGTTCCTGCGCGTCGCCGATACGGTACCAGTCAAAATGGTACAGGGGGATGCGCCCCGCCTCGTACACATTGAGAATGGTAAAGGAGGGACTGGGCACCGGGCCTGTGACCCCCAGTCCCCGGGCAACGCCGCGGGAAAATTCGCTTTTTCCCGCCCCCAGATCGCCGGAGAGCACCACCGTGTCTCCGGCTTCAAGGGACGGCGCCAACGCTGCGCCCAGCGCCCGGGTCTCCCCCGCGCCATGGGTGACGACCGTGTATGTTTCCATTTATTTTCTGCCTTTCAACAGAGGCGACACGTGCCGGTACAATACGCTGGTCACCAGACTGACCGCCGCACCCTTGAGCAGGTTGAAGGGCAGCGTGACCATCAGGATCACCTTGTTCACCGTGTTCGCCGCAGGAATGACCGCGCTGAACATGCTCACCACCGCCTCACGGGTGGTAAAACCGGGGATAAAGGGAAATTCGCCGCAGTAGGCGGGAATGAGCAGATACAGGTTGGCCACCGCGCCCACAACGCCCATCAGCACGCTGCCTGTCACCATGCCGATGATCGCTCCCTTGAGGGTACGGTTTTTCTGATAAATCAGCGCCGCGGGCAGCACCAGCGCGGACACAATGAGAAAATCCGCCAGCTGACCGATGCCCAGACTGTTGGACAGGAGCAGCCCGTCCAGCAGGTTTTTCAGCAGCAGCACCCCTTCGCCGCACAAGGGTCCCATGGCAAAGGCGCCCAGCAGCACGGGCACGTTGGATAAATCCAGCTTGTAAAACCCGATGATGCGAATGTCAAACTGCATCAAAATCAGCGACACGGCCGTCAGCATGGCCACCCGCACCATATTCAGCGTTGTGTTCCGTCCGTTTTTCATAACCTGCACCCCATTTCATTTTTTTCGGGGACAAGAGAAACGCCCCCGATGGCATGGCCTTCAGGGGCATGAAAAGACGTATCCAACGGCATGGCGGACGCGTGTCTTCTTTCATCCAGACTGTACTGTCGGTCATGGAATTGCACCATGTCTGCCTTTCGGCGCGCGGACTTTACCGCCGGTCGGGAATTACACCCTGCCCTGAAGACCTGTGCCTATTATATGCGCGGCACAGGCGTTTGTCAACCGTTTTTCTCCGGCTGGGCGGTCAGAACCAGCGCCGCGCCCTCGGGGCGCACATCCAGCACATAGCAGGCGCGGTCGCCGAACACCCGGTTCATTTTCTCCACAAAATCGCCCGTCATGGCCGTAGGCACAAAGTTCAGCGTGGTGCCCGCAAACCCGCCGCCGTGCACCCGCCATGCGCCCTTCCCCCGCAGCTGCTGCGCCGCCAGCGCCAGCGCCAGCGCCAGCGGCTGGGTCGCGCCGGGAACGTACACATTCTGCAGAAGCATCCAGCTGCTTTCGCCGGAGGCAATGATGTTGTCGAACATGGCGCCCAGATCGGACAGCTTCACATCGTGCACCATCTTTTTCACCCGATCGTTTTCCTGGAAAAAGTGCAGGGCGCGCAGCGCGGCGCGGTCGCCCAGATTGTCCCTCACCCGGGGCATTTCCATGACGACCTGCTCAGGCCGTACCCTGCGCAGCGCTTCCTCCCCGAACAGCCGGGCCACCTTCTGCATTTCCTGCCGGATGGAAGCGTATTCATCGGTCAGATCGTCGTGGCTGGAGCCGGTGTTGACCACCACGATGTCGTACCCCGCTTCGTTGAAGCGGAAGGAGAGGGGCTGCACCTGCGGCTTGTCCTTAAAGTCGATGGCGACCAGACCGCCGGTGGAGCTGGCCATCTGATCCATCAGGCCGCAGGGCTTGCCGAAATACACGTTTTCCGCATACTGGGCGATCTGCGCCCGGGGAGTCGGCTCCATGGTAAAGCCGTTGTACAGCGCGTCGAAAATGGCGCAGATCAGCACTTCATACGCCGCGGAGGAGGACAGACCGCTTCCCCCGTTCACCGTAGAGGTGACCGCAGCGTCAAAACCGCCCAGCTTGTAGCCATCCTCCCGCATTTTCCACGCCACACCCCGCACCAGCGCGGCGGAGGTGCCCTTTTCCTCCGGCCGGGGCTTCAGGTCGTCCAGTGAAAGGGTCACGGCAGCGTAGCCCTCGCTGCGGATGCACACGGTCATATCGTCGCGGGGCGTCACGGCGGCCACCGTGTCCAGATTGACCGCTGCCGCCATCACCCGCCCGTTGTTATGGTCGGTATGGTTGCCGATGATCTCGACCCGCCCGGGCGCGCTGACCAGATACAGGGGCTTTTCCTTGGCGTTGAACAGGTTTTCATGCACCTTGACCAGCTGGGAATAACGGGTCAGCTGGCGCGCCAGCTCCCCCTCCCTGCGTCCATACAGGGCGTGAAAGCGCTCCATGGCCTCCGGCGTGCGGATGGCCGCAAGCATCGCTGAATAACTGCACATCGGTCATGCTCCCCCTTACTTTTGCTGTTCCAGCACACCCTGCCAGAACGCCAGAAAATCCTGCAGCCCGTATTCGTTCAGTCTCGCTTCAAAGGCCGCGAAGCTCTCATCGCTGATCGCATCCTCGCCCAGCACCCACCGGGCCAGCTGCATATCCACTTCATACCCGATGCGGTTCTGCATTTCGGCGACGGTATCGCTCTGCGCACGGTTCAGGCTGTAGCGCGGGAAGGGTCGTACACAGACGCTGTTGAGCGCGGTCATTTCCTCCGTCAGCTTCTGCGCCAGCGGATTGGAAAAACGGCTCTGGAAAGCGTTGTCCGCCATGCCGGGGTAAGCGATGCCCGAGGAAAGGGTGGTGGTCACGGCATAATAACTGTTGGCCTGCGCCGCATCGGTCAGCCGCCAGGAGCCATCCCCGTCCACCACATAGTCCACGTTTTCCTTCCCCACACTGGCCAGTGCAGAGCCCTGCGCGGTGTAGAGACGGTCGACCCAGGAAAGCACCGTCTCAATATCCGTGCAGGCGGTGGTCACGGCGAACGTGCCGGTGGTCACGCGGCCTGCAAAATCCCGGTAGATCTGGCTGCCTTCATAGGAAAAGGGCATGACCAGCACATAGTCCTCCACCCAGGCGGCAGGCATGAGGCTGGATACCGAAGGGGTCAGGATCATGCCGTAAATCTGGTCTTTTTTCTCATCCGTCACCTGCCGGAGGGTATCGGTGGTCGTAAAACCGTCCTTGTCCAGCAGCCCGTCAGCGTACAGCCCGCGGCACCAGGTCACAAAATCGCGGTAGTTTTCTTCCAGCGGCATGAACCGCACCTGCCCGTCCCGGACAAACACGTTGTAGTCGTTGCTTACAAGGCCGAAGGCATGCGCCAGAAATTTCAGATCGAACGCGCCCAGAAAGCCCAGCGGCACCTCGTCGTTCAGCGAACCGTTACGGTTTGCGTCCTGATCACGGAACGCCTCCAGCACGCTGCGGAGCTCCTCCAGCGTGGTGGGCACGGTCTTGCGCACGTTGCTGAGGAAATTCTGATTGATCCACATGGCGTTCTGGGTAGGCATGTCGTTCAGATAGGGCAGCGCGGCAATGCGCCCGTCGGGCAGCGTAATGGCCGCCAGCGCCTCCTCATCTTCTGACAGAAGCGCCCACAGATTGGGGCAGTATGCCTCCAGATAGGGCGCCAGATCCACCAGCACACCGCTATCCAGCATTTCCATGCACTCGGCGCTGGTCAGCGCGGCCTTGAACAGCACGTCCGGCATATCGCCGCCCGCCTTGTAGGCCGCCTTCACCCGGGTCCACTCGGCCTTGTCGCCGTACTGGCGGCAGGAAACGGAGATACCCGTCCATTCGTACATATATTCAAAAAAAGCGTTCTCGTTCCAGGTACGGTACTGGTTGTCCTCATAGCCCGCCAGCGTAAAGGAACGGGTCTGTTCCTCCCCCAGCGCGGAAACGCAGGTCACGCACAGGCACAGCGCCAGAATAAGCGAAAGGGTTCTTTGATGCAAATTGATTTCCTCCTTTGCCCGTATGCGGGTCGTACATCCGATCAACGAAAAAAACCGCAGTTTTATTATACTATAAACTGCGGCCTTTTGACCACCCCCAAATTGGGCATTTATTGTGTCAATTGCATAGTTCTTCAAACGCTCTTTCGGTCAGCTGTTCCTGACGGAGCAGCGCCTCCGCCACCCTGTCCAGCTGTTCCCTGCGCGCCTCCAGCGTGCGGCGCGCCATGCGGTACGCCGCGTCAAACAGCAGCCGGCCCTCCGGGTCGTCCTGCTCCCCCATTTCCCATTCGCCGGCCATTTTTCCGGCGATGCTCCGTGCGCGCTGAATGTCGCCCGCCGCGCCGGTGGTCACCTGCTCCCGGCCGAAGATCATTTCCTCCGCCGCCCGTCCCGCCAGCGCGGTCGCCATGGCAGCCATCAGTTCCGACCGGGTCTGGAACATTTTTTCCTCGGGCAGGGTCAGCGCAAACCCCGCCGCGTTCCCCGTGGGCAAAATGGAAATGCGCGCCACCCGGACGCCCGGCTGCAGCGCCCGTGCCGCCAGCGCGTGTCCCGCCTCATGATAGGCGGTGATCCTTTTCTCCTTTTCGTACGCATCCGTCTTTCTTTCACCGCCCACCAGCACCGTCAGATAGGCCTTGTCCACATCCTCCTGCCCAATGGCGCCGTCTCCCCGCCGTGCGGCGCGGATGGCCGCCTCGTTCAGGAGCGTTTCCAGCTGCGCGCCGGAAAACAGCACCGTTTCTGCCGCCAGCGCGTCCAGCGACACCGCAGCGTCCAGCGGCTTATTGCGGGCATGCACCCGCAGAATGCGTGCCCGCGCCGCCCGATCCGGCAGCCCTACCTGCACGTGCCGGTCGAACCGTCCCGCCCGCAAAAGCGCCTCGTCCAGCGTATCCAGACGGTTGGTCGCCCCCAGCACGACGATTCCCTCCGCCGGCGAAAAGCCGGACATTTCCGTCAGCAGCGCGTTCAGGGTCTGTTCCCTTTCATCGTTGGCGTTATCTCTTTTTTTGCCGATGGCGTCGATTTCATCAATGAAGATCACGCCCCGCCCCGCCTTGCGCGCTTTTTTGAACAGTTCGCGCACCCGGGAGGCGCCCACGCCCACGTACATCTGCACAAAGTCCGCGCCATTGACGGCAAAGAAGGGAACCCCCGCCTCCCCGGCCAGCGCCCGCGCCATCAGGGTCTTACCCGTGCCGGGCGGGCCGTAGAGCAGCACGCCCCGGGGCAGACACGCCCCGTAGTCCGCGTACTTTTCAGGCGACCGAAGAAAATCGGCGATCTCTTCCAGGCAGCCCATGGCCTCGTCGGACACGGCCACATCGTCAAAGGTCACCCGCGCCCCGCCCGTCTGCGGGGCGGCAACCCCTACGGCAGCCAGTCCCGGCGCGCGCCTGCGCGCCAAAAGCAGCACGGCCGCGACCGCGCAGACGGCGCCCACCGCACCCTTTGTCCGCTCCACGGACAGCCCCGCTTCCTCGGGCAGACGCCCCGCCATGACCGCCAGACATGCCAGAACCAGTATCAGCGCCGCAAGGGCTCTGTTTCCCTCCCGTCTCATGGGCAAAACTCCTTTCAAACGTACACGCACATTATATAAAACCCCATCCGTCCTGTCCATGAGAATTCCTGCCAGCGCGGCAGAAACTGGCAGGTTGGAAAAATGTGCGGGCGCGCATACTGTTTTCGATCAGGATAGGGAGGCGTCGGCATGGGAAAACGTCGGGACAGGCGGCAGGTGGAGCGTATGGAACGCGCCATGGAAAAGGAAGATACCGCGGCGCTGCGCCGTCTGGAGGGCAGGAAAAAACGGCACATCCTCCGCAAGACGGTGCTGACCCTGGGGGTTCTTTTGTGTGCAGGGCTGATCGCCGGCTATTTTGTCTTTGACGTGGGGCACTGGCAGCAGCTGGATCTTCAAAAAATTCTCAGCGCGCCCCAGACCAGCGTGCTCTACGACAGGGAGGGCGCATATGTCGCCCGCCTGCAAAGCAGTCAGGTGCGCTACAGCGTTCCCTTGTCCAGCGTGCCGGAGGACGTGCAGAACGCTTTTCTGGCCGCAGAAGATCTGCGGTTTTATACGCATCCCGGTTTCGACCCGGTTCGCATCGGAGGCGCCATCGTCGCCAACCTGAAAAGCCAGCGTTTTTCCGAAGGCGCCTCCACCATCACGCAGCAGTTGGTCAAATTGAGTCATCTGAGCAGCCAGAAAACCATCGGCCGCAAGCTGGAGGAGATTTATCTGGCCGTCCAGCTGGAAGCCCGTTGCACCAAAGCGGAAATTCTGGAAATGTACCTGAACTACGTCTACTTCGGCCGGGGCGCGTACGGGATCGAGGCGGCCGCTCAGACCTATTTCGGCGTACGGGCATCCCAGCTGACCCTGCCGCAGGGCGCGTGTCTGGCCGCCATTATCAAGGCGCCCTCCCAGTACGCCCCACATCTGCACCCCGAAGAAAACCGCACGCGGCAGCAGTACATTCTGCGCACCATGGCGGAAAACGGCATGATCGACGAGGACGCGCTGACCCGGGCGCTTTCCGCCGAGCTGACCGTGCGCGAGCTGGCGGACGGCGGCGCAGCGTACGGCTGGTACGCCGACGCGGCCATGGAAGAAGCCCGGACGGTGCTGAACATAACGGCGGACGAGCTGATTACCGGCGGCTATCATCTTTTTACCGCGCTGGATACCCGGCAGCAGGATCTGATCGACGGGGAGTTTGAAAAAAAGTCCAGTTTCCCCTCCGACGCTTCGGACGGCACACCGGTGCAGGGCGCCATGGCCAGCGTGGACGTGGCGACCGGCGCGGTGCGGGCGCTGGTGGGCGGACGAAGCTACCAGGTGCAGCGCGGCTTCAACCGTGCCACCCAGCTGCGCCGCCAGCCCGGCTCCGCGCTGAAACCGCTGGCGGTATACGCCCCGGCCATCGAATACTGCGGCTACACCACCGCCAGCGTGCTGAACGATACGCCCCAGTCCTTCGGCAAATATACCCCCCGCAACAGCGGCTACAAGTATTACGGCAACGTCACCGTGCGGCGCGCGCTGACCCTGAGCCTGAACGTGGCGGCGGTATCCCTGCTCAATGAGATCGGCGTGGAGAACGGCCGCCGGTACCTGTCCGCCTGCGGCATCCCGCTGGATGACAAGGACGCCAATCTGTCCCTTGCGCTGGGCGCCATGACCTACGGCGTCTCCCCGGTGCAGCTGGCCGCCGCCTACGCGCCCTTTGCCAATGGCGGCTACTACCGCGCCCCCTACCTGATCGAGCGGATTGAGGATGCGTCGGGCAATGTGCTTTACGCCCACGCTGACGAGGGACGGCGCATTCTGTCCGAGCAGAGCGCCTATCTGATGACCAGCCTGCTCCAGTCCGTCACCTCCTCGGGCACGGGCGCCAAACTGTCCGGCGCGGGCACCCCTGTGGCAGGCAAGACGGGCACCGTCAACATGACGGGCGGCGGCAACCGGGACATCTGGATGGCGGCCTACAACAGCGAGATCGCCACCGCCTTCTGGATGGGCTTTGACAACCCGGACAGCCAGCACCGGCTGGCAGGCTGGGTGTCCGGCGGCGATCACACCGCCGCGCTGGCCACCCGTTTTTTCCGCAGCTATTATGCGAACCGAACAAAGCCTGCCTTCCGTTCTGCCGACGGCATGGTGTGGCTGAAAATCGACCGCAAGTCCATTGAGCTGGCCGGGCAGCCCATGCTTGCTTCCTCCCTGACCCCAAAGGATTACACCTTTTCCGAAGTCTTCAACGCAGCCAACCGTCCATGGACGGAAAGCAACGTGTGGAGCGCACCCCGTTCCCCCTCCGCATTTTACGTGACCCACAATCAGAAGGGAAACCCGGTGCTGGTCATCACGGCCGCCGACAGCGCCCTGTACCGTATTCAGCGGGACTGCGACGGCGAAAGCATCATTTTGAACGAGCTGGGCGGCACGGCGGGAGAAACGCTGTATTATACCGACGCCCGCGCCTCCCTCGGCGTGGTGTACACCTACCGGGTCATTCCCATCAATCAGGAGCTGCTGAACAGCGGCGTTCTGCTGGAAGGAAAGCAGGCGGTACAGATTGCGCAGGCACGGGCGCCCGGCGCCGCTTCCCGTCTGTGGGAGGATATATCCGGCCTGCTTTTCGGAAGCGATACCGCCCGGCAGGACGATGCGTCTCCATCCCTGAGCCTGTTCTGGCAAAGCTCGGACTGACCGCCTGCCGCCGCACTCCGGCGGAGCGCACCGGCCTCCCGCAAACGGCTGCAAGAGGGCGCCGGCCTCCCCCCCTGCACAAAAAGCCCGAACCGTCCAGCAGACAGTTCGGGCGCGTTTTTTATCTTGATTCAGCTTTTACAGGTCGACCACTTCGGCGTTTTCCACTGCCGCGGCAACCAGCGCATCCCCATCCAGTTTTTCCTCTCCCTGCAGAATCTTCTCCCGTTTGGGATGGGTCGCAGGGTGGCGGGGGGTGAACACCGTGCAGCAGTCCTCATAAGGCAGGGTGGAGGTAGCGTAGGTGCCGATCTGTTCGGCGATGTGGATGATATCGATCTTGTCAAAGCCGATCAGCGGACGGAACACGGGCATATGCACCACCTCATTGGTCATCACCAGCGCGTCCAGCGTCTGGCTGGCCACCTGCCCCACGCTCTCGCCGGTAATCAGCGCTTTGGCGTCTTCCTTCTCGGCGATTTTTTCCGCAATGCGCATCATGTACCGCCGCATGATCAGGGTGGTATACTCGTCAGGGCACTTTTCATGGATCTGCATCTGAATGTCCGTAAAGGGCACCACGTACACCCGGATCCCGCAGCAGTATTCAGACAGAATAGCCGCCAGATCCAGCACCTTCTGCTTGGCCTGCTCGCTGGTATAGGGGAAGGAATGGTAATGAACGGCTACCAGCTGCACGCCCCGCTTGGCGATCATATAGCCCGCCACCGGGCTGTCGATGCCGCCGGAGAGCAGCAGCGCCGCCTTGCCCCCCGTGCCCACGGGCATGCCGCCCACGGCGGGAATGACCTGCGCGTACAGGTAAGCCTGATCCCGTATTTCCACATTCAGCACATGCTGGGGCTTGTGCACGTCCACGGACAGGTGGTCTTCATTGCGCTCCAGCACATATTCGCCCACCCTGGCGTTGATCTGCATGCTGTCCATGAAGTAATGCTTGTCCGCCCGCCGCGCGTCCACCTTGAAGGTACCGTTCAGTCCCCGCATCATCTGCTCGGCTTCCCGGCAGATGCCCTCAAAGTCGGTCTTATCTATTTCCACGGCGGGACACACGGAATGCACGCCGAATACCTTTGTCACCCGGCGGATGCACGCGTCCATATCCTCCACGTCGGATACAAAAATGCGGGCGTCATGCAGCCACACCTTGCCGCCCATGTCCCGCACCGCCTCCCGCACCCGGCTGACCAGCGCGCGCATGAAATAAGGACGGTTCAGTCCCTTCAGATAAATCTCTCCGTATTTGACCAACAGCAGCCTGCGCATGGCACAGCGCCCTCCTTGCTTATCTTCTCTGGAATTTGCTCAGCACCCGGTAATGACGCGCCGCCGCCTGCACCACCCGTTCCATTTCCTCCAGCGTGTTTTCCGGACACAGGCTGAACCGCAGCGCGCTTTCAGCGTACCGGGGCGGTACGCCCATGGCCCGCAGCGTACGGCTGACCTTCTGCTTATGGGAAGAGCAGGCCGACCCCACGCCCACGTAAATCTCCTCCCCCTCCAGCGCATGCAGCATGGTTTCGCTGCGCACCGGCGGAAGGGAAATGTTCAGAATATGCGGCGCGCCGTTCCCGTCGCCAATGGCCGGGCCGTTGATCTTCGCCTCGGGCACCGCCTCGCAGAGCAGCCGCGCAAGGGCGGCCTTCATCTCCGCCATGGCGTTTTCCCGGGGATACGCCTCGATGGCGGCATGCAGCGCCATGATGCCCGGGGTGTTCTCCGTACCCGAACGAAGGCTTTCCTCCTGCCCGCCGCCCAGCATGCGGGGAGTCAGCCGCAGCCGCGGCCCCGCTACCAGCGCACCCACGCCCTTGGGGGCGTGAATTTTATGTCCGGACAAGGCGTAGCTGTCCGCGCCCCAGCGCATGTCGAAGGGCACCCGCAGGAAGCCCTGCACACCGTCCACGTGAAGGAGCGCATCGGGACACATTTGATCCCGCAGCGCGCCGATCTCCCGGATGGGCTGCACGGCGCCCGTTTCGTTGTTCACCTGCATGACGCAGATCATGCGGACGGTGCCGTCCAGCATGCCCGCCAGCCGCGTCAGATCCACCCGTCCGTCGCGGGAAAGGGGTATTTCTTCCGTGTCCAGCCCCTTTACACCCAGCGCCGCCTCCCGTACGGCCGGGTGCTCCCCGGCGCTGATGAGAATGCGTCCGCCGCCCCGCACGTTCTGCAGCCCGCCCAGTATGGCCAGGTTATCCGCTTCCGTACCGCCGGAGGTGAAGATCACCCGGCAGCCCTCCCCGTGCACCACAGAGGCGACGGCCTGCCGGCACGCCTTCATGGCTCTGGCCACCTGCAGGGAAGGGGCGTACAGCGCGGAAGGGTTGAAAAAGCTCTCCCGCATGCATTTTTCCGCCGCCTGCGCCGCCTGTGCGCACACCCGCGTCGTCGCGCTGTTGTCCAGATAAATCATGTCCACGCTTCCCTCACATCCGGTCAGTTCACCTGATACACACCCTGACCCACCGCCCGGCGGATGTAGTTCTGCATATCCTCGCTGGGTTCAATGATGATGATGCGCTTTTGCCCTTCCTTGGTGAAATAAAGGTAGAACAGATCCGCCTGACGGTTGAGGAACCAGTTGGTGCGCTTCACGCCGGGCATGTTGATGTAGCGCTGAAAGCTGCCCGACGCCACCTTGCCGCAGGCCTCGATGTTTTTCAGGTTCATGGTGCCAAGCGGCTTGCGCTTTTTGTTGTTGAACACCTGCGCAAAGTCCAGCACACCGTTCGTAAAGGTGTATTCATACTCCGTCCGCAGCCGATCCCTGCGCAAAAACAGCAGCACGGCCAGCCCGCCCAGCGCCAGGAACATCACAACCGGCAGGATCAGGTCGGCGGAAAAGCCCGCCTGCGAAAGCATCATGAACGCCGTGTTGAAATACATGAACGCCAGAATGGCGAACGCCACCATGGCCACGTTGGCCAGCGCGATCAGCACGCTTTGCAGCCCCTGACTTTTCCCCTGCTTGGTTACGACTTCCTCCAGAAACTGATCCATCATTTCCCTTGTCCTCCTTTATGTTCAGGCCATCAGCATGACCACGACGATCCCCACGATCAGTCCGCCCAGCACCTCCAGCGGGGTATGACCCACCAGCTCCTTCAGTTTATCCTCGGTAATGGGCTTGCCCTCCATCAGAAATTCCCGCAGGATCCGGTTGATGACCGCCCCCTGCTTGCCCGTTTCCGCCCGTACGCCCATGGCGTCGTAGATCACCACCGCCATCAGCGTAAAGGCGACAGCGAAGGACACGCTGTCAAACCCTGCCTTCAATCCCGTCATCAGACACACGGAAAACACGAACGACGTATGGGAGGAGGGCATCCCGCCCATTCCGATCAGCCGCTTCAGATTCAGCTTTTTTTCCATCGCCAGATTGATCAGCACCTTCAGCACCTGCGCCGCCGTCCATGCGACCACGCCGCACAGCAGCACCCGGTTTTGAAACAGCTGTTCAAACACGTTCATTCCTGTCGTCCCTCCGTCAAAACGCTCTTTCCATCAGGCTTTGCGCAAACGCCCGCAAAAAATCGGCTTTCCCGCCAAACGGCGCCAGCGCCGCCACCGCCGCTGCGGTCTCCGTCCGCGCGTCCCGCCGGGCCTGCTCCAGCCCTACGGCGCGCACCCAGGTCATTTTATCCTCCTGCGCGTCCTTATGCAAGTGCTTGCCCAGTTTTTTTTCATCGCCCACGGTATCCAGCACGTCGTCCACCACCTGAAAGGCCACGCCCAGATGGCGCGCAAAGGTCTGCCCCGCCGCCAGTGCGTCAGCGTCCGCCCCCGCCACAATCAGCCCTGCCTCTACGGGCGCGGTCATCATGCACCCGGTCTTGCGGGCGTGGATGGCCTTCACCGCGTCCAGACCGGTCAGGGGCGCGCCCTTTTCCATGTCCAGCACCTGACCGCCCACCATGCCTGCGCTGCCCGCCGCCAGCGCCACCCGTGAAAGCGCCGCCAGCGCGCCCGGCGCCCGGCATGCGCTCATTACGCGGAACGCCTCGGTCAGAAGACCGTCGCCTGCCAGAATAGCCGTCGCCTCGCCGTAAACCACATGGCTGGTCGGCTTGCCCCGACGCAGGGTGTCGTTGTCCATGGCGGGCAGATCGTCATGAATGAGGGAATAGGCATGGATCATTTCCACCCCCAGCGCAAAGGGCATCGCATTCCGCGTCTCCCCGCCCGCCATGTCGCAGGCAGCCAGCGCCAGCACGCCCCGCACCCGCTTGCCGCCGGAAAGCAGGCTGTAGCGCATGGCCTGACGCAGTCTGTCCGGCGTTCCCTCAAAGGCAAGCGCGTTTAAACCGTCCTCCACCTGCCGCTTATAGGCGGCCTGCCGTGCTTCAAAATTCACCTGCATCCTCCATCGGCGCCGCCTTGCCGTTCACCACTTCCTGCATGCGCTTTTCAGCGGCATCCAGTTCCCGGTTCATTTCACCGGCCAGCTTCATGCCCTTTTCATAAGCGGCCAGCATGTCCGCAAGGGACATTTCGCCGCTTTCCATCTGCCTGACCACCTCTTCCAGCTGGGTCAGACGGCTTTCAAACGTTTCCTGTTCGCCCGTCTTTTTACGTGGCAAAGGGATCCCCCGCTTTCTTTTCCAGCACGCGCACCCGTGCGCGCCCATCCCGCAAAATCAGTTCGCCCTCCTCGGGCAATTCGGCGATCGACCCTACGGCGCGATCCCGGTCGAGCAGCACCGCATACCCCCGCTCCAGCGCCTTCCGCGGCCCCAGCGCGTCCAGCCTGCCCTCTGCTGCCGTCAGACGGCTGCGCAGAAGGGTCGTCCGCCGCGCCATCGCCGCTTCCAAACGCACCTCGCACTCCCGCGCCGTCTGACGCAGCTGCCGCAAATGTGCCAGCGGGTGCAAAAGCGCCAGCCGTTTTTCCTGCCCGGATAACGCCTGCCGGCGCTGTGCCAGCCTGCCTGCTGCGGCGGCCTGAAGCGCGTCCTGCAGATCGGCGACCCGCTGCAGCATGTCCTCCCGCTGGGGCACCGTCATTTCCGCCGCCTGAGACGGGGTCGCCGCGCGTCGGTCGGCCGCCAGATCGGCCAGCGTCCAGTCCACCTCGTGCCCCACAGCGGACACCACCGGCACAGGGCAGGCCGCAATGGCGCGTACCACCATTTCTTCGTTAAACGCCCACAGATCCTCCAGGCTGCCGCCGCCGCGCCCTACAATGACCACGTCCACGCCCAGCGCAGACACTTCTTCAATGCCCCGGGCAATATCCTCGGCGGCGCCCTCGCCCTGCACTTTGGCCGGACGCAGTATCAACTGCACCCCGGGGCAACGGCGGCGGGTGACCGTGGCAATGTCGTGGATCACCGCGCCCGTCCGGGACGTGACCACGCCTACCCGCCGGGGCAGCAGCGGAAGGGGGCGCTTGCGTTTTTCATCAAACAGCCCCTCCCGGCTCAGCTTCTGCTTGCGTTCCTCCAGACGGCGGTACATATCGCCCATGCCGTCCTCCGTCAGACCCTCCGCGTAAAACTGATACCGTCCGGAGGCCGTATACAGCCCGGCGGCGCCGCGCGCCACCACCCGCATCCCGTCCCGGGGCTCAAAGCGGACAACCGCATTATGCTGGCGGAACATCACGCAGTCGATGCGGCTCGCCTCGTCCTTCAGCGTAAAATACCAGTGCCCGGACACGTGCCGCTTGAACCCGCTGATCTCGCCCCGCAGCCTTACATCCCGCAAAAGGGGATCCAGCGAAAGCGACCGGTGCACATATTCGTTCAATTCCGTCACCGACAGAATGAAATCCATGACCCCTCCGTCACGGCGCCGCCCTTTTTTCCGCCGCCAAAATCACGTTTTCCATCAGCATGGCCACCGTCATCTTGCCCACGCCGCCCGGCACGGGCGAAATCCACCCCGCCGCAGCCGATACGCTGTCATAATCCACATCGCCGCACAGCCTGCCGTCCACCCGGTTCATGCCCACGTCCACCACCGCCGCCCCGGGCTTGACCATGTCTCCCCGGATCAGCCGCGGTCTGCCTGCCGCCGCCACCAGAACATCCGCCTGACGGGTCATGGCGGCCAGATCGGGGGTGCGGGAATGGCACACCGTCACCGTGCAGTTTTCCCGCAGGAGCATGAGCGCCATCGGCTTGCCCACAATGTTGCTGCGCCCCACCACCACGGCGTGGCGGCCGTCCAGCGGGACGTCGTAGGCATGCAGCAGCGCCATGACGCCCTTGGGCGTGCAGGGCTCCGTACCCTTTTCCCCCGCCAGCAGCGCGCCGCCGTTGAGCAGGTGGAACCCGTCCACGTCTTTTTCGGGGGTCACGTGCGCCAGCGCCGCCCGCTCGTTCAGCCCGCCGGGCAGGGGCAGCTGCAGCAGCACGCCGTCCACCTCATCATCCCGGCACACCTCGTCCAGCGTGCGCTCCAGCGTCTCCTGTGACACGTCCGCGGGAAGGGTCACCGATCGGGAGCGGATGCCCAGCGCCGCGCACGCCTTTTCCTTGTTGCGCACATAGACCTGACTGGCCGGGTCGTCCCCCGCCAGCACGACGGCCAGCGTAACGGTCTTCCCCGCCGCGGTCAGTGCCGCCACTCTTTTTTTCTGACCTTCCGCCAGCTTCTCCGCCAGCGCCTTTCCGTCCATTCTCACAGCTGCCATCCGCCGGTTCCCCCCATCTGTTTTTCTGCGCCGATGAGGGCCACGCCGCAGGCGTTATCCCCCGAGTATTCGGGCTTGCCAAAGAACAGCTGCAATCCCATTTTCCGCTGACGGCAGCGCTGCAGGAGCATCTGCCTGAACAGGGACGAAGACGCCACGCCGCCTGCCAGCAGCACCCGGCTGACGCCCGTCTTTTCCCGCGCCGCATCCAGCATGCGCAGCACCGTGCGGCAGAGAAGATGATACACCTCCGCCGCGCCGTCCTCCGGCGAAAGCCCCCGCGCCAGTTCCTGAAGAAGCCTTGTTTCCGCACCGGACAGGTGACAGTCCACTCCCGCCATGCTCACCGGCAGAAGCCCCCGCGCCGTTCCCTGCACCGCCAGCTTTTCCAGATGGGGGCCGCAGGGAAAGGGCAGCCCCAACCTGACCCCGATCCGATCCACCAGCTGGCCTGCGTGCAGATCCAGCGATGAACCGAGCTTTACGATCCTGCCGTCCGCCACCTGCAGCACATCCGTCGTGCCGCCGGAGAGATGCACCGCGAGCAGCGGCCCCGGGGTCAGCCCAGTCTCCGCCAGCGCAGCGCGCACATGTCCCCGCTGATGGGTGGTCGTCCACAGCGGCACCCGCAGCGCCGCTGCCACCGACCGTGCCGTCGACACCCCTGCCCGAAAGACGGGCATGTAGCTGTCCTCCCCGTCGCAGGGCGCGGCGGATACGCACACCCCCGTGACCCGGGCCTCCGGGCAGGTGGAAAACAATTCGTCCATCAGATCGGGCAACTGCTTTATATGCGCAAACACGGCCTCGCTTTGACGCAGGCCGCGTTCTCCTTCCGGTACAGGTAAAAGCATGCGGCGGCTCGCCGCCACATGATCCGGCTGCGCCAGCGCCACCGAAGTGGTGTAGCAGCTGGTGTCGATCCCCAGGACGCAGTTCATGCCTGACCGTCCCTGTCCCTCAACACGCTGCTGAGCACCCCGTTGACAAAGCGGCCGCCCTCAGGCGTGCCGTACTTCTGCGCCAGCGCCACCGCCTCGCTGATGACCACGTTGCCCGGCACCTCCGGCGTGTGGATAAGCTCATAAATGGCCAGCCGCATCACCGCGCGATCTACCCGGGCGATCCGATCCAGCGACCAGTCCTTCAGATATTTGCAGATGGTTTCATCCAGCCGGGACGCATTCTGCGCCACGCCGTTCACCACGCTGTCCAGATACGCCCTGTCCTCCTCGTCCGCTTCAAAGCCGATCAGCCCCTGAAGCGTATCCTCTCCGCCGTCGCCGCCCAGCATGTTTTCATACACCATCTGCATCGCGGCCGCGCGCGCCTGTCTGCGAGCCATGTTTTCTCCGTCCTTACACCCGGCGGCGCCCGCCGTGCAGGCGGGCGCGTCGGTTATTCTTCCGTGTGTTCCGCAGGGGTTCCTTCCGTTGTTTCCGCAGACGCAGCGCTTTCCTGTCCCGCAGCCGCTTCGTCCGGACGGGACTGCCGGTTCACCCGGGCGTCCTCCGCCTTATAGGGCTTATCGTTCTTGGGCGGAAAGAGCTTGTTCACCGTGTTCCGCAGCCAGGCCTTTTTATCCTGCACGCCGCCGACAAACGCGCCCAGCGCCACAATGAGCGCCAGCAGGAGCGTCTGCCAGAAGCCGAAGGCAAACACCAGCAGCATAAAAACCAGCGCCGCTGCGCCGCAGAAAATGGCGCACTCGGGGGTGCCCACTTTGGTCATTTTCTTCAAAAACGCTTTTTGCCTGTCAGTCATGACGATCTTCTCCCATCTCTGACGACGGTTCTTCCGCCGTCGTTTCTTCCGTTTCGGCAGACGCTTCACGCTCAGCGGACGGTTCCGCCGCTTCAGCTGCGCACGTTTCCGCTTCCGCAGCTTCCGCCGTTTCTTCGGCATGCGCTTCTTCCGGCACAGGCGCGTCCGGCACCGTCGCAGGCTGTTCTACATGGCCGAACAGCCGCTGGTGCAGAGCCTTTTTTTCTTTTCTGGGCGGCTCGGCCATCGCGACGCCCTCCTCCGGCACGGCGTAGGGCGTATCCCTGCGCGCTTCGCCGTTGGCGGTGGTCTCCACCGTAACGGATACGTCGCTCACCTCAATGCCCGAGGACGCCAGCAGGTACTGGCGGATCTGCTTTTGCAGGGACGCCACCGCCAGCGGGATGCTGACGTTGCTGGCCAGCGAAATACGCATGTCCACATCCACCCCGTGCCGCGCAGAAACGATGTCCATATCCACCAGACGGATCTCCTCGTGCATATCGACGCACCGCTGCACCAGATTTTCGATGGCCCGCACGGAAATGCGCAGTTCGCCGCTTTCCGTTTTCTGGGTCACAAACGCCTTGCGGCGGGTGCGCAGCTTACGGGGAAACAGGAGGGTATACACGCCCAGCGCCGCCGATACGGCACCGACGCCCACCACGATCCACTGCCCCACGGACAGCCCCAGAAACACCGGCGCCGTCTCCGTCAGACCGGATACCTGCACCGGCAGAATGCCGATGCCGCCCAGCGCCACGCATGCGCCCAGCAGCGCGGCCCAAAGACCGCACACGCCCAGCGCCACCCGGCTGAAAAACTTTACTTTCATTTTTTGACCGTCCTTCCGGCATGACCCGTGCGGCCTTCTGCAGCCGCAAGCAGCCTGAAACGCTGCTCCCGGGTCACTGTTTTTTCCCGTCCGTGTCCAGCGCGTCCTGCTCGGCCAGGGTCTCCTCATCGGCGTACGCCCGCTCGTCGGCCAGCGCTTCCTCGTCCGTGGTCACGCCCTCGTCCGCCAGCTCGGCGTCCAGCGTGGCCTGAATTTTTTCTTCCATCGCCGCGCCGTCCTTCTTATCCTGCGTGTCAGGCGCTGCGGCCGCCTCCGCCTTCTGAGACACGGCAGGCGCCGGCTCCGGCTTTTTTTCCTCCCGGGCGGGCGCTTCCGGCGCAGTCAGCACTGGCTTGCTGGCCGCAGCCAGGCTGCTTTGCATTTCTTTTTTTTCCTTTTCGAAGCTGACGCCCTGCACATGCACGTCCACCCGCACCACATGCAGCCCGGTCATGCTTTCAATGGCCTTGCGCACATTCTCCTGCACTTCGCGGGATACCTTCTGGATGGGCTGGCCATATTCCACAATAATATACAGGTCGACCGACGCTTCTTCGCTGCCGATCTCCACCTTGACGCCCCGGGTCACATTCCGATTGCGGCCGATGATGTCGCCGAAACCGTTGCTGACGCACATGCCGGCGATGCCTTCCACCTCGTTGGCGGCCACGCCCGCGATGATGGCGATCACCTCGTTGGCATAGGTAATGGTTCCGCCGTTCTGCAAATCCACATCCACATTCATGGGAAGTTCTTCCTTTTTCTGCGGCACTGAAAATGCACCTCCTTTAAAGGTCTCCAGTAAATAGTATAGCAGATTATGCCCCGTTTGGCAACAGGCGAAAAACGGCGGAAATGCAACCGCTCAAAAAGCAGCGGCCGGCGGGAATACCCGCCGGCCGGCACGAAGGAAAGCTGCGGATCCGCCGCCCTCCGGCGCGTCCCGTTTTTACAGACGGTTCTCCGGCGCACACAGCCGCCGCCTGACGGTTGCATCTGCGCCGGTCACGGCGTGAGACGGTTGGGACCGCGGAAGAGGAACATGACCTCCTTGATCGGGATGCCCAGCAGCAGCATAGTCAGCCGATCCACGCCCAGACCAAATCCGCCGTGAGGCGGGCAGCCGTAACGGAAGAATTCCATGTAGAACTTCACGTCCTCGCCCAGACCCTTTTCCTCGGCCTGCGCCTTGAGCTGCTCATAACGGTGCTCGCGCTGCGCGCCGGTGGTGATCTCCGTGCCGCGCCAGATCAGATCGTAGCCCATCGGCATGCCGTGCTCGTCCCGCATGTGATAGAACGCCCGCTTTTCAGGACCGTAGTCCGTCACAAACAGGAATTCATGGCCGAATTTGTCCATGGGCAGACGGGCACACAGGTGCTCGGCGTCGGTGGTCAGGTCGTTTTTCTCGGATTCGGGGCAGGTGTAGCCGTAGCGTTCTTCCAGCTCCTTATACACGTCCGCCAGCTTCATTTCGGGGAAGGGCAGGGTGGGCACCACGGTCTCCAGACCGTAGAGCGCCTTGATCTGCTCGCCGTACTTTTCCTTCACGGCGGCCAGCGCGGCCTGCAGCATTTCGGCCTCCAGATGCATCACGTCCCGGAAAGAAGTGATGTAGCTGAACTCCACGTCAAAGCCGGTGAACTCGGTGGCATGCTTGTTGGTGTAGCTCTTTTCCGCGCGGAAGACGGGGCCCACCTCGAAAATACGGTCAAAGCCCGCAGCCATGGCCATCTGCTTGTAGAACTGGGGACTCTGCGCCAGATAGGCCTTGCGGTCAAAGTACTTCAGTTCAAACACGTCCGCGCCGCTTTCACTGGCGGTCGCAATCAGCTTGGGGGTGTGGATCTCCAGGAATTTCCGATCCAGCAGATACTGGCGCATGGCGGCCACCAGCACGGTCTGCGCCTTGAAGATCAGGGTGTTGCGGTCGCTGCGCAGATCCAGCCAGCGATAGTCCAGACGGCTGTCGATTGCCGCGTCCTTGGTGATGGGCAGGGGCTCGGCCACCGATTCGACGGTCATCTTTTCGGGCAGCATTTCCACGCCGCCCATCTTGACGAAGCTGTTTTCCACCACCATTCCCTCGGCGGTAATGACGCTTTCCACCGTCAGCTTGTCCACCACCTCGGCCAGTTCAGGATACTTTTCCTTTTCCACGGTCAACTGCAGCCGCCCGGAATAGTCCCGCAGCACCAGAAACGCCATGGTGCGCTTGTTGCGGATGTTCTCCACAAAGCCCTGCACCCGGTTCACCTGACCGATCTTCAGTTCGCCGATCAAACTTCTCTCCATGTTTTCATCCTCCCGTTTATCCTGTGCCGTACGGTTGTTACAGCATGTTTTTCAGCGTGTCGCATGCCTTGTCCCTGTCTACTTCCGTTTCCTCCCGCGTCGTCAGGTCGCGCACCTTCACATGACCCCGCGCGCCCTCCTCGCCGCCGACCATCACCACGTACCCGGCCGTTTTGCCCGCGTACTTGAACTGCGCCTTGAGGGAGCGCCCCACGTGATCGCAGTCCGCACAGATCCCGGCCAGACGCATCTCCTGCGTCAGGTCAAAGGCCTCCTGCCGATCCCCGTCGGAGAGCGCCGCCACAAACACGTCCGTTACCCGCGGCGCCGGCGGCTCCAGCCCGGCGTTTTTCAGCTCCATCAGCACCCGTTCCAGCCCGATGCCAAAACCGGCCGCCGGCGTGGCGGGGCCGCCCAGCTCCTCCACCAGACCGTCGTAGCGTCCGCCGCCGCACAGCGCGAGCCCTTCCCGTCCCGACTGCATGATGATCTCAAACACCGTCTTGGTATAGTAGTCCAGCCCCCGGACGATGTGAGGATCCACCGCAAAGGGAATATTCCGGCTGGTGAGCAGCGCCTGCAGCCGTTCAAAATGCGCCCGGCAGTCGTCGCACAGGCAGTCCAGGATGCTGGGCGCGTCCGCCACGATGCGCTTGCATTTTTCTTCCTTGCAATCCAGAATGCGCAGCGGATTTTTTTCAAAACGCTGCTGGCAGTTGCCGCACATTTCATGCAGCCGGTCGCCCAGATACGCTTTCAGCGCCGCGTGATAGCGGGGGCGGCATGTTGGACAGCCGATGGAATTGATATGGACGGACAGGTTTTTCAGCCCCAGCTCGCCCAGCAGCGTCATCAGCGCGCCGATCAGCTCCGCCTCCACGGTGGGTTCCCTGCCGCCGAAGCACTCCATGCCGAACTGATGATGCTCCCGCAGCCGTCCGGCCTGAGGATTTTCATAGCGGAAAATGGGGGCGTTCAGGTAGTACATTTTGCAGGGCAGCGCGTCAGTGTACAGCCGGTTTTCAATGAAGGCGCGCACCGCACCCGCCGTACCCTCGGGCTTAAGGGTGATGGAGCGGTCTCCCTTGTCCTTGAAGGTGTACATTTCCTTCTGCACAATGTCAGTGGTGTCGCCCACGCCCCGCAGGAACACCTCCGTGTGTTCAAACACGGGGGTGCGCACTTCCCTGTAGCCCCACAGCGCGGCCAGGCGGCGCATTTTATCCTCCACATACTGCCAGAGATACGCGTCCTGCGGCAGCATATCCCGGGTACCCTTGGGGGCCTGCAATTCCATGTTTCATCGTCCTTTCATGCGGTAAAATAAAATCGCCCCATGCCTGCGCATGGGACGAAGGTTTGTCTTCGCGGTGCCACCCTGCTTGCGCGCCCGAAAGCGCGCCGCTCTTTTCTCCTTAACGCGGAATACGCCCGCCTGCGCGGGAGGCTCCGGGATGTCTGCGTCCGTCTTCCGCCGCGCGGCTTGCAGCCTGTGACCGCGCTCTCTGGGGGCGTACCCGCGGACGGTTTTCCCTTCATCGCCTGAATGGCATTATTATATCGGCGCAGCCTGCGTTTGTCAACGCCCACAGGCAAAAAACTGCGGGGCGCGTATCCTTCCGTCCCCGCGTCCTGTCCGGCGCAAAGCCGTTTCTCCCGCCGTTTTCCCAGTTCTTCCCCTCACGCAGCGCGCCCCGCCTTTTTCACAGCCGCCCCATACCCTGCCGGTCAGTACGGCGGCAGGATATACGGCATTTTCAGGCGCTCAGCGCCGTTTCATGTTTCAGCTCCCGGCAGGTCCTTACGATAATTACCGCCGAAATGACAAAGGTCAGCACGTCCGACACCGGCATGGAATACAGCACCCCGTCCAGTCGGAAAAACACCGGCAGCAGCAGGGCGAAGCCCACGCCGAACACCACTTCCCGAAGCATGGACAAAAGCGTGGAGGGCAGCGCCCTGCCCACCGCCTGCAAGAAGATAAAGCACGCCTTGTTGACGCAGGCCGGCACCATCATGCACAGATAGATACGGAACGCCCTGACCGCGAATTCGGTATAATAGGCGCTCTCATTGGCT
The DNA here is from genome assembly GCA_934662505.1 of uncultured Clostridia bacterium. Classification (GTDB taxonomy): domain Bacteria; phylum Bacillota; class Clostridia; order Christensenellales; family Aristaeellaceae; genus SVGT01. The sequence goes on along the minus strand of CAKUKE010000008.1, from coordinate 57,676 downwards.
GCGCCGAAAATGGCGATGAGCTGCCGGGGGAAGCCCTCTGCCAGCGCCAGCGCCGCCGCGCCCACCAGCGCCTCGGCGGTCAGCAGCCTGATGAACAGTTCCCGGACGCGTCCCTTCTTTTCCGCACCCATGTTATAGCCCACAACGGGAATGCAGCCCGCCGCCATGCCGACCACGATGGAAATGACGATCTGAAAGAACTTCATCACGATGCCCACCACGGCCATGGGGATCTGGGCATACTGTGCCTGCCCGAAAACAGCGTCCAGCGCGCCGTACTTGCGAAGCATATTGTTGATGGCCGCCATGGCCGCCACAAGGCTGATCTGGGAAAGGAAGCTGGTAATGCCCAGCGTCAGCGTCCGCCCGCAGACGCGCCGTCGCAGGGCATAGTCGCCGGCCGCCGGTCTGACCGTTTTCATATGCAGCAGATACCACACGGCAAGCGCGGCGGTCGCCGCCTGCCCGATGACCGTGGCCACCGCCGCGCCCATCATGCCCCATGGAAAAATAAAGATGAAGATGGGATCAAGAATGATGTTGATCGCAGCACCTGCCAGCGTGGAGATCATGGCGAATTTAGGGTTTCCATCCGCACGGATGATGGGGTTCATGGCCTGTCCGAACATATAGAACGGAATCCCCAGCGTGATATAGAAGAAATACTCCTGAGAGTGATGGAATGTTTCTTCGTTGACGGTGCCGCCGAACATGGCGATGATGCCGTCCGCAAAAACGAGGTATACCGCCGTCAGCACAAGGCTGCCCGCCGTCACCATCACCACGGCGTTGCCGACGCTGCGCCTGGCGCTGTCCGTTTCATGTCGACCCAGCGCCATGCTGACAAAGGCGCAGCACCCGTCCCCCACCATGACGGCGATGGCCAGCGCCACGACGGTCAGGGGAAAAACCACGGTGTTGGCCGCGTTGCCGTAGGAACCGAGGTAACTGGCGTTGGCGATGAAAATCTGATCGACGATGTTGTACAGTGCGCCCACCAGCAGCGAAATGATGCAGGGAACAGCGTACTGCCGCATGAGCTTTCCGACGCCCTCCGTCCCCAGAAACTGATGTCCGTTATCCGTAAAAACCACCCTTTCTTTCAAAAAAATGCGCAAGCCCCGCAAATCTGGACTTACGCATAACTGCCGCACGATTTCCCTGTGGAGTTTTCATGCTTCATGTTTCCGTTTTCACCCCCATTCCGCCAAAAAACGTGCGGCGTTTCTGCAACCGGATTTACGCAGAAACGCCACACGTTGTACAGTCATTCTATCAGATTTTCGCGGAAAATTCAAATGTTTTTTGAAGAATTCTCGTTTTGTCTCATGATCCCCTGCGCGATCACCCCACTGCCGGATGACCTAAAAATCGGAACCCGCCCTTGCGGGCAGGTTCCGATTTTGTTTATTCTGTCAGACGCCTGAGCTTTGAGCACAAATCTGGTAAAAACCCGTTTTTGCGTCTTCAAAAGCGCAGGCATTTCAAGGTTTGGGGGTATTTCTTAGTACATGCCGCCCATGCCGGGGTTGCCCTGCGCGGGTGCGGCGGGCTCCTTGGAGGGCAGGTCGGTCACCAGAGACTCGGTGGTCAGCACCATGGCGGCCACGGAGGCGGCGTTCTGCAGCGCGGAACGGGTGACCTTGGTGGGGTCGATGATGCCCCGCTCGATCATGTCCACATATTCACCCTTGAGCGCATCGTAGCCATAGCCCACCTTGCGGCTGCGGCGGATGTTCTCAATGATGACGGCGCCGTCGATACCGGCGTTGAGGGCGATCTGACGCATGGGCTCTTCCATGGCGCGCAGGATGATCTGCACACCCGTGCGGGCGTCGCCGGTATGCTTGGTCACCTGAGGCTGCACCTTGCTGATGGCGTTGAGCAGCGCCACGCCGCCGCCGGGCACAATGCCTTCTTCCACTGCGGCGCGGGTCGCAGCCAGCGCGTCTTCGATGCGCAGCTTGCGCTCCTTCATTTCCACTTCCGTCGCGGCGCCCACGCGGATGACGGCCACGCCGCCAGCCAGCTTGGCCAGACGCTCCTGCAGCTTCTCACGGTCGTAATCGCTGGTGGTTTCGGCGATCTGGGTCTTAATCTGCTGCACACGGTTGGCGATTTCAGTCTTGTCGCCGTAGCCGTCCACGATGGTGGTGTTTTCCTTGTCCACCTTCACCTGATGGGCGCGACCCAGCATATCCACGGTCGCTTCCTTCAGATCCAGTCCCAGTTCCTCGCTGATGACCTGACCGCCGGTCAGGATGGCGATGTCGCGGAGCATTTCCTTGCGGCGGTCGCCGAAGCCGGGCGCCTTGACGGCCACGCAGGTGAAGGTGCCGCGCAGCTTGTTGACCACCAGGGTCGCCAGCGCTTCGCCTTCCACATCCTCAGCGATGATGAGCAGCTTCTTGCCCTGCTGCACCACCTGCTCCAGCACGGGCAGGATCTCCTGAATGTTGCTGATCTTCTTATCGGTGATCAGGATCAGCGGATCGTCCAGTTCCGCCACCATCTTGTCGGTATCGGTCACCATGTAGGCGGAAGCGTAGCCACGGTCAAACTGCATGCCTTCCACGGTATCCAGCTCGGTCTTCATGGTCTTGCTTTCTTCCACGGTGATCACGCCGTCCTTGCCGACCTTTTCCATCGCGTCGGAGACCAGCTTGCCGATGGTCTCGTCGCCGGCGGAAATGGAAGCGACCTGCGCGATGGCTTCCTTGCCGGTGATGGGACGGGAAATTTCCTTCAGGCCTTCCACAGCCGCCTCGGTCGCGTCCTCAATGCCCTTCTTGAGCACCATGGGGTTCGCGCCCGCAGCCAGGTTCTTCAGACCTTCGCGCACGATGGCCTGCGCCAGCAGGGTCGCGGTGGTGGTGCCGTCGCCGGCCACGTCGTTGGTCTTGGTAGCCACTTCCTTGATCAGCTGAGCGCCCATGTTTTCAAAGGCGTCTTCCAGCTCGATTTCCTTGGCGATGGTCACACCGTCGTTGGTGATGAGGGGCGCGCCGTATTTCTTGTCCAGCACCACGTTGCGACCCTTGGGACCCATGGTGATCTTCACAGTATCCGCCAGTGCGTTGATACCCGCTTCCAGAGCCTTGCGCGCATCCGCGCCGTATTTAATCTGCTTTGCCATAACTGTTCCTTCCTTTCAACCTGCAAGCCTGCGCTTATTCCACAACGGCCAGAATGTCGCTCTGGCGCACCAGGATAAGTTCCTGACCGTCCAGCTTCACTTCCGTGCCGGCGTACTTGCTGTAAATGACTTTCTGGCCAACCCTGACTTCCATCTTGACTTCCTTGCCGTCCACCAGACCGCCGGGCCCCACGGCCAGCACTTCGGCCATCTGGGGCTTTTCCTTGGCAGCGCCGGGCAGCACGATGCCGGACTTGGTGGTTTCTTCCGTTTCAACATTCTTAATGACCACACGGTCGCCCAAAGGTTTGACGTTCATAATGATCCTCCTCGATCTTCACGCTGAAGGGATTTTCTTAGCACTCATATCATATGAGTGCTAACTCTTCCTTGCATAGTATATAACAATTAGGTTTTTTCCACAACTGGAAAATTCTTGAAATTCCGTGAATTATATGTGAATTTTCGGTTACATTCCGTTTATTGCCTTCAGAACTCATGTTTTCTTTGATTTTCTTTTGTTTTTACATAATTTCATCTGTTTTCATTTTTGACCGTTTCCTTTTCTCCGGGCCGTCCTTCCCTTTTTCTTTCCTTCCTGCCGAAAATATGCTATACTGACCGGGAAAGGGGAGGATGGACATGACGCTGGCGCAGACGCTGCTTGACTGGTATGACCGGGAAAAGCGCCGCTTTGCTTTTCGCGGCACCCGCGACCCCTACCGGGTGTGGGTCAGCGAGATCATGCTGCAGCAGACCCGAACGGAAACGGTCGAAGACTATTTCCGGCGCTTCATGACCCGTTTTCCCACGGTGCAGGCGCTGGCCGACGCCGATGAGGAAGATGTGATGAAATTGTGGGAAGGGCTGGGTTATTATTCCCGCGCACGCAACCTTCATGCCTGCGCCCGGGAAGTGTGCAGCCGCTTCGGAGGCGTTTTCCCCTCGTCGCCCGAAACGCTGGCGACCCTGCCGGGCATCGGCCCCTACACGGCGGCGGCGGTGGCTTCCATCGCTTTCGACGCGCCCGTCCCCGCCATGGACGGCAATCTGACCCGGGTGTTTGCCCGGGTGTTCGGCGTACGGGAAAATGTGGACGCGCCCTCCGTCCGGCGGCGGCTGTACGAGCTGGCGCTGGGGTGCATGCCCGGCGTGCGGAACGGTGAGTTCAATCAGGCGCTGATGGATCTGGGCGCTACGGTCTGCACGCCCGGCACGCCTGCCTGCGGGCGCTGCCCCATCCGAGGGTTCTGTCAGGCGCAGGCGGCAGGCGACGCGGAGCTTCTGCCCGTTAAAAGCCGCAAGGCGCCGCCGCGCACCGTAGCGCAGACCGTCTATCTGATTTTCTGCCGGGGGCGGGTATTGATGACCCGCCGCACGGAAAACCTGCTGAAAAATCTCTGGGTTTATCCCATGGCGGAAAAAGGCGCATCACTTCCCTTTCCGCTGCCCGGCGAAGGGACGCCGCTGTGCCGCGCCCGGCACGTGTTCACCCACCTGATCTGGGAAATGGAGGTGCGCCGCGTCACCGTGGACACGCCCTTTCAGGCGGAGGGCTTCGTCTGGGTAACGGCAGATGAAATGGCAGAATTGCCCATGCCCACCGCCGTCCGCGCCGCGCGGGAGCAGGCGGAGGCGCTGCTCTGCCCGCAGGTCGTCCCCCTCGCAGTGACCGATCTCCCGGCGGCTGCCCGCGCCTGGGCACTTTCGTGGCAGGCCGCCCACCGCAGCCACAGCGACCCGTCCTTTGTGGCGCTGCACACCCCCGCCCATATGGAGGCCGCCCTTCGCGCCCATCTCCGATCCGGCGGCGTATCGTACGCGCTGTCCCTGCACGGCGAAGTATGCGGGCTGATGAACCTGAACCCTGCCGCAAACGAATTGTGCCAGCTGTACGTGCTGCCCGCCTTTCAGCATCTGGGGCTGGGGCGCGCCGCCATGGCGGTCGCAGCCGCCCGGCTGGATCCTGCCCGTCCCGCGCTGGTCACGGTTTTGCAGGACAACGCGGTTGCCCGGCGGCTTTACATTGCCTCCGGTTTCCAGCCAACCGGACGGATCCGGGTGCTGAACGCCCGAACCGGTCTTGCAGAGGAAGACCTTGTGCGCCCGCCGCAGAACACCCCTTGAAACGCAGGTGCGAAACACGCCATCGGCAGGAAGACCCTGCACGCACCCGCTGCGAAACGCCCCTTGAAACGCAGGTGCGGGACGCGCCATCGGCGGGAAGACCCTGCACGCCCGCCACCGCCCCGCCTTTTCCATGCATTTTCCATTCAAAAAAGCCGTGTCATTTTCTGACACGGCTTTTTTCTGCCCGCAGGTGCTCAGACCCGAATATCCGCCCATTTTCCCTGATGGAACCGCCAGGCCATCAGCGCGCCCCGCACGCCCAGATCGGCCACCATGCACCACCAGACGACATAGATACCGCCGCCCAGACAAATGCCCAGCAGCCAGGAAAGAAGAATGCGCACCAGCCACATGCTCACAAAGGAATACACCAGCGGCATACGGGTATCCCCCGCGCCCCGCAGCGCGCCGGAAAGCACGTTGTTCAGAGCGTTGAAGGGCTGCTCAAAGGAGCAGATGCAGATGAGCGACGCGCCGATGGCGCGCACCCTTTCATCCGGCGTGAACAGCGCGATCAATTGCGGAGCAAACACAAACGTGCCCGCCCCCACCGCAATGAGCAACAGCACCGCCAGCGTGGCCGCCCGTTTGCCCACATACCGGGCGCCCTCCCGGTCGCCCTCGCCCAGCCGCATCCCCACCAGTGTGGTCGCCGCCGCGCCGAAGCCATAGGCAGGCATATAGCCCAGCCCTTCAATTTCGATTGCCAGACTGTGGGCGGCGATTTCCGCCACACCCAGCGAGGAGATCATGGAGGCAAACAGCATCTGTCCCAGATTGACCGCCACCCGCTCCAGCGCGGCGGGCGTACCGATGCGCAGCACCCGCGCCCATACGCTGCCCTGCACCCGCTTCAACGGCGGAATTTCCAGCCGCAGCCGGGTCTTTTTACGCCGCATATGCAGCAGAATGTACACCCCGGAGAACGCATTGGCCAGCGCGCTGGCCAGCGCCGCGCCCTCCACGCCCAGACCCGCGCCCCATACGTAGAGGCTGCCGCCTCCGATGGCAATGAAGCGGGGTTCATAAATCATGAAGAAATTCAGCACCACGTTGACGGCATTGGCCAGCAGCCCGGACACCATGGGCGTACGGGTATCCCCCGCACCCCGCAGCAGCGCGCCCATCACCATGCCTGTATAGCACGGGATATAGCCCAGCGCCAGACAGCGCAGGTATGCGGCACAGTCCCTGTGCAGCGCCCCGTCCGCCTGCATCACCGCAGGAATCAGCGGCGCACAGACAACCACCAGCAGCGTCATCAGGGCGCTCAGCGCCGCCGCCATCCAAAACACCTGACCCGTCACCCGGCGGGCTTCTCCGTCATTTTTTCCGCCGATCAGACGCGCCACCACCGCCGTGCCGCCCACCCCAATGGAGGACACCACACCGCCGATCAGCCACGTGAAGGGTGCCACTACACCCACCGCCGCCGTCGCTTCCGCGCCCAGCGCGCCGATCATGGCCGCATCCACAAACCCTACCATGGTAGAGGACAGGTTTTCCATGATGCACGGTCCAGCCAGACGGAGGATCTCCCGATCCTGCGCCCAGACCCGTTTTCTGTCGTACAAGCTCACCGTCTCCTTCTTCCCGACTCCGTCCTTTTCAGGACAGGATCATCTCTTCCACCGTATCGTCCAGCACGGCCATGACCGCAGGCTTGCCCTTGTCCGAAAGGTTCTGACAGGGGATATCCTCGGTGCTCATGGGCGTAGCCATGCCGCCGTTCTGCAGCACGGTGAGCATGCAGGGTCTGTCCACCCGACAGGCGCAGGCCAGCGTCTGTCCCGTGGCGCCATTTTTATTGAAGGAAACGCACCGGACGCCCTTGCCTGCCCGCCCCTGCGTATCAAACAGCACGCCCATCAGCCGCTTGGCATAGCCCCGGTCGGTAAACAGCACGAACTGGCTCTGGTTGTTCATCGTCCAGCCCGCCAGCAGCCGGTCGTCCCCGTCCAGCCGAATGCCCTTCACCCCGGCGGATACCCGCCCCGTAGCAGGCACCGTATCCGCCCGGAAGCGGATGCACATGCCCCCCCGCGTCATCATCAGCAGGTCGTCCCCGTCGGGCAGGGTCTCCACGCTCAGAAGACGGTCGCCGTCCTTCAGCGTCAGCGCGGCCACCCGCGCTCTGCGCACATCATACTCCGCAGCGGAGGTGCGCTTGATCATGCCGTTTTCCGTATAGAACACAAAATCGCCCATGGTCTTCAGCACGCCCGGCGCCACATCCATCAGCGTCACGCACTTTTCGCCCTTTTCCAGCCCGTTGAGCACCCCCTGCAGGCTGACCCCCCGCTCCTTCGGGCGGGTCAGCTCGGTCAAGGCACCCACGCTCAGCGGATAGCAGTTGCCAAGGTCGGTGAAAAAGAGCAGGGTATGATCCGTCCGGGTACGGAAGGTATAGCGTGCCCACTCCTCCACATTTTCCGGCAGTTCCAGCTTTTCATAGGCGCGGGGCGCGTACCGGCGCAAAAGTCCGCTCCGGGTCATGACCACCACCGCGTCCTCAGGCGCCGGCGCATCCAGCGGTTCCGCCTCGCCCTCGCCTTCGTCTTCCCTCACCAGCTGGGTACGGCGCTCATCGCCGTATTTTTCCGCAATTTCGGTCATTTCCCTGACAATGACGGCCGTCAGCTTCTTTTCGCTCTTGAGGATGCCCTCCAGCGTACCGATCAGCCGGAGTACCTCCGCATATTCCCGGCGGAGGGTCTCGATCTCCAGCCCCGTGAGGCGCTGCAATCGCAGATCCAGAATAGCCTGCGCCTGCACATCGTCGAAATCGAAGCGCGCCATCAGCTTCTGCTTGGCTTCCCTGCCGTTTTTGCTGCCGCGGATCAGGGCGATGACCTCGTCCAGATTATCCACGGCCACAATCAGCCCTTCCAACACATGCGCCCGGGCCCGCGCCTGATCCAGTTCATACCGGGTGCGGCGCGTGACCACCGTTTTCTGGTGACGGATGTAATAATCCAGCGCCTTTTTGACGCCCATCTGCACGGGCTTGCCGTCCGCCACAGCCACCAGATTCACGCCGAAGGTCACCTGCAGATCGCTGTACTTGTACAGGTAGCGGAGCATTTTCTGGGGGTCGACGTCCTTTTTCAGTTCAATGACCGCCCGCATCCCCGTGCGGTCGCTTTCGTCCCGAATGTCGTATATCCCGGTCAGAACGCCCTTCTTCTCCACGGACAGCCTGAGGATCTTTTCCAGCATCTGCGCCTTGGACACCCCGTAGGGCACCTCGGTGATGCACAGAAGGGAGCGCCCCGCGCTGCCCTGCTCCACATGCACCCGCGCCCGCAGGGTCAATTTGCCCCGTCCCGTTTCGTAGGCCGTACGGATCTCGGCGGTGTCCAGCAGCACGCCGCCGGTGGGAAAATCCGGCGCAGGCATGGCCTTCATCAGGTCGTCCAGCGATACGTCCGGGTTCTCCATCTGCATGCAGGTTGCCCGCACCGCTTCCCGCAGGTTGTGAGGGGGAATGTTGGTCGCCAGCCCCACCGCAATACCCGACGCGCCGTTGACCAGCAGGTTGGGGAAACGTGCCGGCAGAAGGTCGGGCTCTTTCAGTGTGTCGTCAAAGTTCAGCCGGAAGGGCACGGTATCCTTGTCGATATCCCGCAGCATTTCCAGCGCCAGCGGCGCCATGCGCGCTTCGGTATAACGCATGGCGGCGGCGCTGTCGCCGTCGATGGAGCCAAAATTGCCGTGGCCGTCCACCAGCAGCCCCCGCATGGAATAGGGCTGCGCCATGCGCACCAGCGCGTCGTACACGCTGGTGTCTCCGTGGGGGTGATATTTACCAAGGCAGTCGCCCACGATGCGGGCGCACTTGCGGTGCGGCTTGTCCGGCGCCAGTCCCAGTTCCTGCATGGTGAACAGGATACGGCGCTGCACGGGCTTGAGCCCGTCCTCCACCCGGGGGAGCGCCCGCTCCAGAATGACGTACTCGGCGTAGGGCATCATGCTCTGATGCATGACCTCTTCCAGCGAGGACTGGATAATCTCCTGATTTGCCGCAGGTTCCTGCGGCGGTTTCTTTGCCATGTGTTTTGATCCTCCCGGCTCAGCGCCTGCGCCTTTCAATCCATGCCGGAAAACATCTGATAGCTGTTTTCCAGCGTGCCTTCAAAATGATCCGCCTTGTTGAACTCGGCGTGCTCGGTAATGTATTCCCGCCGAGGCTCCACCTTGTCGCCCATCAGCACGGTGATGATCTGTTCTTCCTGCACCGCATCCTCCAGCGTCACCTGCATCAGTTTCCGGTGTGCGGGATCCATGGTGGTCTCCCACAGCTGCTCCGGGTTCATTTCACCCAGACCTTTATACCGCTGGACGGTGTAGCCGCCCCGCAGCCCGGCGGTCAGCTTTTTCAGTTCCTTATCGTCGTAGGCGTACTGGATCCCGCCGCTGCGCTTGACGGCGTACAGGGGGGGCATGCCGATGAACACATGTCCCTCGGCCACCAGCGGCCGCATGTAACGGTAGAAAAACGTGAGCAGAATGGCCCGGATGTGGGCGCCGTCCTGATCTGCGTCGGCCAGAATGATGACTTTATGATATTTCAGGCTGGACAGGTCAAAATCCTCGCCGATGCCCGTGCCCAGCGCCGTGATGATGGAACGGAATTCTTCGTTGAGCAGCACCTGATCCAGCCGTTTTTTCTCCACGTTGAGGGGCTTGCCCCGCAGCGGCAGGATGGCCTGAAAACGACGGTCGCGCCCCTGCTTGGCGCTGCCGCCTGCGGAGTCGCCCTCCACGATGAACAGTTCGTTTTCCACGGCCTTCCGTCCCGTGCAGGCAGACAGCTTGCCCACCAGCGGCGCAGCCTCCAGATCGTTTTTCACGCGCGCCACGTCCCGGGCCTTGCGGGTCGCCTCCCTCACCCGGGCGGCCTTTACCGCTTTTTCCACGATTTTCTGCGCCAGCTCCTGGTTTTTCAGATCCTCTAAAAACAGCGTCAGCTGCTGTGTCACGATGGCTTCCACCGCCGGCCGCACCTCGGTGTTGCCCAGCCGTCCCTTGGTCTGCCCCTCAAACTGGGGGTTTTTCACCATGGTAGTGATGACGGCGGTGATTCCTTCCCGGAAATCCTCGCCGGACAGGTTGTTATCCTTTTCCTTCAGCACGCCGATGCGGCGGGCATAGTCGTTGAACACCCGCGTCCATGCGGCGCGGAAGCCCGCCTCATGGGTGCCTCCCTCGCCGGTGGGAATATTGTTGACAAAGGAGAAAACCGATTCTGAAAAGCCGTCGGTGTACTGCACCGCCGCGTCGCATACCACCCCGTCCTTCTGGCCGCGCAGTTCGATGACCGAATCGTGCAGCGGCGTTTTGCCCGTGTTCAGGAAACGGACATAATCGGAAATACCGCCCTCGTAATAAAACTCCTGCCGGCGATTTTCTTCGTCCCGCGCCCGTTCGTCCTCCAGCGTGATCTTCAGCCCCCGGTTCAGGTAGGCCAGCTCCCGCAGCCGGTTGCGCACGGTCTCATGGTTGAAATGCACGTCCTCAAACACCCGATCGTCCGGCATGAAGCGCACCAGCGTACCCCGTTTGCGGGTGTTGCCTACCTTTTCAAGCCCCGTCACCGGGTGCCCGGAGATCACCTTGCCCTTCTCCGCCGGGTCATCCACGCTTTCAAACCGCATGGCGTAATGGGTCCAGTTGATAAAAATATCCACCGTCAGCCAGCGGGACAGGGCGTTGACCACGCTGGCGCCCACCCCGTGCAGACCGCCGGAATAGGCATAGTTGTCGTTGCCGAACTTGCCGCCTGCATGCAGCTTTGTAAAAATGACCTCCACCCCGGGAATGCCAAGGGTGGGGTGCATGTCCACCGGCATGCCCCGGCCGTTGTCCCACACCGAGGCGGACCCGTCCTTATGCAGCGTGACCGCCACCTCGGTGGCAAAGCCGCCCATGGCCTCGTCGATGGCGTTATCCACTATTTCCCACAACAGGTGGTGAAGTCCACGGGCGCCCGTGGAGCCGATGTACATGCCCGGACGCATCCGAACGGCGTCCAGACCCTCCAGCACCTTGATACTGCCCGCATTATATGCCTGTGCCATAATCATCCTGCCTTACTGTGAAAATACGTCTTCTCCGCCGCGCCCCTCCGGCGTCCGTTTTCCTGTTCCGGACGCACCGAAAAGGCGCCGAAAAAAATCGGTGCCTTTTATTATACCATTTTTTTGCCGTCCGTGCAACCGAGCGCCAGCGCCAGTGCCGCCATGCCGCACCCGCGATGAAGGCGGCGGAAAAAGCTCCGCTCATCCACATACATCCGGCGGGCAGCCGCCACGGCGCTCACCCCCTCCAGATAATACATTTTCAGCGCCCGGCTCACCTCCCTGTCCGCCATGGCGTCCAGCAGCGCCTCCCGCTCCCTGCGCATGGCGGATAAAAGATGCAGCGCCTCCTCCGTTTCCTGCTCCACGCAAAGCATCTCCTCCTCCCGCGTCCGTCCTGCCCCGACCCGGGCGCGGCCTTCCCGCAGCGCATCCGCCCGGGCATAGAGCAGGGAAAGACGGTTTTCCACCTGACGGGGCGCCTGCATATAGGCGCGTCCCCGTCGAACCCCCTCCTCTGAAAAGGCCCACGCCCGCGCTTCCTCCGCCGTCACCGCTGCGCCCCCTCCCCGCTGGCAAACAGGGTCTCCAGCGCCCCGTCAAAGGCCAGCGTTTTTTGCAGCTGCGCCGCTTCCCGCAGGGTAAAATCAAATTCGCCCCTGATCTTCCTGCTCAGGGTGTGGTAGCGTATGCCGGAAGCCTCGCTCAGGCTTTTGACAGAATAGCCCCGCAGCGCCATCTGTGCCCGCAGTCTGGGGTAAACATTTTTCTTCATGTTCCCGTTCTCCTTTCAAAATGCGAACTTTTGTTCCCGTTTTCTGACGCAAGTATACGGTTGTTCTTCCCCCGCTGTCAACCCTTAAAAAGAAGGGAACACCAAAAAAGACCAGAAATGGCCTTTTTTGTTCCAAAATCACGCGTTAAAAAAGGCGCTCCGAAAAAACGCCTTTTCCCACGTCCTGAAGCCCCGGCCTGCCGGCCGCAGAGAAATGCCCCTCCGGCACGGCGGGTCGTGCAAACGTTTTCCATGGTCGCCGCCCAAAAACGGCTGGGTATGCACCGTCTCCGCCGCCGTTTTGTCCGACTGTCCCGAGGCCGTGTCCTCCCCTGCTCAGATCATTCAGCGATTTTTCCCCTTTCCGGCTGCCGTTCCGCCCCCTTGCAGCCGGTGCAGACGAGCAGGCGCCGCACCGCATGCCCGGAAATGCCGCGCATCCCGAAAACACAGCGGCGCGCAGATGCAGCGTATCCCCCGGGGACATCTGCGAACGGCGCAGCGGGTGGCGCGGACGAGGACGAATGCAACATATCCCCCGGGGGCATGCCCCTGTCAACACACGGCTGCGCATCCTGTCCACGAAAACGCCGCGCATCCAGAAAGCACAGCAGCGCACAGACGCCGCGCGCAGTCTGCCCAAAGGGGACAGCGCCTGACCGCGAAGCCGTTCGCCCTGCGTCAGGCTGCACGCCCAAGCGTCCCTTTCCCGGTGTGCTTCGTTATTTCGTCACCTTTTCTTCCATTGAATTGCCGCTTTCTCCCCGCGCCGCGGCCAGCGCCAGATACCGCTCCACGCCCTGCGTCAGGCTACGCGCCATCTCTCCCTGATAATCTTCGTTCAGCAGTTTCTTTTCTTCCGTACTGTTGGAGATAAAGCCGCACTCCACCAGCACTGAGGGAATATCCAGAGACAGCACGTAGTAATCTCCTGCCATGGCTTCCCGCCGCTTTTCCGGCGCCAGACCCTCAATGAGCGCCTCCTGCAAAACGGCAGCCAGCAGCCGGCTTTCCTCCTGCCCCGCCCGATAAAACACCTGCGGGCCGCTCTCCCGGCGGGAACGGTACTCATTCATGTGGATGCTCAGCAGCATATCCGCCCCCGCCGCCGCAGCCTTTTCCATGCGCAGCGTCAGGTCTTCCCGCTTTCCATCCGCCAGTGCCCCTTCATCCTCCCGCGTCATCACCACCGTCGCCCCCGCTTCCTCCAGCGTCTGACGGAGACGGCGCGCCACCTGCAGGTTTATTTCCCGCTCCCAGGTGCCGCTGTCCCGCGCCCGGGCGCCGCCGTCCTGACCCCCGTGCCCTGGATCCACGCAGATCACCCGTCCCTGAAGCTGTCCCGACGGTTCCGCAGCATCCACCGGACGGGGCGAACGGGCAGGAAGCGCCGGTCGGGGCGCCACCGCCGACACACCCAGCAGCAAAACAAACGCGCAGGCGGCAATGATCGCCCGCTCCTTGAGCATCCTCCCCACAGCGTTCACCTCCGCATGAATATATGCGCGGCATGCAGAAGCAAACCCCCTGTCAAGTCAAAAAAGTTTGAACTTTTTCCGCAGGGGTTATCCACCGCCGCCCCGACCGGTTGTCAACAGACTTTTCCACCGAACAGGCTTTCCCCTTTCTCGCTTTTTTGACACGTTCTCTGCGTTTTCCCTCCCGTTCCCTTCGTTTTTTCCCCGTCCTTCGCCTTTTTTTGACGCGCCTCCATGCACATTTTGTCTCCCGTCCCTTTTGAACCGTTCAGGGACTTTTCCACATTATCCACAGAGTTATCCACAAAAAAGGTGTGGAAATACCTTATTTTCCGCTGCTTTAGTGGAAAAGTGGCCTGAAAAGGGCAAAGTTATCCACAATTTGCGTTGTGGATAACTTTAAACCGTTCCTTTTGCAAAGCCGCGAAAAAGAATTAACATATTTTTCACAGGAATCGATTTTTGTCATATTTTTGAAATGATTTTATGCAATCTTCCCGCGCGTCATTTGTTCTTGACACCCTTTTTTCGGTTATAGTATACTACTTAGCGCTCTGATTCACAGAAGCCATACCAAAGGAGTCGCCTGTCCATGAAAACCTTTTCAACCCGGAATCTGGCGCTGTGCGCCCTGTTTGCCGCCCTGACGGCAGTCTGCTCCTGGATCAGCATCCCCATCGGCCCCGTGCCCATCAATCTGGCGCTGCTGCCCGTGCTGCTCTGCGGCGCGCTGCTGGGACCCGTCTCCGGGTGCCTGAGCATCGGCTGTTATCTGCTGCTGGGGCTGGCGGGCGTCCCCGTCTTTGCCTCCTTCCGGGGCGGCGCGGGCGCGCTGCTGGGGCCGACCGGCGGATACCTGATCGGCTATCTGCTCTGCGTCGCCATCAGTGGTCTGGGGCGCGGCAAAAACGTGTGGCAAATGCTGCTGTTCATGGTGCTGGGCATCGCCGCCTGCTATGCGCTCGGCACCGCGTGGTTCGTGCATCTGACGGGCAAGACGCTGGCAGTCAGCCTGTCCGCCTGCGTCATTCCCTTCCTGCCCGGCGATGCGGCCAAAACCGCGCTGGCGCTTCTGCTGGCGCGCCGGCTGAAAAAACCGCTCCATCTATAACAAGCCATCACAGAAAGAGGCGTTTTGCATGATTACCGTGGCATGCCTCAGCCCCTGCGTGGATAAAACGCTGGCGCTGCCCGATTTTCAGGCGGATAAAACGAACCGCGGGCGCGTGCTGCGGGCGGATACGGCGGGCAAGGGAATCAACGTGGCGCTGGCGCTGCGGGCGCTGGGCGTACCCGTACGGCTGGTCAGCACGGACTTTCCCGAAAGCGGCAGCCCCGTCCGCCTTTTAGCGGCGGCTCACGGCGTGCCCGCCCTGCTGACCGACGCGCCGGGTTCCCTGCGGGTCAACCTGAAAATACGAAACGCCCGCTCCGGCGCCACGGTCGAGATCAACGAAGAAAGCCGCCCCCTCCCCGAACCGCTCCTTGCTCACATGGCGCAGGCGCTGATCGACGCAGCGTCGGACAGCCGCCTGCTCGTGCTGACGGGCAGCCTCCCGCAGGGTGCGCCCTCTACCTTTTATGGGGACGTGCTGCGCAGGGTGCGCGCCGCCCATCCCGGCTGCCGGGTAGCGGTGGACTGCGACGGGGAGGCGCTCCGGGCGGCCGTTGCTGCCGGGCCCGACCTGATCAAGCCCAACCGTCAGGAATTCCGGGCGCTGACCGGTCTGGATCCCGCCAACCCACAGGAAACGCTGACCGCCGTACGGCGGCTGATGACGGATACCGGCACGGGCTGCGTCTGCCTGTCCCGGGGCGCGGAGGACGCGTATCTGATCCTGCCCGGCTCCGCATGGATCTGCACCCCGCCGGAGGTGCCCGTACGCAGCGTCTACGGCGCCGGCGACGCGCTGCTGGCCGGATTGTGCGCCGGGCTGGTAAACGGTCTGTCCCCCATGGACATGCTCCGGCAGGGTGTCGCCCTGTCCTGCGCGGCCGTCATGACGGACGCCCCCGCGCTGTGCAGCGCGGAGGACGCGGTGCCGCTGACTGCCCGCACGGTGGTTCGGCCGCTGTGACCCGCGCAGCCCTTGACAATCGCTTCCGGGGTGACTATAATAATCCCAATTGCATAACCAAAGCGAAGATCCGGAAAAGTACGCCCGTATCTGCGCCAAGCGAGCCGGCAGAAGGTGCGAGGCCGGCGCGTCAGGCGGGCAGAACAGCCGCCGGTAAGCTGCCCGCCGGTCAAAAAGGCGGGTCGGGGCCGTCCCGTTATCCGGCTTGAGGTGGACGTGCGGTTTTCAGCCGCCGTCAATCGAAGTGGTACCGCGAATGCATGTGCGTCTGTTCGTCTTCGAAAACGGACAGGCGCACTTTTTTTGAATGGAAAGGAGAATCCGCATGAAATCCATGACTGCCAACGAGCTGCGCGCCCTGTTCCTGCAATTCTTCAAGGAAAAGGGACACGCCGTCATTCCCTCCGCCTCCGTCATCCCGGAGAACGACCCCACCGTGCTGTTTACCACCGCAGGCATGCATCCTCTGGTGCCCTACCTGCTGGGTCAGAAGCACCCCGCCGGTCACCGCCTGACCGACGTGCAGAAGTGCATCCGCACCGGCGACATCGACGACGTGGGCGACATGAGCCACCTGACCTTTTTTGAAATGCTGGGCAACTGGAGCCTGGGCGACTATTTCAAGAAGGAAATGATTCCCTGGAGCTGGGAATTTCTGACCAGTGAAAAGTGGCTGGGCATCGACAAGGACAAGCTGGCCTTCACCGTGTTCGCAGGCGACGGGGACTGTCCCCGGGATGAGGAAGCCGCCGAGCTGTGGCGCTCCTGCGGGGTGAAGGACGACCACATTTTCTACCTGCCCAAGGAGCACAACTGGTGGGGTCCCGCCGGCGTGACCGGTCCCTGCGGCCCCGACAGCGAAATGTTCATGATCGTTAAAAAGCCCTGCGGACCGAACTGCTCCCCCGCCTGCAAATGCGGCGCGTATCTGGAGATCTGGAACGATGTGTTCATGCAGTATAACAAGCAGGCGGACGGCTCCTTCCTGCCTCTGCAGCAGAAAAACGTGGACACCGGCATGGGTCTGGAGCGCACCATCTGCGTGCTGACGGGCAAAAAGAGCGTGTACGAGACCGACCTGTTCGCCAACATTCTGGCGCGCATTGAAGAACTCTCCGGCAAAAAGTACACCCCCGACGACGAAAACACCAAGGCCTTCCGCATCGTAGCCGACCATATGCGCACCTCCACCTTCATTCTGGGCGACCCCCGCGGCGTCAGCCCCTCCAATGTGGATCAGGGCTACATTCTCCGCCGCCTCATCCGCCGCGCTGTGCGCTACGGCATGCAGCTGGGGCTGCAGGAAGGGTTCACCTGCGAGATCGCCAAGGTCATCATCGACCAGTACAAGGACGTATACCCCGAACTGACCGAAAACAGCGCCTTCGTGCTGGAGCAGCTGAAGCTGGAGGAAGGCCGCTTTGCCCGCACCCTCAAGCAGGGCGAAAAGGAATTTGACAAGCTCTACAACAACATCTGCAGCACCCGCAACCTGCTGGAGGGGCTGCTGAACGCGGACGACATGGTGGCTGCCGCCCGGGAGAGCGCCCAGAGCAAAAAGCTCCGCCCCTCCCCCGACATGCTGCCCATCATCGAAGCGGCGGACGCCGGCGACCGGGAAGGGCTCAAGGCCGCCCTGCAGGCGCGTCTTGCCACCCTGTCCGTCATGGACGGCCGCAGCGCCTTCAAGCTGTATGACACTTACGGCTTCCCCATTGAGATGACCACCGAGCTGGCCGCCGAAAAGGGGCTGACCGTGGACGCGGACGACTTTGCCCAGCGCTTCAAACAGCATCAGGAGACCAGCCACGCAGGCGCGGAGCAGCGCTTCAAGGGCGGTTTGGCGGACGCCAGCGAGCAGACCGCCTGTCTGCACACCGCCACTCACCTGCTGCAAGCCGCCCTGCGCAAGGTGCTGGGCGACGAGGTGCACCAGAAGGGCAGCAACATCACCGCCGAGCGGCTCCGTTTCGACTTCACCCTCGGCCGCAAAATGACCCCCGAGGAGCTGGCGCAGGTAGAAAAGCTGGTCAACGAGGCCATTGAGGCCAGGGTGCCCGTCACGCTGGAGGAAATGACCGTGGCAGAAGCCAAGGCGCAGGGCGCCATGGGTCTGTTTGAAAGCAAGTACGGCGACCGGGTCAAGGTGTACACCATGGGTCCCTACTCCAAGGAGATCTGCGGCGGCCCCCACGCCTCCAACACGGGCGATCTGGTCTCCTTCAAGATCCAGAAGGAAGAATCCTCCTCTGCCGGTGTGCGCCGCATCAAAGCCACCATCGGCCGCAAGGCGTAAGCCCTTCCATCCGAAGCGCAGCACCCGCAGCGCCGGGCAGCTGGAAACCGTTCCGGCGCAGGCCGGGCGGCAGTGCGGCGACAGCGCAGTCGACCGTCTGCTGCCCAGACTTGCGCTGCCGGAGGTGCCGTCAAAGAGCGGCTTGCCTGTATTTCTTTCATAAAATAAAAACGCGGAAAAAGAACGCTTTCTCCAGCAATCACGCAAAAAAGCCGGGGCGTATGCCCCGGCTTTTGTTTTGATGCATTCAACTTGTCACGCACCGTATTCCCTTGCTTTTCCGCCAGCCTTTTTTATCCCTTGATGCCGCCGCGCGCCACGCCGTTGACGATCTGCTTCCGGCAGAACAGGAACAGAATAATGACGGGCAGCACCACGATGGTGGACGCCGCCATGTACATGTTGGGTACCGCGCCGTCTTCGCTGGTAAACACGTACAGACCGAGGGTCAATGTACGGTTCACCTTGGTGGTGGTCACCAGCATGGGCCACATGAAGGAGTTCCAGGAGGACAGCGCGTTGAGCAGCAGAATGGTCATCAGGGAAGGCCGGGCGATGGGCACCATGACCCGCCACAGATAGTGCCAGTTGCTGGAACCGTCCACCCGTGCCGACCAGTACAGGCTGTCGGGGATGGAGTCGAAGAAATTCCGCAGGATATAGGTGTAGAAAATGCTGCTCATAAAGGGCACCACCATGGCAATCTTCGTATCCATCCACCCTAACTTGGCAATGGTGGTGTAGTTGGTGATGACCAGCATTTCAAAGGGCACCATCATCAGAGACAGCAGCATGGAAAACACCAGCGTTCTGCCGGGGAAGCGCAGTCTGGAAAAGGCGAACGCCCCCAGAATGGTCACAACGCCCGTCAGCGAAACGGAAGCGGCGGTGATGATGATGGAGTTGAGGAAATAGGTGGCGAAGGGTGCTTCGTCAAAGGCGCGCTGGAAGTTCTGGTACTGCCAGGTATCCGGCCACCACTTGGGCGGGAAGAGCACCGCCTGGGCGTCGGTCTTAAAGGCGGTGGTAAACATCCAGTAGAAGGGGAACACCATCAGCAGGGCTCCCGCAGTCAGAAGGAAATACTGAATGAAGCGGATGATCCCGGGAGCCACCCGGTCGCGCCACGCGTTTTCCTTCAGGGACGGCTGTTGTACGCTCATGCAGGCCACCTCCCTCAATGATACTGCCACTTGCGCTGTACCAGCAGCTGCAGCATGGTAAAGACAAGCAGGATGAAGAACAGAATGATGGCCGCTGCGGCCGCCCGTCCCATATCCACCGAACCGCCGGCGTTGAAGGCGTAGTTGTAAATGTAATACACCATGGTGTACAGGTTCTCATGGGCGCCGGGGTTGCCGTTGAACAGGGGGAAAATCTCGTTGAACACCTTGGCCGAGGAAATGGAGTTGATGATCAGCACCAGAGAAATGGTGGGCGCCAGCAGGGGAACCGTGATGCGGAAGAAAATGCGCTTTCCCTTGGCACCGTCCACCCGCGCGGCGGTGTAGTAGGTCTCGTCGATATTCTGCAGTCCGGAGAGCAGCAGGATGATGGTGAAGGGCATGATGTTCCAGATGCCGTAGATGATCAGCGCCCAGATGTTGTAGCGGCTGGCGGTCAGCCAGCGGATGGGCTCCACGCCGAAGAAGCCCAGCAGGTAGTTGATCAGACCGTAGTCCGCCTGAAACATGAACTTCCACGCCAGACCCGTAGCCGTAGCCGCCGTCACCATGGGCAGGAAGTAGGCCGTCTGGAACAGTGCGGAAAACTTCAGCTTGCGGTTGAGCAGGTTGGCCACCGCAAGCGACAGGCAGGTAGAGATGGGCACCACGAACACCACGTACTGGGCGGTGTTTTTCAGCGCGTTGATAAAATTGCGGTCGTTCAGCACCTTGCGGAAATTATCAATGCCCACCGAGGCAAAGCTGTCGTAAATGTAATTGTACTTTTCCTTGAACGCCAGCGTCACCACGTTCACAATGGGGTACACCGTGAACAGCACGAGTCCGAACAGAAAGGGCAGAAGGTAGTCCAGCGCTTCCAGATAGCCGCACACCGTATGCTTTCTGGACACGTCCCGGCTGCACGCCATTTTCAGAAGCACCCCGGTAAACACGCCGGCCAGCACGGCCACCACCAGCAGGGCGACCCAGTTATCCTGCGCGTTATAGCGCAATTTGTCCCCGGCGGAGAGCTTTTTGTAGTTGCGGGCAAGGGTCTGGGTGGCGGCATTGTCCACCGCCTGCTCCCATGTGAGGGGCGTACCGTCCGCCGCCACGGCGTTTTTCAGTCCCATGACGCCGTACACCGCCAGGGCCAGCAGCGCCAGCGTGATCAGGGCGAACAGGGCGGTGTGCACGTACAGGGTCGCCTGACTCTGCCGGCGCAGCCTTCTGGGCAGTTTTCTTGTTTCCGTCATTGATAGCGCGCCCCCGTTTCCGCATCAAAGAGGAACACACCGCGGTTTCGCAGCGCGATGGGCACCGTCTGACCGGGTTTCAGGTGCTCCTCGGCGGACAGATACGCCCGGAACTCCGCCGCACCCACGGTCAGGTAGGCCAGTTCTTCCTTGCCCATGGTGTAGGTGCTCTTCACGGTGCATTCCGCCACGGGCGCCTCGCCGTTTTCAGGGATAAAGGCGCTTTCCGCCCGGAGGGCAAAGACCACCTTCTGTCCCTCGGGCGCCTTTGCGCACAGGGGGTGGGCGATGGTCGCGCCGCCGTCCACCGCCAGCGCGCCGTTCGCAATGACGCCGGGAATATGGTTGATGGGCGGGTTGCCCAGAAAATCCGCCACAAACTGGTTGGCCGGCTGGTCATACAGATGCTGGGGCGCGTCGTACTGCTGGAACACGCCCTTTTTCATCAGCACGATATGATCGGAAATGGACATGGCCTCTTCCTGATCGTGGGTGACGAACACGGTGGTCACCTGCGTTTTCTGCTGGATGCGGCGGATCTCCTCCCGCATTTCCAGCCGCAGACGGGCGTCCAGGTTGGACAGGGGTTCATCCAGCAGAAGAAGCCGGGGTTCCTTCACCAGCGCACGGGCGATGGCCACCCGCTGCTGCTGGCCGCCGGAGAGCTCCTTGGGGCGGCGGTTGATCAGGTCGTCCACGTGCACAAGGCGCGCCATATCCATCGCCCGCTCCACCCGCTCGGCCTTGGGCACTTTCTGAATTTCCAGCGGAAAGCAGATGTTCTGCAGCACCGTCATATGGGGATACAGCGCATAGTTCTGAAACACCAGACCGATTCCCCTGCGTTCGGGCGGCAGGGCGGTCACGTCCTCGTCGTCAAAGAAGATTTTTCCCTCCGTCACGGGAATGATGCCCGACAGCATGTTGAGTATGGTCGATTTTCCGCAGCCGGAGGGCCCCAGCAGGGAGATCAGCTCGCCGTCCTCCAGAACGGCGTTAAAGTGATCCACCGCGACCGTGGCGCCAAATTTTTTGGTCAGGTTTTCCAGCCTTACACGCATGGCTTTTCTCCTCTTTCCGCTTATTGCCGGTTTCGCTCGTACCTTTGCCCGCAGCGCGCGTTTTCTGCGCCGCAGGTTTTCGCTTCATTATAGCATACGCCTTTTCCCCGTGCAAGAAGGCGGAGGGGAAAAACGGCATTTTCATGGCATATCCGGGCGAAACGTTGACTTTTTCCCGGTTTTCCCCTATACTCAATGCGTTTGCAACAACCGCATCAGCAAAGGGGCGGACGCCTCCGTCCGCGGAAAAGGAGATTTTTATGCTGCGCATCATCCCTGTCAGCGACCACCCCGCCGTTCATTTTGCGGCGAGCGAACTGAAAAAATATCTGCGCATGCTGCTCCCGGAGGGAGGGGACGTAGCCGTCGCCGCCGGGGGGGAGGGGTTCCGCGTAGGGCTGACGCGGGATCTGCACATCGACGACCGGGAAGCCGCCGACCCTGCGCTGGACGACCTGATCGTCATCCGCACGGATGCCTGCGGCGGCGTCATCGCCGGCACCAACCCTGGCGCGGTGCTCATCGCGGTCTACCGTTATCTGCGCCTGTGCGGCTGCCGCTTCCTTTTTCCGGGAGTGGACGGCGAATATGTGCCCGTGCTGGCAGAACTGCCCCCCGTTTCCTTCCGCAAGCTGGCCGACCACCGCTTCCGCGGCCAGTGCAACGAAGGCGCCGAGAGCCAGCAGGCCATGCTGGACACCATCGATTTTTCGCCCAAGATCGGTCTGAACACCTACATGATGGAATTTGACGTGCCGTTCCATTATTACGATGAATACTACAGCCACGCCATGAACACCCGCCGCCCGCCCGAGCCGGTGGACAAGCCCACCGTGCTGCAATGGAAACGGCAGTGCGAGGCGGAAATCGCCCGCCGCGGTCTGCGCTTTCACGACATGGGACACGGCTGGACCGCGGAGCCCTTCGGGCTGGACAGCAGCAGCGGCTGGACGCCCGGCGACGAGGATGTGCCCGAGGCGGCGCGTCCCTTCATCGCGCAGGTAGACGGCCGGCGCTGCTTCCACGGCGGCGTGGCGCTGAACACCAACATCTGCTTTTCCAACAGCGAGGGGCGGCGCATCGTGGCGCGCTATGTAACCGACTACGCCCGCCGTCATCAGAACGTCGATTTTCTCCACGTCTGGCTGGCCGACGACAACCTGAACCACTGCGAATGCCCCGCCTGCCGCGCCCGGTCGGTATCCGACTGGTATGTGACGCTGCTCAACGATATAGACGAGGAGCTGACCCGCGCCCAGCTGCCCACCCGCATCGTATTCATTCTGTACTATGAGACCATGTGGGCGCCCGGAGAGGCGCGTCTGCGCAACCCGTCCCGGTTCACGATGCTGTTTGCTCCCCTTGGGCGCAGCTATATGAGCGGCTATGCCCAGCCCGCCGACCCCGGCGCCATGCAGCCCTTTGTGCTCAACCGGGTACGCCCGCCCAGAAACATGGGGGCGTGTCTGGCGCATCTGGACACATGGCGGCAGATTTTCCCCGGGGACGCCTTTGCCTACGAATATCACTTCTGGTTCTCCCAGTACCGGGACTTCGGCGCGGTGCGCCATGCCCGGCTGATTTATGACGACGTCCGGGGGCTGAAGCGCCACGGACTCAGCGGCATCGTGGAGGACGGTTCCCAACGCAGCTTTTTTCCCAGCGGGTTCTGTTACTACGTATACGCCGAGACCCTGTTTGACGCCTCCGTCTCCTTTGATGCGCTGGCGGAAGACTATTTTTCTCACGCCTACGGTCCCGACTGGCGGAAAGTGTGGGACTATCTGGACGGTCTGAGTCAGCGCATGCCTGCGGCTTACTTTGAAGGCTCCCTCAGCGCAGATGAAGCCCGCGGTCTTCTTTACAACCCGGCTGTCGCAGAAAAGCTGGATACCGTACGCGAGTGGACGGAGGCGTTCCGCCCCGTGCTGCGCGCCCATCGGGTGCAGAGCGTCCGCGCCCGCACCGTCTGCTGGCGGCTGCTTGCGCATCATGCGGATCTGGCCTGCCGGTTTGCCGAAGCGGCGGCGCAGACGGCCCGGGGCGGCGACGGTTCCCCCGCGCTTCGGGCGCTGATGGATGGTTTTTCTGAACGTGAAATCTATCTGGAGCGTTATTTCGACCACTGCCTGTTCTGGCGTTCCTGGCAGCACCTGTACGCGCTTAACGCGCCTGCGCCCGCATGGCCGGATACGCCCCGCTGATGGAAGGAGCAGCATGCAGAAAACCGATTTTTTGCCGGGCGAAAGCCCTTCTCTGGAGCGGGCGCTGGCCGAGCGGCTCACCCAGAGCGAAATAAAAGAATGGATCAAAAGCTACGCCCAGCCCTACCGGGAGCTGATGGCCTGTTACCGCTGCGCGCTGATGGAGGTGGAGACCAAGTTCAACGTGCTCAACGAGGAATTGTCTCTTCTGTACGACCGCAACCCCATCGAGACCATCAAGTCCCGCATCAAAACCCCCGAGAGCATCGTGGACAAGGCGGTGCGCAAGGGGATTCCCCTGACGGTGGAAAGCATCGAGCGCAGCCTGCACGACATCGCGGGCATTCGGGTCATCTGCGCCTTTCCCAGCGACATTTACATGCTGGCCGACGCGCTCCTGCGGCAGGACGACGTGACGCTCATCACCCGCAAGGACTACATTCAGACGCCCAAGGAGAACGGTTACCGCAGCCTGCACCTGATCGTGGAGATTCCCATTTTTCTGCACAACCAGACGCGAAAAATGAAAGTGGAGGTGCAGCTGCGCACCATTGCCATGGACTGGTGGGCCAGTCTGGAGCACAAGATCGCCTATAAAAAGGATCTGACGGATCGGGAGAAGACCGTGCTTGAATTGCAGGACTGCGCCCGCATGTGCGCCGAACTGGATCAGCGGATGGAGCGCATCCATCAGGGCGGCTGCTGATTTTTCCGCATCTGTCACACTTTGCCCCCTTTTCGCATAGGCTGTTGATGAAAAAAGCGAAAAGGAAGTGGCGCATTTTATGGACGAGACCCGCACCTGCGCATCCCGCTACACCGTGGTCAGCGGCGACAGCTATTACTCCATCGCCCAGAAATTTCAGGTGGACGTGGGCGATCTGGTCGCGCTGAACCCCGATCATCCCCCCGCCCGGCTGATGGTGGGCGACGTGCTGTGCATTCCCGCCCGCCGGGACGAGGGCGGCAGCGGCGGTACATCCGGCGGCACGGCCGGCGATACCGGCAGCGGCAGCACATCCGGCGGCACGGCCGGCGATACCGGCAGCGGCAGTACATCCGGCGGTACATCCGGCGGCAGCGGCGGTACATCCGGCGGTACGACCGGCGGCACCGGCAGCGGCAGTACATCCGGCGATACGGCCGGCGATACCGGCAGCGGCAGCACATCCGGCGGCACGACCGGCGGCACCGGCAACAGCGGCACATCCGGCGGCACGACCGGCGATACCGGCAGCGGCGGTACATCCGGCGGTACGACCGGCGGCACCGGCAGCGGCAGTACATCCGGCGGCACGACCGGCGATACCGGCAACAGCGGCACATCCGGCGGCGCTTCCCAGGCTCCTGACGCCTGTCCCCGGCCGGAAGACGCCTGCCCGGCCAACCGCCGCACCGTGGTGCAGAACGATCAGACCGCCGCCGACCTGCAGCTGAAGTACAATCTGAGCTACTACACCCTCCAGCGCGCCAACGCCACCACCAATCTGGATACGATCCGGGGCGGCGATACCCTGTGCATCCCCGAGCAGAACCAGCCCTGCCCCGTTCCGCCCACCTACACCCTGCAGACGGGCGACACGCTGGAGAGCGTGGCGCTGGCCTACCGGCTGCCCGTGGGACAGCTGCTGCGCGCCAACCCCTGTCTGGCTCCGGACGACTTTGCTCCCGGCGTCACCGTGCGCCTGCCCGGCCAGTAACTGCACAAACGCTTCTCCGGCGCATGCCCTCCTTATGCTGGAAGGGCGTGCGCCTTTTTTTGCTTTACCCCGTCCGACCCCTGTGTTATAATGGGAAGGAGGTGATTTTGCCATGCGGGATCTGTTTCTGGCCGTTGACGGCAACAGTCTGATGCACCGTGCCTTCCACGCCCTGCCGCCCATGGATGCGGACGGGGTGTGCACCAACGCCGTGCACGGTTTTTTGTCCATGCTTCTCAAGGTGTTCAGAGACTACGAGCCCCGTTATGCCGTCGTCGCCTTCGACGAGCACGCGCCCACCTTCCGCCATCAGATGTACGCCGACTACAAAGCCGGACGCAGGCCCACGCCGGAGGAGTTGCGCATGCAGTTTCCCGTGCTGCGGGAAATTCTTTCCGCCATGCACATCGCCGCCTTCTCTCTGGCGGGGTTTGAGGCGGACGACATTCTGGGCACCGTTGCCCGCCGCTGCGCCGAAAGCCGGGATCTGACCGCCATGCTGCTCACCGGCGACCGGGACGCGCTGCAGTTAGTGGACAATCAGGTGCAGGTGCTTTTCACCCGGAAAGGGATCAGCGAAGCCACCCTGTTCGACCCGGCGGCCGTGCGCGCCGCCTTCGGCGTGACCCCCTCTCAGATCACCGACCTGAAAGGGCTGATGGGCGATCAGAGCGACAACATCCCCGGTGTGCCGGGGGTGGGCGAAAAAACAGCGGTCAAGCTGCTGAACGAATACGGCACGCTGGAAAACGTGCTGGCTCATGGGGCGGACATCAAGGGCAAGCTGGGTGAAAAGATCCGCGGCAACGCGGACAAGGCCGTCTTTTCCAAGGATCTGGCCACCATCCGTCCCACCGTTCCCATGGATCTGACCCCCTCCAATTACCGGCTTGCCGGATTGACGGACGGCGTGCCCGTTCTGCGCCGCTATCAGCTCAACGCCATTATCCAGCGGCTGGAAGCGCTTTCGGACGCCGCGCCGGAAAGCGCCGGAACCGAAGCGCCCGTTTTGCCCGCCGAGTCCCTGACCGGAGCGGAGGACGCGCTCCGCTTCATCCGCGAGGCGGGCGACGCGCCGCTGTGCCTGCACCTGACGGAGGAAGGGCTGTCCCTGTGCACGGAGACGCGCTTTGTCTGCCTGACCTTCCGACGGGACATGCTGGACGACGGGCCGGACGCGGCGGAGACCCTTGCCGCTCTGCGGGCGCCGCTGTCTGAGCGGCCGTTGATCGTGCACGACGGCAAACGGCTGATGCATATCTGCGACGGGCAGGGGCTCCCCCTCCCGCAGGTGGCCTTTGACACCATGCTGGGCGCGTACCTGCTGAACCCGCAGGAAAAGTCCTATGCCCTTTCCGCGCTGACCTCGGACGACGCGCAGGGGGTCTGGCGGCTGTACGCCCGCCAGAAAGACGAGATCCCCGCGCTGGGCATGGATCGGCTGCTCTACGAGGTGGAAATTCCCCTGTCCTACGTGCTTTTCGACATGGAGAAAACCGGGTTTCAGATCGACCCCGGCGTACTGCGCCGTCTGGGAGAAGAATGGCATGCCCGGGCGGAGACCCTCAAGCAGGAAATCTACGACCTGACAGGGGCGCACGGCTTCAACCTGAACAGTCCGCAGCAGCTGGGCAGGGTGCTTTTTGAGGATTTGAAGCTGCCCCACGGCAAAAAAACGTCCAAGGGCTACGCTACCGACGCCGATACCCTTGAAAACCTCCGGGACAGCCACCCCGCCATTGAAAAGATCCTTGCCTACCGGCAGCTGGTCAAGCTGACGGGCACCTATGTGGACGCGCTGCTGCGCAAAACGGATCCGTCCGGGCGGGTGCACACCACCTTTGACCAGACGGCCACCGCCACCGGCCGCATCTCCTCCAGCGAGCCCAACCTGCAGAACATTCCCGTCCGGACGGAGCTGGGGCGGGAAATACGCCGCGCCTTCGTTCCACGGGCAGGCTGGCGGCTGTCCGACGCGGATTACAGCCAAATCGAGCTGCGGGTGCTGGCGCACATGTCCGGCGACGCGAACATGGTGGACGCCTTCCGGCTGGGGCAGGACGTACATACCCGCACGGCGGCGGAAGTATACGGCGTGCCCATGGAGCAGGTAACGGCCGACATGCGCCGCAGCGCCAAGGCCGTCAATTTCGGGCTGGTATACGGCATCAGCGAATTCGGGCTGAGCCGCAATCTGGGCATTTCCCGCCGGGAAGCGGCGCAGTTCATTGAGCGCTATTTTGACCGTTACCCGGGCGTCAAGACGTTTATGGATATGACCGTTCAAAAGGGCTACCGGGACGGCTACGCCGTCACCCTCATGGGTCGCCGCAGACAGTTGACGGAGCTGAAAAGCGCCAACGCCAACATCCGCTCCTTCGGCGAGCGGGCGGCCATGAACACCCCCGTGCAGGGAACGGCGGCGGACATCATCAAGCTGTCCATGGTGCGTGTGCACCGGGCGCTGCGGGACGAAGGGCTCAGCGCGCGGCTGATCCTGCAGGTGCACGACGAATTGATCGTGGAATGTCCGCCGGAGGAAGTGGCGCAGGTTGAGGCGCTGCTGCGCCGCTGCATGGAAGGCGCGGCCGCCCTTCAGGTGCCGCTGAAAACGGACGTGCATTCGGGCGAAAGCTGGTATGAAACAAAATGAGCGTGCTGATCGTTGGTATAACGGGCGGCATTGCCTGCGGCAAGACCAACCTGACGGACGCGCTG
Source organism: uncultured Clostridia bacterium (assembly GCA_934662505.1). Taxonomy (GTDB): domain Bacteria; phylum Bacillota; class Clostridia; order Christensenellales; family Aristaeellaceae; genus SVGT01. The sequence continues at coordinate 29,598 of CAKUKE010000008.1, read as the reverse complement.
CTCGGTGCGGGCGCGCGCGTCGTGGATGCGGACGAGGTGTCCCGCGCCCTGACCGCGCCGGGCGGAAAGGGGCTGCCTGCCCTGCGCGAGGCGTTCGGAGACGGGGTCTTCGACGGTGAAGCGCTGAACCGCCGCGCCCTTGGCGAAATGGTTTTTGCCGACCCGGAAAAGAAAACCCGTCTCAACGCCTGCCTGCACCCCCTCATTTTGGCCGAGTGCCGCCGCCTGATCGACGGTACCGGGGAAGGCGTGGTATTTCTTTCCGCGCCCCTTCTGTATGAGTGCGGCATGGACGCGTGGTGCGACCGGGTATGGTGCGCCTACGTGCCGCAGAAAGAGCAGCTGCGCCGCCTGATGGCAAGGGATCGTCTGACCCGCGGCGCAGCGCTGCGCCGCATCCGCAGCCAGATGCCCGCCCTTGAAAAGGCCCGGCGCAGTCAGGTGGTCATCCGCACGGACGGCTCTCCCGCGCAAAGCGCCGAAAAAGTGCTGGCACTGTACCGGGCGCTGATGGCGGAGCGGGCCGCGGCGCGTCCCATCCCCTGAGATCGCCCGGGGTCCGTCCTTTCTGAACGACGGATTCCCGCCGATGAAGCGCAGGACGTATCGACGCATCTTTGAAGCCGCCCGGCGCCCACCTCATCCTATTTCGGACGGCAGTTCCCCGCTCGGCGTATCGGCCCGGCAAAAACGCCAAGCGCGTTTTACCCTGCGGGCGGCGCAAATTCCCGCCCGGGGAACAGCTGCGGACGGAAAGACCGTCGCCCCCTGCTGCCCCTTCCGGTCAAAGGGCTTCCCCCTTTGCATACGCGCCGGAGGGAACCGTCAATATTCCACGCGTCGGCGCGTCCGACCGAAAGGAGCATGCTTTGTCCAATTATCCCGCCCCCCAGTTTGAACCGCACCGCCCCGCCCCCGCTCAGCGCAACCGCAGAGCCGGCCGTCGGCGCGCCCGGCGCAGCGGCATGCCGCTGTGGCAGGTTCTTGTTTTATGCTCTCTGGCGCTTGGCGTCGCCCTGTCCGCGTTTTCCTTTGCCCGCGGCGCGGCGCAGCTGGGCGACCTGCGTGCCGAAAGGCAGCGGGCGCAGGAAGAATACCAGACCATGGTGAACCGTCACATCGTCAAATACCGGGATCTGATCACCTACTGGTCGGCGGTATACGACCTCAACCCCGCCTACGTGGCTGCCGTCATCTACCGGGAGAGTCACTACGACCCCGATGCGGTCAGCCGTGTGGGCGCCCGCGGGCTGATGCAGCTCATGCCCGACACCGGCAGCTGGATGGCGGAAAAAGCAGGGCTGAAGGACTACACGGACGACGCCCTGTTCGACCCGGAAACCAACATCCGTCTGGGCTGCCGCTACCTTAACTACCTCTCCGGCAAGTTTGACGGCGACCCTATTTTGGTGGCGTGCAGCTACCACGCGGGCGCAGGCAACGTGCAGAGCTGGCTGAACAAGTATTCCTCCGACGGCAAAACCCTGACCCTTTCCGAAATCCCCACGGACGATACCCGTCCCTATGCAGAAAAGGTGGTGACATCCTATGCGGTCTACCTGCAGCACTTTTACCCGGACGGCGGCGCTGGCGCTGACGCTGCTTCTGTTTCTGTCCTCTCCGGCGCTGGCGTCCTCCGCTGACGACGAACTGACGCTGGGGGTCATTTCCGTCAAGACCACCCAGCTCAACCCCCTCTATGCCGAAGAACGGGATTTTCAGTCCCTCACGGCGCTGATTTACGAAGGGCTGGTCTCGCTGGACGACGATTACCGTCCCGAGGCCTGTCTGGCAGAAAGCTGGGAAAGCTCCTCGGACGGCAGGCTATGGACCTTCCACCTGCGGGAGAACGCCCTGTTTCACGACGGTACGCCCGTGACCGCCTACGACGTAAAGGCCACGCTGGAGGAAATTCTCCGTCTGGCGGAGGAAAGCAAGGGGCAGTACGCCAACCTGAAATACATCGTTTCCTCCGTGTCGGCGGCGGATGCCCAGACGGTCACCATCAAAGCGGCGCGTCCCTATTACGGCTTCATCTACGCCATGACCTTTCCCATCCTGCCCCAGACCCGGCTGCAGGACGCTTCGCCCTCCGGCTCCGGTCCCTACCAGGTGAGTCGTTTTGAACCGGCGGACTTTCTCTACCTCTCCGCCAATGACAGCTGGTGGCAGCAGATTCCCGCCATCCGCCGGGTGAACGTGGTGTTTTCCGCCACCAACCAGGCGCTGATCAGCCTGTATGAAAACAACAGCGTAGACGCGGTCATCACCCGTTCTTCCTCGGCAGGGCAGTATTCCCGCTCCACCACCAGCGCCAGCCTGACCTACCGCACCCAGCAGCTGGAGACCCTGATGATCAACAACTCCGCCATGTTTCTGGACGACGCAAACGTGCGTCTGGCCATCCGCTACGCCATCGACGTGGATCGTCTGGTCAGCGACGCCTATCAGGGCATGGCTGTCCGCACCGATACCCCCCTGCCGCAGGGCACATGGATGTATCAGGACGACCCCTCTTTTTCCTACGACCCCGACAAGGCGCGGGCGCTGCTGGCCGAGAGCGGCTGGTCCGATCTGGACGGCGATGAAAACGGCGTGCTCAACAAGGTCATCGGCGGCGCCATGAAAAACCTGCACCTGCGCCTGTGCGTCTACGAGGAGCAGGACAACTCCGTCCGGGTGGGCGCAGCCAACCTGATCGCCGACATGCTGTCTCAGGTAGGGTTTGAGATCAAGGTGGAAAGCGTCACCTTTTCGGAGGCCTCCCAGAAGCTGTCCTCCGGCAATTTTGACCTGTGTCTGGCCGCCTTCCAGATGGACGCGGTGCCCGACCCCGGTTTTCTGCTGATGAAGGGCAACACCGGCAATTACAGCCGCTACCGTTCCACGGAAATGGACAGCCTGTTCTCCACGCTGCGCAAGTCCGCCTCCCAGACGGATTACGAAAACTGCCTCCGGCAGATCCAGACCCAGTTCGCCAAGGACTGTCCTTTCCTTTGCCTGTATTACCGCACCGGCGCCATCATGACCCGCAAAATGTTCACCTATGCCCGGGACGTGCGCGAGCCCTGCCTGCTCCGGGGCATCGAAAGCGCCGGCAACTGACCCTTCGTCCGCACGTTTCGCGCTTTTGCCGCATAGACTTGTGGCAGAAGCCGGGGAAAAGGGGGATTGTGCGGATGAGCCTGTCCGAACTGCGCACCAAGGATGTGGTCTCCATCGAGGACGGGAAAGTGCTGGGAAAGGTGATGGACATCGAATTCTGCGTGCAGAGCGGATGCGTGGAGGCCATCGTCGTGCCCGGCGAAAACAAATTCATCAACCTGCTGCGCGGCGAAAAAAACGGCATCGTCATTCCATGGCAGCGCATCCGGCGCATCGGTGAAAACGTGATTCTGGTGCAGCTGGAAAAAGACGACCTGTGCGACCTGTGACCGCTGGACAAACGTGGAAAAACACGGTATACTCTTGCTGTCCGAAGGGAAACACAAAGGAGCGCGAAACGTCATGAAATGTCAGTTCTGCAACTGCACGGAAAGCCGGGTGGTGGACAGCCGTCCCACCGACGACGGCAACAGCATCCGCCGCCGCCGGGAATGCGCCGGCTGCGGCCGACGGTTTACCACCTATGAAAAGATCGAGGCTCAGCAGCTGCTGGTCATTAAAAAGGACAACTCCCGGGAGCTGTTCGACCCCAAAAAGCTGCGCTCCGGCATCATCGCCGCCTGCCACAAGCGCCCCGTCTCCGCCGCGGAGATCGAGCGGATCGTCACCGATGTGGAACAGTGGGCCAACAACAATCTGCAGGAGGAGATCACCACTCGTCAGATCGGCGAAATGGTGATGACCGCCCTGCGCAAGCTGGATGAGGTGGCTTACGTGCGCTTCGCCTCGGTATACCGCCAGTTTACGGACATTCCCTCCTTCATGAGCGAGCTCAACCGCCTCATCGGCGACCGGGACGCGAAATAACCTCGGCTTCAGCCGGAAAGGACACCCTCATGCAGTTTGTACTCGGCATTGACAACGGCGGCACCAAATGCCTGCTCAAGGCCGCCGCGCCGGACGGGCGGGTGCTGGCCGCCTATACCGGTCACCCCAGCAGCCATTTCGGCCAGACCCGTGAAAACGCCTACCGCCTGATCGAAGAAAACGTGAGAGCCTGCCTGCAGCTGTTCGGCGGCCGTCTGGAGGACTGCCTGTCCGTAGTCTGCGGCGCGTCGGGCATCGACAGCCCGGAGGACGCGGACATCGTCCACAGCCTCTACGCCGCCCTGCCCGGTCTGAACTGCCCCATTCTGTGCGTCAATGACGCCCAGCTGGCGCACTACACCGTCACAGGCGGTGTGGGCGCGCTGCTCATTGCCGGCACGGGCAGCGTGGTGTTCGGCCGCAACGAGGCCGGCCGGGAAATGCAGGTGGCGGGGCTGTCCGCCAGCATCATGGGTGACGAAGGCTCAGGGCGGTATGTGGACGGCTGGGCGCTGCACCATTACAGCCGGTATCTGGACGGCTGCCGGGAACGGACGCGCCTGGTGGAGGAAATTGAAAAAAAACTGGGAAAAATGACCCGCAAGCAGCTGGTGGATCTGTCCGAAAAAATGGCCTCCGCCCCCTGGCCCTCGGTGGGGCTGGGCGAGGCGCTCAACACCGCCGCACAGGCAGGCGACCGTACCGCCAACACCATTTTGCGCTGTGCCGCCTGGTGGAACATGCGCATGCTGCAGGATCTTTTAAATGGTCTGGGTTATCAGAAAGAGGACGTCTTCACCGTGGGCATCTGGGGCTCCACCATCTTAAAGGGAAAGGTGCAGCAATGGTATTTCCGGGAAATGCTGAGCGAAAAATACCCCAACGCCCGCATCAAACTGCCCGACCGGGACGCGGCGGACGGCGCCGTAGAGTGGGCGCTGGAGCGGCTGCGGAACGGCTGACCTTTCCCGGCGTCGCAGGCAGGCTCCGGGCTGCGCACGTATCGTTTGTGCCGCCGCCCTGCCCGCTCTGAACATCGATCGTGCCCCCGCGCCCGGAGAAATGCGCTCTCCGCGCAGGGGTACGCCGATGGCCATCCGCTTTCTCCCCGCCCGCATGCGGAAACGCGCAGGCAAGGCAGCACGTGAAACGGTCAGTATTGTCCGGTGCCCGCCAGCGGAACGCTTCCATGGATGCAAATGAACGCCGCTCCGCCCGCCGGCGGAAGCATATCAGGCGTTGTCTTGAAAGAGGAGGGTTTTCCTCTGCCTGCGCAGGGGAGCGCGGCGGGAAAAGCGGTTCCACCAAAAGAAGCGGGACGCGCCTTGCGCCGCGCCGTCTACCTGCCGCGCACAGACGAGCCGAAGCCGGGTCGCTTCGGCTCTCTTTTTATCGTCAGCGCCCCCCGCCTGCGCATTGGAAAGGGACGTGCCCCCGAAAAGAGCGCTTCTCCGCGGCGCAGCGCCTGAAAAAAGCCGCATCATCAGGAGCCCTCCCCCGAAAAAAGCCGTCGGACGCATTGACAGAACGGGGCAATGAAAGGTATAATGTTGATTTGGAGAAGCAGCGGAAATACGGAAGCATTTTCGCTCTCTATAGAAGCTAAAAGGAGGCACATCCATGGCTACGAAGTTAACCATCGACGGCAACGGTGCAGTCAGCCACGTGGCGTACGCGTTTAGCGACGTCGCGGCCATCTACCCCATCACGCCGTCCTCTACCATGGCCGAATACGTGGACGAGTGGGCCGCGCAGGGTCGTAAAAACCTGTTCGGGCAGACCGTTCATGTGGCCGAAATGCAGTCTGAAGCCGGCGCGGCAGGCGCCGTGCACGGCTCTCTGGCCGCCGGCGCGCTGACCACCACGTTCACCGCGTCTCAGGGTCTGCTGCTGATGATCCCCAACATGTACAAAATTTCCGGCGAGTTGCTGCCCGGCGTGTTCCACGTGTCCGCCCGTGCGCTGGCCGCCCACGCGCTCTCCATTTTCGGCGACCACAGCGACGTGATGGCCTGCCGTCAGACGGGCTTTGCCATGCTGGCGTCCGGCTCCGTGCAGGAAGCGATGGATATGGCGCTGGTCGCCCATCTGTCCGCCATCAAGGGTTCCGTGCCCTTCCTGCATTTCTTCGACGGTTTCCGCACCAGCCATGAGATCCAGAAGATCGACGCCATCGACTACGCCGATATGGCCAAGCTGGTGGACTGGGACAAGATCGCCGAGTTCCGCGCCCGCGCGCTGAACCCCGAACATCCCCATCAGGCCGGTACCGCCCAGAACCCCGATATTTACTTCCAGAACCGCGAAGCGGCCAACAAGTACTACGAAGCCATCCCCGGCATCGTGGAAGCCTACATGAAGAAGGTCGCCAAGCTGACCGGCCGCTCCTACAAGCTGTTTGATTATTACGGCGCGCCGGACGCCGAAGAAGTCATCGTGTCCATGGGCTCCAGCTGCGAGGCCATTCACGAGACCATCGACGCCATGCTCAAAAAGGGCAAGAAGGTGGGTCTGGTGAAGGTTCACCTGTACCGTCCCTTCTCCGCCAAGCACTTCCTGGCCGCGGTGCCCGCCACCTGCAAGAAGATCGCCGTGCTGGACCGCACCAAGGAACCCGGTTCTCTGGGCGAGCCGCTCTACGAGGACGTGTGCGCCGTGCTGGCTGAAAACGGCCGCAAGGATATCGAAGTGGTGGGCGGCCGCTACGGTCTGGGCAGCAAGGAATTCAACCCCACCATGGTCAAGGCCGTCTATGACAACCTGGCCAAGGACGCGCCCAAGAACCACTTCACCGTGGGCATCGTGGACGACGTGACCAAGACCAACCTGAAGCTGGGCAAGCAGTACAACGTGGCGCCCAAGGGCACCGTCAGCTGCAAGTTCTACGGTCTGGGTTCCGACGGCACCGTAGGCGCCAACAAGAACTCCATCAAGATCATCGGCGACCATACCGATAAATACGCGCAGGCCTATTTCGCCTACGACTCCAAAAAGTCCGGCGGTCTGACCGTGAGCCACCTGCGCTTCGGCGATGTGCCCATCCGCTCCACCTATCTGATCGATGCGGCCGACTTCATCGCCTGCCACAATCCCGCCTACGTGACCATGTACGACATGGTCTCCTCCCTCAAGGACGGCGGCACCTTCCTGCTCAACTCCCAGTGGGAGCCTGAAGAAATGGCCGAGCATCTGCCCGCCGCCATGAAGCAGCTGCTGGCCAAGAAGAAGGCCAAGTTCTACACCATCAACGCCATCAAGCTGGCCGGTCAGGTCGGCATGGGCGGCCGTATCAACACCATCATGCAGGCTGCGTTCTTCAAGCTGGCCGCCATCATCCCCTACGAGGATGCGGACAAGTACATGAAGGCCTATGCCAAGAAGACCTACGGCAAGAAGGGCGACGCGGTCGTACAGAAGAACTGGGACGCCATCGACATCGCCATTTCCGGCCTGAAGGAAGTGCCCGTGCCCGCCGAATGGGTCACCGCCACCACCGGCGCCGTGCCCATGAAGGTGGAAGCCAGCGAGTACTTCGACACGCTGGTGCGCCCCATTCTGGCGCAGGAGGGCGATCAGCTGCCCGTGTCCGCCTTTGATCCCCGCGGCTTCGTGCCCACCGGCACCACCAAGTATGAAAAGCGCGGCATCGCCGTCAAGGTGCCCGAATGGATCGTGGACAACTGCATTCAGTGCGGCCAGTGCTCTCTGGTTTGCCCCCACGCCTGCATCCGCCCCGTGCTGGTGAAGGAAGACGCGGACAAGCCCGAAGGGTTCGTCACCAAGAAGGCCATCGGCAAGGAACTGGCCGGCTACGCCTACCGTATGCAGGTCAGCCCCATGGACTGCACCGGCTGCGGCAACTGCGTGGAAGTGTGCCCCGCCAAGGTGAAGGCACTGGTCATGCAGCCTCTGGACACTCAGCGCAAGGAAGAAAAGAACTGGGAGTTCGCCATGCAGCTGCCTCGTCCCGAGGTCAAGATCAACCCCAACTCCGTCAAGGGCAGCCAGTTCAAGCAGCCCCTGTTTGAGTTCTCCGGCGCCTGCGCGGGCTGCGGCGAGACCCCCTATGTGAAACTGGTCACCCAGCTCTTCGGCGACCGGATGATCGTGGCCAACGCCACGGGCTGCTCCTCCATTTACGGCGGCAGCGCGCCCACCTGCCCCTACACCGTCAACGAAAAGGGTCATGGTCCTGCCTGGGCCAACAGCCTGTTTGAAGACAACGCCGAGTTCGGCTTCGGCATGAACCTGGCGACCGCGCAGCGCCGCGCCAAGCTGGCGGACACCGTCAGCAAGATGGCGGACGCCGAGTGCGCGCCCGAAGCCGTGAAGACCGCCGCCCGCAAGTGGCTGGACAACATGGAAGACGCCGAGGGCAGCCGCGAAGCCGGCGACGAACTGCTGGCCGCCTGCAAGGCCGTGGAGAACCCCTGCGAGCTGACGAAGGAAGTCATCGACAGCGCGGACATGCTGGCCAAGAAGTCCATCTGGATCTTCGGCGGCGACGGCTGGGCCTATGACATCGGCTACGGCGGACTGGATCACGTGCTGGCGCAGAATCAGGATGTGAACGTGCTGGTGCTGGACACCGAAGTGTACTCCAACACCGGCGGACAGGCCTCCAAGTCCACCCCCACCGGCTCGGTCGCCAAGTTTGCTGCCGCCGGTAAGCGGACCAAGAAGAAGGATCTGGGCATGATGGCCATGAGCTACGGCTATGTGTACGTGGCCACCGTGGCCATGAGCGCCAACCCCGCTCAGCTGATCAAAGCCATGATTGAGGCCGAGAAGTATCACGGTCCCTCCCTGATCATCGCCTACGCGCCCTGCATCAACCACGGCATCAACATGTCCATGGCGCAGGCCGAGATCCGCAAGGCGGTGGCCGCGGGCTACTGGCCGCTGTACCGCTACAACCCCGATCTGGATCATCCCTTCACGCTGGACAGCAAGGATCCCACCGACAGCTATCAGGACTTCATCCGCGGCGAGAACCGTTATCAGTCTCTGCTGAAGATGTTCCCCGATGTGGCTGAAAAGCTGTTCGCCCAGAACGAAGAAGACGCCCACAAGCGTCTGGAACGCTATAAGGATCTGGCGGCGGAAGAATAATTGTCTCTGTTCCCACCGGGCGGAGCGCATCATGCGCTCCGCCTTTTTTCTGTCTCCAACCAGGTTTCCGCACGCTCTCTGCAAAACGGGTGAGGCGGCATTTCCACAGCGGCAAAGTTGACCGGGCAACAGGCTCTTCATGGAATGAATACGTGCCCGCTGCCTGCCCGGCGCAGGAGAAGCACCGGACAGACCCTTCATAAAATGGATACGCCCCTTCATCCGGCGGAACAGCCCACAGTTTTTTTCAATATGGTTATTCAAAAAGGCGCCTGGGCGCAGCCGAAAACATCCGGGCGCAGCTGTTTTCGGGTCTCCCCCTTTCTTCCATGTCTGCCGGATATTTTTTCCTTCCTTTCGGAAAAATATTTTCTGCACCCCCTTGACACGCTCTGAAAACGTGTTAAAATATACTTGAAGGTCAAAGATAGTCAGACCTTCTGAAATAAGATAACTTCCTATTCGAGGTGAATGATATGAGCAACAACGCCTACACGCAAAAAAGCATGGAAGCCATTCAGGCCGCACAGGCGCTGGCTGCGGAACGCGGGCACCAGCAACTGGAGCAGGTGCATCTTCTTGCCGCCCTGATGCAGGAGGAAAACGGGCTCATCCCGCAGCTTTGTCAGCGCATGGGGGTTCGGTCGGACGAGCTGAAGTCCGCCTGCGAAACCCTGCTGCAGAAGCTGCCGCAGGTACGCATGACCGCCCGTGAGGAGGGCAAGGTGTACGTGTCCGCCGATATGGACAAGGCACTGCGGCAGGCTGCCGAGGAAGCCCGGCAGATGAAGGATGAGTACATTTCGGTAGAGCACCTGTTCCTGGGTCTGCTTGCCGCTGCGGATCGGGATCTGAAACCCCTGTTCGCCCGTTTGGGCGTCACCCGTGACGGTTTTCTGCAGGCACTTTCTCAGGTGCGCGGCGCAGCGCGGGTCACCAGCGACAATCCGGAGGACACCTACGACGCGCTGGCCAAGTACGGTACCGATCTGGTTGCGCAGGCACGTCAGGGAAAAATGGATCCCGTCATCGGCCGCGACAGCGAAATCCGCGACGTGATCCGCATCCTCAGCCGCAAGACCAAAAACAACCCGGTGCTCATCGGTGAGCCCGGCGTAGGCAAAACGGCCATCGCGGAAGGGCTGGCGCAGCGGATCGTCCGGGGCGACGTGCCCGACAATTTGAAGGATCGCTCCGTTTTCTCGCTGGACATGGGTTCGCTGATCGCAGGCGCCAAGTTCCGGGGTGAATTTGAGGAACGGCTCAAGGCGGTGCTGGCGGAGATCAAAAAGAGCGAAGGCCGCATCATCCTGTTTATCGATGAAATGCACCTGATCGTCGGCGCGGGCAAGGCAGAAGGCGCCATGGACGCAGGCAACCTGCTCAAGCCCATGCTGGCGCGGGGCGAGCTGCACTGCATCGGCGCCACCACGCTGGATGAATACCGTAAATATGTAGAAAAGGACGCCGCGCTGGAGCGCCGCTTCCAGCCCGTGCAGGTCAACGAGCCTACGGTGGAAGACACCATTTCCATCCTCCGCGGCCTGAAGGAACGCTACGAGGTGTTCCACGGGGTAAAAATTCAGGACAGCGCGCTCATCTGCGCCGCCACCCTGTCCAACCGCTACATCACCGACCGTTTCCTGCCGGACAAGGCCATCGATCTGGTCGACGAAGCCTGCGCCATGATCCGCACCGAAATGGACTCCATGCCCTCGGAAATGGATGACATTCGCCGCCGCATCATGCAGTGTGAAATTGAGCAGGTCTCCCTGAAAAAGGAAACGGATCCCCTGTCTGCGGAACGGCTGAAGACGCTGGAAAGCGAGCTTGCCTCCCTGCGTGAAAAATTCAGCGCCATGCAGGCGCGCTGGGAAAACGAAAAGCAGGACATTGACAGGGTGCGCAAGCTCCGGGAGGAGATCGAGCAGGTCAACGGCGAGATCGAGCGGGCGGAGCGCAAATATGACCTGAACCACGCCGCCGAGTTGAAATACGGCCGTCTGCCTCAGCTGAAAGCGCAATTGGAGGAGGCGGAAAAGAAAGAAAAGCAGGAAGAAAAAGGCGACACCCTGCTCCACGACAAGGTGACGGATGAAGAAATCGCCCGCATCGTCGCCCGCTGGACAGGTATTCCCGTGCAGAAGCTGCTGGAGGGCGAACGGGAGAAACTGCTCCGCATGCCGGAAACGCTGCATAAGCGGGTCATCGGGCAGGATGAAGCAGTTGAAAAGGTCAGCGAAGCCATCCTGCGCTCCCGTGCAGGGGTCGCGGATGAAAACCGCCCCATCGGTTCTTTCCTGTTCCTCGGCCCCACTGGCGTCGGCAAAACCGAGCTGGCCAAGACGCTGGCGCAGACCCTGTTTGACGACGAACGCAGCCTGATCCGCATTGACATGACCGAATACATGGAGAAGTTCTCCGTCAGTCGTCTCATCGGCGCCCCTCCGGGATACGTGGGCTACGAGGAAGGCGGTCAGCTGACCGAGGCCGTACGGCGCAAGCCCTACAGCGTGGTGCTCTTTGACGAAATGGAAAAAGCGCACCCGGATGTGTTCAATATCCTGCTGCAGATCCTGGATGACGGTCGGGTGACCGACAGTCAGGGTCGGACGGTCGACTTCCGCAACACCATTCTCATCATGACCAGCAACCTGGGTTCCGCCCAGATTCTGGAGGGCATCGATGAAGAAGGCCATCTGTCTCAGGATACGCGGGATCGGGTGCAGAAACTGCTGCGCACCCAGTTCCGACCCGAGTTCCTCAACCGGATCGACGACACCATCTTCTTCATGCCTCTCACCCGTGCGCAGGTCGGGCAGATCGCCTCTCTGCAGCTGGATCATCTGCGGGATCGTCTGCGGGACAAGCAGCTGTCGCTGCGCCTGACCAGGGCTGCCGAGGACAAACTGCTCAGTCTGGGCTACGACCCCATCTACGGTGCCCGTCCCATGAAGCGGGTCATTCAGAGCAGGATCGAGACCCCTGTGGCGCGTCGGCTCATTGCGGGCGACGTGCTGCCCGGGCAGACTCTCATTGTGGACAGCGACCCTGCGGGCGACTTCACCGTCTCCACAGGCAGCGAGGCCTGACCCCCTGTATGCGGCGTCCCGCCGCATACAATGATTTCCTTCGCCGTGCAGACAATGTCTGCACGGTTTTTTGTTCCTCTCCCCTGCCGCATTTTCAGTTGCCACAGGTCCCGCCGTTATGCTATAATGTCATCAGGAATCATAAGGTGGAGGCATGATCATGCTGGACGTTGTCATCATCGGCGCGGGCGTTGTGGGCTGCGCGGTAGCCCGGGTTCTATCCGCCCGTCATGGAAATTTTGCCGTGCTGGAAGCAGGCGAGGATGTATCCGTCGGCGCCAGCAAGGCCAACAGCGGCATTGTGCACGCAGGCTTTGACGCGGTGCCCGGCACCCTGAAAGCCCGTTATAACGTACGGGGCGCCGCCCTGTATCCCGTCTGGGCGGCGGAAATGGGGGTTCCCTACCGCCGCAACGGCGCGCTGGTGTGCGCCTATGACCCGGACGACCTGCCCGCCCTGCACACCCTTTACGCGCAGGGGCAGGCAAACGGCGTGGCCGATCTGGAACTGCTGGACGGCGCGCAGGTGCGGACACTGGAGCCGGCGGTCAATCCCGCCGTGGCCGGCGCGCTGTGGGCCAAGAGCAGCGCGGTGGTCAGTCCCTATGAAATGACGCTGGCCATGGCCTACCACGCGGCGCAGAACGGGGTACGCTTCGTGTTCAACGCCCCCGTCACCGCCATAACGCACGAAAACGGCGTTTATACGGTCACCGCAGGCGGCAGGGTCTACACGGCGAAAGCGGTCGTCAACTGCGCAGGCGCGGGCGCCGACCGTATCCGCGCCATGCTGTCGCCGGAAAAGATCACCCTGCATCCCCGCCGCGGGGAGTATTACCTGATGGACGCCACCGTCCGCTGTCCCTTCACCCGCACCATGTTTCAGGTGCCCGGCAAAATGGGCAAGGGCGTGCTGGTGACCCCCACCGCCCACGGCAACACCCTGCTGGGTCCCTCGGCGGAGGAGATCAGCGACCCGGCCGACACGGCGACGACCCGCGCCGGTCTGGACTTTGTGCTCAGCCGCTGCCGCCTGACCTGGCCGGAGGTCTCCACCCGCAACACCATTACGACCTTTGCCGGGGTGCGCGCTCATGAAGAAAAAGGCGATTTTCTGGTGGGCGCCGTTCCCGGCGCGCCGGCAGGCGCTTTTGAGGCCGCAGGCATCGAAAGTCCCGGTTTGTCCTCCGCACCCGCCATCGGCGAGGATCTGGCCGCCATGGCCGCCGATTATCTCGGCCTGAAAGAGAAGGCGCACGTCGCGCCGCCCGTCCCCCTGCTGAAGCCCTTCGCCGCCATGACGGATGAAGAGAGAGCGCAGGCCTGCCGGGAAAACCCTGCCTACGGCAGCATCGTCTGCCGCTGCGAGCAGATCACCGAAGCGGAAATTCTGGACGCCATTCACCGCCCCGTGGGCGCCCGCTCCATCGACGGCGTCAAGCGCCGCACCCGTGCCGGCATGGGACGGTGTCAGGGCGGTTTCTGTTCTCCCCGGGTGCTGGAAATGCTGTGCCGCGAGACGGGCATGTCGCCGCTGGAGGTCACCAAATGCGGCGGTGAAAGCAGGCTGCTCACCGGCCGGCTGAACGGTGAAAAGGAGTGAAACGCGCCATGATACAGGAAACGCTGGTAGACGTATTGATCGTAGGCGCAGGCCCCGCAGGGCTGGCCGCCGCAATTGCCGCCCGAAAAGCGGGCGTAAAGAATCTGGTCGTGCTGGAGCGGGAGGAGCAGCCCGGCGGCATTCTGCGCCAGTGCATTCATAACGGTTTCGGCCTTCACCGCTTTTCACAGGAACTGACGGGGCCGGAATATGCCCAGCGGGACATCGACACGGCCCGGGAGCTGGCAATCGACATCCGGACGGGCACCACCGTTCTTTCTCTTTCTCAGGATCGCCGGGTCACGGCGGTCAGTCGGGCGCGGGGGCTGGAGGTCTACCGCGCAAAGGCCGTAGTGCTGGCCATGGGCTGCCGGGAACGCCCCCGGGGCGCGCTGGCCACCCCCGGCACCCGCTGCGCAGGCATTTACAGTGCGGGCACGGCGCAGAAGTTCGTCAATCTCATGGGCTACATGCCCGGCAGACGGGTGGTCATTCTGGGCAGCGGCGACATTGGTCTGATCATGGCGCGCCGCATGACCCTGCAGGGCGCCAAGGTGCTGGCCTGCGTAGAATTGATGCCCTATTCTTCGGGGCTGAACCGCAACATCGTCCAGTGCCTGAACGATTACCAGATCCCGCTGTACCTGAGCCACACGGTGGTGGACATTCAGGGGCGGGAACGGCTGACCGGCGTAACGGTCGCCCGGGTGGATGAAAAGCGCCAGCCTGTTCCCGGCACGGAGATTCATTTCGACTGCGATACCCTGCTTTTGTCCGTGGGCCTGATCCCCGAGAACGAGCTGACCCGTCAGTGCGGCGTCCAGATGTCTCCCGTCACCAGCGGCGCGGTGGTGGACGACGCGCTGCAGACCAGCGTTCCCGGCATTTTCGCCTGCGGAAACGTGCTGCATGTCCATGATCTGGTCGACTTCGTCAGCGCGGAAAGCCTGAAAGCCGGCGAAGCCGCCGCCGCCTTCGCGCTGGGAAAGACGGCGCCCGCGGCGCGGGAGATCGCGGTGCAGGACGGCTTCGGCGTACGGGGCACCGTGCCCCAGCGGCTGCGCACGGGGCAAAAGCAGGCAAGCCTCATGTTCCGTCCCGCCGGCGTGTATAAGGATCAGTACCTTTCCCTGTATGCCGACGGTCAACCGGTCTACAGTGTGAAAAAACGGGTGCTGACCCCCGGCGAAATGGTCAATCTGCCCCTGTCCGAGGGGCTCCTTGCCGCCATTGACGGCGCGCAGACCCTGACCGTCGCCGTCACCGCAGAAAAGGCGGTGTAACCCATGATCCGGGTCAGCGATGTTTTGACCCTGCCTCCCGCCGTTTTTGCAAGCCCCCTCCAGCAGCAGGCCTATGAGACGCTTGTGCGTCTGGGCATTCCCTTTTCCCGGGTGGAGAACGACCCGGCCGTCACCATGGAGGACTGCCGGGTCATTGACGAAAAGCTGCGGGTGCAGGTCGCAAAATCCCTGTTTCTGTGCAACCGTCAGCAGACCGATTTTTTCCTGTTCGTCACGCGGGGGGACAAGCCCTTCCGCACTGCGGCGATCAGCCGGGCGCTGGGTGTGTCCCGTCTCTCCTTCGCGCCGCCGGAAAAGCTGCTCGCCATGCTGGGCGCGGTACCCGGCGCAGCCGGCGTGATGGGACTTCTTGCAGATCCTGCCGGCGCGGTTCGCCTCGTGCTCGACCGCGAAGTGGTGCAGCTTCCATTTTTCGGCTGTACGGATACGACGACCACCGGCTATCTGCGCATGGCCACCCGGGACATGACGGAGGTGTACCTGCCCCATGTGCGGCACACGCCCGCCTTGATCGACGTGTAAACAACCTCCAAGGGCGGTTTCGGAGCAAAGCCTTTTTCTCCGTTTTCCCGCCTGACCGGCATCCAAAAAACGCCCCGCATACATTGCGGAGCGTTTTTTCATGCGCGGATACGACGGCTTTATCCGCGCTTTATTCTGCCTTGTCCGTTTTTCCTTTTTCCTGCCGCCAGATGCAGATGGGGAACCCCTGCTTTTTCAGCTTTCGTTTGGGATTGACCGCCCAGCCCTCGCCCACAGCGCGCAGGATGGGCGCATCACTGCCGCTGTCGCCGTAGGCACGGCTCGCGCGCATGTCCACGCCCCGTTCCTCCGCCCATGCCAGTGCCCGGCGCACCTTTTCTTCTCCCTTGCAGTTTCTGCTGATGTGTCCCTGCTCATCCACCGGTGTGCACAGCAGCGCATCGGCCTTAAGTTCCTTCGCCACATCGCGCATGTAGCAGTCGGGCGACGCGGACAAAAGCACCCGCAGATACCCTTCCTCCCCCGCCTGATCCCACGCGCGGCGCGCCGCCGGATATACTTCCTCCGTCAGTTTCTCCGCAAAGGACGCGCATAGCGCCCGGCGCTCCTCCGCTTCCATGCCCGGCAGGAAGGAAAGGGCCTTTTCCTTGGTCTCCTCGGCGGTGCAGCTTTTCGTCAGATAATACTTCAGCGCGTACCGTCCGGCAGTCAGGTACGCCTTCAGGGACATGAACCCTTTCCGGCGCGCAAGCCCGAGAAAGGGAACGATGCTGTCGCCGCGGCGCATGGTGCCGTCAAAGTCAAAAAACGCCGCCTTTTCCACAGCGCGCACCCGGGTCACCTCCCCGGTGCGCAAAACGACCGGCCCCGAAGGCGTATCCAGCATCAGTCCGAAATCATCGTCCACGCCCGTCACCCGTCCTGTCACCGCGCATTCTCCCGTACGGCAGACCACCTGCCGTCCCATCAGCGTCAGCCGGGCGGTATACTCCGTTGCAGCGCCGGGATCGGTCAGCACCTTCAGCGTCTGACGGCAGATCTCCGCCGCCACATTTTCCGCCTCCAGCCCCGACGCATCCACCGCCCCCGCCTGACCGGCGCCCTCAGGATACCCCTCCGGCGGAGTGAACAGGTTGACCCCGATGCCCGCCACCAGATACCCCTCCGCGCCCTCGCAGAGGATCCCGCAGATCTTCTTTCCCCTGAGGTATACGTCGTTGACCCATTTCACGCCGCAGCCCGTCACGCCGAAGGTCTCCAGCGCCCGGCACACCGCCAGCGCCAGCCGGGGCGTCACCTGTCCCGGATCGCCGTCAAAGGGCAAAAGCAGGCTCATATATACGCCCCCGGGCGGGGAAATAAAGCTGCGACCCAGCCGTCCCCGTCCGCCCGTCTGCATGACGGCGCGCACCGCGCAGGGCACAGGCGGCTGCTTTGGCCACCCCGCCGGCGGCTGCTGCCCCCGCAGCCAGTTTTTCATCAGCGTATTGGTGGACGCCGTCTGCGCCACGGTAAACATTTTCATTCGTCTGCCTCCGGCGGCGGAGCGGCTGCCCCGCCTTCTTCCCTGTTTTCCGCCGCCCGTTCATTGTACGGTTCTTTTTCTTCTTTGTCAATCGCGCCGCCCATGGCCACGGCCAGTGCCCGTTCCACCAGCGCCATTTTCTCCGGCCGCAGACGACCCACATAGCGCCGAAGGCGGCTTTTCTCCAGCGTCCGCACCTGTTCGCACAGGATGACCGAAGGCTTTTGCAGTCCGCCCGCAGGCGGCGAAACGGGCACATGCGTACGCAGAGGCGCTTTCCCCTGACGGCTGGTCAGAGGTACGGCGATCACCGTCGGGCTGAACCGGTTGCCCAGATCGTTCTGAATGATGAGCACCGGCCGCACCCCGCCCTGTTCCGAGCCCATGACCGGATCCAGATTGGCATAATATATCTCACCGCGCTTCACGGTTTTCCACCACACTCCGCTTTTTTGAGCGCAGGCGCGCCCTGCTTCATGCTATGCCGGGCACCCTGATACCGTGAAAAAATGCGAACAATTTTCTGCCATGCCCCTTTTAATATTCGGAAAGATGTGTTATAATGGTACAATGTTCCTTACCGATGCCCAAGGAGGCTTTTTTCCATGGAAAAGATCAAGCGCAACGAGCGCATGGCGGTCATCACGCAGGTGCTCACCGGTTCTCCCAACCGTATCTTCACCCTGTCCTATTTCTGCGACCTGTTCCAGACGGCCAAGTCCACCATCAGCGAGGATATCGCGCTGCTGGAAAAAACCATGGATCAGTTCCACATGGGGCGGCTGGAAACGGTCACAGGCGCAGCGGGCGGCGTCAGGTACCGTCCCTATCAGGTGGGCGGCTCCCAGCGGCCGTTCATTGAAGAAATCTGCCAGAAGCTCATGACGCCCGACCGGGTGCTGCCGGGAGGATACCTGTATTTTTCCGACGTGCTGGCCGACCCCGAGCTGGTCACGGGCATGGGACGGGTGATCGCCAGCGCTTATTACGGCGTACGGGCGGATTTTGTGCTGACCATGGAAACCAAGGGCATTCCCGTGGCGCTGATGACCGCACGGTTCCTCAAGGTGCCGCTGATCATCGCCCGGCGCTCCACCAAGGTGTACGAAGGCAGCGCGGTCAACATCAGCTACGTTTCAGGAAACGGAAGCATTGAGACCATGAGCCTGTCCCGGCGGGCGGTGCAGCCCGGCACGCGGGCGCTGATCGTGGACGACTTCATGCGGGGCGGCGGCACCGCCGCGGGCATGGTATCCCTGATGGGCGAATTTGACGTCACGGTGGCGGGCATCTGCTTTGTGCTGGCCATGGAAAACCAGGGGAAACATCTGGTGGACGGGGAACGGTCGCTGATGCTCCTGTCCGACATCAAGCACGGCGAGCCCCTGCGCGTGACCCCGTCCGACTGGATCCAGTAAGGCAGGGAACGCGGAGAAACGCGCCGGTCAGTAAAACCGGCACGGCCGTTGCCTGCTACCGGCTTTCATTTTCACTTTCTTTTTTTCGGTCATGCAGAAGGACGCGTCCGCCAAAGCGAACGCGTCCTTTTCGATGCTTTTCCGCGCGGTTTCGCGATTGTCCGAACCCCTTTGCCTTTTACGGATTGATGCGCAGCGCGGGGCAGACGGGGCAGGCGTCCCGCAGCCCTTCCGGGAAGTGGACGACGGCGAACGCACCCCTGTCTTCCGTCCGGCAGGGCACCCCTTCCGTCAGCAGCACGGCCTCCCGCACCCCGGACAAGGGCAATACAACACTGCTTCCCAGGCGCTTGCCCTCCGGCAGCCGCCACAGCGCATAACGGGCCTCCCTGCCGCGGGTAAAGGACCACTCGCCCGCAAAATAAGGCGGCAGAGCGCGGGTCGCGTAGATCGCCTCCCCGTTCTTTTTTAGCCACGCGCCCAGCTCCAGTGCCCGCTCCCGTGCCCGCAGCGGCAGTCTTCCGTCCGGCTGCGCGCCGATGTTCAGCGCCATGTTGCCGCCCTTGCCTACCACGTCGACCAGCAGGTTGACCAGCTGACGCAGGGGCTTTAATTCGTCCTCATACCCGAAGGCAAAGGAATGTCCGACCGTGATGCAGCTTTCCCACGGCACGGGGATGTAATGGTCGGGCACCTGCTGCTCGGGGGTGATGTAGTTTTCATATTCGCCGCCGATGGTACGGTCGGCAATGATCAGCCCGGGGTTCACCTGACGCGCCCGCGCCGCCAGTTCGCCCAGACGGATGTCCTGACAGTTTCGCGGTCCCACCTGCCCGCCGTCCAGCCACAGGATATCCACCGGTCCCAGATCGCGGACGATCTCCATCATCTGATGGTGGGTGAAGGCGATGAATTTTTCCCACAGGTCGGGACGCTGCCGCGGGTCATAGGTCGGATTGCGCCAGTGCGCCACCGGCAGTTCGCACCCGGGCGCCCAGTACCAGGGGCAGTGCCAGTCCGGCTTGGAAAAGTACGCGGCGATGCCCAACCCCCGGCTGCGGAACGCGTCGAACAGATGCCTGGCGATATTGGCGTAGCGGTGGGTATGGAAGGGACAATCCGCCCCCGTTACCTTGTAGTCGGTGCACTGGGTATCATACATGCAGAAGCCGTCGTGATGCTTGGTGGTAAAGATCAGGTAGCGCATGCCCGCGTCTCTGGCAAAATCCGCCCATTCCTCCGGCTGAAAGCGGAGAGGATTGAAAGAACGGTTCATATCAAAGTACTGCCTGCGGAAAAGCGCCGGATCCTTTTCCCAGGTGTAGTCCCGCCGCGCCCAGTCCGCATCCCCGTCGGACAGCGGCCAGCTCTCGCACATGCCCATCTGGGCGTACACGCCCCAGTGTACCATCAGCGCCAGCTTCTGATCCCGAAACCATTCCAGTCTCTCCCGCACGGCCGCCTCACGGGGCGGCACATAGGCGTCCGCTTCAGAGTGGTTCATCACGTCGCCCCGCAGGGCTTCCTTCAACGCTTCCGTCATGGCATGTTCCTCCTGTCGTTATGAACGATGTGACGCAATAGGCCGGTTCTGACTGTTCCTGTTCTGATTGTATAGAATCCGGCGGCTTCTGTCAACTGCGTTTCCCCGCTTTTCGCTTGACACGCTCCCGCCCGTCCCCTATAATGAAGCCGATACGCGCCGTGCCACCGGCGCAGCGGGGAGGAAACGCACATGGCGGACTTGCCGTCCCGGCAGCGCATTCTGGAAAGGTACCGTCTGGCCGAACAGCGTCTGTCCAAACGGCACATCCGCACCCTTCCGGGTCAGCCCGGTCCCGTTCTGCTCATTTCCGACACCTATCCGGGCGTGTGGCTGGAGCATGCCTTCGACGGGGTGTGTTACGCCCGTCTGTACCCCGAAAGCACCCTTGCCCGCAGCGTAGCCCGCAACCAGATGCTGCTGTTTCTGCGCAATCAGCGTGCCGACGGTCGTCTGCCCTTCTGCGTGCTGGATGAAAAGCGGGCTTATCCCGGGATGCAGGCGGTCAACTTTACCCAGATCCAGGAATGCGTGGCCTTCGCCCGGCTCTGTCTGGAAGTGTATGAACTGACGGGCGACCGGGCGTTCCTTGCGGAGGCCTATGCAGGGTGCGTCCGCTGGGACGAATGGCTGTGCGCCCACCGCATGACCCGAAACACCGGACTGATCGAGCTGTTTTGCCTGTTTGACACCGGGCACGACAACAGCGCCCGGCTGCAGGACATTCCCCTTCTATGTCCCGACCCGCTGGGGGCGCTGCCCGCCGACCGTCCCGCCCTGCCCCTGCTGGCGCCGGATATGAACGCCGTGTTCTACGGCGACCGGCTGGCGCTGCGGGACATGGCACAGCTGCTGGGACGCGGAGAGGAAGCCGCCGCATGGGCGCGGAAAGCGGAAAACGTGCAGCAGGCCATGCTGGACCGGCTTTTTGACGAGAAGGATCTGTTTTTCTACGATCGGGATGCAGCCGGCCATTTCCGCCGATTCCGTTCCATCGCCGTGAGCAACGTTTTCGGCGAGCACGTGCTTTCTCAGTCCCTTTTCGACCGGATCTACGACCGCCACATGCGGGACCCCGACGCCTTTTTCACCCCCTTTCCCTTTCCCTCCATGGCGCTGAACGACCCGGCCGTTCAAAACCACGCCATGCAGAACTGCTGGGGCTACTTTTCTCAGGCGCTCACCGCACTGCGCTGCCAGCGGTGGATGGATTTTTACCACCGGGAAGCGGATCATGACCACGTGCTTCGCCGTTGGGTGTCCGCGCTGGCGGGGGAAAACGCCAAAGCCTTCACACAGGAGCTGGATCCTCTGACCGGGCAGGCCACCGACTGTTCCGAAGGGTACTCCAGCGCCATGCTGCTCTATCTCTATGCGGTGCGGCGGCTGAAATATCTGGACTGAGCCGCCTTTTCTCTCTTCCGTCCAATCCCGAAAGGAGGGCTTTTCCATGTCTCAGAATAATCCCGCGCCCCGGGGCGCCTCCTTCGGCCAGGTGGTCAAATTCACGCTGTTTTCCGCCTCGGCAGGCATCCTTCAAATTGCCTCCTTCGCGCTGCTGAGCAGTGTTTTTTTCCTTCCCTACTGGCTGTCCTATGCAGTCGCGCTGATCCTGTCCGTGCTGTGGAACTTTACCTTCAACCGCCGCTACACCTTTCGCAGCGACGCCAACGTGCCAAAGTGCATGGCGCTGGTCGCGCTGTACTACGCCGTGTTCACCCCCCTGTCCACCTGGGGCGGCGACGCGCTGACCCGCCTGCAATGGAACGAGTACCTCATTCTTGCCCTGACCATGCTGGTCAACTTTGTCACGGAGTTTCTCTATCAGCGGTTCGTCGTATACCGCAAAACGGTGGACACCAACGCGCTGGCGCGGAAGAGCGGCGGCGCCTGACCCCTGCGCCGGGGAACGGGGCTTTCCCGTTTTGGGGATTGCAAACCCGCCCCGCCCCGTGGTATACTATATGAGTTGACCATTGCAACGGGAGGTTTTTCATGGCTGCATTTGTGGATCGCGCGCCCTTCATCGCCAAGGCCGGCAACGGCGGCAACGGCTGCGTATCCTTTCATAGAGAAAAATTCGTTCAGAACGGCGGCCCCGACGGGGGCGACGGCGGCCGGGGCGGCGATGTGATTCTGCTGGCGGACGGCAACATGCACACGCTGATGGATTTCCGTTTCCGCTCCAAATACGCCGCGGAAAACGGCGCGGACGGCGCCAGCAACCGCCGCATCGGCAAAAATGGTGAAAACCTGATCGTCAAGGTGCCCGTGGGCACGGTGGTGCGGGACAGGGAGACCGGCGTAGTCGTCGCCGACATGTACTGTCTCGGCCGGGAAAAGGTGCTGCTGCGGGGCGGCCGGGGCGGCTGGGGCAACATGCACTTTGCCACCCCCACCCGTCAGGCGCCCAACTTTGCCAAGCCCGGCATGAAGACCGAAGCCCGGGAATTTACCCTGGAGCTGAAATCCATTGCGGACGTAGGGCTGGTCGGCTTCCCCAACGTGGGCAAAAGCACCCTGCTTTCCGCCGTAACGGCGGCGCGTCCCAAGATCGCCAATTATCACTTTACCACCCTTACGCCCAATCTGGGCATGGTGCGCCGGCACGGACAGGATTTCGTCATGGCGGACATTCCCGGTCTGGTGGAAGGCGCCAGCGAGGGGCTGGGACTGGGGCATGCGTTCCTGCGCCACGTGGAGCGTACCCGCGTGCTTCTGCACGTGGTGGACGTGTCCGGCAGCGAAGGCCGCGACCCGGTGACGGACTATGAGGCCATCCGGGAGGAGCTGAAAAAATACGGCTCTCTGGCGGACAAACCCCAGATTGTCGCCGCCAATAAAATGGATCTGCCCGACGGCGAAACGGGCTACCGCATGCTGGAGGAGCATCTGGGGGGACGGTACCCCCTGTTCCCCATCAGCGCCGCGGCGCATCAGGGGCTGGACGCACTGCTGAACGGTCTGGCCGACACCCTCTCCCGCCTGCCCGCGCCCGAGCCCTTCCCCGAGGAGGATTTCCTGCCCGAACTGGAAGGCGACCTGAACAGCTGGCAGATCGACGTGGAGGACGGGGTGTACGTGGTGTCCGGCCCGGCGGTGGAGCACCTGATCGCCAGCGTCAATTTCGGCGATGAGGAAAGCATGAACTGGTTCCACCGCTCCCTGCGCAAAATGGGCATCATCGACGCGCTGCGCAAGCGGGGCGCCAACGAAAGCAGCACCGTCCGGATGGACGAAATGGAATTCGATTTTGTGGAGTAATCCCTCCGTTCAGGAGTTTTTGCCGTGCGGGGATCGTCGTATTCCCCGCGCAGGCGTGTGCGCCGGCGTAGGCAAACGCGCCTTTGCATCCCTGCAGGGACGCGCCCGAACGCGTGCTCTCTCTGCCGGTGCGGAGCATACGCCCCTGTCCCTTCGGCGGCAGCGCTTTCACCGCTGCGCCGGCGCAGGAACGTATTTTGTCCCTGTTCTTCGCATCATGTAAGTAAAGGAGACCCGTCATGGAAATCAACAGCCGTCAGCGCGCCTATCTGCGCGCCATGTGCAATACCCTCCCCGCCATTCTCTTCATCGGTAAGGATGGTGTGACCGACAATACCGTTCAGGAAGCGGAAAACGCGCTGGAAGCCCGGGAGATCATCAAGTGCTCCCTCCAGAAGGGGGCGCCCCTGTCCGCCCGGGACGCCTGCGAGCAGCTGTGCGCCCGCACCGGCGCGGCGCCCGTGCAATGCATCGGCGGACGGTTCACCATCTACCGTCCCAGAGAAAAAGACCCGGTCATCGTGCTGCCCTGAGACCGGGCAGAGGCGGACGGCCGCCTCTTTCCCGTCCCCTTCCAGCGGAAATGTATACAGTATTCTTGCTGGATTCCCGCAAAAACATCTATATATTGTGTTGACTTTTCCAGCCGTCCACCATATAATGGGAGGCGGTTTTCAATTGAGAACACGGCGGCGCCCTGCGCCCTGCAAAAAATAAACGCACGCACTGCAACAAAGCATTAGGAGGCTTTTTGTCATGATCGAAACCATTCAGAAACGCGACGGACGGGTGTTGCCCTACAACGAAGAAAAGATCAGTCAGGCGATCTTCAAGGCGCTGAAGGCCTCCGGCAGCGCCAAGGGCGAGGAAACGGCGCAGGCACTGGCGCATCAGGTGACCTGCGAGCTGGAAAACAACGAAGCCGTCAGCAGCACCCCCTCCGTGGAGGACGTACAGGACACGGTGGAACGGGTGCTGATCGAAAAGGGCTTTGTGCGCACCGCCAAGTCCTACATCCTCTACCGCGCCGAGCGCAGCCGGGTGCGTGAAATGAATACCCGGCTGATGAAGACTTTCTCCGATATCACCTTCAAGGACGCCGCCGACAGCGACATCAAGCGTGAAAACGCCAACATCAACGGCGACACCGCCATGGGCAGCATGCTCAAGTTCGGCTCCGAGGGCGCCAAGCAGTTTTACGACATGTACGTGCTCAACCCCAAGCACGCCAAGGCGCACCGGGAAGGCGACATCCACATTCATGATCTGGACTTTCTGACGCTGACCACCACCTGCTGCCAGATTGAACTGGAATCCCTGTTCAAAAACGGCTTTTCCACCGGTCACGGCGTGCTGCGCGAGCCCAACGACATCGCCAGCTACTCCGCGCTGGCCTGCATCGCCATTCAGGCCAACCAGAACGATCAGCACGGCGGTCAGAGCATCGTGGATTTTGACTACGGCATGGCCAAGGGTGTGCGCAAGACCTTTCTCAAACGGTATCGGGACAACCTGTCCCGGGCGCTGGAGCTGCTCACCGGCGATACCCTGGCCGACGAAGACGCCCGGGCCGTGCTGAATGCCGCCAGAGAAGAAGGCGCCGAGCCCTCTTTGCAGGAAAGCGAGTCCACGCGCAGCGCCCTGCTGCGGGCGCTGACGGATAAGCTGGGCGACGACGCACTGGCCGCGCGCATGCTGGACTTTGCGCAGGAGCACGCGGTGAAGGAAACCACCCGTGCCACCTATCAGGCCATGGAAGCGCTCATTCACAACCTGAACACCATGAACAGCCGTGCCGGCGCGCAGGTACCCTTCTCCTCCATCAACTACGGCACCGACACGTCCCCCGAAGGCCGTCTGGTGATGCAGCAGGTGCTTCTGGCCACCGACGCCGGTCTGGGACGGGGCGAGACCCCCATTTTCCCCATTCAGATCTTCCGCGTCAAGGAGGGGGTCAATTACAACCCCGGCGATCCCAACTACGACCTGTTCAAGCTGGCCATGCGGGTCAGCGCCAAGCGGCTGTTCCCCAACTTTTCCTTTATCGACGCGCCCTACAACCTGCAGTACTACAAGCCCGGTCACCCGGAGACCGAGGTGGCCTACATGGGCTGCCGCACCCGCGTGATGGGCAACGCCTATGACCGCACCCGGGAAATTGCCCCCCGCCGC
The DNA here is from genome assembly GCA_934662505.1 of uncultured Clostridia bacterium. Lineage (GTDB taxonomy): Bacteria > Bacillota > Clostridia > Christensenellales > Aristaeellaceae > SVGT01. Next base: position 4,110 of record CAKUKE010000008.1, on the reverse strand, counting down.
GGCAATCTGTCCTTCACCTCCATCAACCTGCCCCGGCTGGCCATCAAGGCGGCGGGCAATGTGGATCTGTTCTTTGACAGCCTGAAGGACATGATGGATCTGGTATGCGATCAGCTTTATGAGCGCTATCAGATCGTCGCCCACAAAAAGGTCTATAATTTCCCCTTCCTGATGGGGCAGGGGGTATGGATCGACAGCGAAAAGCTGGGCTGGACGGACGAGGTGGGCGAGGTGCTCAAGCACGGCACCCTGTCCGTGGGCTTCATCGGGCTGGCCGAGGCGCTCAAGGCGCTGCGCGGCAAGCACCACGGCGAGAGCGAGGAAAGCCAGAATCTGGGTCTGGAGATCATCGGCTACATGCGCAGCTACATGGATCAGAAGACCGCGGAAACCGGCATGAACTATACCCTGCTGGCCACCCCTGCCGAAGGACTGTCCGGACGGTTCGTCCGCATGGACAAGGAACGGTTCGGCATCATTCCGGGCGTTACCGACCGGGACTATTACACCAACTCCTTCCACGTGCCGGTGTACTACCCCATCAGCGCCTTTGACAAGATCTCCATCGAAGCGCCCTACCATGCGCTGACCAACGCCGGCCATATTTCCTATGTGGAAATGGACGGCGACCCGCTGCAGAATCTGGAAGCCTTCGAAAAGATCGTGCGCCACATGCACGATACGGGCATCGGCTACGGCTCCATCAACCACCCGGTAGACCGGGATCCGGTGTGCGGCTACAACGGCATCATCGGGGATCAGTGCCCGCTGTGCGGCCGTAAGGAGGAGGATCATCCCTTCGAGCGTATCCGCCGCATCACAGGCTATCTGGTCGGCACGCTGGACCGCTTCAACAATGCCAAGCGGGCCGAGGAGCACGACCGGGTCAAGCACAACGTGTAAAACCATCTGTTCTGAAGGCGCGCACGGCGTTCCGCGGCGCGCCTTCGTGATATCATCCTTTTCAGGAGGAAAATGCCATGATGATCCGTATTGCAGGCACGGTCAACGATTCCATCGTGGACGGTCCGGGACTGCGCTTTACCGTATTCACCCAGGGATGCCGCCACAACTGCCCGGGCTGCCACAACCCGGAGACCCACGACTTTTCCGGAGGGCATGAGGAAGACACGGACGCCCTGATCGGCAAAATGCTGAAAAATCCCCTGCTTTCAGGCATCACCCTCTCGGGCGGCGACCCGCTGGAGCAGCCCCTGCCCTGTCTGACGCTGGCGCGCGCGGCGCATGCCCATCAGCTGAACGTGTGGGTCTATACCGGCTATACATGGGAAGAGCTGACCCGGCGGAACGACCCGGATCAGATGGCGCTGCTGGCTGCAACGGACGTGCTGGTGGACGGTCCCTTCATCCAGAAGGAGCGTTCGCTGGAGCTGAAATTCTGCGGCAGCCGCAATCAGCGCCTGATCGACGTGCCCGCGACTCTGCAAAAGGGTGAGGTGACCCTCTGGCAGCCGCCCGTGTGGTGATTGTCTCCTCCTGCCCTTCCCGGGCGCAAGTACAGCCGTCTGTTTTTCTTTCTGCCGAAGGGGCGGAAACAGCGTACGCAGCAGGCGCCGTATAAAACCCTTCATCATACGGATTTTGTGACCGAATACCTGCTTTTATCTGCAAAACACTTGCCAAATCCTATATTTCCCTGTATAATAAACTAATAGGAAAGAATCCATTTTTTCCGAACGGCTGTACGCTTGTTATTCCATTATCCGAAAGGAGTTTATCTCACATGGCGAAAAAGTACGTGTACCTGTTCACCGAAGGCAACGCCTCCATGCGCGAGCTGCTGGGCGGTAAGGGCGCCAATCTGGCGGAAATGACCAACATCGGTCTGCCGGTGCCTCAGGGCTTCACCATTACCACTGAAGCCTGCACCCAGTACTATGAGGACGGCCGCAAAATCAATGACGAGATCAAGGCGCAGATCCTGACCTACATCAGCAAGATGGAAGAGATCACCGGCAAGAAGTTCGGCGATCAGGAAAACCCCCTGCTGGTGTCCGTCCGCTCCGGTGCCCGCGCCTCCATGCCCGGCATGATGGATACCATCCTCAATCTGGGTCTGAACGAAGACGTGGTGCGCGTCATCGCCGAAAAATCCGGCAACCCCCGCTGGGCGTGGGACTGCTATCGCCGCTTTATCCAGATGTTCTCCGACGTGGTCATGGAAGTGGGCAAGAAGTATTTTGAAAAGCTCATCGATGCCATGAAGGAAGCCAAGGGCATCACCTTTGATACCGAACTGACCGCCGAAGATCTGCATGAGCTGGCCGAGCAGTTCAAGGCCGAATATAAAAAGCAGCTGGGCACCGACTTCCCCTCCGACCCCAAGGAGCAGCTTTTTGCCGCCATCGAGGCCGTATTCCGCTCCTGGGACAACCCCCGTGCCAACATCTACCGCATGGATCACGACATTCCCTATTCCTGGGGCACCGCCGTCAACGTGCAGATGATGGCCTTCGGCAACATGGGCGATGACTGCGGCACCGGCGTGGCCTTCACCCGTTCCCCCGCCACCGGCAGCAAGGGTCTGTTCGGCGAATTCCTCACCAACGCGCAGGGCGAGGACGTGGTGGCCGGCGTGCGTACGCCCATGCCCATCACCGAAATGGAGCAGAAGTTCCCCGAAGCCTTCAAGCAGTTTGTCAACGTATGTCAGACGCTGGAAAACCACTATCACGACATGCAGGACATGGAGTTCACCGTGGAGCACGGCAAGCTCTACATGCTGCAGACCCGTAACGGCAAGCGTACCGCCGCCGCCGCCATCAAGATCGCCTGCGACCTGATCGACGAAGGCATGATCACCGAGGAAGAAGCGCTGATGCAGATTGACGCCAAGTCGCTGGACATGCTGCTCCATCCCACCTTCGACGCCAAGGCGCTCAAGGCCGCCCAGCCCATCGGCAAGGGCATTGCCGCCTCTCCCGGCGCCGCCGCCGGCCACATCGTCTTTACCGCCGAGGATGCGGCCGTCCATGGCAAGAAGGGCGAAAAAGTGGTGCTGGTGCGTCTGGAAACCAGCCCCGAAGACATTGAGGGCATGAAGTACAGCCAGGGCATCCTGACCGTCCGCGGCGGCCAGACCAGCCACGCGGCCGTGGTTGCCCGCGGCATGGGCACCTGCTGCGTTTCCGGCTGCGGCGACATCAAAATGGACGAAGAAAACAAGCGCTTCACGCTGGGCGGCAAGACCTATCACGAGGGCGACGCCCTGTCTCTGGACGGCTCCACGGGCAACATCTATGGCGAACTGATCCCCACCGTGCCCGCCGACCCCAACAGCGGTTACTTCGGCCGCATCATGGAGCTGTCCGACAAGTACAAGACCATGGGCGTGCGCACCAACGCCGATACTCCCAAGGACGCCATGCAGGCGGCTGCCTTCGGCGCGCAGGGCATCGGTCTGTGCCGTACCGAGCACATGTTCTTTGAGCCCGACCGCATCGGCGCGTTCCGTGAGATGATCTGCTCCGAAACCAAGGAAGAGCGGGAAGCTGCGCTGGCCAAGATCGAGCCCATGCAGCAGAAGGACTTTGAAGGTCTGTTTGAAGCGCTGGGCGGCCATCCCGTGACCATCCGCTTCCTGGATCCCCCGCTCCATGAATTCGTGCCCACCGACGAGGCGGATATTGAAGCGCTGGCCAAGACGCAGGGCAAGACCGTGGCCTACATCAAGCAGGTCATTGCCGACCTCCACGAGTTTAACCCCATGATGGGGCACCGTGGCTGCCGTCTGACCGTGACCTATCCCGAAATCGCCGTCATGCAGACCAAGGCCATCATCAAGGCCGCACTGGCTGTCAAGGGTCGTCATCCCGACTGGCACGTGGTGCCAGAGATCATGATCCCTCTGGTCGGCGAAGTGAAGGAATTCAAGTTCGTCAAGAACGTGGTGGTCAAGACCGCCGACGCCCTGATCGCCGAATCCGGCGAAGCGCTGGAGTACGAAGTGGGCACCATGATCGAAATTCCCCGTGCCGCGCTGACGGCGGACGAAATCGCCAGGGAAGCGGATTTCTTCTGCTTCGGCACCAACGACCTGACCCAGATGACCTTCGGCTTCTCCCGTGACGACGCCGGCAAGTTCCTGCC
>CAKUKE010000007.1 GCA_934662505.1 uncultured Clostridia bacterium | reverse complement strand
TTCTTCTGCTTCGGCACCAACGACCTGACCCAGATGACCTTCGGCTTCTCCCGTGACGACGCCGGCAAGTTCCTGCCCGCGTACTACATGAACAAGATCTACGAGAGCGATCCCTTCGCCCGTCTGGACACCGTGGGCGTGGGCAAGCTGATGGACATGGCCGTGAAGCTGGGCACCGGCGCCAACAGCAAGCTGCACTGCGGCATCTGCGGTGAGCATGGCGGCGACCCCTCCTCCATTGAATTCTGCAATGAGATCGGTCTGAACTATGTGTCCTGCAGCCCCTACCGGGTGCCTATCGCCCGCCTGTCCGCTGCGCAGGCCGCGATCAAGGCTCGGAAGAACAAGTAATTGTTCCTGAAAGTATTCATTTTGAGCAAAGCGTCTCCCGGAAAACCGGGAGACGCTTTGTCATGTCCGTTCCCCCCCCTCCTTTTGAATTCGGACGCAAATCAAAACCACCGGCAAAGCCGGTGGTTCCGCGACTGACAGCCGCTGATACTGGAATCCGGGCAGGGTCAAAAAGCCCTCTGAAGCGCCCAACGCTCACGCATTTGCACTCCGACCGCAAATGCGGCGGGATCATGCATCGGCATAAGCCTCTTTTGAACCATCGCCTTCGCTGATGGTTTTCTTTTTCCCCCTCCTGCCGACCCGGCAAGGGGGAACACCTGCTGCGCAGCAGAAAAAGGAATTCGCGCCAGCGGCCATCCGTACCCATGTGCATCCGGCAAACTAACGGTCTGTTCCGTTTTTGCCGCTCAGCCGGGCGAAGACGGGGCTTTACAGGGTGACGGTTTCCAGATCGTCCGGCACATACAGGCCGCCGTGAAAGAACTGCGCACCCTCTGCGGTATACCGTTCCTTGCGTTCCGCCAGATGGTGATCCTCCGTGTGATAGAGCAGCAGGTTCTCCACCCCCAGCGTCTGCGCCAGTTCACAGGCGTCTTTGACGGTGGAATGGTGCTTTTCGTAGGGTTTGAACACGTCCGCCTCGCCGTGCAGGCAAAAGGCCTCGTGCATCAGCCAGGCGCTGCCCTCCGCGTAAGGCCGTTCACAGGGCTGGTAAGGCTCATCGCCGCAGCAGGTGAGTTTTTTACCCGGCTCCAACGCCATGGAAAACCCGAACTGCCGTGCCTTGGTCGACTGAATGTCGAAGAAGACCGTCTTCCGCCCCAGAATTTCCCTTTCTTCGCCATCCGAAACCGGCACCAGATGCAGCCGCGTATCCAGAAACGCCGTCTGCTTTTTCTGCAGCAGATCGCCCGCCATACGCCGGAGCAGCCCGATCACCTCGTCATGACCGTAGATCACCGTTTCGCCCTCGTACCGTCCGCCGCCCATGGCCTGACAGATCATGCGCATCATCCAGACCACGCCCAGAATGTGATCGATGTGCTTGTGGGTGGCAAAGATCGTATGAATACCCTGCCACGGAATCCCCGCTCGCTTCAGCTGACACAGTACCCCGTTTCCGCCGCCTCCGTCCACCAGAAAATGCTGCCCGTCGTCGCTCAGCACAAAGCAGGTGTTGTAGCATTCCGTCACCAGCGCGTTGCCCGTTCCCAGCATCGTCAGCTGCATCCAGTATTTCTCCTTTCATCGGAACATCCGATGCGCACCGCCGCAGAAAGCGCCCGGAAAAGCGTTTTCCCGGGCGCCGGTGTATCCGGCGGCGCACCGCCCCGCAGCGTGCCGTTCCTTCAAAAAAGTTTTTATTTTTTCAGTTCGTCCGTGATCCGGGCAAAGGCTTCCTGCCAGCCCCTGAGCAGTTCATCCGCATGCAGAGGGGTATCGCCCCGCACGGCGTGATAGATTTTCAGCTTGGGCTCCGTGCCGCTGGGGCGCACCACCACGGTGATCCGTTCGCCGTAGTAGAACTTGAGCACGTTGGACGTGGGCAGGGTGATGGGCCGCACCTCGCCGGTGGCCATCATCCGATCCTCATGGGTCTCAAAGTCCTGCACACGGGTGAGGGGCAGATGCATGACCATTTTCGGGGGATCGTTCCGCAGAGCGGTCATCATGGCCTCCATCTTCTTCATGCCGTCCTGTCCGGGGAGGGCGTGGTTTTCCAGCGCGTTACGGTATGCGCCGTACTTTTCCTCGCACTTGCGCAGCGCATCGGCCAGCGTCATGCCCTGCGCCTTGTAATGGGCGCACATACGGCAGATGATCAGCGCCGCGTTCACGCCGTCCTTGTCCCGGGCATGGGTGCCGGTAAGGTACCCATAGCTTTCCTCAAAGCCCATCAGATAGCTTTCCGGCCGCCCTTCCGCCTCCAGCAGACCGATCTGCTCGCCGATGTACTTAAAGCCGGTCAGCACGTCCCGCATTTCCACACCGTACCGATCCGCCACCCGGCGCGCCATATCGGTGGTCACAATGGTCTTGATGGCGACGGGCGTCTTCGGCATGGTGCCCTCCGTCGTCCGCTTTTCGCAGATGTAATCCAGCAGCAGCACGCCCATTTCATTGCCGGTGATGAGCCGCTGCGCACCGCCATCCCACACGGCGGTGCCCACCCGGTCGCAGTCCGGGTCGGTAGCCAGCAGCAGGTCGGCCTTCTTTTCCGTCATCAGCTGCAGCCCCAGCTCCAGCGCCTGACGGATCTCCGGGTTGGGATAGGGGCAGGTGGCAAAGGTGGGATCGGGCATCTCCTGCTGCGGCACCACCGTCACATCTGAAAAGCCGTTCATGGCCAGCACCCGGGTCACAGGCATGCGCCCCGTACCGTTCAGCGGGGTGTAGACGATCTTCAGCGCCGCCGCCTCGTCCTTGCTGCCGGGCGCAAGGGCGGACACTTCCTTCAGGAAGCGCTCCACCAGTTCATCGGAAATATAGGCGATGCGGCCATCCCGCAGGCAGGCGTCAAAGTCCGCCTTTTCGCCGGTGAAGTAGTCCATTTCATCGATGCAGGCCTCTACCGCGTGCGCCGCGTCGTCCGTCATCTGGCAACCGTCTGGACCGTAGGCCTTGTAGCCGTTATAAATGGCGGGGTTATGGCTGGCGGTAATGACGATGCCGCCCTGACAGTGCAGCTGCCGCACGGCGTAGGACAGCATGGGCGTAGGCATCAGTTCCCGGTACATGTGCACCCTGACGCCCGCCGCCGCCATGATGCAGGCGGCCTCCACGGCAAACAGATCGGAATTCTTCCGGTTGTCATGCCCGATCGCCACGGAAGGATGGTCGAAATGCTCCGTCAGGTATCTGGCATAGCCCCGGGTCGCCCGCCCCACGGTGTACACGTTCATCCGGTTGCTGCCGGCGCCGATCACACCCCGCAGCCCGCCGGTGCCGAAATGCAGTTCACTGTAGAACCGATCCTCAATGGCCGCCTCATCCCCCCGGATGCTCTCCAGTTCCGCGCGGACGGCCTCGTCCTGCACATTTTCCAGCCAACGCAGATACTCCTTGTTCATGTGTTCCGCCTCCCGAAAATATTTTTTCTCCAGGCCTTATTTCATCAGCTGCTCAGGGTTCAGGCACTGCAGATCCTCCGGCACGAACCGGCCGTCCTTCCGGATGAGCTCGCCGTCCAGATAAATCTCGCCGCCGCCGTATTCCGGGGTCTGGATGCAGACCAGATCCCAGTGAATGGCGCTGTGGTTGCCATTGGGGCATTCATCGTAGCACGCGCCGGGCGTAAAGTGGAAAGAACCGGCAATCTTCTCGTCAAACAGCGTGTCCAGCATGGGCTTATTGATGTAGGGGTTCACGCCGAAGGCGAACTCGCCCACATACCGTGCGCCGGCGTCCGTATCGAAAATCTTTTTCAGCAGTTCCGGATGGCTGCCCGTCTGATCCACGATCTTGCCGTCCTTGAAGGTCAGCCGGATGTTCTCGTGCCGCACACCCTGATACAGGCTGGGCGCGGTGTAGGTGAGCACGCCGTTGACCGACTCCCGCACAGGCGCGGTGAACACCTCGCCGTCGGGAATGTTCAGTTCGCCCGCGCACTTGATGGCAGGCTGCCCTTTGATGGACAGGGTCAGATCGGTGCCCGGACCTGTGATGTGCACCTGATCCGCCGTTTCCAGCCGGCGAACCAGCGCGTCCATGGCGTTGCTCATATTCTGATAATCCATGTTGCACACGTCGAAATAGAACTTTTCAAACGCGTCCGTGCTCATGCCGGCCTGCTGCGCCATGCCGGGGGTAGGATAACGCAGCACCACCCATTTGGTGTGAGGCACCCGGATCTTGCCGTGCACCTGATTGGAATAGGTGACGCCGTACAGTTCCTTCTGCGCCGCGGGCACGTCGGCGTTTTCAAAGGCGTTTTCTCCGCCCCGCACCCCGATGTAGGCCTGACAGTCCTGCATGCGCAGGCTGTCGTATTTCGCCATCAGTTCCAGCTGTTCCTCTGTGCAGTGCATCATCATGGCGCGCTGCACCTTGGGGTCGATCAGGTTCACCATGGGAAGCGCCCCGGCGCCGTATGCCTCATCCACCAGCGCGCACACAAAATCGTTGGGGATCCCCGTCGCCTCAATGAGCACCCGTTCTCCCTTTTGCAATTTACAGGAATAATGAACCAGATTGTGAGCCAGTTTTTCCATTCTCGGATCGCGCATAATGCAAGCTCCTCCACATTTGTTTCTCTCGCGCCCCGCGCGGCGAATCGTTTATTTTCTGCCGGCAAACCGGCGGGTCAGCGGCCGTTCAAAGCCGTAGGTCAGCAGCGCTGCCAGCGCCAGGGGAATCAGAAAGCAGACCAGCGTATAGGGCACCTGCCATGCCCGCTCGCCCATCATGTTGGGCGTATCGCTCGCCGAGGGGATCAGTCCCCATTCCCGGATACGCACCGCGATGACCTGATGGATCATGTAAAACTGGAAGGACACGGCGGATAAAAACCGCATGACCCGGTTGCCCAGCAAAAAACGGATGAAGGGCAGCGCAAAGGCGGCGGACACCATCAACGCCAGCAGCGCCAGACAGAAAGGAAACCGGGTGTCCATCTGTCCGATGCGGATGGCCTCCTGACCGTTCCGCGCTGCCTGCAGCCGCGCAAGGGACAGCGCGTACAGCAGGCTTGCCAGCGCCGTAAAGGAGAAAAACACCTTTTCCCGCCTGCCCGCCTGTCCCAGCCTGCGCCGCAGCGCCACAAACGCCTCCGCCCCCACAAAGCCCAGCGCGTACACATCCAGAAACGCCGGCAGCTGGTTGAACCACAGCGCGCAGTCGCGCAGGGTCGACGCATAGCCCCGCCACGCAAAGGCGACCGCCGTCATCCCCAGCGCCGTCGCCAGCGGGTGCTTGCGGTAGCAGCGCCCCAGCAGTGGGAACAGCAGGTAGAACTGCACCTCCACCCCCACCGTCCACAACGCCCCGTTGATGGGACTGACATAATAGGTCTTGTAAAACAGGGTATGGGTAAAGGTCAGGTGCGCCGCCAGATCCTCCGCCATGAAGACGGTATCGCCGCCGTAGCGGGGCAGCGCCAGCAGGAAAAACAACAACACATTCAGCGCATAGGACGGATAAATGCGCCAGAAGCGCCGCCTGAAAAACGACCGGGTCGAGGGGAACGGGGCTTCCGCCCCCAGCCGGGCAATGGGAAGGTACAGAAGAAAGCCGGAAAGCAGAACCAGCCCGTCCACCCAGATATAGCCCGACCGCAGCAGAAAATCCAGCGAGACCAGCTTGCCCATGACGGTGAACCGAGGCGTGAGCCAGCTCTGCTGCCAGATATGAAACGCGCCCACCAGCAGCACCATCAGGGCGCGCACCCCGTCCAGCACGTCCACGTGCTTTTCATCCGGGAGCGCCCCGTACGGCCGGAGCGCCGCCCGCGCGGCTGCGCCAATGCGGCCGTTCACGGTTCCTTCACCACACTCATTTTATACAGAACGCCCGTTTTTTCATTTTTCAAGTTCAGCCGATCCTCCGTGCTGTTATAAATGTTATAGGTGTAGGCCATGTCCTTGAATTCGGCGGTATCGCCCAGATAAATGGCGAACTGGGTGGCGCAGAAGAAGTGCTCGCCGCCTTCCACCGTGCAGGTACCGTCCTCCCGGAAAGTCATGACCGTTCCCTTGCCGTCCTCCCACGTTCCCAGCAGCCGGTAGCAGGTGCGGGTCAGCTTTTTGCTGCTCACATCCCGGTAATCGGCGATCAACCTGTAATAGACCAGCGCCTGATAGGGCTGCTTTTCATCGTAGAGCGCCTCGGCGTACTGGTAGACGCTGTCCTGATACATGGCCTTCAGGGACTGATAGCGTTCCGGCAGATACTGCATGTCCAGCCCTTCCAGCAGCGCCATGACCGTTTCATAGTCCTTCTTTTTATAAGCCTGCGACGCGTTTTCATAGGCGGACTGATAATACGCATCCAGACAGCTTTCCGCCTGTGCGGCAGCGTCCAGATAACCGCCCAGCTGCTCAAATCTGGCAGCCGCCTGTCCCCATTCGCCCGCATCCCGAAGGGCAGTCGCCTGACGGTACACCGTTTCGTCAAACAGCTGATCCGCGTCTTCATAGCCGGTGGCCTGCGCCAGATACGCCGCCGCCTGCTCCTCGTCCCCCTGCTCCAGACGCTGTCTGCCCAGCGCGTACGCGCACGCCGCACGCTGCTGCCGGGCGTCCTCGTAATCGCCGAGCTCGTCAAAGATCACCGCCGCGCTTTCCAGATCGCCCTTGACCTTCAGATCCAGCGCCATCTGGTACCGCGCCCGGTTCAGGCATGCCTCCGTATCCTGATACCCCGTCGTCTGGGAAAGCAGGGTAATGGCCTCCTCATACCGATCCGCGTCCAGCGCGTCCATGGCCAGACGGTACCGTGCCTCGGTCAGCTGAGCTGCGCTGTCCTCATAGTCGCCCAGCGCCGCCCATGCGCTGACGGCCGCTTCATATTCCCCGGCGTTCATGAGCGCTTCAGCCCGATCGTAACGGATGGCCTTCAATGCCGCCGCAGCGTTTTCATCCTCATCGGCGATCGCGGACAAAAGCGTCTCCGCCTTTTCCGTGTCGCCCGTATCCCGGCACAGGGTTGCCTGCGTATAAATGCAGTCCCGCTTCAGCTGCTGCGCCTCCGCCACATCGGGCAGCTGATCCATCAGTGCCGCCGCGCCCTCATAATCGCCCTGCTCCTGCAGCTGACGTCCCTCCGCCAGAAGGCACTGCTGCCACTGCTCCCGCGCGTCGGAATAGGTGATGATTTTTTCAAACATCCCGGCGGCCTGCGCATAGTCGCCCGCTTCCATGGCCTGCACCGCAGGGTCGTAAAGGCACTGGGTCGCCCGGCGCATGGCGTCGGAATAATCGCCCGCCAGCAGGAAATAATCCCCTGCACGGTCGTAATCCTTTTCCTGATAGTACTTTTCGCCCGCCTGATACCCGGCCTTCTGCATCTGGTAATCGCTGTCCCGGTAGCCCGTCAGCTCCTGAAACTGCGTCACGGCCTCTTCCGGGTCGCCGCCGGCTGCGCAGGCCAGCGCCAGCTGATACAGGCACTCCCTCGCCTGTGTATCCGCTTCCTTATAGCCCGCCACCTCCGCATATTTCTCCCGGGCGGCAGCGTAATCCTGCTGCTCAAACAGGGCGCCCGCCCATGCGTAAATGGTCGCCTGCACCTTGTCATCCGCATCCCGATAGCCGGGGATCTGCCGGTACAGCTCCAGCGCGTTTTCCCACTGTCCCGCCGCCAGATATTTTTCCGCCTGAATATAGCGGGCTTCCTGCGCCTGCGTTTTGCTGTCCAGATAATCGCCCAGTGCATCAAAGCCCTCCTGCGCCACCCGCAGGGAAGTGTAGGTGCCCCCCTTCAGCGACGCAAGGGCGGACTGATAATCGCACGCCACCGCCTGCTCAGCGCTGTCCCGATAGTCTCCCAGCGCCAGAAACTGCTCCTTGGCGGAGGCAAACTGCCCGTTGGCCAGCGCGTATTCCGCCTGCGTATACCGGTAATAGGGAAGCCCGTGGAAGACCACACCGTACGCCGCCGCGCACAGGAACACAAGCGTCCCCGCGCACACGGCCGCCACCTTGCGGCGATGACGGCGGCGCTTTTTCGCCTCCGCTTCCGCCTGCGCCTTTTGCGCGGCCAGCTGCCGCTCCCGGCGCTCTTTTTCCTCCCGGGCACTCTCCCGCTTGATGATGATGTTTTCTACCGCCGCCTGATTGAGTTTGAAAAAAACATCGTGTTTTTCCCGCCCGCAGCGGCTGCAGGCCTCCTCGCCCGCGGCGTTGGGCCGCCCGCATACGCACACCCATACCGTCCCCTGATCGGAAGGAAAGCAGCAGGCGTCCGCTCCTGCCAGCTCCTGCATCACCTGCAGCCGGCCGCCCGACAATGCGGGCGAAGGCTGATAGACGGTCAGGGGGTGTTCCCCCCGCCGCCATACGGTGCCGTCCTCGAACCAGACCTTCTCGGTGAGTATTTCCAGATCGTGCGCCTGCGCGCCTTCCTCGCTCTCCACGCTGATCTCAAAGGCATGCTGTGACAGGGCGTCCCGGGTCTTCACCCGTTCCACCTGCCGGGCAAACTGTTCGCCCGCCTCGTCGAAGCACAGGATGCACATTTGCAGACTGCCCACCGTCTTTTCCGACAGGTTGTACATCTGCATCACGCATACGGGGTCATCGGGGGTGGGAATTTTACAGTGCCATAATTCCACCGGACAGCTCAAATCAATTCGCATCCGATCAAGCCTCCAACATCAGCCGCTGGCAACGCGTCCGTTTTTTGCAGGTTCAGTTTTTTTCCTGCCGCACCAGAATGTAATCGGTCATGCGCATGTTGGTCATGTGCGCATAGAGATACACGTCGCAGTCCACGCAATCGGCGGCGTAGGTCAGGGTATTTTCGCCGTCGCCGTAGGTGATCATGCCAAAGGGCGCCTTTTCACCGTCGCCGTAAAGCACGGTGCCGTTCTGCACCTGCGCCACCATCCCGTGGCGGAAGCGGTACATCACACTGATCTGCGTATCCCCCACCCGAATGCAGCGGGGGCCCTCCAGATAAGCGCCGGTGGCAGTCAGCATCTGCAAATTGACAAACTGTTTGCCGCCGTCATAGGCGAACACCGCTTCCATGCCTTCCCACGCGCAGGAACGCAGATAGCCGTTCTGCCCGTCCTCCAGCCAGGAATCCGCCTGGGGCGTACCGAAACGCTCCTGCATATCGTCATAGGTCACGGACAGGAAATCCAGCCCGGAAAAAGTCAGATCCTCCCGTACGAAGGGATCCAGATCCTCCCCGAACTGACTGACGGGGTAGGCAAAATAGCTGTCTTCCTCCTGCAGCGCCACCAGCGCATCCCAGTCCGTCTGCGCATTTTCCACCTCGCGGCGTCCCAGAACGGTCACGCCGCTGAGCTCGTTTTCAGAAAAGCGGTAACGGATGCCGCTGCGCACCGTCGCGCCGTTTTCCTGCTCCCACGCATAGTAGGTCAGGCTCTGCACATGCTGACCGTCCCGTTCCACCACGCCCGCAAAGGCGGCGCCCGGCACCTCGCCGCTCATCGCCACCACCGCGGACTGATAATCGCCGTACAGTTCCTCATTGGCGCAGGGGTACTGCGCCATCACATCCTGCACGGATACGCCTACCCGCTCCCCGTCCTGCGTGGCGTTGGCCAGCACACCGCGGGGGTCGGGCTGATCCGCCGCCAGTTCGATTTCCAGCACGGCGGTATCCTGCTTGAGCTCGTCCGCCGCCAGCATCAGCACCCCGCCGGAAAAGGCGGCCTGATATTCGCCTTCCGTCTCCGCGGGCACCGTTTTCACATCCGTCTCGCTCAGCGCCTTCTCCCGCATGGCGTCCACAAACGCGTCCACTTCGTCCACCGTCAGGGGCGCCATTTCCTCGTCCGCCAGCGCGCAGGGCGCGGTCAGGCACACGGCCAGCAGGCTCGCCAGCACCGTCATCCACATTTTCCGCATTGTTTTTTCCTTTCCGGCTCCAGCCGCGTCACAGGGGATGCACCCCGTTTTCATCTACCACGTCCCAGATCAGCCGCGCCTTATCGCAGGGCGCGTCCGAGAACCGCAGCGCGGCGTACACATCGTCCGCCGCCCTCCGGGCGCTTTCCATGGTGCGGGCATGAAGCACGCACACCTCCTCGCCCGCCCGGCAGAAATCGCCGATCCGTTTTTTCATCACAAAGCCAACGGCGGGGTCGATTATATCTTCCTTGCGGGCGCGTCCCGCGCCCATGGCCTGCGCCGCCCGCCCCAGCGCCGTACAGTCCGTTCCGCACAGGTAACCGTCCTCCCGCGCCTTTACAGGCACGATCAGGGGCGCCTTGGGCAAAAGCCCGGTGTCGTCGCACACCCGGGGATCTCCCCCCTGCGCGGCGATCATTTCCTTCAGCTTGGCCAGTCCCGTGCCGCTCCGCAGCGCTGTCAGCAGCTTTTCCCGCGCTTTTTCCAGCGTAGGCGCCACGCCGGAAGACACCAGCATCTGGCTGCCCAGATACAGCGCCACCTGCGTCAGCGGCGCGTCCTCGCCGCAGCGTCCGGCCAGCACGTCGATTGCTTCCTCCACTTCCAGCGCGTTTCCCACATATGCGCCCAGCGGCTCCTCCATGCCGCTGACCACCGCCACGATTTTTCTGCCGGCGTGCACGCCGATATTCACCATGGTTTCAGCCAGCTTCAGGCTGTCCGCCTCCGTGTTCATCAGCGCGCCGGAGCCGGTTTTCACGTCCAGCACGATCGCCTGCGCCCCGGAGGCAAACTTCTTGCTCAAAATGGAGGAGGCGATCAGCGGCACGCTGTCCACCGTGGCGGTCACATCCCGCAGCGCGTACAGCCGCTTGTCGGCAGGCGCCAGTTCGGCGCTCTGCCCCACCACCGCGCAGCCCACCCTGCGCACCACGTCCACAAATTCGTCCTCCGGCAGGGTCACCCGCATGCCCGGAATGGACTCCATCTTGTCAATGGTACCGCCGGTATGACCCAGTCCGCGCCCGCTCATTTTGAGCACCTTGCCGCCGCAGGCCGCCACCAGCGGCGCCAGCACCAGCGTGGTGGTATCCCCTACGCCGCCGGTGGAGTGCTTATCCACCGGCACCCCGTCCACCTGGGGCGACAGGGTGTCGCCGGACGCGGCCATTTCAAGGGTCAGATCGGCGGTTTCCCGGTCGTCCATGCCCCGCAGACGAATGGCCATCAGCAGCGCCGCCAACTGATAATCCGGTACGCTGCCATCCGCCGCGCCCCGGGCAAAGCAGCGGATTTCCTCCCGGCTCAGCGGCTGTCCCTGCTTCTTTTTTTCAATGATGGACACAAAGTTCATTTGCAATCCCTCTCGCTAACGTTTCTAAATTTGGATACACCTGTACATTGTCAGTATAGCATAAATTCCCCCATCCGTAAAGACGGCATTTGCCTGCGCCCCAAAAACAGCGGCGCGGATCACGCCTTCCCGCGCGATCCGCCCGCTCCGACGCGCGGCTTTGCACCGTGCGTCCTTTCTTACTGTTCATAGATGAAGCTGTGGAGGGACGCCGTCATTTTCTCCGCATCGGCCACCACCACGTCCATTTCCCGAATGACCTGATAGGTAAACTCGCCGTTCCCGGGCACCGAATTCATCTCCAGCCCCTGATACTGGGTCGCCACCGCGAAAATGAGCGCCATCACATCCCCGGCCGACAGGTTGGTGTCCAGATACGCCATGGTTTTTTCCACCAGCCCCAGAATGCCGTCCAGCGAATTGCTCCGCATCACCTTGTCCATCATGGCTTCCAGAAACTTGCGCTGCCGGTTGCTCCGGCCAAAGTTGTTGTCCAGATTGCGGATACGGCAGTAAGCCAGCGCCTGCGCCCCGTTCAGGTGCGCCACGCCGTCCTGATCCCGCGCCGGATAATCCGCCGATTTGCCGATTTCCTCCGCCTCGCCGCCGGTCAGCTGAATGTCCACCCCGTCCAGTTGATCCACAATGGCGGAGAACCCCTTGAAATTGATGGAGCAGTACCGGGTCACGTTCATTTTCAGCGTCTCGTTGACCGTCTTGATCGCCAGATAGGGGCCGCCAAAGCGGTTGGCCGTGTTGATACGGTTTTTATGGCCGCCGGTCAGGGGAATTTCCACGTACAGATCCCGGGCGATGGTGGACAATTTCACCCGCCCCGTCACCGTGTTCACCGAGCAGAGGATCATGCTGTCCGTACGGCCGGCATTCAGCTGAGTGCTGCCCGTATCGGTCCCCATCAGCAGGATGTTCATCCAGCTTTCATCCAGCCCCTCCTGCACGGACAGGTCGTTCGGATCCACCGTCACGGGAAACGTATCCAGCTTTTCCGCCTGATCGCCCTCCGCCAGCACGGCCTGCTCCATTTCCGCCCACTGGGCGTCCGTCCAGGTCTTTTCTTCCGCCGCAGCCATGCTCCACACCAGCATCAGCGCCGCCGTCAGCGCCATCCATTTTTTCAGCACGGGTTCATCCCCCTTATTCCACAACCGTTAAAAAAGCGCGCAGGACACCGTCCGCGCGCAGCGGGAACCACCTTCCCGCATAAATCATATCATATTTCCGTCCCGTCCGCAACACTTTTTTAACATTTCGCCCCTCTGGCGCGGTGCTCCGTCACCATTTCCAGCCCCGCAAAGCCGATGAGCACTGCCAGCGTGATGACATGGCAGACCCACGTTTCCAGCCGGATCAGCTTGCCGCCCAGAATAAATTCCACGCACACCAGCACGCCTATCCCTGCGGCGGCCGCCGCCACGGGCCACCAGCGCCACACAGGCGGCAGCCCCCGCCCGTACAGGCGGCACCCTCTCGCCAGCAGCGTCACACAGATCACGGCGTAGTATACCTGCTCCACCCGCACAAAGCCCCAGCGCATGCCCTGTGCCCGCAGGCTTTCACACAGAATCTGCGGCAGCGCCAGATAAAACACCGTCCGTACAAAGTCCCGCGGACCCGGTTTGTGGGCGCACCCCGCTATACATACCGCCAGCGCCGCCAGACCCGCCAGCATGAACACGGCGAAAAACCATTCGTCCCACTCGTTTTTTACCGCAAGGGGAAAAAAGCACAGCGCCTCGTTTTCCACATACTCGCCCACGCCCTGCAAGCCCTGCCAGTACTGGCCAAACCAGGCGAAGGCCGCCATGCAGGCGCCTGCGGGAGCAAAGGCGTTCAGCGCCTTTCCCACCGGCAGCCGGCAGCACCGCGCCGCCAGCGCCGCGCCCACGCACACGCCCAGCGCCCCCCCCGCAAAGGAAAACATGCCGCTCTCCCAGCGCCACAGCCCGGCCAGACCGTAGCGGGGCACCAATACGGTGCACAGCGACACGAAATAGACCGCCCGCGCCGTCGCCGTTCCCATCAGGACGCACAATGGCAGCGCCCACAGCGCTGCCTTTTTTTTCATTCCCGCCCTTTCAAGCCGCCATGCAAACAGCGCGGCGCTTACCAGCGCGCCGGCCAGCAGCATCCACAGATAAGCGTCCATGTCATTCTCCTTCGTAAGCAGACGCGAAATACAGTATATCGCAGATCAGCCGCGTATCCTGATTGCGCACGTCATTGATCTTTTCGTTTTTGAAAATCAGCATGGTGCTGTCGCCCCCGTCCAGATTGTAGGCCACCTGCACATCCTGCCGGGCGACAAAATCGGCGAACTGCTGCAGCGTCATGCCGGCGGAGCCCCGTGCAGGCGCAGCACAGCACACGACCTTGTAATGCAGCTTGTCCACCTGCGCAATGCACATGCGCTGGCGCTTCTTTTCCGCCGCCATGTCCTTGCCGTACACGCCGCGGATCGCCTCTCCCCCGTCCACCAGCACAGGGCCGAAATAAAAGGCGTTGACGACCTTTTTATCCTCCACCGTCTCCCCGACCATGTCCGCCTGCGCCTGATAGACCACATGGAAATCGCCGTCTTCATCAATGAGCAGCACGTCCCGGTCGCCGTCCAGCACCTTCAGAAAGGTTTCTCCCTGACGCAGGATGAACCCCTTGCCCGTATAGCAGTAATAGTCCCCGTCCAGCGCCAGCACCGCGTTGACACGCTTGGCCAGCGCGGTTCCCTTGATGTTCATGTTGGTGTTGAACCCGCCCGCCGAAGCGGTGCGCAGCTGGGAGGGATGCTGGATCTTCACATCCGCCACCCACCAGTCGCAATTGTCCTCCCGTCCGGTCTCAATGACGACGCTGATGGTCGGATCCTCGTAGCTCCATTTCCCGGTATAAAACCGCTCCTGCAGCTTTTTGCCGCCCGAAAAGTCCAACGGCAGCGAAGGAATTTCCTCCTCTGCTCCGGCTCCTCCAGCCGAAAGCAGCAAAAAAATGAGCGCAAACGCCGCAGCGCGCTTTTTCATCGACATGGATCAACGTGCTCCTCTCAGAAACGATGAATATTCATATTATTATACCCGAAAAAGGCGAACCGTGTCAACGCCGCCGGAGGCATTCCCGCTTTTTTTACGTTTGCTCCTCCCGCTGCTCCGATCCGTCTCCGGGGGCGGCGTCCCCTTTCTTTCCGCCGCCGAAGCGCCGGGGCAGCTGGTTCAGTGCCGTCCCGCCCAGTGAAAACAGGGCGTGAAGCAGCTGTACCTTTTTCTCCCGGTCGATCAGCCGCATTCTGTGAAGAAAGGTCGGCAGCCGGCGCACAATGGCCGTGCGCGCCTCGTCCAGCGTGTCCACCTGCAGGGTGCCGATCATTTCAAACAGGTTTTCCACAAATTCCCGCCGCTGCGCCGCGCTGAGGCTGTCGATCCAGGTGTCCATCACCCCGTGCACATATTCGCTGAACAGGGACAGGTTTTCCGCCGGCAGCATCCTGCTGCCCGTCACCTGCCACGAAAAAGCGCTGTGCTGCATCAGCCCCGCCGCATCCGACCGCACGGGAAAAGCGGGACCGTCGTGCGCCAGCAGCCGTCCCACTACCGATCCCTCGGGCAGAAAGGTGCGCACCCTGTCCCGGATGGCGGCGTACCCCGGGGAGGAGAGAAGCGACCGGGAAAAGCCGGGGCCGTCCAGGTTGTACACCGCGCCGATCCGCGCCTGCACCCCTGCTTCCACGCTGGCCGCCGCGTACACCGCAAGGTTTCCCCCCTTGGAATGACCCGTCAATTCCAGTGTGCCGGGCAGCTTTTCCGCCGCCGTACGCAGGTATTCCGCCGCCCGCAGCTGGGCGGGCACCGGTTCGTCCAGCGCCAGCATGCAGTCCTCCTTCCAGCCGCTCACACTGTCGTCCGTTCCGCGAAAGGCCAACAGGCAGCGCCCGTTCGGCAGCCGGTAGGCGACGGCGGCGAACTGGGTGCTGCCCGTCATTTCGTCCATGCTCAGCAGCATTTCCACATTCCGAAACCGGGGGGCGTCCGCCAGCGCGCGCAGCATCTCCCGGTCGTCCTTCCACATGTAAAAGGTCTGGTGGATGCGCCTGCCCTCCGGATCCGTATCCAGCAGCCACCGCGCCGCCCGCTCCAGCCGCACCGCGCCGGGATACGCTTCCACCCCCGGCACCGCGTCGCCAAAGGACACGTAGGCCAGCTGGGCAAAAATCAGCTGATCCACCTGACACAGGGGCGCCTGATCAAAGGTCAGATCCCCCCGCCAGGCCAGATAATCCATCAAATTGGGCATGCGGCGCCTCCCTTCTTTTTCCTCTCCATTTTATCATACCGCCGCCGCGCCGTAAAGAAAGGAACGGGGAAATCTTTTCAGGTGTGCCGGAAAGAGCCATTGACAAAATTCCTCCCTTCATCCTATAATTTTTCCGGCTGATTCCCTTCGTCCTGTTTTGACCGTCTCATCAAAGGAGGGTGCGCTTTGACCGAGCAGCTTTTTCAGGCCTTCTATACGCCCACGGCCTCCGAGCAGAACGGTTCGATTTACATCACCTGGGCCGGCACCCGGGTATGCGACGCGCAGCACACCATCGGCCCCCGGGTGCTGCCCTACTACAAGGCCGTGCTGGTTTCCTGCGGCAGCGGCTACTTCTCGCTGGACGGTCAGGAAATACGGCTAAACAAGGGCGATCTGTTCTTTCTGTTTCCGAACGTTCTGCATCACTACCGCGCCGATCCCCAGAATCCGTGGATCCTGCAATGGTTCGCCTATAACGGCTCGGCCGCGCAGGACATGATGCAGACCCTGCACGTCACCAGCCAGCGCCCGATCCTGCGCGGCTGCATGACCAGACGGCTGGCGGACTGCATGAACGCCATCCGCGCCTGTATGGAAGAAGACCGGGCGCGCCCATGGGGGATGATTGGCTGCGCTTACCAGTTTTTCGATGAAATTCTGCACATTCAAAGAAACGAATCCCCAGATCAGGGCGCGGAAATGGGGAAAAAAGAGCTGCTGCAGCGCGCATTGAGCTTTATCGACCTGAACTACACCGCCGAGCTGAATGTGGACGTCATGTGCGAATACCTCCATTACAGCCGTTCCTTTTTTTCTCACTTTTTCAAAGCTCAGATGGGCGTATCGCTGCCGGAATACATCAATCAGCGGCGCATCCGGCAGGCGCAGCGGCTGCTTGAGGGCACGGCCATGTCTCTGCCCGAAATCGCCCTGTCCGTAGGCTACGGCGATACGCTGTATTTTCTGAAAACCTTCAAACGGATCACCGGCATGACGCCAACGGCCTACGCCCGGGAAGTGCAGCCCCATCTTCAAGCAAAGGACAATGAATAAACCCATGGAAAAACAAACGGTCTTTTCTCAGCCGCAGCTGTTTGCCGGCTGGCCTTCCAACGCAGGCATATGGAACTGGGACAGGGAGATCCTGCTGTCCTTTCACGTCGGTCCCTACGCCCCTGAAAAGGAAGGGCACAAGATTGACGATACCGGCGCCGTCCGCACGGTGGTCATGCGCAGTCTGGACGGTGGAAAGAGCTGGACGGAGGAAAAAGAAAACCCGCTGGACACTGTGTCCAAGCAGCCCTGCATCCCCCTCCCGCCGGAGGGGATCCGCTTTTCACACCCGGATTTTGCCCTGAAGGTCGGCAGCGCCGCCGTCAACATCCGCAACAGGAGCTTCGTCGTCACCTATGACCGGGGGCATACCTGGGCGGGCCCCTACCTGCTGCCGGGCGGCGACGAGGAAATGACCGCCCGAACCGATTATTTTGTCGACGGTGAAAGCCGGTGCACCATGATGCTTTCCCGCCGCTATCCCGGTCAGGTGCGGTGCAGGTGCCACCCGGACCGCCTGTTCTGTGTCCGCACGGAAGACGGCGGGCACTCCTGGCGCTTTCTCAGCTTCGTGACGGATCCGTCCGCCCGCAGCGCCCTGAGCAACACGGTGCGCATGTCCGACGGCCGGCTCATTACCTCCGTCAGCCGCCGAAAGGACGTGCGCCGCGGCGCCGCAACCACCCGCAATCACTGGATCGAGCTGTGTCAGTCCGCCGACGGGGGCGAGACCTGGACGACCCCTTCCAGAATCTACACCCCCTATCACTGGCGCTCCGAGCAGAGCAATCCGTCGTGCATGGCCCGTCTCCCGGACGGGCGGCTGCTGATCGTGTACGCCTTCCGGGGGGCTCAGCCCTGTCTGCTGGCGCGCCTCAGCCGGGACGGGGGACGCACCTTCGGCGCGGAAACCGTGCTGGACGCGGACGTCTCCTCGGAGGATTTCGGCTATCCCGTCATGGTGTCGCTCCCCTTCGGCGACATGGTCATCGCCTATTTCACCGCCACATCCGAACGCCCCGTTCCCCACATCAACGTCATCCGCTGGCGTCCGCCTGACGATTGACGCATTCTCCCTTCACTGTCATTTTGTGCATTACAGCTTCAAACTTGTGCAGAGCGTTTCAAATTGCATTGACACGTCAATGCAATTTTTATATACTCATTTTGCCTGATGCGACATGAAATCGAGCGTTTTAACAAGTGCTGTACGAATGGAGCCGATGCGTTTATGCACGAAGTCATTGAACTGAACCGGTTTACATCGGAAGGACGGCTTTTTCTGGATCACGGCCCCAACGGTCACGTGAAAGCCTATATTCCTTCCCACTGGCCCGCCAACCACGCCTCCAACCTGATCGAGCTGGACAACGGCGATCTGCTGTGCTGCTGGTTCGCAGGTCTGTCGGAGGGTTCTTCGGATATCAAGATCGCCCTTTCCCGTTTGAATGCAGACAGCGACCGCTGGTCCGAGCCGGTGCTGGTTTCCGAGGACTACACCCGTTCCGAACAGAACCCCTCCCTGTTCCAGACGCCTTCGGGGCAATTGTGGCTGATGTACACGGCGCAGTGCTCCCGCGGACGGATGCGCGTGGAGGAATGGTATGAAAAGGTGCGGCGAGGCGAGGTGCATGGGCACTTCAGCATGCAGGAGACCGCCGAGGTGCGTCTGCGCCGTTCCGACGACCGCGGCTATACCTTCGGCGCCGTCGAATCCCTGTTCACCAAACCCGGCGCTTTCGGCCGTCACCCTGTCCTGCGCCTCTCCAACGGCGATTTTCTCTACCCCATGTGGTACAGCCAGCCGGAGGAAGACGCCAGCAAGCCTCAGTACGGCGGAGACTACTCCGTCGTGCAGATCTCCGGCGATCAGGGGCGGAGCTGGACGGAATACCCCGTGCCCGACAGTGTGCGGCGCGTGCACATGGCCGTCGTGGAGACCCGGCCGGGCAGGCTGGTCGCCTTCTTCCGCAGCCGTTCGGCCGATCGGATCTACAGGGCCTTTTCCACCGATTACGGCCGCACGTGGACGGCTCCCGCGCCCACCCGGCTGCCCAACAACAACGCCTCCATTCAGGCCATCCGGCTGCAGAGCGGCCGGATCCTGCTGGCGTTCAACAACTACGGCGCGGGCGATGACCCGCTGGCCGTGCGCTGGCCCGGGAGGCGCTGCCCCGTCACCCTGGCGCTGACGGAGGACGAAGGGGAAACCTTCCCCTGCATGCGCTCCATCGAAACAGGCGAGAACTTCCTCGGAGACGGACAGCAGCGCCTGAACCGGCAGTATCACTACCCCTCCATCATCCAGTCCCGGGACGGTCGTATCCATGTCAGTTACTCCTTCCACGGGCGTGACTGCATCTTCTATCATCAAATCAGCGAGGATTGGATCACCGGTTCGGCAGAAAGGACGTGAGCACCGTGTCCACCCTGAGCAGACCCTTCCGAAGCAGCCTGATCCGGCGCATGGTCAAGTACCGCTGGCTCTACCTGTTTCTGATTCCCGCACTGGTCTGGTACGTCATTTTCGCCTACGGTCCGCTCTACGGCCTGCAGATCGCCTTCAAGGATTTTAAAGCCCTGCAGGGGATCAGCGGCAGCAAATGGGTGGGCATGAAGCATTTTGTCAAAATGGCGGGCGACCAGCTGTTCTGGCGCGCCACGGGCAACACGGTCTGCATCAGCCTGCTCAAGCTGCTGTTTGTCGGCACCTCCGGGCTGGTGCTGGCGCTCATGCTCAACGAGGTGCGCAGCAAACGCTACCGCAGCCTGACCGCCAGCATCACCATGCTTCCCCACTTTTTTTCCTGGGTGGTCATCGCCTCCATCATCACGGCGGTTGCCTCCCCCTCCACCGGCGTTATCAATTACATCATCTGCGCATTTGGCGGAAAGAGCATTTATTTTCTGGGCGACAGCGGCTGGTCCATGTTCATCGTCATCTTCAGCGACGTATGGGAATCCGCCGGCTGGAACTCCATCATCTTCACGGCCGCCATCGCCGGCATTTCTCCCGAGCTGTACGAGGCCGCGCAGATAGACGGCGCCAGCCGCTGGCAGCAGATGATCTACATTACCATTCCGGGCATCGCGGGCACCATTGTGGTCGTCATGATCCTGAAGGTGGGCGCCGTCATGAGCGCCGGCTTTGACCAGATCTTCAACCTGTACAACAGCGCCACCATGGATCGTCTGGACATCATTGACACCTACGTCTACCGGCTGGGCATCGAAAGCAACCGTTACAGCTATTCCACGGCGGTCGGACTGTTCAAAAACGTCATCAACCTGCTGCTGGTGCTGCTGACCAACGCGTTTGCCAAGAAAATCGGCCAGACCGGGCTTTTCTGAGGAGGGTTCCACCATGCGTACAACGGATCGGTCCGGCAGAAACATTTTCGCCCAATGGGTGCTCAACATCCTGCTGGCGCTGTTTATCCTGTCCATCCTCTACCCCATTTACTACCTGCTCATGTACTCCCTTTCCACCTATGGCGGGCTGGCCGCCAACCGAAACCCGCTGATGCTGATACCCGCGGGCTTTACGCTGACAGGTTATCAGAAGCTTCTGCGGCAGGAATACATCCGCACCGGTTTTCTGGTCACCATCTTCCGCTCCCTTGTCGGACCCCTGCTGACGGTGCTCGTTACAGCGCTGACCGCCTACCCGCTCTCCAAGCGGGATCTGCCCGGCCGCAAGGCGTTCACCTGGTTTATCATGATCAACATGTTCTTCACCGGCGGGCTCATCCCCACCTATCTGGTTGTCCGGGATATGGGGCTGATCGACTCGATCTGGTCGCTGATTATCCCCGGTCTCTTTTCCACGTACTACATTCTGCTGCTGCGCACGTTTTTTGAGGATCTGCCCGCTTCTCTGGAGGAAGCGGCCGAAATGGACGGTGCCTCCCCTCCGGCCATCTTCTTCCGGGTCATTCTGCCCATCACCATTCCCTCCCTGATGACCATCGCCTGCTGGTCCTTTTTCGGGCACTGGAACAGCTGGTTCGATTCCAAGCTCTACATCACCTCCCTGAACAAGCAGGTCGTGCAGGCGCACATCCGGCGGCTCGTGCTGGAGCAGAGCGGCATGCTCATGTCCGGCAGCTACATTTCCGGCGGCAAGGCCGATCAGCCCACGGAAGAAAGCATGCGCGCCGCCGGCATCATGATTACCATCATCCCGGTTCTGGTCATTTACCCCTTCGTCCGCCGTTATTTCACCAAAGGCATGGTGCTGGGCGCGGTGAAGGGCTGACCCCCCGTTTCTGAACTCAGCCGCGTGGAACATGCGGTTAAAAAAGGAGGATATCCCATGAAAAAGACCCTGTGCCTGGTTCTCTCGTTCATGCTCCTTGCGTCGCTGGCGGTCCTGCCCGCCTCCGCCGAGGAGACCATGACCATTTCCTGGCTGGGCGCCAACCCGCCCCTGACGGATGACACCTGGGGTGAGAAGACCTTCGAGGAGCGCTTCGGCGTAGACGTGCAGATCGTGCGTGCCGAAACGGCTGAGGAGCAGTCCGTGCTCTTTGTCGCCGGCAACATTCCCGACTTCATGCTCTTCGGCAGCATCGCCCGCGTGTCCGATCTGGCGGATCAGGGCGTCATCCGCTCCGTCTCGCTGGACATGATCAAGGAAAACATGCCCCGTTACTACGCCATGTGCACCGGAAGCGACCCCGACTTCTTCACCAAGGGCGTCGTCAACAACGAGCAGTTTGCCCTTCCCCGCTATAATGCCACCGGTGAAGCGGCCATCGGCGCCGCCATCCGCGCAGACTGGCTCAAAAACCTGAACCTGCCCGTGCCCACCACGCTGGAAGAACTGGAAAAGACCTTCTACGCCTTCGTCAACGACGACCCCGACGGCAACCAGCAGAAGGACACCTACGCCCTCTCCGCCGGCGGCAATTCCGGCGCCATGGGTCGCTACATGTTCCAGTCCATTTTCGGCATCTTCCATGTAAACCCCCTGTTCTGGAAAAAGACGGAGGACGGCAAGCTGGCCTACGGCCTGACCACCCCCGAGGCCAAGGAAGCCCTGAAGCTGCTGAGCAAATGGTACAAGGACGGACTGATCGATCCCGAATTCATCACCACCGACGCGCGCTCCAGCGGCACCGACGTGCCCAGCAAATTCGCCTCCGGCCAGATCGGCTACATCGACTGCCTGAGCTACGACGACTATCAGTGGGACAACGACGGCCATCAGAGCGCCAAATGGGTCGCCAACAACGCCGACTGGCAGAAGTTCTTTGCCGATAACGCCAACGACAAGGCCACCCTGTATCAGTACGGCGTCGTCTCCGACTTCTCCGACGATTTCCCGGCTGACTACTACATCAATCTGGCGCCCGTCACCGGCCCCGACGGCCAGCAGGGCGGCTATGTGAAGGAAGGCAACGTCAACAGCTTCATCGTCTTCGGCGCCAAGACCAGCGATGAAAAGGTGGCCAAGATCCTGCAGATTCTGGAGCAGGAAGCCATGGACGAGGACGCTTACATGCTTCACTTCGGCCCCGAAGGGCTGCAGTGGCTGCAGGGCGAAAACGGCGTGCGGGAATATAACCCCCACTACACGGAAGAAGAAAATTATCATCCCCAGGGGCAGATCATGGGCTACGGCTGGTGCCTGTTCCCCATGTACTGGACCAACCCCGACTTCCTCACCGTCATTTCCGACGCGCGCAACGAGCAGCGCTATGACCGTACCCTGCCGCTGTTCGCCAGCTTCAACGGCGTCAGCAACGCGCTGACCGTGTCCCTCCCCTCCGCTTCGGAATACTCCGAGCTGACCAGCACCTTCGTCACCAATAACGTCTACCGCGCCATCCGCGGCGACATTGATGTGGATACGCAGTGGGACGACGTGGTCAAGGAATGGTTTTCCATGGGCGGCGACGTGCTGACGGAAGAAGCCAACGCCTGGTGGAGCACCGTTCAGTAATCTTCTGCACCTTTCAAGGCACACGGAGCGCCCGGAACGCGGCGCTCCGTGTGCCCTCCCGTTTACGGAGGCGTCACATGCGACCCCTTATTCTCATCACCATGGGCGACCCTGCCGGCGTAGGGCCGGAGATCACCGTCAAGGCATTGTCCGATCCCGGTCTGTACGACCGCTGCGTACCTGTCGTCGTCGGGGCGCCGGAGCCCCTCCGTCAGGCCGCCGCGCTGCTGGATACGCCTCTATCTTTCCGTCGGCTGACCCACCCCGCTCAGGCGCTCGGCCGCCCGGGAACGGTGGAATACCTCTGCCCGGACGGTCTGGAAACCGCCCGCTTTGTTCCCGGCATCGTCAGCGGCGCCTGCGGCGAAGCGGCCTTTACCTGTATTACAACGGCCATCCGTCTGGCCCTGCAGCACGAGGCGGATGCCGTCGTCACAGCGCCCATCAACAAGGAGGCGCTGCATCTGAGCGGGCACGCTTTTGCCGGCCACACGGAAATCTTCGCGCATTACACGGGCAGTACGCGCTACGCCATGCTTCTCATTGCCGGCAGCCTGCGCGTCATTCACTGCACCACTCACGTATCCATGCGGCAGGCCTGCGACCTGATCACCCGGGAACGGGTGCTGTCCGTCATCCGTCTGGGGCATACGGCCTGCAGCCGCATTCTGCGCCGCCCGCCCCGGATTGCCGTGGCGGGGCTGAACCCTCACTGCTCGGAAAACGGACTCTTTGGCGATGAAGAAGCCCGCGCCATCGCCCCGGCGGTGGCCGACGCGCAGAAGGACGGCATCCTCGCGGAGGGTCCCCTGCCCCCGGACACCGTGTTCGTCAAGGCGGCCTGCGGCCAGTATGATCTGGTCGTGGCCATGTACCACGATCAGGGGCACATTCCCATCAAGCTGATGGGCTTCCATATGGATGAAAAAACCGGCGCGTTTTCTCAAATGAGCGGCGTCAACGTGACTGTCGGTCTGCCCATCATACGGACAAGCGTGGATCACGGGACTGCGTTCGACCGGGCAGGGCAGAACCGCGCCAACCCTCAGAGCATGACGGAAGCCATCCTGCTGGCGGCAGACATGGCGGAGGGGAGGCGGCATGAGCAGGCGCTGGAAACTGGCCGTTCTGGCGGATGACCTGACGGGCGCGCTGGACACCGGCGCCTGTTTTGCCGCCCGCGGCCTGCCCACCGTCGTTTTGCGGCACGGGCAGCGCCTGCCAGACGGCGCCGCCGCCGTCGTCGTCATCGACACAGCCTGCCGGTCGTCGTCGGCCCAGGAGGCTGAGCAGCGCACCCTGCAGGCCTTTCGCACCGCCCGGCAGCTTGGCTGCAACCGCTTTTTCCTGAAAACCGATTCCGGGCTGCGGGGCAACATCGGCGCGTGCATGGATGCGCTGGCGCACGCGCTGCAAAAGAGCATCTGCTTCATTCCCGCCCACCCCCGGGAAGGCCGCGTGACCCATAAGGGCGTCCACTTTGTACAGGGCGTTCCCGTCAGTCAGAGCGTATTTGGCCGTGACCCCCTCTCCCCCGTCCGTCAGGATCGGGTGGCTGCCCTTTTGCGCGCCCAGACCTGTCTGCCCATTGCCGAGGATGCGCTGCCCGACGAGCAGCGGCCGGGCATATGCGTCTGGAGCGTCCAGACGGAGGAAGAAATGGCTCTTGCCGCCGCCCGGGCGCTTTCCCTGTGGGAGCATACCGTTTTATCCGGCTGCGCCGGCCTTGCCGACGCGCTCGCCCGTCAATTATGTCCTGCCCCTTCACCCGTATCCTGCCGGGCATTTGCAGCCCCTGCGCTGATCGTTTCCGGCAGTGTGAGCGCGGTTGCGCTGGCTCAGCTGCAGTGTCTGCTCCTGTCAGGGCGCGCCCGGCAGGCATCCTTTTCACCCAGCGCACCTGAAGAAGCGGCGCGGCAGGCGGCGCGCCTCCGGGCGCTGAACGTCCACAGCGTCATCGCGGCAGCCTGTACCGTCTCGGAAGCGGAAGCCGCCCGGTGCAGCGCCCTCCAGACGGGCATGCCGCTGAAAGCCTTTGCCCGCACCGTTTCTCAGGCGCTGGGCGCCGCCGCCGCTTCCACGTTGCGGCTGTCTCCCTTCGGTACGCTGCTCGTCATAGGCGGCGATACCCTGCAGGCCGTACTGGACGAGTTGGAAACGGAAGACCTGCGCATCGTATCCCCCCTTCCGGGCGGCGCCGTCCGCTGTGAAATACGCTGCGCCGCCGGTGTTTTGCCGCTCATCAGCAAGTCGGGCAGCTTCGGCCGGGAGGACACCCTGCTTCAGCTCCTGACCGACATTGAAAATGGGAAGTGATTTTTTGATGGAAATAAAAGGTGTGATCACCGCCATGCTGACGCCCATGAAGGCGGACGAAAGCATTGACCTTGCACAGATGCGCCGTCTGACGCGCCGCCAGCTGGACGCAGGGATCCACGGTCTGTTTATCGCCGGTACAAACGGAGAGGGCTACGCCCTTTCCTCCGCGGAGAAGCTCGCGCTGGCCGACGCCGTCCTGCAGGAGACAAACGGGCGGATACCCGTCTTTTTCGGCAGCGGCATGTGCACCACCCGGGAAACCATCGCGCTTTCTCTGGAAGCACAGCGCCTGGGGGTCGACGCACTGAGCATTGTGTGTCCCTATTTTGCCGCCGCTTCGCAGGAAGGGCTTTACGCGCATTTTGCGGCGGTCGCACAGGCCGTTGACCTTCCGATCATCCTGTACAACATCCCCGCGCGAACCGGGGTCAACCTGACGCCGGCCACGGTGGCGCGTCTGGCGCAGATCGACAACATTGTCGGCATCAAGGATTCCAGCGGCAATTTTGAGCAGATGCTTTCCTATCTTGAGGCGGTTCCGCCGGATTTCAACGTGCTTTGCGGTAACGATGCACTGCTGCTCTGGTCGCTGCTGGCCGGCGGACGCGGCGGCATCTGCGGGGTCGCCAACCTGTTTCCTCAGCGCATGGCGTCCATTTATGAGCACTGGGCAGCGGGTGATCTGGCAGCCGCCCGCCGCGCGCAGGACAGCATCCGCCCCTTCCGCGCTCTGTTCCGGCTGGGATCCTCCGTTTCCGTCATCAAGGCCGCAGCCAACCATTCAGGTTTATCCGCAGGTCCCGTCCGCCGTCCCTTTGGGCTGACCGACCCGGACGCAGAAGCGGCCATTGAGGCGTTCCTCCATCAAAACAGCATGCAGAAGGAGACATGGTGACGATGCTTTCCCACATTTTCAACCCCCTGCCGCAGCAGATTTTTTCCGGAGAAGGCGCGCTTCGTTCGGCCGCCGCTGCCCTGCCCTGCCGTACGGCGGTTTTGCTGGACGATGGGCTGGATCAAAAAGGCGGCTACGCCGAAGCGAAATCTGCCCTCTCGTCCGCCTGCGGGCACGTTTTCTACATCTTCCTTCCTTCCCGGGAGCCAAGGCTTTCCGACCTGACCCGCACCCTTTCGCTGCTTGAGAAAGCAAAGCCCGCCTGCATTATGGGCATCGGCGGCGGAAGCGTGCTGGATACGGCGAAAGCGGCAGCCGTGCTGTTCGGCAGCCGTGCGGCAGTCGACGACGCGCTGGCTGCGCCGCCCCAGACCCGCGCCATCCAGCTCGTCGCCGTTCCCACCACGGCGGGAACGGGCAGCGAAGCGACTCCCAACGCCCTTTTCATCGACGACCGCTCCGGCCGCAAATCGGCGCTCATCACGCCCGCCTGTGTGCCCGACGCAGCCGTGCTGGATCCTGCTCTGACCGTGAACCTCCCGCCGGAAATCACGGCCTGCACAGGGGTGGACGCCATCTGCCATCTGGCCGAATCCCTGATTTCCATCCGTGCCGGCACCCTCAGCCACTTTTATTCAGAGGGCGGTCTGCGTCTTGCCCTGACCCACCTTCCGGCATGCATCACCCGGCCGCACGATGCGGCGGCGCGGGTCGGGATGCTGGAAGCCAGTCTGTGGGGCGGCGCGGCTCTTTCTCTGGCCGGCACGACCGCCGTCCATGCGCTGGCCTATGCGCTGGGCCGCCGCGGCGTTCCCCACGGCGCGGCAAACAGCCTTCTGTTTCAGGCGGTGATGGACATCACACTGCCCGACATCCGCGACCGCCTGCCTGATTACGACGCCATCTGCGCGCTGATCGCCGCCCTGCCGTTGCCGGATATCCGCCGCTACGGTCTGACCGTCCGGGATATTCCGGACCTTGTCAGCGAATCCCTCATCCAGACCCGTCTGCTCTCCAACCATCCGGCAGCCGTTGACGCGGACACGGCGCAGGCCATTTTCGAACGGGTGCTGGATGGGAGGGCGTAAAAAGCACGCCGGCTGTGTCCCCGTTTTTCCCGCGCATCATCAAAAAAGGGGCGTTCTTTCGAACGCCCCTTTTTTCATACTCAGATCAGTTTATATTCCTTGAGCAGTTTTTCCACATCGGTATGGGAAATCTTGCCCATCACCGCTTTAAAGGCGATTTTTTCCATCAGTCCCGTGTCCATATCCGTCACCTTTTTGCCGTCCCGCAGCTGCACGGCAGCGTTCAGCAGGTCGCGGATATCATACACGCTGCCCCACACCTCAGGCACAGCCCGGTCCACATTCAGCAGGGTGTACACCGCTTCCATGCCGGTGCGCATGGAATACTCGGTGGTGAAGATGGTGTCCCGGGGGGTTTCGGCAAACTGTCCCAGGAAGGCAAAATTCACAGCGCCGTCAGGCACCACCTTGGGACGGTCCCCATAAGCGCGGGGCATGAAGAACGCGTCGATGTAGGGCATCATGACGGGAACCGTATTGGCGCTGTGCTCCGCCATGTCCTCGATCTGATCCTCAGGCACGCCGATGTGATACAGCCACTCCATGCAGATTTCCTTGCCGGTGCACGCCCGCATGGGCTTTTTGACATAATCGCCGGGCTTATCCGTAAACAGGCTGTACACCCACACCAGACAGTGATCCTTGGGCTGCTCACGGAACTGGGGCTGACGGTTGATGGTCCAGCTCATGAGCCAGGAAGAATCCTTCACGGTCACAATGCCGCCGGTCACAACCTTGCCGGAGAAGGGGTCGCGCTTGCAGATATTCTTGATATAGGGAATGATCCGCTGATCCAGCGTTTCCACCGTGGCGCTCATCCAGTTGGTCTGCTCGGGATCGCTGCAGAATTTATCCGGATGGCCGAAGGCCGGATCCTGCGCCGCGATCTTGCGCCACATATCCCAGCCGCCGCCCGCCTTGATCTCCGTACGGTAGGGCGCAGGCTCGTGCTGGCTGCCCATGGCGGAGTTCTCCACACAGCCGCCGTTGGTGATGAACACCAGATCACTTTCCGTCAGCCCGATGGTTTCTTTTCTGCCGTCCCGAACCGTTTCGATGGCCGTAGCCAGCTTCCGCTCTCCCGTGCAGTCGAACAGCACGTTTTCCACCTTGACCCCGAAATGGAACTGCACGCCCGCCTTTTCCAGATATTTCATCATGGGCAGGATCATGGACTCGTACTGGTTGTATTTGGTAAAGCGCAGCGCCTTAAAATCGGGCAGACCGCCGATGTGGTGGATGTAGCGCTGGAGATACAGCTTCATTTCCAGCGCGCTGTGCCAGTTTTCAAAGGCGAACATGGTGCGCCAGTAAAGCCAGAAGTTGCTGGAGAACACCTCGTCGTCAAACACGTCGGTGATCCGCTTGTCCTGCAGCTCCTCGTTCGGGGTGAAGAACAGCTTCATGATCTCCATGGCGCCCTTGTCGGAAATGGCGAACTTGCCGTCCGTATGGGCGTCCTGCCCCCGCTTTTCCGTAGCACGGCACAGGGAGTAGTTGGGGTCCGCCTTGTTGAGCCAGTAATACTCGTCCAGCACGCTCACACCCTCGGTCTCAATGGAGGGAATGGAGCGGAACAGATCCCACATCACCTCGAAATGGTTGTCCATCTCCCGGCCGCCGCGCATGACGTAGCCCACGTTTTCAAACTTCCAGCCGTCGCACGCGCCGCCGGCTCTGTCTTCCTTTTCCAGAATGTGGATGTGATCGCCCTTCATCTGACCGTCCCGCACCAGATAGCACGCTGCCGTCAGCGCCGCCAGACCGCTGCCGATGATATAGGCCGATTTGTGATCCACGCCCTCGGGCTTACGGGGACGCGCAAACGCTTCATAATTGCCGCTGCCATAATACATAGGTTCCGACCTCCTGATTTTCAAGGCTGTTGTTTCGCCGTTCGGGTCATTCCCTCGAACGCCCTCATTATAAGATGCCGCGTTCCGCGCCGCAATAAACAGAAAAAACGCCGTGTCTGAATTTCTGACACGGCGGTAAAAATGCTGTTTTTTTGATCAAACAGACAGGTTTGATTATTTTTTCGCCCGGTTCATCCGCTCAAGGGCGGCTCGGATGTTTCCGTGCACCACGACGCCCAGCCGATTCACGATCGCGCCCGGGTCGTCCTTCATGCCATCTTTGATCCAGTCCAGCATCAGCCCCACAAAGGCGTACTTGTACACATGAGCGATGAACTCCTGATCCGCCTCCGGCACCTCCAGCCCCTCCGCCTGCTCCCGCACCACGCCGATGATCAGCGCGTAGGTCAGCTTGTACAGATAGTTTTCCACATGCTCCCGGCTGATGGAACGGTACACGTTCATGATGAAGGGACGGTTCTTCTCTACAGCCTCAAAAACTTGCAGAAAGCCCTGCTGCCAGGTCTCATAGGTCTTTTTCCCTTCCAGCGCCCGGTGGGCGTCCTCCACGCAGGACCACTCGATCAGATCGTAAATATCCTTGAAGTGATAGTAAAAGGTCATACGGCTGATGCCGCAGTCCTCCGCAATATCCCCGATGGTGATCTTATCCAGCGGCTTTTGAAGCAGGAGATTTTTCAGCGACGCCTCCAGCGCGCGTTTGGTAATGTCCGACATGCAACCGTCTCCTTTCTCCGACCGTCCTGTGCTCCCCCTCGAAAAAAACGGAGGGAGCCGGAAGGGCTCCCTCTTTCAGGCATCTTCAGGTTATCCAGCCTCTAACTGCCAGACGGGAGGGATCATTCTTCCTCGTCGCCGTTCGCTTTCGGACGGCTGCGCACCGCCCGGCGGCGGCTGCGGCTTTCCACCTGCGCCTTCGCTTCGTCTCTGGACACGCGGAAGCCATCCTCCAGCATCGCATCGGAAGGTTCGGGCGCGGCGTTGCGCTCCGCCACCTTGTGGTCGATCACGTCCTCCACCGTCACTTCAGGCTCGGGCGCATCCTCGTCCTCCAGACTGTTCAGCAGCTTTTCATGGGGCATCTCCCGGGGCGCGTCTTCCACAGACGCTTCCTCCGTCCCTTCATCGGCGGCAGGCGCATCGTCCTCGTCCATGACCGTTTCCTCGGTCTCCACCACGCTGCTCTCCTGCGCCCGGGTTTCAGTATAATCCCGGCTGCCGGCCAGATCCAGGTGGTCGTATGCATTTTCACTGCGGCGGCGTTTGCCGGCGCGCACCGCCGTGCTGACCGCAAAGAGCGCCGCGCAGGCCGCGCACAGCACGCCCAGCACCGTCGCCACGGTCAAAAACAGGTTGCCTGCACCCGTCAGCACAGGGTTCACATCCGCCTGCGTGGGCGGCGCCACGGTCACCAGCGGCGGGACCGTCACAATGGGCGCCTCGGTGGGCGCTTCGGTGGGCATGGAATAGGTGATCTGCAACGTGTTGGACTCAAAGGTCACATCGTTTCCCACCCCGTCCTGCGCGTAGGCGGTAAAACGGAATTTGCCCGCCTGAGAGATCGCCACATCCCACTGCAGGGAAATGGACTGGCCGGAAGCCAGTTCTCCGATGGTATACATGCGCACATCGCCGTGGCGGATGGACACGTTCTTGGCCGTTACCTCGGCGTTGTTGGTCACGTTCAGCGTAAAGCGAACGGTCGCCGGCACCTGCGTGACCGTCTCATGGTCGCAGGTCAGGTTGAGCGTCAGTGTCAGGGATTTTTCCGGGTCGAACACCTGCACCTTGACCTCATCCGTGCTCATTTCCCGGGTTTCACCGGTGTTATCATGCAGCGTAGCGATAAATTTGAAGGTATCCGGCTTGTCCAGCGTGATCTCCTTTTCCTGCGTCACGGTGGCGCCGGCGGGAATATCCACGCCCGTGAACATTTCGCCCTTTTTATAGTCCTTGACCGTCACGTTGGAATAACTCACATTGCCCGCATTGACAAACGTCATGCGCAGCACCGCAGGTTCACCCACGTTGGCCTGACCCACCTGCTCCAGCTGAACGGACAGGTTGGGCGCGGCCACGGGAATGGTAACTTCCTCCACCTTTTCCGTCAGGGTCTCGCTGCTGCCCGCCGCCTTGTAGGTGATGCTGGCGCGGCTTTTCAGATTCTGATTGCCCATCCGGGTGGAAAAGGTCAGGGTCTTGGTTTCACCGGGGGTCAGCCGATCCACCGTCTGCGTCTTGCCGGTGAGCGTTTCGGTCACCTTGATCGTGGTCAGGTTCACATTGCCCGCGTTGTACAGTTCATAGGTCACGCTGGCAGTCTTGCCGTTGCGCACCACCTCGGGGTCGAGGGTGCGTTTGACAGACAGGCTGGTTTTTTCGCCGGTAAAGGTCAGCTTCACCGCCGCCTGCTGCGTGCAGGCCGCAATGCTCCCATCGGCGTCCTCCAGATTGTACTGCACCGTAAACACAGCCTGCCCCGCGTCCAGATCCTTTTCCGTCACGTGATAGGTGCCGCGCCATTCCACCGTCTGCCCTGCGGACAGCAGCGCAGCGCCCCGGTCGCCGAAATCGGAAACCGTCTGTCCGGCGGGATCCAGCAGGGTGACAGGGTCGCGCATATCCTCCGCGCCGGTGTTTTTCACCTGAATGACGACCTGCATATCGCCGGGCGCGGAAAACGACGCGGGGTCAGCCTGCACGGTAACCTCTACCGGATCGCCTGCCGCCAGCGCGGCCGCGCACAAAAGCACCAGCACCGCGCACAGAAGTGCAAAGACCCCTGCCCGTTTCTTCCATTTGTTTGTTTGCTGCCGGGCGTAGCTCATGCCCAACCCTCCCTTCCGTACGCAAAAAGAGCGGTTCGTCTTTTCGCCCACGGGAAAAATACGCATCCACTTTGCATTTTAAAGCACAAACGCCCTCCTGTCAAGCAAAGAGGACGTCTGCACCCTTCATTTTGCCTGTTTTTGGCCCTCTGCGGGCAAATGTTACATTTGAACGCCCGCCGTCGTCAGCGGTGCGGCAGTGTTTTCCTCCCGGCGCATTTCCTGATACATGGCGAAGGCGACCGCCAGCAGCGACCTGTCCTGCGTGTAGGTAATGCGGCTGAGGGCGTCGTCCCGGTCGAAAAAGCCGCCGTCGAAAAAGCCCTCCCGGGCGCTGGGCGCACACACGTCCGTCTCCGCCGCCATCAGGTACCACTGCACCCGGTTGCACACGGGCCTGCGCCGGGTCATGGAATAGAATTCATAGCAGGTCTCCCCCGCCGCGCCCAGCACCCGCGCCTCGACGCCTGCCTCCAGACGCACCCGCTCCGTGGCGACCTCCCGGCGATGGCGCCCCTCCCGCACAACGCCCTTGGGCATGACCCACTCGTCCTTGTCGTTTTTGATGAGGAGCACCTTTTCACCGGAGAATACGATTCCGCCCGCGCAATTGCGAAACAGCACAGTCCCGCCTCCCATTCTGCTTTATGGTCGTTTTTGTTCATGCATGCAACGTTCTCTGTCGTTCTGGTCAAAGTATACCACATTTTTGACAAAGGCGCAAGCAGCAGTCCATGCAAAGCCAGAAGAAAAACGGCGGCAAGCGCCGCCGTCCCGATTCGACCGAAAAACAGAAAATACTCAGCAGGAAGCCATGCGGGACTGTGCGTCGCCCCCACCCCTCCGTATCGTCCGGTTTTGCCGGACAGGGCATTTTCGGGAGCGTACGCGCAGCAGAATCATTTTCACGGTTACGCGGAATAAACGCCTGCACGATGCGCGCCGAAAGCGCCTTCTGCCGCGCGGAAACGATACAGCCCCGTCGTTCACTCCTTTTCCCCGCTGTTCAGAAACGGCTCGATCAGCGCCAGCGCTTCGCCCACAGGGTCGCCGCCCATATCCAGCCAGTGCGTATCCGGGTGCCGCCGGAACCAGGTCATCTGCCGTCCCGCGAACCGTTTGATGGCTCGGGACAACTGCTCCTTCATGTCTTCAAATTCCGTTATTTCCCCGATCAGGTACTGGGTCAGGAAACGGTACTCCAGTCCAAGCCCCAGCAGAAACCCGGGGTCCACCCCCTGCGCCATCAGCCCCTGCACTTCCTCCAGCATACCCGCCTGAAAACGGGCGTCCAGCCTTTCGTCAATGCGCCGCTTCACTTCCTCCCGCGGCCAGGTCACCCCCAGCCGGAGCACCCGGTAGCGGGGTGCGCAGGAGGGACAGGCGTCGTCCCCGGCATGCAGCTTTTCCAGCATGCGCATGACCCGGTTGCGGTTTTTGCCGTCCACCTGACAGCCGGGGCATTTTTCCAGCAGCATGGCGTAAAGGGCAGGCGTTTCATAGGTCTCCAGTTCCGCACGGTATGCCAGATCCGGCGCTTTGTCGGACAGAAGGTAGCCCATGGCCACCGCGTCCACATACAGCCCCGTGCCGCCCACCATGAGCGTCGGCCGCCCCCGGGCGGCAATATCGTCGATGGCCTGATACGCCAGCCGCTGAAAATCCGCCATGGAAAAAAATTCCCCCGGATCGCACACATCCAGCAGATGGTGGGGCACCCCCTGCATTTCCTCCGGCGTCACCTTGCCGCTGCCCAGATCCAGACCCCTGAACACCTGCCGGCTGTCCGCCGACACGATCTCGCCGCCCAGCCGCCGGGCCAGTTCAATGCCCAGACCGCTTTTGCCCGAGGCCGTGGTGCCTTCAATGACGATCAAGCTGTTCACGGCGCGGCCTCCTCCCGGTCAAAGGGGATATACACCCCGTCTGCGAACATCTGGTGAATGATGTCGTAGCGGGGGTGGGTGCGCCAGCCGCCCAGCGTAGAGTAGGAGGTGCTGTCAATGTGCGTATCCGGCAGGGCTTCCTTCAGCTTGCGCACCGCCTCCGCCGGAACGGGGCTGTTGTCGGAGTAATTGTTGCTGTTGTACAGCCACAGCCGCTCCAGCCCGGTCAGTCCGTACAGGGGCGACCAGTCGCTCACCCGATTAAAGCAGATGTTCAGATCCACAAGATGGGTCAGCTGCGCAAGGGGGGTCAGGTCGGTCACCCGGTTTTTAAACACTTCCAGATATTCCAGTTCCTTCAGGCTGCCGATGGGGGTGATGTCCGTCACGTGGTTGCATGCCACGATCAGCACCTTCAGCTGGGGCAGATCGTAGAGAAAGCTCAGGTCGTCCACCCGGTTATGGCCGATGTCCAGCGCCAACAGATCCCGGCAGTATTTGAGCACGGAGAAATCCGCGCTGGAATGCTCGGCGGAACGGTTGTTGTGCAGGGTGGAAAAGGCCGTCGCGTCCGTGCGGACGGTATGCTCGGCAATGCGGATGGTCCAGCCGAAGGTCACGTTCGGGTAACGGTCGGTCAGTTCCTCGATCTGCTTTTTCCAGACGGGCGAGGCGAACATGTCCACCCGCTCAAGGTTGGGCAGCTGATCCAGAAACGCTTCCAGCTCTGTCCATTCGTTCACGCGGGTATCGCCCAGATCCACATAGGCCGCGTCCCGCGCCACGGTGACACTGCCGCGGAAGGAGACGGTCTCCATCTCCCCCCGGGACGGTACCCACAGCCCCGTCATGAGCAGGGCAAGGATCAGGCACAGGGTCTTTTTCATGACGTTCCTTTCTTTCGTTACGGCGTATAGCTGATGCCCATGCGCGCCACCACGCCGCCGGTCAGGTAGTAACTCAGCGTCACCCGTCCGCCGTCGTCCGTCGTATATGCATAGTCGATGCGCGCGGTGTCGTCGCTCAGCTTGTACAGTTTGGCATAGGCGCCCGCCTGATCGTCGTAATAGATGCTGCGGTCGCCGTTCTGGTCGTTGAGCTGCCCCATATCCCGGAACT
This sequence comes from uncultured Clostridia bacterium, assembly GCA_934662505.1. GTDB lineage: Bacteria > Bacillota > Clostridia > Christensenellales > Aristaeellaceae > SVGT01. The sequence goes on along the minus strand of CAKUKE010000007.1, from coordinate 64,582 downwards.
TGCCGGTCACGGTGGTCTCCTTCATGCTCACCCGGGTGGAACGGGGGCCGACAATGGACGTGCTGTCCGTCTCCAGCCGATAGAGCACATACCCCTTCTCGGAAGGATAGAACCGCGCCTCGCCCCAGCCGTAGGTCAGCTTCAGGCAGGTGCCGGGCATCACATCGGTGATCTCGGTCTCCTCCGTGGGGGTGCCGAACTTGCTGACAAACCTGTCCCGCGTGGTGGAAAGCAGGGTAAAATCGTTGAACGTATCCTTGGTGTTGAAGTATTTGGGCGTTACGGGCAGCTTGATCTTGACCTCCACGTCCATTTCGTTGGACACCTTGCCGAACCTGTTCACCGCCACCGCCTTGATATGCACCCGCCCCACCGGCAGCTGAATAGGCTCGCCCGTATAGATGGGCGAATTGGAGGTGGGCGACTGCCCGTCAATAGTGTAGTAGATGGTCACGTTGTCCATGTCCGAATGCCGCAGCCACACCCGCTGACGGGTTTCATAGTCGTTGGGCGCCAGAGAGCACTTGGGCGATTCGGGCACAGGCAGGGAGATCACGTAGCTGACGCTGGTCTCATCGCTGACCAGTTCGCTGGATACGGCCACCGCCCGGATGGTGTGGCCGCCCTCCCCCAGACTGACAGGGCCGGTGTACAGCTGCCCCGCCTCAGGCAGGGTATCCTCTGCCGTACCGTCCACCAGATAATAAATATCGTACCCCTCGGCGGACTGAAGGGTGATCTCCTTGGTGACGGTATTCTCCAGTTTGTAGGAGCCGCCGGGCAGATCCGCCGTCGGAGCGGCGGGCAGCATTTCCTCCCGCTGCTTGATAAAGGAGTTTTCACCCGTCTTTTCGTAGGCCAGCTTCAGAAAATCCGCCAGTTCGGGGGTACGCCCCTGCGTGGTCAGAAGCCGCACGTTGTTGCGGTACGCCACGGGGTTTTCCGGCGCCAGTGTTTCGTACATCAGCCGGTAGGTGTCCTCCGCCTTTTGCAGGTATCCCCCCGCCTCGTAGGCCTCGGTCAGCAAAAGCAGCTTGTCATAGAGATCCTCCCGGTCAGGCTCCTGCGCCCAGGCCTGTTCATACACCTCGATGGAGCGCTCGATATAGCCCTGATCCAGATATTCCGTACCCAGCGCCCACAGAGCGTCCGCGTTGACGCTTTTCCCCTGCCGCGCCAGAATGAGCTGTCCCTCATCCGTCGTTTTCAGCCACGCGTAAAAACCGACCCCGGCAAAAAGCACCGCCACCGCCGCAATGAGCCCGACCATCGCCCAGTTGATGGCGAAGCGGTGCACCCTGGGCATTTTTTCCCGCACATCCACCCGACGGGCGGGCGCGCCCGTTTCTTCGGGCAAAAGACCGCGGCGGCTGTCCGGCCTGCCCGCGTCCCCTTCATAGCGCCGCCTCCGGCGTTCCGAAAGGGGCGCGTCCGGGTACAGCGGTTCATTGGGCGTCGCCCGCTCCGAACCAGTCGAGGCGGCACGCCTTGCGTCCGGCCTGCCCTGCCGCATGCCCGCCACGCCCTTGCCGCCCCCAGCCGGCGTCAATACGCCGCCGCACTGTTCGCATACCGTGGCGTTGTTCGGCACCATGGCGCCGCAATGCTTACAAAACATGGTTTTCCTCCAGCAGGGTCACTGCATGCCCCGCAGCGCCTCATAAGCGGGATCCTGTGCGTCAAACTGACGCTCGGGCGCCTCGCCGCCCAGTTTTTCAATGGCGCTGCGCAGCTCGATATAGTCCAGATACGCCGTCTCCTCGCTGGCGGCCAGCCGCTTCAGTTCGGGAAGCGCACGCTCGTCGCCCAGACAGCTGATGTAATCCGCCAGCACCGCCGCCCGTTCGGGACGGTCGCGCAAAAGCCCCATGGCCACTTCAAAAAGCGTCTCGTCGCTTTCAAAATGGCACAGAAGGGACAAAAGCGCCTCCTGACCGGCAGGCGTGGCACGGGAGATGGCCGCGCGCATTTTTTCCCGGGCGGCGTCCTGCAGGCTGGCCAGACTCTCCAGCGCGTTATCCGCCATTTCATCGTCGCCATCCGTCCGCGCGCACTGCCAGTCCACATACATGTCCAGCGGCGCTTCACTTTCAATTTCCCGCAGCAGGGTCACCGCGCACATCCTGGCCTCCCGGGGGGTACGCTCCTTTGTCAGCAGGTTCATCAGCGGCCCCTCCGCCGCGCCGCCCAGTTCGGAAATGCGGTTGAGCAGCATATCCGGCACGGGCACCCGCTGCTTGTAATAATCCTCCATCCAGTTGACCAGCTGCTTGGCGTCCCCGTAGCTTTCAAAATATTCGCCCGGCTTCTGCCCGGCCAGAAACGCGGCGGGGGTGTCCAGAAACGTTCCATACACCTCCGGCATGGCGTTTTCCATGGCCTCCACGTTTTTATAGTCCTTGCTGTGCTCCTTCATCCATACCGTCAGATACCGCTGAAATTCCTTATCAAAATCAATGCACTTCATGCTTTTGCTCCCTTCGTCATTTCATCAGCCGGAGACCCGCCCACAAAGGAACGCCCAGCCGCTTCAGGCACCGGCGCACCCTGCGCCTGCGGGAGGTCGTCCTCAGCAGCGCCAGCGCCTCGTCTCTTTTCTTTTGCGTCAGCAGCACCGCCACGGAAAACGCCAGCCGCCATTCCGGCGCGCCGTCCTCCTCCAGATGCCGCCACGCGCATCGGGGCAGCCGCCGCAAAAGAGGCGGCACGATGGCAAACACCTCGGCCGGCACGGCGCTCTCCCGCAGGGTCATGCACACCATATGGGTCATACGGTTCATGATCCCCCGACGGAGCCTCCCCTCGGGCGCGGTCATCTCATACAGCGTTTCCCGCACCAGTGCCCGGGTAAAGTGGGGGTAGGGCGCGGTAAAGCTGCCTTCTCCGATCAGGCAGGGGTCGTTTGGATCCACCGCCAGAATGGCCGCCCGGGTCTTGAGCGCCTCCCGCGCCTTGCCCTGCACGCACTGCGTGACCCGCAGCAGGTTCAGATATCCGGTGGCAAAGGGCATACGGGCAAGCTCCCGCTGCAGAAACGCCTCCGCCTCCCACGGCACGCCGCAGCCCAGCGCGGTGCGCACCAGCAGCTCCGCCTCGGCGGTATTATAGCACACTTCGGCTGCCCGTGACAAATGCACCCCTGCTTCCTCCCGATCCCTCCGGGCGGCGCAGGTGAGCGCACAAAGCAGCTCGTAGCGCATTTTTTCGTCCTCGGGCACCCCCCGGATACGCGCCACTCGCAGGTATTCCCCCGCCTTTTCCGGGTCGCGTCCCATGATCAGATTAGCGCAGCAAAGGGCGCTTTCCGCGCTGTGATCCAGACGGAACGCCTTTTCCGCCAGCTTCAGCGCCTGCGTGCCGTCCTCCTCGCTCTCCGCCCGCAGACGCAGGGTATACGCCCGCGCGCCACGTTTGGGCGGCGGCGTATTTTCCCGCCAGCTGTAATAATTGAGCATGTCCTGTGCCTTTTCCGCCTGCGGGCCGTCCGGACACACCCGGAGGGATTTATCCAGCGCGTCCTGACACATGCCCTCCTCGCCGCGGCTGAGCGCGCACAGCGCCAGCAGGTAATACCCCTCCCCGCTGTCGGGCAGCCGCATGAGCACCCGAAGCAGCAGCCGCTCCGCCACGTCGTAGCAGTGCATCTGATAATATACCCGCGCCAGCTCCAGACAGGTACGGGGATCGTTTTCCTTTTCCAGCGCTTTACGCAGAAACAGCGCAGCATTTTTCAGCTGCGCTTCTCCCCGCGATTTGCGGGCGCGATCCAGCCAGTAGGCGGCGGGACGGTCCAGCGCAATCACGTTCTGCCCCTTGGCGGGCTCTGTTCCGAAAAACTGATCAGGCACGGGTCGCTTTCTCCAACAATTTCTGCAGATCCTCCCGGGTGAAATGCTGACTGGTGCGGCAGAAATGGCAGGTCAGATCCGCCTGGCCGTCCGTTTCGATCATATCCGTCAGTTCGCTTTTTCCCAGAGAAATCAGCGCTCTTTCCATTTTTTCCCGGGAGCAGTCGCACTGATAGCGCAATTCCTCCCGCGCCAGCAGCCGGGGCGACATGCCGTCAAACCACCGGGTGTACAGATCCTCCAGCGACATGTCCGCCACCTCGCGGCTGATGGCAGTAAAGAACATGCTGCGCAGCTCCAGCGTTTCCAGCGTTTCTTCGGTGCAGCCGGGCAGGGGCTGCACCAGAATGCCGCCCGCAGACAGGCAGTAGCCCTCGTGCACCAGCGCGCCTACCGCCACCAGAGAAGGCTGCTGCTCGCTGACGGTATAATACTGCGCCAGATCCTCGCCGATCTCGCCGCTCTGAAGGGCGCACTGCCCGATATAAGGTTCCTTCAGACCGATGTCCTTGATGACGGTCAGGCGGCCGTTTTTTCCCACATAGCCGCCCACGTTCAGATGACCGTCCGCCTTCAGCGGCAGATCTGCCTCCGGATGGGTCAGCGCCGCCTTGACCAGATTGTGCCGTCCCACGCAGGTGATCTTGCCCGCTGGGCCGCCCCCGTCCACGGTAACGGTCACGGAGCTGTCCTCCTCCTTCATGCAGGTAGACAGCATCAGCGTGCCCGTCATCAGCCGGCTGACTGCCGCCAGCGCCACGGGCGTGGGCTGGTGAATGCGGGCGCAGGCGCGGGTCACGCCGGTGGTGCGGCACAAAAGCACCCTCGCCTGCCCGTCCATCAGTTCCAGATGCAGCATTTCATCCGGCAGGTTGAGTACCGCCAGATTATCATGGTTTCGTTCACTCATGTGTTTTCATCTCCCTGTCTCATCCCACCGGAGGAGACCTCCGCCGGTCTGACGGCCACCGCCATCCACCGGTCGTCCCCGGTGCGGGGCGCGGTGTTCCGCAGCCGGCCGAAAAAGCGCACCTGCGCAAACCCTGCCGCCTGCAGCGCGCTGCGCAGCTCCGACCGTTCCCATGCGCGCTGGCGCTGGCCTTCCTCCACCCGGGTAAATTTTTCCTCGCCCGGTCTGCGCGCAAACAGCGTCAGCGACATCTCCACCGTCCGGGTCGCTTCCTGCCAGCGGTTATCCCAGATGTAGGCAAAGTCCTTCTCTGCCCGGGTAAGGGTATGGTTGCCCAGCACATTTTTCAGTTTATGCGGGGTCGATACGTCAAAGATCAGTACACCGCCGGGGCAAAGCGCCGCCCAAGCAGCGGCAAAAAAGCGGTTCAGCGATGCCTCATCCGTCAGATAGTTCACCCCGTCGCAGGTGCACAGCACCGCGCTGACCCGCCGGGGCACCTTCAATGCGCGCATATCCTGCCGCACAAAGGGAATGGTCATTCCCTGATCCCGGCACTTTTCCATGGCGCGGCGCAGCATATCCCCGGACAGATCCACGCCCGTCATACGGTACCCCGCCCGCGCCAGCCGCCAGGTCAGGCTGCCCGTGCCGCAGGCGCATTCCACGCACCGCGCGCCGGGCGTCGCCCCCGCTTCCTTCATCAGCGCGCACAGCCGCGCCGCCCAGCGGTCGTAATCCACCTCGGCCATCAGCTGGTCGTATATCCCGGCAAATTCCTCGTACATAACCGTCCTTTTCAGCCGTGCTGCTTTTTCCCGCGCCGCGTCATGCCGCTGAGCACACCGCCGATGCGGCCGCTTTCCGCGCTGGTCAGCCCTGCCCAGCCCACTTCCTCCAGCCGCTGCATCAGTCCCGCCGCCTCCGCGGCACGGTAGCGCGCCTTTTCCTTTTCTGTCAGCCCTCCGCGCATGTGACGACCCCCTTTTTTTGTATTCTGGGATAGTATGTGCCCGGAGGGGACGGTTCATTTACGCCCGGGGCGCGCCGTCCTGCTCCTGCGCCGTTTTTTCGCCGTCCTCGTCCTCGTCTTCCTCATCTTCCAGACTCAGACCCCGGTTCACCGGCACGCCCTCCATGTGGCTGTTGATGAACTTGTCAAAGGCGGCGTTGGACACGCTGGCGAACACGAACCGGGACAGGGCGTACCCGATGAGCGCATAATACAGCGCCAGCGCCAGCAGCGCATACATGCCCGCTCCCGTGGCAAACAGCAGCAGCGCGCAGACGATGCAGGGCAGCGCCGTCGCCAGACGGGCGCCCACGGTCTGCGGCAGCCGCGCCACGCCCATGAGCAGGGAGTTTTTGATAATCACGCTCAGCTTCGCCTTATAGCTGACCATCATGGGGTACATATAGGTCAGCCCCAGCACCCACAAAAGCGCCAAGAGCGCCACCAGCATCTGGGGCACCATGAAAAACGCGCCCCGTTCGCTGGCCATGTTGCCGTAAAAATTCCAGCACATGTACAGCACGGCGGGCAGAAAGCTGGTGATGACGGATACGGCCAGCGCCTGCTTCCAGTTGTCCTTGACGGCGTCTTTAAAGTCCGCCCACACAAAGGCGTGCTCGTCCCGCGCCCAGTTGCGGGTCACGTAGGACATGCCCGCCTGCACAGGGCCGGTAATGGCGATGCAGGGGATCAGGTAAATGCAGGCGCGCCACAGAAGCGCCTGAAAGAATTCACGCAGGTTGAAGTTCAAAAAGTAATTGACTTCTTCCTCCGTGCGCTCCGCCGCCAGCAGCGCCTGCGTTGCCAGTTCGTTGTACGCTTCCTGCGTCACGTCCTCCGTCATGACCACGCCCGCGTCCTGCACCACGGCGGCCAGTTCGCTCTGCAGCGATACGCCGTTGATCAGCGTCAGGATGGTGTTTCCCAGCAGAATGATGGTCGGCAGAAACGCGATGAGCGTCATCAGGTTCATGCGGCACAATGCGGAAAGGCGCACCCGCAGCATCTCCCAGAACAGCTGCCAGCGGTTTTTGGGCAGATCCTCCTTGCGAAAATCACCCTTGCCGCTTTTGCCATAGTAATAGTTGTTGATCATTTTTCCAAACACGGTCGTTGCCCTCCCAAAGCAGGATGCTTTATTATAACATAAACCGCGCGGGATGGAAACAGAAAAAAGCGCCCGCTTCCCCGGGAAATAAGGCAAAAATACGGTTTTTACATCCGGCGCGGCGCATGCCCTCCCCGTCCGCCGCATAAGGTGAAGGGAGGGGAGGTGCGTTTTCATGCCCTGGAAAAACGCCTGCGGCAGGGTGCGCAGGAAAAACTACCCTTCTTCAGGCGGCCTGCGCCGGGCGGCGGGCTACGCGCTCATCGTGCTGGGCACGGTTCTTCTGCTTTTGTGCATTCCCCTGCGCGCCTGGCTGGCGCTGCTGGGCGCGGCGATGATCGCCGCGGGCATTGTGCTGATCGTCTGACGAATTGATCATAAAGGAGGGTTTCCCATGGCCATGCGTTTCATCTGCGTACGCGCGCCCCGGGGGCTCCGCGGTCTCATCCGGCTGTTCCTCGGCCGGAGACGGACGGCGTAAAGCACCGGCAGACACATCCCGCGCTGAAAAGCGCGGCTGGAAGCATTTTCTTCCCACGGACGTTTTTGGGGCGTCCCGAACGCGCATTGCCGCCGCAGTGCGCGTTTTTTGGCGCGCACCGCGCCGTAAAGGGCTCAAAACCTGTCAGGCGCAGCGGATGAAAAAGAGCTATGCTGTTCTCAGTTCCAGATCACCGCTGCATTAAAGGAGGAGAGAGCACTGAAAGGCACGGTCAGGCACGCCCGCATGCTGCGCCGGGCGGAGGAATTGTCGCTGGAGCGGCTCATCGAGATCCTGCAGGATCGGGAGCAGCCCAACGGCGACGTGTTCAAGGCCATCACCCTGTTCTGCGAAAAGCTGCGGCCGGACGGCGGGGACGGCGGCGGCATTGAAATCTGCCTGAAAGGAGAGGAACAGGCGTGAAGATCACCATTGAGCCCTCTTTTTTCAACAGGGTCTACTATCCCTATTTGCAGGATGTCCACCGGTACCAGATCTTCTTCGGCGGCGCAGGGAGCGGCAAGTCGGTCTTTCTGGCCACCCGGTGCGTGCTGGACGCGCTGCAGGGGCGGAACATTCTGGTGGCGCGTCAGGTGGCGCGCACCCTCAGAAACAGCTGCTTCAACGAAATCGTCAAGGCTGCGGAACGGATGGGGCTCGCCCGCCTGTTCCGCGTCAGCCGGACGGATCACGTCATTACCGCCCGCCCGAACGGCGCGCAGATCCTCTTTGCCGGGCTGGATGATGTGGAAAAGATCAAGTCCATCACCCCCGCCCGGGGCGCCTTGACGGACGTCTGGCTGGAGGAGGCCACCGAGTGCGCCTATCGGGATTTCAAGCAGCTGGACAAGCGTCTGCGGGGGCAGAGCTCCCACCCCAAACGGTTTACCCTGTCCTTTAACCCCATCGACCGGGAGCACTGGCTGTACCGCGAGTTTTTCGGCATTTTCCCGGACGGCGGACGCAAGGCCGCCAGCGACCGGGTGAGCATCCTCAAAACCACCTACCGGGACAACCGCTTCCTCACGCCGGAAGACGGGCTGGCGCTGGAACGGGAAACAGACCCCTATTTTTACCGGGTGTACACCCAGGGCGACTGGGGACTGCGGGAGGGCGCGGTGTTCCGCAACTGGCGGGTGGAGGAGCTGACCGACCCGCCGGGCGAGACCCGTTACGGGCTGGACTTCGGCTTTGCCTGCGACCCCTGCGGACTGGTCAGGGTGCGGCTGGACGAAAAGCACAAGACGGTCTACGTGCTGTCGGAGTGCCGGGAAAAAGGGCTGACCAACGCCGCGCTGGCGCAGCGGGTGCTCGCCATGGCGGGCGCAGCGCCCGTCATCTGCGACAGCGCCGAGCCCAAATCCATCGCGGAATTGCGTCTGCTGGGCGTCAATGCCCGTCCTGCCCGCAAAGGCCCCGACAGCGTCATGCACGGCGTACAGTGGCTGCAGGGGCACACCCTGGTGGTAGACACCCGCTGCACAGGCATGCGTGCGGAGCTGGCCGGCTACGTCTGGCAGCGGGACCGGGACGGCCGCTCCCTCCCCCAGCCCCGGGACAGAGACAACCACCTGATCGACGCCATGCGCTATGCGCTGGAAAACGACAGCCAGTCCCGGCGCATTTTCACCGGCCGCAAAAGCGACCTTGGACTGTAAAAAGGAGGTCACATCATGATCACCCGGGATGAAAGCTACCTGCAAAGCGGCCTGTCCGGCAAGCTTCTGCAGGGCACGCTCAACGAACACCTGCGCCGTCTGACGGAGCTCACCCGTCTCCGGCAGCTCTACGACGGGCAGGGCGACATTCTGCACCGCCAGCGGGCGGAGGGACTGCCCAACGCCCGTCTGTCCCACGGTTTCGGCCGCTACATCGTTACCGTCGCATCCTCCTACCTGATGGGCGGCGACGTAGCCTACACCCGTCAGGACGGGGAAAGCTGCCCCGCGCTGGAGCAGCTGCTCCGCGCCTACCGGGACTGCGACGTCCAGAGCGCGGATATGGAACTGGCCAAGCACGCTTCCCTCTACGGTCGGGGCGTGGAGGTGGTGTACGCCGATGAAAAGACCCGTCCCCGCACGGCGGTGCTGGATCCCCGCAGCGCCTTTGTGGTGTACGGGGAGGACGTCAGCCACCGTCCCCTTTTCGGCGTATCCGTCCGTCCTGTGCAAAGCGAGGGCGGCGCCATGCAGGGCTGGGAGGGCACGGTGTACACCGACCATGAAACGCTCACCTTCCGCGCCCGGGAAGCGGCCCGCCTGCTCACCGGCGCGCCGGTGAACCGTCAACCCCACTACTTTGGCGGCGTGCCCATGGTGGAGTACTGGAACAACGAGGACGAGCAGAGCGACCTCGAATGCGTGGAAAGTCTGGTGGAGGCCTACGACCTGCTGCAGAGCGACCGTGTCAACGACTGGGAGCAGCGGGTGGACGCGCTGCTCCTGCTCTACGGCGCCCAGCTGTCGGTGGACGAGCGGGGACGCAGCCCCGCCCAGCAGCTGCGGCAGGACAAGCTTTTGTACCTGCCCGACCGGGACGCGGGCGCGGAATACCTGACCCCCGGGCAGACGGGCGGAGACGGCGAAGTGCTGCGGCTGGCGCTGGAGCGGGACATCCACAAGTTTTCCATGGTGCCGGATCTGTCCGACGAGCATTTCGGCGGCAACCTGAGCGGCGTGGCCATCAAGTACAAGCTGATGGGGCTGGAGCAGCTGACCCGACTCAAGGAACGGTGGTTCCGGGAGGGGCTCCGGGAACGGATGCGGCTGTTTTCCCACTTTCTGGCGGTCAAGGGCGGACGGGAGCTGGATACCGATCAGGTGCGCATGTATTTCCGCCGCACCCTGCCTGTGGACAATCTGGAAACTGCGCAGATGGTGCGCACCCTCTCCGGCATGGTGCCGGACAAGGTGCTGGTGAGCCAGCTGCCCTTCATGGAAGGCACCTGACGCACTTTTCTCCCTTCGGCAAAAAGCGCCCCGCCGTGCCGCACGTCAGGATGCCGCGTTTTTGACCCGTGTCGCGCAGGGTACCCCCTTCGTCCTGCGCGGGCAGGAAAAAAAGCGCGGTTCCCGCGCGGCTCCTTCGGTGCTCATGCCGACCGTCCGGCCGGCTGAAGCTCCTGCGGCGCTTTTGCATACATCATTTTTTCAAAGGAGGATCTCTATGAACGAAACCACGGAAACCGCTGTCCCCGCCCTGACCCGGGAGGACGTGCTGGCGCTCATCGGCGAAGCGCTCTCCGCCCGCAGCGTTGAAAGCGGCGATGCCGGCGCGGCGGATGAACGCACGGAGCTGGCGCAGCGGGAGGAGGCGCTGCGCCGCAGAGAAGCCCGCGCGCTGGCCGAGGAAGCGCTGGCCGCGGCAGGGCTGCCCAAGGCGCTGGCGCAGCCCATGGAAACCTGGAGCCGGGAGGAGATCGAAAAGGCCGTGGCGGCGCTGGAACAGGCCTTCCGCGCCGCTGTGACCGAGGCTGTGGAAGCGCGGCTGCAGGGCGACGCGCCCCGTGCCGGCGTTCTGCGCAGTCTGAACGAAATGGACGACCCCGACTACTACGCCGCCGTTTACCCCACGCCCGCCCTGACGGGCACGCTCTGACCTTCCCGCGCCGACACACCGTACAAGGAGGAAAAAACATGGCCAATCATTTTGTCACCGTCAAGGAATTCGCCCGCACCGCGCTGCCCCGGCTGATGGAGCATCTGGTGTTCCCCAACCTGATCTACAAGGACTTTTCCGACGACTTTGCATCCATGAAGGGCGACACCGTTCAGGTGCGCAAGCCTGTGGTGTTTTCCGCCCGGGAGTTTGACGCCGCGCAGGGCGTGAGCACGTCGGACATTGTGGAAAGCACCGTGGACGTGTCTCTGGACAAGATCGCCACGGTAGACGTGGGGGTAGAGGCACTGCAGGGCGCCACCTCCATGGATGACCTGACCCGTCTGTTCGTCGAGCCTGCCGCTGCCGCGCTGGCGCAGAAAATCAATCAGGACGGCATGCAGCTGTATCAGGACGTGTTCAACCATGTGGGCACCGCCGGGGTCACGCCCGCCACGCTGGACGCCTTCGCCAATGCCCGCAAGGCACTCAACCGTCAGAAAGCGCCCGTATCCGGCCGCGCCGCCCTGTGGGATCCCGAAGCGGACGCCGCCTTTACCGCGCTGGATCCCATCGTCCACGCGGAAAAATGCGGTTCCGTTCAGGCGCTGCGCGAGGGCGCCATCGGCCGGGTGATGGGCATGGACAACTACATGTCTCAGGCCGTATGCCGTCATACCGCCGGTTCTCTGGCCGCCGCTTCCGGCGATATTACCGTAAGCGGCGCGCACACTGCAGGCGGAGACGCCCTCACCCTCACCGGCACGACCCTGACAGGCACCCTGAAAAAGGGCGATCTGATCGACGTGGCGGGCGGCAGTTTCACCGTGACCCATGACGCCGCCGTTGCCGAGGGCAAGATCGTCTGCCGCGTCGCGCCTGCGCTGCCTGCCCTGTCCGGCGGCGAAAAGGTGTCGCTGGCAGGCAGCCATACCGCCAACCTGTGCTTCCATCCCATGGCTTTCGCCTTTGTCACCCGTCCCCTTCCCGCCCCCGGCGGCGTGGAAAGCTACACCACCTCCTACAACGGCGTATCCCTGCGGGTGGTGCGGGGCTACGACATGAAGTACAAACGGGAAATGCTGTCCATGGACGTGCTCTACGGCTTTAAAACGCTGTACCCCGAGCTGGCCGTGCGCGTGCTGGGGTGACGGCCGTGGAGGAAATGCTGACCGCCCTGAAGGCGCGCCTGCCCGACGTGACGGGCGACGGACAGGACGCCCTGCTCAAGGCGCTGCTGGCGGACGCCGAGAGTCTCATCCGCGCCCTGACCTGGCGGGAGAACGTACCCCCCGCGCTGCAAAGCGCGCAGGTGCGTCTGGCCGTGGTCCTGTACAACCGTCTGGGCGCGGAGGGAGAGGAGGGCCGAACGGAAGGCGACGTGACCCGCCGCTTTTCCGCCCTGCCCGAGGATCTGCGGCGCGAAATCTTCGCCTACCGCACCGCCCGCACCTGATAACAGATCGCGGGAACCGTCCTTCGGGACGGTTCCCCATCCAAGGAGGCGTTTTTCATGCGCATCACCTATCGCTTTGCCCAGCATGTGACCATCGACGGAAAAACCTGGCCTGCGTGCGTACGGGTGCTGCAGCCGGGCAGCGCCATGACGCCCCGCGGATTCGGCGAAATGGCTGACGAACGGGTACGGCTGCTTCTGCCTTTCCACACCCCTGTGCAGCCCCGCGCCCTGATGCGCTGGGCGGGACGGGCATACCGCTGCGCCGCAGTGCGCGCCTACCCGGGGCATCTGCAGGCCGATTTTATCCGGTGCGCGCCATGAAGGGAGACGCCGCCGCGCCCCTTCGGCGCATGCTGACTGCCCTCCCTGCCGCTGCAAACGCCGCCGTCGCAGCTGCCGGGGAGGAGACCCTCCGCGCCGCCCGCTCGCTGGCGCCCGTCCGTTCCGGGCGGCTGCGGGCATCCCTCACCCTTCGGGAGGACGGGGTATACACCCGGTGCCCCTACGCCGGCGCAGTGGAATTTTCCACACCCTATCTGGCGCCCGCCGTTCACGCACAGTCCTTTGAGCAGCGGATGCGCGCCGCATTTAAGGAGGTGTTTTCATGATTGATACCGTGCTGGCCGCGCTTTCCGGCCTGTCCGTGCCCGCCTGCCGTGCGGAAGGCGAGCCGGCCGCATTGCCCTGCGTGGCGGTTTCGCTGGTGGACGACCGCGCCGCCGGCCGCTGCGACGGGCGGGATCGTCTGCGCCGCGTCACCTGTCAGGTGGATGCAAGCGCCGCAGACCCCGAGGAGGCGCTGGCGCTTTCTCAGGCCGCCGCCCGGGTGCTGACCGCGCCCCCCTACGGCTACTGCCGTCAGGTTTCCTACCGCCGGTTCGACCCGGTTGCCCGCGTTCATACCGTCAGCGACCGATACGCTGCCACCCTGACCTTGAAGGAGGATTTCTGACATGTCTACCTCATCCCTCGGCACCACCGTCAAAGTGACCCCCTCCGGCAAAAGCGCCGTGACCGTCGGCCTGCTCCGCTCTGTCAGTGAAATCCGTCTGGACAGCGCGGTCATCGACGTGACCCCTCTGGACGCGGCGGGCGGCTTCCGCCAGTACGTGCAGGGCTTCCGGGACGCGGGCGAGATTACGCTGGAAGGCTTTCTGGATAAAGACCAGACCGGCCAGACAACCCTGCGCGGGCTGTATCTGAGCGGCGAGACCGCCGCTTTTGCCGTGACCTTTCCGGACGGCGAGACCATTTCCTTCTCCGCGCTGGTGCGCGCCTTCTCCACGGGCGCAGCGGAGGTGGACAACCCCGTGCTGTTCCGCTGCGTGCTGCGCGTCACCGGCGCGGCGACCTTTTCCTGACGGGGGGCGGTTGCATGATGCGGCATACGCTCCGTCTCGGCGGAAAAAATGTGACCCTGCGCTACACCGTCAACAGCATCTGCTGTCTGGAGGAACACTGCGGGCAGGGACTGAGCGCCCTTCTGCGGACGGACGTGGCGTGCGTCCGCGCCCTGATCTGGTGCGGCATGCTGGACGCTGCGCCCCAGACGACCCTTGAGGAGACCGGTGCGCTCATGGATCGCGCCCTCCGGGACGGTCAGACCCTGCCCGAGCTGGCCCGCCACTGCGCCCTTGCGCTGGAGGCCGCCGGTTTTTTTCCCAAAGCGGAGCGGCACCGTCCCCGGCGCGGCCGCTCCGCGACGTCTTCCTGAGCGCCGTGCGCAGCGCCGCCGAGCGTGGCGCGGCGCCGCCGGACGCACTGTGGCGCATGACCCCGGAGGAATTTGTCAACTGCATGCGGCTGTATACGGCACGGCTGCAAAACGCCCAGCTCCGGCAATGGGTCGCCGCCCGCTACACCGCGCTGGCCGTGCATCAGCCCGACCGCCTGCCCGACCGACCCCCGTTTTCGGCCGTGCCGGAGGCGTCCATGTCGGACGCTGAAATGAAGCGCCGCCTGTCGGCGCTGACGGAGGTGGCAACATGATTTTAGAAGAACTGTCCGTACGTTTTCAGGCGGACGCCGCGCCCGCCCTGACGGGCATTTCGACCCTGATGCAGGCCATGACCGGTCTGACCGGTCAGCTCAGCGGACTGGAGGGCGATTTCTCCGCCGCCGGCGCGCAGGCGGGCGAAGGGCTGGCACGAGGACTGCTGAGCCGTCAGGGACGGGTGGAAAACGCCGCCCGGCAGGTAGCGCGCGCCGCCGCGGCCGCGCTGCAAAACGCCCTGCAGATCCACTCTCCCTCCCGTCTGACCGAGGAAATGGGGCTGCAGCTGGACGCGGGGCTCATCGGCGGTCTGCGCGCCGGCGCGAACCGGGTAGAGCGCGCCGCCGCAGACACGGCGCACCGGGCGCAAAGCGGGCTGGACGGCGGGCTGACGGGCGCGGCCGATGCTGCCGACGCGGCGTCCCTCCTTGCATCGCAGCTGCCCACGGTCAAAAGCGCCGCGCCTGCCGTTCCCGCTGCCGCCCATGCCGGCGGCGGCGAAGCCGCCGTGCCCGTCAACCTGACCGTCCCCCTCATGGTGGACGGCTACCAGCTGGGCGTAGCGGCCATCGAAGGCATCAACCGTGTCAGCCGGGGCACGGGGCGGGTCGACCTGACCCTGTAAACCGGCGTTCTGCCCCGCCCGTTATTTTACACGAAAGGAGCGCTCCTCCCATGCTTCAAATTGACAACACCCCGCTGCCCTCCCCGTCGGAATTGCACCTGTCCTGGACGGACGACCGGGGCGTGACCGCCGTCAACGCCCGGGGCGAGACGGTGCGGGATACCTTCGGCTGCCGCCGCCGGCTGCAGGCCGTGTTCGCCTGCGTATCCCCCGCCGACGCAGCGGTGCTGTTCGCCCGCCTGTCCGCCAATCAGCCCGTCGCCGTCACCCTGCCCGGGCTGAGCGGTCAGGACGAAACCTTTTCCTGCTTTGTCACCCGTCTGAGCGGCAGCGTGATGCGCCGGGACGAAAACGGCGCCCTGCTCACCCGGGTGACGGTGGACATGGAGGAGGTGTGACATGGCTTCCGTAACTGCCTGCATGCGAAAACAGGTGCGCCGGGTCGCCGTCCGGGGCACGCTCACCCTGGGTGAAAGCAAAACCATTTCCCTGAGCGAGCGGGACATCCTGTCCTTCACCCTGTCGGAAGGGGTGCAGGACGGGGTGCTGCTGGGCGCATGCCCCGCCGCCACGCTGCAGCTTCATCTGTCGGACGCAGGCGGCGCGTTTCTGCCCCTTGGCACCCGGCGCGGGACAGCCGATCTGGCAGGCGCGCGGCTTGCCCTGTACCTGACGGTATGGGATGAGGAGACCGCCGCCTTTCTGGAAGCGCCCTTAGGTGTGTTCTTCGTGACCGATGCGGTGGGGCAAAAGCCGGGCTGCGCCCTGCGGCTGACCGCCATGGACGCGCTGGGGCTGCACTTTGACGGATCCTTTTCCGACCCGCTTTCCTACCCTGCCACGCTGGGACAGATTGCCGCCGCTATCGCGCTGCAGGCGGGCGCAGACGCGCCCGCCCCTTTCCCCGGCAGTGATTTTTCCATTCCGGCGGCTCCCCGCTGGCAGGGCGCGTCCCTGCGGCGGGCGCTGGGGTACGTCTGCGCAGCAGCGGGCTGCTTTGCCCATATGAACCGTCAGGGCCGCCTGACCCTGTCCCCCGTCCGGGATCCGGACGCCGCCCACCCCTTCTCCATCGGGCCGGACGATACCCTCAGCCGGGTATACAGCGACCTGCGGCTGGGACCCGTCAGGGGGCTGTCCGTTTTCCTGCACCAGCCGCCCCGGGACGCGGAGGACGACGTTCTTCTGGCGGCGGACGACACGGGCATTGCCCCGGACGAGGTGCTTTCCATCCGCCGGAACCCCCTGTTTCCCTACGGCGGCAGTCATTGCGAAAATCTGGCGCGGGCGGCGTTTTTGCGTCTGAAGGGGCTGTGCATGGCGCGCGCCCTCGTCCGATGGCGGGGCGACCCCACGGTGGAGCTGGGGCGGGCGCTGCAATTGACGGATGCGCGGGGCGCCGTCACCCTCACCTGCGCCACCCGCCAGACCCTGTGCTTTGACCGCGGCTTCATCATGCAGACCGACTGCACCCTCCGTTCCCCGTCCGCACTGGGCGCGGCGACCGTCTGGTCCTCCGGCGGCCTGATGGACGCAGGACAGCTCATCGGTTCGCTGGACGGCGGGCTGATCGCCAACGGTTCGCTGGGCGTAGCGGCACTGGGCGCGCACACCATTACCGCCCGTTATCTGGCCGCCGGGGCGATCACGGCGGACATCATCGAGGCAGGCAGCATCACGACGGACAAGTTGGCGGCGGGGGCTGTGACGGCGGAGAAGATCGAAAGCAAGTCCATCACCGCAGAGCAATTGCAGGCGGGGCTGATTACGGCGGACAGCGGGCTCATCGCCGACAGCGCCATTGACACGGCGCAGATCGCGGACGGCAGCATCACGGACGCGAAGATCGTTGACCTGACCGCCAACAAGATCACCGGCGGCACCATCGACGCGGGCAAGGTGAACGTGAAAAACCTGAACGCCGACAACATCACCGTGGGCACCATCAACGGCGCACGCATCCCCACGCTGGGCGAGGACAAGATCGAGGACGGCGCCATTTCCGGCGTGAAAATTGTGGACGGGGCTGTCACGACCGACAAGATCGAGGACAGCGCGGTGACGGCGGACAAGATCGTGGCGGGCGCAGTGACCGCCGAGAAGATCGCCGCCGAGGCCGTGACGGCGAACAAGATCCTGGCCGGGGCGGTGACCGCCGGGAAGATCGCGGCGGGGGCGGTGACGGCGGACGCCATCGCGGCGGGCGCTATCCAGACCACCCACATCTCCGCCGCCGCGCAGGAGGCGCTGGTGCTGGAAGCGGTGAACAGCGTCAACGTGGGCGGGCGGAACCTGCTGAAAAACAGCGACTTCGGGCAGGGAAAGAACGTGGCATGGGGCGCGTGCCCCACCGTGCAGAAGACGGGCAGCGACGACCTGACGCGGAACTTCGTCGACCTGACCTACAACGCGTGGAGCCTGTATCAGGACGTGACGCTCAAGGCCAACACCCGCTATACCCTGTCCATGGACGCGCGGCTGGGGTCAGGCACCGGCGAAAGCCCGGTCACCGTGAAGCTGGACACCAGCAACATCCAGCTGACCACCCAGAACGTGACAAGCGGCTATTTCAAGACCGGCAAGCGGGTGTATGTGTCCTTTACCTACGGCGCGACGAGCCAGACCGAACGCATTTACCTGCGCTCCGTCACCGTGGAGGGGCGGAGCATTCAGGTGGCCAACATCAAGCTGGAAGAGGGCAACCGTCCCACGGACTGGACGCCCGCGCCGGAAGACCCGGCCAGTGGCGTGCAGACGTCCTCCGTGACGGTATCGGCGGAGGGCGTGGACATCGCGTCCACGGGGCATTTCCGCACCAACGCGGGCACGGACATTCAGATGACCTCCGGCGACGGGCAGGCCAGCTTCATCCGCTTCGGCGGCGCGTCGGCAGACGAGGCCACGTTCATTGCCGACAAGGACGGCGTGCAGGCGCAGAGCGGCGAGTTTAAAAGTCTCAAGGCTGCGGGCAACGACGTGTGGAGCACGGGAAACCTGATCGTGTCCAACACCAAGCCCTCCGGGCACGGCATCCTCTGGATCAAGCCCAGCGCCACCAGCACGGTGAACGCATCCAAGGCGGCGGGCGGCGAAACGCTGGACGGGGGCGTGGAGCGGAAAATCTACCTTGACCGGCAGGGGTCGGACGCGCTGACGGGCACGTCCTTTACCTACAAGGTCACGGCGGAATTTGAGGAGATCAAGGAGCGGCGCAGCGGGGTGAAGCTGCAATGCGTCCTTGCGGGCAACGGCCAGACCGTGACCATGACGTACACCTACCCGGACAGCTACTGGCTGGTATGGCAGCACCGGCAGATCACCTTCGAGGCGACGAGCGCGGTGAACATTTTCGGCGGCACGGGGAACATTGCCGTGACCTTCAAGGCGCTGGCGTTGACCCCGGACAGCGTGAGCGGCGGCAGCTTCCGCCTGATGCCGGGCACGACCATCACGGCCAGCGGCACCAGTGACAGCGCCAGCGGCACGGAAATGGCGTGTACCATGACATGGATACCGTAAAGGAGGTAAAGTATGACGTATGACAGGCGCCTCCGGCGGGACAGAGCCCCTTTTTCCTCCCGAGTGGCAGGCAGAAAAAAACGGACGGAGGGAGGGCGCTGCAGATGACCACCGCCGCTTTTTTATCCGCCGTAACCCGCAACGCCGCCCGCATCCGCGCTTACCGGCTGGGCGGGGACGGTTCAGACGGCGGGTGCGACTGCATCGGCCTGATCATCGGCGCGGTACGGCTGGCGGGCGAAAACTGGCCGGGCATCCACGGCAGCAACTGGGCTGCCCGCTGCCGCACGGAAGGGCTCGCCCCCATCGCCGACCCCGCCGCGCTGTGTCCCGGCGACATTGTATACAAAGTCCGGGAGCCGGGAGAACCCAAATACGCCCTGCCCGACACGTACCGGACGCACGCCGACCGGCGGGATTATTACCACGTGGGCGTGGTCACGCAGAACGCTCCGCTGGTCATCACCCACTGCTCCGCCGGCGGCATTCATCGGGACGGCACACTGGGCGCATGGGCGTTTGCGGGACGGCTGAAAGGCATCACGGACGGCGGACCGTCAGCCGGCGCTGACGCCGTTCCCGCCCCATCGGACGCCCCGCAGGAAAACAGCTTCCCCCCTGAAAGCGCCGTTGTTTACGCCCCGGACGGCAACCCCGTCCGGCTGCGGCTGCGTCCCGACCCCACCGCGCCCTGGCTCTGCCGCATTCCCGTCGAACGGCAGGTCACGGTGATGCGCATGGCGGACGACGTCTGGGCGCAGGTGCGGACGGAGCGCGGGGACGGCTACATGATGCGGGCGTTCCTGCGCACCCCATCAGGCAGCGAATGGGTGCCCGTGCGGCGCAGCGACCTGCAGCGCGCCCGGGATGCCCTGAACCGGTATCTTGTGAAAGGAGAAGATCCGCATGGAAAAAAGCTGGGATAAACTGGTGCGCATGCTGGCAGCAGCCGGCGGCGCGGTCGCCGGATGGTTCGGCGGCTTCGATCAGATGATGGCGGTGCTTTCCGCCATGATGGCGCTGGACTACCTGACCGGCTGTACCGTAGCGCTGATGGGCAGGAGCATGAAGACCCCGGGCGGCGGACTGTCCAGCAAGGCCGGATTCACCGGCATCGCCAAGAAGGGACTGATGCTCACGGTGGTACTGGTGGGCGCGCTGCTGGATCGGGCGCTGGGCACGGAACAGTTCGTCTTCCGCAATGCGCTGGTTTTGTTCTACATCGCCAATGAAGGACTCAGCATATTGGAAAATCTGGAGCGAGCGGGTGTTCCCTTCCCCCGCCGCCTGCAAAATGCACTGGCGCAGCTGCGCCGCCAGCATGACGCGGAGGAAGCTGCGTCTCCTGAAAAGGGCGAGAAGGGAGAACACATCGGGCAGGCGTGAACCGCTCTGCCTCGCACCCCTCGCAGACGGCGCTGCGGAGGAGCACAGAGGGCGGTGTGTGAACCGTTGAGTGAATTTGCAGCACGATGAAGCTTGAGCCGGAAGCGCCGCGGGCAGGGGTGAACCGGCGCGTCCTGCCTGACTCGCCCCATGCAGCGCAATGCGATACGAGACGCACCCATGCGCAGCGCGCCCTCTGTCGGCAGCGTCCTTCGGGCAGCGCGGCAGCCAGCTCGAACCAGTTCCCTCATCGGCAGTGGAGCCGCGATACTGAAACGTTTTGCCAGACCGCCGGTCGGCGGCGGCACGGCTCGGGCTGGAGATGCAGGCGCGTTCCGATTGCCAAGCAGCACAACCTTCAGGCGGCACGGCTCGGGCTGAGAAATCATCCCCATCACAGCCGTCCCAAAACAACAGCACTGCACCTCACAAGCGGCGCGGCTGCCCGACCGAAGCCGTCCCCAAACAGCAGCACCGCGCCGCGCAAACGACGCGGCTGCCCGACCGAAGCCGCCCCAAACAACAGCACTGCACCTCACAAGCGGCGCGACTGTCCGGCCGAAGCCGTCCCCTGTCGTCCGGACGCGCAGCCGCGGCATGGAAAACACCTCCCAGACGGCATCGCCCGCCCCATCCGTCCCTTATCTGATCACACGCAAAACACCCCCGCGCCTGAAAACGGCTCGGGGGTGTTTCCACATCCGTACATTTTTTCGGCGCGCGGCCTGCAAAAGGGAAACCATGCCAGCCGCGCTTTTCGCCGTCCTGTTTCAGGCCGGTTTTTCTGCTTTCCGTCTCCGCGCCCGCTTTTTGCTGTGCATCGCTCAGCAGGGTTCAAAAGCTTTCCGTCAGGTCGCGCAGCACGTGCTCCGCGCCGCGGATTCCGTCCACCGCCGCGCTCATGATGCCGCCCGCGTATCCCGCGCCCTCGCCGCACGGGTACAAGCCCCGCACACTGCTTTCGCCCAGCGCACTGCGCCGCAGACGCACAGGGCAGGAAGAACGGGTTTCCACCCCCGTCAGCAGCGCGTCCGGGTGGGCAAAGCCCCGAAGCTGACGGTCGAACGTCCGCAGGGCTTCCCCCATATCCTGCCAGGCAAAGTCCGGCAGCACCTCCCGAAGGTTGGCAGGCGTCACCCCGGGACGGCAGGTGGGGCTGACCAGCCCGCCCAGATGACCGCTTTTCACACCCCGGAGAAAATCCTCCACCCGCTGACAGGGCGCACAGTAGTTTTCGCCCCCTGCCCGGAAGGCCTTTTCCTCCCACACCCTTTGAAGGGCATAGCCGGACAGGGGATGGTCGTCTGGGAAATCCTCCGGCCGCACGTCCACCAGCAGCGCCGCATTGGCGTTTTCACCGTCCCGCAGAAAGGGGCTCATTCCGTTGACGCACACGCCCCCCGCCCGGCTGGCCGCGCCCACCACCTGCCCACCCGGGCACATGCAGAAGGTGTAAACGCCCCGTCCGTCCCGGAGATGGGTGGACAGGTGGTATTCCGCCGCGGGCAGCGCCCCGTCCCGGGCAAAAGCGCCGTACTGCGCCTCGTTGATCAGCCGCTGGGGATGCTCGATGCGGGCGCCCACGGAAAAGGGCTTTTTCTCCATGTCCACCCCCGCGTCAAACAGCATGCGCTGGGTGTCCTCGGCACTGTGCCCCACGGCGATGATCAGCCGCTGGCAGGGTATATTGTGTACCCCTTCTCCATCGGCATAGGAAATACCCTGCACCGCGCCGTGCGCCGTATGCACGCTTGTCAGCCGGGCGCGGAACCGCACCGTGCCGCCCAGACGGACGATTTCCTCCCGGATGGCGCGCACGGTCAGGGGCAGCCTGTCGGTGCCGATATGCGGCCGCCCCTCCCACAGTATTTCCTCCGGCGCGCCGAAGGCCGCCAGCGTTTCCAGCACTTCCCGGCAGCGCACATCCTTGATGCCCGTCGTCAGCTTACCGTCCGAAAACGCGCCCGCGCCGCCCTCGCCAAACTGAATGTTGCTGTCCTCGTCCAGCGCGCCCCCGTTCCAGAAGGTCTGCACTCGCCTTTGCCGCGCGTCCACCGGGTCGCCCCGCTCCAGCACCAGCGGCATGCAGCCCGCCCGCGCCAGCGTGAGCGCCGCAAACAGACCGCAGGGACCCAGCCCCACCACCACCGGCGGCACCGCGGGCGCATGGGACAGGTGGATCCGCACAGGCGCCTGAAAGGGCTGCACACGGCTGCAGGCGCCCCTGGGCGCACGGCGCAGCACCGCCTCCTCGTCGCCTCGGACGGTCACGTCCACCGTGGCCACAAAGTGCACGTCGCCCTTATCCCGGGCGTCTACGCTGCGCTTGTACAGGCGGCAGGAGAGAATGTTTTCCTTTCCCGTTTTCAGCCGCCGCGCCGCCGCGGCGGGAAGCTCCTCCTCACGGTAATGAAGGGTCAGGGACAAATTAGGTACTCGCAGCATGCCAAAGACCTCGCTGTCTTATTGCCCAGGGACGCGAACCGTTGCCCGCCCCGGAAGGGTGAAAAGGACGGGGAGCGGTCGCCCTTTCCCCGTCCAGCCATACACTGTTCTGTTTCAGCCGATCTGCGCGCCCGCCGGCATGGCGTCGTCCACCGTCAGCACGCGCAGGGTTTCCGAACCATCCTCATTTTCCACAAAGGCGGACAGCAGCATGCCCTGACTGAAGGTGCCCATGATTTTTCTGGGCGCCAGATTGGCCAGCAGCACCAGATTTTTGCCCACCAGCTCCTCCGGCACGTAGAACCGGGCGATGCCGGACAGTACGGTGCGGTGCTCCGTACCGATGTTCAGATCAAACCGCAGCAGCTTTTCGCTCTTTTCCACCCGCTGGCAGTCGCACACCCGCGCCACCCGCAGCTGCACCTTTTCAAAATCGCCAAAGCCGATGCAGCCCTCAGGCAGCTCCTGTTTTTTCTCCTGCTTCTTTTCCGCCTTCTGCGCCGGCTTTTCCTGTTTCTTTTCTGCCTTCTGACCGGGGTCGGCGCTCTTTTCCGTCTCCTCCGCGCCGGACAGCGCCGCCGCTTCCTTTTTCACATCAATGCGGGGGAACAGCGCCTCGCCCTTTTTCACCTGCTGACCGGCGGGCATTTTGCCGAACACGCTCAGACTCTCCCACGTTTTAAGGCGCTCATCCTGCAGCCCCAGCTGCTCAAAGATCCGCCCGGGCGTGGCAGGCATGAAGGGGCCGATCAGCACGGCCACAAACCGTACGCATTCGGCCAGCGTCAGCATCACATTGGCCAGCAGGGGCTTTTGCGCCTCGTCCCGACCCAGCACCCAGGGCTGCATGGCGTCGATGTACTTATTGCACTCGCCCACCACTTTCCAGATCTCGGTCAGCGCCTGAGAGAATTGCAGCCTGTCCATCTGCTCCGCTGCCAGCCGGGGCAGGGCAAGGGCATGCTCCCGCAGGGTGCGGCCCGTTTCACCGTCGTCCGCATCCGTCCAGGCAGGCAGCGCGCCGCCGAAGTATTTCTCGATCATCGCCACCGTACGGGACACCAGGTTGCCCAGGTCGTTGGCCAGATCCGCGTTCATACGGGTCAGGAACGCCTCGTTGGTATAGTTGCCGTCCGCGCCGAAGGGCATTTCCCGCATCAGGTAATACCGCAGCGCGTCCGCGCCGTACCGCGCCACAATGGGCTGCGCGTACACCACGTTGCCCTTGGATTTGCTCATTTTGTCGTTGCCGAACAGCAGCCACCCGTGCGCGAACACCTGCCTGGGCAGGGGCAGCCCCAGCGCGTGGAGCATGATGGGCCAGTAAATGGTGTGGAACCGGACGATTTCCTTGCCCACCAGATGCACGTCGGCCGGCCAGAACTTTCTGAACAGCTCGTCCTGATCGGTGGTATAGCCCAGTGCGGTGATATAGTTGGTCAGCGCGTCGATCCACACATATACCACGTGTTTGGGATCAAAATCCACGGGGATGCCCCACTTGAAGCTGGTGCGGCTGACGCACAGATCCTGCAGACCGGGCTTGAGGAAATTGTTGATCATCTCGTTGGCGCGGCTGGCAGGCTGAATAAAATCGGGATGGGCGGTGATGTAGTCCATCAGCCAGTCCTGATACTTGCTCATCCTGAAGAAATAGCTTTCCTCCCGCACCAGCTCGGTGGGACGGCCGCAATCGGGGCACAGGTTGCCCTCCTTGAGCTGGGTGGGCGTCCAGAACGCTTCGCACTGGGCGCAGTACTGCCCCTCGTAGGCGCTCTTGTAAATGTCGCCCTGCTCGTAGAAACGGCGGAAAATCTTCTGCACGGCCTTCACATGCCGCTCGTCGGTGGTGCGGATGAAGTCGTCGTACTCCACCTCCATCAGCTTCCACAATTCCTTGGTATTGGCGACGATCTCGTCCACGTAGGCCTGAGGCGACACGCCCTTTTCCTGCGCCTTGCGCTCGATTTTCTGCCCGTGCTCGTCGGTACCGGTGAGCATATAGGCGTCGTACCCCGTCAGTTTTTTAAAGCGGCGCAGGGTATCGGCGGCCACGGTGGTGTAGGTGTGGCCGATGTGCATGTTGCCGGAGGGGTAGTAGATGGGGGTCGTGACGTAGAAGGTCTTTTTCTCGCTGCAGGCGTCGCACATATGCAATCAC
This sequence comes from uncultured Clostridia bacterium, assembly GCA_934662505.1. Classification (GTDB taxonomy): domain Bacteria; phylum Bacillota; class Clostridia; order Christensenellales; family Aristaeellaceae; genus SVGT01. The sequence continues at coordinate 40,038 of CAKUKE010000007.1, read as the reverse complement.
GCTTTCCTTTCATGATGAATGACGGTCGTTTTTTCGGGCTGCCGGCGCGTTCTTTTTGAAAAAACGCCCCCGCATCCCTTGAGAGAGATGCAGGGGCGTGTGTCAACGCGGTACCACCCTGTTTTGCCCGGCGCCGCGGCATGCGCAGCGAACCGTGCCTTCGTTAAGCCGCGGATATCGGCGCGACCCGGCGGGGCTGAACGTGCTTGCACCCGCGTGCTCCGGAGCCATGTTCATCCCCTTCCGCCGCGTTCTTGCACCCTCCGAACGCTCTCTGCAGGCTTTCCGGGACTACTCTCTCCTTCTCTGCAATAAAAACATCATACCTCTTTTGCGCCGTTTCGTCAAGCCCCGGCGGCCGCGCCGACGGATGCGTTTTTCATCCGAAAATGCCCGGAGGCTGAACACGGCGCCTTTTTGCCGATGGGGCGGACAAGGACGCGTTACAGCATGCGGATGAGCATGTTGTTCTGATGATCGGTCTCCAGCGCCAGCAGACCGCTTTTTTCCAGACTCTTGAGCACATCGGAAAAGCGCTTGAACCCGATGAGCCGCTCGGAATAATCCGGATAGGCGGCCTGAATATCCGCCTTGAGGATGGAGGGATTCACCCGCTCGAAGCCGTCGTCCTTGTAGCGGCGCAGCTGCTCGCGGAAAACCTCCTGCCAGTTTTCCCGTGTCATCTGGGCGGCGTTTTTCGGCTCGGTTTCCTCCGTACCCAGCGACACCAGCACGTTGTAATTATCGTTTTTGATCTTCAGCGTGCCGAACTTCTGGGACAGCTTGGTCAGCAGCTTGCCGAAGCTGGCGCAGCCGAAGGATTTTTCATTGAAATCCGGCCGCAGGCGCAAAAGCACGCCCTTGAGCTCGCTGGCGTACATTTCGTCCTCGTCCTGCTCGGCCAGAATCCCCTCCAGCAGCTTATTGAGCCCCGCGTCGTCCAGCGGCTCGTCCTTGGCGGCGGAGCGCTTGCGGCGGTCGTCCCGGTTGGCGGCGTTCACGCTTTCCAGAAACTGGAATTCGTTGCAGGCGTTGATGAAAATGGAGCTGGCCACCTCGCTGCGGGAAATGCCCAGCACGAACTTGCCCATGCTTTTGAGCCGCCCTACCAGCGGCGTATAATCGCTGTCGCCGGACACGATGCAGAAGCTGTCGATGAGGGGGTTGGTGTAGGCCACCTCCAGCGCGTCGATGACCAGCAGAATGTCCGCGTTGTTTTTCTGGGAGATGCCGTAGCGGATGGAGGGCACCACCGAGAAGGTGTTGCTCAGCAGGATTTCCTTCAGGTCGCTGAAACGGTCGGTATAGCCGTACACCTTGCCCAGCAGGATGTCGCCTCTTATTTTCACCTTTTCCAGAATGCTGTTGAGGGTCGCGGCCTTGGCGCCGCAGTTTTCCAGATCTACAAACAGGGCGAAACGGGATGTGCTCACAAAATCATGTTCCTTTCCGTCGCGCAGCATGCGCGCAGCTGTTTTCTGTTCCGACAGCCCGCGCGCCCTTTCCTTCCGGGGCGCCGCAGGGCGGACACATAAAATCCGGGCACGGTCTTCGGCCGTGCCCGGCAGGGGAAACGGTTTACTGCCCGGCGGTGACGCTTTCCAGCGTGCTGCGCAGCTGGGCGAATACTTTCTGATAGCTGGTGTTGAACCAGCCGGGGCAATTCATGGACACGCTGAGCAGACGGTTATCGTCCAGCAGGGACATCTGCACCCGTCCGCGCACAATGGTGCCGTCAGTCATGACGCCCCGGTAATCGGCGTAATAGCCGTCCTTGTTCAGCAGCTTGCGGGCGGTGGGGTCGCTCACTTCCCACTTGGTATAGTTGTACTGTCCCATGGCGCTGAGCGTATTCTGCAGCTCGGTCTTCACGTCGTCCACCTTATAATCGCTGGCCACGGCGGCAATTCTGACCGTGATCGTCGCGTTGACCTTGTCCAGGGTGTTGGGGTCGGTAAACGTCACCTGCCCCGCCACGCTGTCGTCCATGACGAAGGTTCCGGGAATTTCAAAGGTCAGCCCCAGCCCATCCAGCGTCACCTTGGTATAGGTGAAGGTCAGCTCGGGACGGGGCGTCGCGGTGGGCATATCAATGGGATCCAGCGGGATCGCCGTGGCGCCCGCGGAAACAGCCTGCCCCATTTCGTTGTATTCACCGCCCTGATAACTGGGACCGTCGTCCTCCTCGCTGGTAGGGTCGTACCCTGCGGGCAGCGGATCGTCGGTCGGCGCGTCGGTCACCGTCAGGGGATCCTGCTGCTGAGGCAGGGGCGTATCCTGCGCCTCCGGCGTTCCCTGAGCGCAGGCGCACAGACCGAGCGCCAGCGCAAGCAGCAGAATGCAGAGCAGTCCTTTTCGGGTCAGCGCATGTTTCATCGGGTTCAAACCTCCTTGACCTGAAAGCGCCGGACGGACGCCTTCCGGGGAAAATGCCATACGGTTAATTGTATTGTAACAATTATTGATATTTTCGTCAAGATTGTTCCGGCTCGTTTCACGAAAAAAACATGCTTTTTTACAGAAAAAATTGCTTTGCTTCCGCCGCCGCATCCCGGACAGGCTTATAAAAGCCCTTCGTAAGCCTGCTGCGCGTCCGGCCGGGGGTAACGGGGCTTCTCCGTCTGTCCGCTGCGAGCAGGCGCAGCCTCAGGCTTTCCGGCCGCCGCGGTTTTTCCGGCCGCCTGCGCCGCACCTTCCGTCCCCTCCGTCTTTTCCGGATACAGGGGGTGATACAGCCGACGGTCCAGCGACCAGATCTTCTCCGAAAACGCGCCTGCGGGCGTACGCCGCAGCACGCCTTCCATTTCGTTCATTTTCGCGTCCATATCGTCGATCATGTGCAGCATTTCCGCCTCGGGGAACATGGGCGCCCGGGGCGAGCCGAACTCCGGCACCCCGTGGTGGGAAATGACCATGTGGGACAGAAGGGTCACGCATTCCCCTTCCACCCCTGCCCGCTGCGCGGCCAGACGCACCTGCGCCACACCGTCCACCAGATGTCCCAGCAGAAGCCCTTCCTTGGAATAATCCGTCACATTGCCCGCCTCATCGGAGAGCATTTCCACGGTCTTGCTCAGGTCGTGCACGATCACCCCGGCGCAGAGCAGGTCGCCGTTCAGGAAGGGATACAGGGGCAGCACCGCCCTGGCCACCCGCAGCATGGAGGTGGTGTGGTGCATCAGCCCGCTGCGCTCGGCGTGATGCAGCCGCTGGGCGGCAGGAAAATACATCAGCTTTTCGCGAACTGCGTTCACCATCTCCCGTGTCAGCTTTTTCAGGTCTTCCCAGGTCATTTCGTCGATCGCCGCCTGAATCTCCGCGAACATTGCCTCGGGCTTTTCCGGCGCGCAGGGCATCAGTGCGTCCAGCGGCGCGTCGTCCCCTTCCTGTCTGGGACGCATTTTTTCCACCCGCATCTGCAATCGTCCGTTGTATTCCTGAATGGTCGCCCGCACCTTCACCACGCTGCCCACCTTGGGCGGGTTGACGGTGCCGTCCCACATTTTGGCGTTCAGGTCGCCGGATTTGTCGCACAGCGTCATGTCCAGATACTTGCTGCCGTTGGAGGAGGAGCGCTGCTCGGCCATACGCACCAGCAGGAAGCCCTCAAAGCGCATGTCCTTGACCATCGCGGAAAGCCGTTGTTGTTCCATGAAACAGACCCCTTTATATGATTGATTGTTTATTCGCGTCCTATTCGGAAAAAGGGCGGCTTACGCGCGCCCTTGCAGACGGCTCAGCCCTGCACCAGACCGCCGCCGGCCAGATTGTCAAACAGGGTATATTCGCCCAGCCACGCCACCTTGATGGTGCCCAGCGGGCCGTTGCGCTGCTTGGCCACAATGACCTCCGCCACGTTTTTTTCCTGCACGGTGTCGTCGTAGTAGGACTCCCTGTGCAGAAACATACACACATCCGCGTCCTGCTCGATGGAGCCGGAGTCGCGCAGGTCGCTCAGCATGGGCTTTTTCACCGCGCGCTGAGTATTGGCGCGGGACAGCTGGGCGCAGGCGATGAGGGGCACCTTCAGTTCCAGCGCAATGGCCTTGAGACCGCGGGAGATCTCGCTGACCTCCAGCTGACGGTTCTCCACCCGGCCGTCCGCCGCCATCAGCTGCAGGTAGTCGATGATGATCAGATCCAGCCCGTGATCCATCATCAGCCGCCGGCAGCGGGAGCGCACCTGCGTGGGCGACAGCCCCGCCGTGTCATCAATATACACATCGCTTGCGGACAGGGGGCCCAGCGACTTGGCCAGCTTCATCCAGTCCTCATCCCGCAGCGTGCCCTGCCGGACGGCCTGCATGTTCACCCGGGCGTCGCCGCAAAGCATGCGCAGGGCGATCTGCTCCCGGGGCATTTCCAGCGAAAACACGGCCACCTTTTTCTTTTTCAGGGCGGCGTGGGTAGCGATGTTGATGGCAAAGCTGGTCTTGCCCATGGACGGACGGGCGCCCACCAGGATCAGTTCGCCCCCGTGCAGACCGGTCAGCAGGTTATCCAGATCGTAAAATCCGGTGGGTACGCCGGACACCCCGCCCTTGAGCCGGGCGTATTCCTCGATCTGGGTAAAGGTGTTCAGCAGCACCTCTTTGATGGGCTTGAGGCTTTCCTCTCCCGTGCGGCGCATGGCGATGTCGAAGATCCGCTTTTCCGCATGGTTGAGAATATCCGGCAGGTCGTCCTCCTGAGAAAAGGATTCGCTTTCAATGCCCCGCGCCGCCTCGATCAGCCTGCGCAGGGTCGCCTTTTCCTGCACGATGCGAATGTAGTAGCGTACGTTGGCGGTGGTAGGCACGAACTGAACCAGCTCCACCAGATACTCCGCGCCGCCTACGGCCACCAGCCGCCCCTGACGGCGCAGCTCCGCGTCCATGGTCACCAGATCCACCGCCATGGACTGACGGCTCAGCGACAGCGCCGCCGTAAAAATGGTCTGATGGGCGGGGGTGAAAAAATCCTCCGCCGTCAGGCTTTCCGCCGCCGCCATCATGGCCGCGCCGTCCTGCAAAATGGCGCCCAGCACGCTGCGCTCCGCATCCAGACTGTGGGGCAGCGGCCGCACGGCCGCAACGGTCTCGCTCATGGTCTTCAGCCTTCCCCGCCGGTCACATGCACCGTCATTTTGGCGCTGATCTCAGGATACAGCTTGACCACCGCTTCGTATTCGCCCACGGTGCGGATGGTGTCGTTCAGGTCGATTTTCCGCTTATCCACCTTCACGCCGTACTGCTTTTCCAGCGCCTCGGCCACTTCCGCGCCCGTCACGCTGCCGTAGAGCCGTCCCTGACTGCCGCACCTGGCCGTCAGGGTGATCACCTTGCCCCGCAGGGAGCCGGCCTTCTTTTCCGCATCGGCGCGGCGCTCCATTTCCCGCTGCCGCTCCGCCGCCCGCTTGCGCTCGATTTCCTTGGACGCGCCCGCCGTGGCCTCCACCGCAAAGCGCTTGGGGAAAAGAAAATTACGGGCATACCCGTCGGACACGTTGACAATTTCGTCTTTCTTACCGGTTCCCTTCACATCGCAAAGCAGAATGACCTTCATTTGTTTTTCCTCCTTAAAAATCGTCAAAATCGTCGTCATCCGGCCGCTTCTGAGGCGGCAGGGGACGGAGCATGCGCAGGTTCAGCACCTGATCGGCCAGCCCTAAAATGAGCGTAGCGGTGGGCAGGAAGCACATCATCAGAACGGGGGCGGCAATACGCCAGCCCCGGCGCGCTCCCCGCTTCCGCTGCAGGAAGTTGAGCGTGCTCAGCCCCTGAACGGTATACACGGCGGAAAACACCCCGCAGAGCATCTGCCCCAGCACGGCCATTGCACCGTCGGTCACCATGCTCAGCACGTAGCCCAGCGCCAGTACCCCCACCCGGCTGCCCCAGCCCCGGGGGAGAAACCATTTTTCAAAAGGCGGCATGCCCACATCCGGGACGGGCAGGTTGCGCACCAGTCCCCGCTTTTCCTGACCTTCCTCCCGCACCGCCGCACGGGTGTACGCCCTGCCGGCGCATTTCAGAGGCAGCGCAGCGGTCAGAACGCCGCCATATATGCTCTGCGAGACCAGCAGCGACGGCACCAGCCCTTCCAGCAGACCGGCGACCAGCGTGTTGAGCGACAAAAGCATATCCGCCCGCGCCGCGTCGGACAGGACGTATCCGCCCATCACGGCCACCAGCGCGTTTTCCTTGAGGGCGTCCTCCATCCCGATCAGTCCGTAACGGTACAGGGAGACCAGCAGGCTGTCGCACACCTCCTGCTCCTGCATCCAGTTCACGGCCGCCCGGCCGGCGGCCTGATACACGCTGCCCGTCACCTGCGCCTGCAGGATCATCAGGAGCGCCACCTGGCACACCCCCTGCAACACCACCAGCGCGCCCGTCATTTTCCAGAAAGGCACCCTGCGGGCGGCAAGAATGCACAGTGCGACCGCAGGCAGCCCTGCAAAGCCCAGCGCCAGCAGCGCGCCCGCCTGTCCAAAGGCCAGATACGCCCCGCCGCCGCAGCAGAGCAGCGCGAACGCGCCGGGCAGAAGTCCCTGCGCCAGCGCGACCGTGGCTACCGCGCACGCGCCGAACAGATACATCAGGGGAATGATCCACAGTACAAAAGGGGTTGCGCACAGTCCCATCAGGGCCGCAAACACCGCCGCGCTGATCAGCGCGCCCTTCACCGTACGCACCACAGGCAATTGCTCCATAAAGCTCCTTTCGACCCGCGCCGGAGCCCGCTTTGCCCGGACGCTCGTCTCCAGCTTTTATTTTACGTTATTCCTTCCCTCCTTGTCAATCCTTTGCCCCGCCAAACAGCCGCCGCAGACGGGAATTTTCCCTCTCGCTCCCGCCCCGTCCCGTCAAACGCCCGCTCCATGGGGCGCGGCGATCCTCTTTTTGTTTCATGACTTTGCAGAAACGCCCCCCGCTCCACAGGGCGCGGCGATCCTCCGTCAACAGCATAATCCAGCGCCTGCTTTGCGGAGGCGCGGCGACCTCCGTGTTTTCCTGCGTCCATATTGCAAAAAGCCCGCTCCTCGGGGGAGCGGGCTTCCGTCTTTATGGTTGTTCCGCAGGAGGGCGGCCGTTGCGTCAGGCCTTTTCCACGGCGCTTTCCTGTCCGGCCGGCGCGTTGAGAATGTTCATGAACTCCTCGCCGGTAATGGTCTCCTTCTTCAGCAGGTACTCCGCCAGCTCGTGCAGCTTGCCCTCGTTGGCCTTGAGGATGTTCACCGCGTTTTCATGGGCGGTATTGACGATCTGGCGCACTTCCTGATCGATGGCGGTCGCCGTTTCAGCGCTGCAGGCCAGCGAAGCGTCGCCGCCCAGATACTGGTTCTGCACCGTTTCCAGCGCCACCATGCCGAAATGCTGGCTCATACCGTACCGGGTCACCATGGCACGGGCAAGGCGGGTAATCTTTTCAATGTCGTTGGACGCGCCGGAGGTCACCAGATTGAACACCACTTCCTCCGCCGCACGGCCGCCGGTCAAGGTGGTCAGCTGGATCATGGCGTCCTCCCGGGACAGAAGCACCCGCTCGTCCTCCTCCACCTGCATGGTATAGCCCAGCGCACCGGAGGTACGGGGAATGATGGTGATCTTGGTCACGGGCGCAGCGTTCTTCTGTTTGGCCGCCACCAGCGCATGGCCGATCTCGTGATAGGCGATGACCCGCTTTTCCTTTTCGGAAATGACCGCGTTTTTCCGCTGCATGCCGGCGATCACGGTTTCCACGCTCTCCTCAAGATCCGCCTGAGAGACCGCACTGCGGCCCTGACGCACGGCGCGCAGCGCCGCTTCGTTGATAATGTTGGCCAGCTCCGCACCGGAAGCGCCGGAGGTGGCGCGCGCCACCGCCTGCAGATCCACGCCGGGCTCCATCTTCACCGTGCCCGCATGCACCTTCAAAATGGCGGTGCGCCCCTGCAGGTCGGGCAGCTCCACAGGAATGCGGCGGTCGAACCGGCCGGGTCTGAGCAGAGCGGGATCCAGAATCTCCGGACGGTTGGTCGCCGCCAGAATGACCACGCCCTTGGTGGCGTCAAAGCCGTCCATTTCGGCCAGCAGCTGGTTCAGGGTCTGCTCCCGCTCGTCGTTGCCGCCGGGCATAGCGCCGTCCCGCTTTTTGCCGATGGTGTCGATTTCGTCGATAAACACGATGCAGGGCGCCTTTTCACCGGCCTGCTTGAACAGGTCGCGCACCTTGGCCGCGCCCATGCCCACGAACATCTCCACAAATTCCGAACCGGAAATGGAGAAGAAGGGCACCTTGGCCTCACCCGCCACCGCCTTGGCCAGCAGGGTCTTGCCCGTACCGGGAGGTCCCACCAGCAGCGCGCCCTTGGGCAGCTTGGCGCCGATGGCGGCGTACTTGCCCGGGTTATGCAGAAAATCCACAATCTCGCTCAGCGCGTCCTTGGCCTCGTCCTGCCCCGCCACGTCCTTGAAGGTCTTGCCCGTCTGGGACTCGATATAGATGCGGGCGTTGTTATTGTTCTTGCCCAGCATCAGGGCGTTGGTGCCGCCCATCCGCTTCTGCATGGAACGCATGAGCAGCTGCCCCACCGCCACAAAGAAAATGACGGGCAGCACAAACGAAACAAGGAAACTCATCAGCGGCGACGCCTGCGTGGGGATTTCCGCCGCGAAGGTGACGTTCTTGGCCAGCAGCTTGTCCGTCAGGGACGTATCCCCCGGCCACACGCCGGTGCGGCCGTAGGCCACCTTGCCCGCCGCGTCCTCCACCTCAAACACGATGGAATTGCCACTTTCTTCCAGCGCCACCTGACGCACCTTGCCCTGATCCAGCAGGGTCAGGAACTGGTCGTAGCTGGTTTCGGTCACCTGTTTCTGCAAAAGCGCAGGAAAAACGAACACATTCAGCAGCAGAATGATGAGCATCGCCAGACCGTAGTAATAAAGCAACGGTTTTTTCGGCGTTTTCTCTTCTTTCATGATCGGCTCCTTTCGTAGCATGCCCGTCTCTCCGGGCAGTTCATGTTCATTATAAGGAACAAACCCGCTTTGTCAAGCGTTTACCCGCACCCTGCCCCCTAATTGACACAGTTTGGCCTCAAGGTGGTCGTATCCCCGCACCAGATGCCCCGCCGGGTCGTTCAGCACGGTCTCTCCCTCGGCGCACAGCCCGGCCAGCATCAGCGCCGCGGCAGCCCGCAGGTCGGTGGCGTTCACCGCAGCGCCCCGCAGCCCGCGTCCGCCCTGAATGAGCGCCAGCTGACCCTCCACCCGGATATTCGCCCCCATACGGGACAATTCCACCACGTGCATGTAGCGGTTTTCAAAAATGGTCTCCAAAAACACGCTCAGCCCGGGCACCTGCGTCGCCACGGTCATCATGGGCGCCTGCATGTCGGTGGGAAAGCCGGGGTAGGATAAAGTGCGTACCTCGATGGGATGCCGCGCCCGCCCCCGCAGCCGCAGGCCTTTTGCATCCTCCTGTACGATCAGCCCCATTTCCTGCAGCTTGAACAGCAGCGCCCGCATGTGCCCTGCGTCCGCGCCGCACAGCAGCACGCTGCCCTCGGTCAGGGCGGCGGCGCAGGCCAGCGTGCCCGCCTCGATCCGATCCGGAATGGGGGTATAGGCCGTGCCGTGCAGCCGCTCCACCCCCTCCACTGTAATATTGGCCGTGCCCGCCCCCGCGATGCGCGCGCCGCACTGATTCAAAAACTGGCACAGATCCACGATCTCCGGCTCCTTGGCCGCGTTTTCCACGTGGGTCACCCCGCGGGTCAGCGCGGCGGCCATCACCAGGTTTTCCGTCGCGCCCACGCTGGGAAAATCCAGATACACGTTCGCGGCGCTCAGCCTGCCCTGCGCCCGTACCAGACCGCCCTCGGTGACCACCTGCGCGCCCAGCTTCTGCAGCCCCTTCACGTGCAGGTCGATGGGGCGCTGACCGATGGCGCAGCCGCCGGGCAGCCCCAGCGACGCCTCGCCGCACCGGGCGAGCAGGGGTCCCAGCGTCAGCACCGACGCCCGCATGGTGCGGAACAGCTCCTGATCGTCCGGGCTATGGGCGTCCCGGGCGCAGACCCGCACGCCTTCGGGCTTTGCCTCCACCTCCGCCCCGCAGGCGGCCAGGATGCCGCACATGTGCCGCACGTCGCTCAGATCGGGCAGATGATGCAGAAAGACCTCCTCCCGCGTCATCAGCGCGGCGGCCAGAATGGGAAGCGCGGCGTTTTTACTCACGCCGACGGACGCCTCGCCCGACAATCTGGGCGAGTGCAAAATGGAATACTCTGCCATGGGGACACCTCCGGACTTTTCATTGGCGCCGGTTCCATTGTGTCCCCGGGTTGATCGAAAAAACGGCGGCGCGCCGCCCCGCAAAGCCCGCAGGGCGCACAAATTGGCTGCATAACCCCGCTTCACGGCGGCGCTTTCATCGCCTCCCAGCCAAAAAATATTCGTTGGCAAAAGTTAGAAAACGTGGTATACTGAATAGGAACATTTATTCGCGTTTCCGTCCGCAGTTCCCGGAAGCCTGCCGGCGGGAAAGGAGGAGCACCGTGTCCGAAACCCCGCAAAACGGAAAATTTGTGCTGAAAGCACCCTATGCGCCCCGGGGCGACCAGCCGCAGGCCATCGACGCGCTGGCCAAAGGCGTGCTGGCCGGCATGCCCTGCCAGACCCTGCTGGGCGTGACCGGCTCGGGCAAGACCTTTACCATGGCCTCGGTCATCCAGCGGGTGCAGAAGCCCACGCTGGTCATCGCCCACAACAAGACCCTGGCCGCCCAGCTGTGCAGCGAGTTCCGTTCCTTCTTTCCGGACAGCGCAGTGGAGTATTTCGTCAGCTACTATGATTATTATCAGCCGGAGGCCTACATCGCCTCCAGCGACACCTACATTGAAAAGGACGCCTCCATCAACGACGAGATCGACCGGCTGCGCCACAGCGCCACCGCCGCCCTGCGGGAGCGCCGGGACGTAATCATTGTCGCCTCGGTCAGCTGCATTTATTCCATGGGCGACCCCAGCGAATACGAAGGGCAGATGATCTCCCTGCGCCCCGGCATGCACATGGAGCTGGAAGCCCTGCTCCGCAAGCTGGTGGAAATTCAGTACGAGCGCAACGATGTGGCGCTTGAACGCGGAAATTTTCGTGTAAAAGGCGACACAGTGGAGATCATCCCTGCGGATCAGCGCGATTTTGGTATCCGGGTGGAGTTTTTCGGCGACGAGATCGACTGCATCCGGGAATTTGCCATCACCACCGGTCAGGCGCTGCGCACCACCCAGCACGCGCCCATCTACCCCGCCACCCACTACGCCACCAGCACGGAGGATCGGGAGCGGAACATTGCCCGCATCGAGAAGGATCTTGCCGACCGGGTCGCCCAGTTTGAAGCGGAAGGAAAGCTGCTGGAGGCGCAGCGCATTGCCCAGCGCACCCGCTATGACATTGAAATGATGCGGGAGATCGGCTATTGTCAGGGCATCGAAAACTACAGCCGTTATTTTGACGGCCGGCAGGAGGGGGACGCGCCCTTCTGTCTGCTGGACTATTTTCCCGGCGACTTTCTGGTGATGATCGACGAAAGCCATGTGACCATTCCCCAGATCCGCGCCATGTACGCAGGCGACCGCGCCCGCAAGGAAGCGCTGGTATCCTACGGCTTCCGGCTGCCCAGCGCCTACGACAACCGTCCGCTGAAGTTCGACGAATTTGAGCAGCGGGTCAAGCAGGTCATTTTCGTCTCCGCCACCCCCGGTCCCTACGAACAGAGCCGCTCGGAACAGACGGTAGAGCAGATCATCCGCCCCACGGGGCTCATTGACCCCCGCATCATTGTGCGCCCCGCCACCGGTCAGGTGGACGATCTGGTGGGCGAGATCAACACCACCGTGGAAAAAGGGTACCGGGTGCTGGCCACCACCCTCACCAAGAAGATGGCCGAGCGGCTGACGGATTATCTGGACGAAATGCACATCCGGGTGCGCTATCTGCACAGCGACATCCAGACCATGGAGCGCACCAAGCTCATCCGCGAGCTGCGGATGGGCGAATACGACGTGCTGGTAGGCATCAACCTGCTCCGCGAGGGGCTCGACCTGCCCGAGGTGGGGCTGGTCGCTATTTTAGACGCGGACAAGGAGGGCTTTCTCCGTTCGGAGACCAGCCTCATCCAGACCATCGGCCGCGCCGCCCGCAACGTGGACGGACGGGTCATCATGTACGCGGACGTGGTGACCGACAGCATGATGCGCGCCATCACCGAAACCAACCGCCGCCGGGCGCTGCAGGAGGCCTACAACGAAGCCCACCACATCACCCCCGAAAGCGTGAAAAGCACGGTGCGCGCCCTGCTGGAGATCACCGACAAGGCGACCGACGACCTGCCCGACGCCATGGCAGAGGACGAAAAGAGCGCCTGGATCCGCCAGCTGGAGGATCAGATGCTCACCGCCGCCTCTCAGATGGAATTTGAGAAGGCCGCCAAGCTGCGCGACCAGCTGTTTGCCCTGCGGGGCGATGCGCCCGTACAAAAGCCCCAGCCCACCCGCCGCAAACGGCTGAAGCACCCGTGACCCGCGGACGCGCCCGCCCTCCGCATTGCCGCACCCGCTGCACCCTTTGACGGCGCAAGGGAGGCGAAGCGGAGGGCAGACGCAGCACGGACGAGGGCGCGAGGGAGCCGACGCCCCTTAGGACGCGCCGTTTTTTCTCCCTTGCGCTTTCCTGAAAATCTGAGAAGGGCTGCCCCCAGGCAGCCCTTCTTTTTTGCACCGTTTTTTACCGGCGCAGGTTCATTGCGCCGATACGCTTCCCGCCGCAGGGGTCAGTTGTTTTCGTGGATTTCCAGACCCTGCTCCTCGGCGAAAATTTCCGTCAGTTCGGTCAGACCGTAGGTCTCCAGCTGGGTGCAATAGGCGTCCCATTCGGCGTTCACATCCGCTTCGCCGGACACCCACTGGGCGATCTTGCTCTTGACGTAATCCTTGATGTCCGTCACCAGCGTGGCCTTGCGCTCGGCCTTGCTCTCGTCGCTGCCCCAGGTGGCCTTGAACATTTCGGTCAGATAGGGACGGTACGCGTCGTCGCACATATCCATGAAGGACACTTCCGGTTCATCCTGATCATAGGGCAGAATGACTGCATCGCCGGGGTTGCGGGGCATGGACTGGGTGAAGCACAGCGCCCAGCCGTACTTGTCTTCGTCTTCCTGCGTCCAGCCATCCTCGCCCACCTTATGATAGATGTTCTTGTAGAGGTGGTCGCCGATCTTGTTGAACTTGATGCCCATGGGGCCGTTGGTCGCCTGCACGGAATTTTCTTCCACATACAGGTTATCCAGCCAGCGCAGAATCAGCACCAGCGTCTGTTCGTCCGCCTTGTCCGTGATGGCAAGCTGGGTGCGGAACAGGGTCACGCCGTTGGAGTTGCGGTGGAACAGGGGATTGTCGCAGCCCTTGAGCACGGGCAGGCAGGTGAAGGCGTTCTCACCGTACTTTTCATACTCGGGGGTGCCCTTTTCGTAGTTGGTGTACCAGTCGCCCGGGCCGTAGCCGATGCACACGCCGTAGAGATCCTTGTTGCCCTTGGCCTTCCAGGTCTCCAGATCCTGCGTGAACATTTCGGGATCAATCAGGCCTTCCTTGTACAGGTCGGCAAAGAATTCAATGAACTGCTTGAACTCGGGCTTGTTGGCGGAGAAGAACAGCTTGCCGTCCTTCTTGGCAAAGAAGGGATAGCCGTTGTTGTCCACCGCTTCAATGCCGAACCAGCCGGCGCACATGCCCAGGTTCAGGTTGTTGGTGTCGCCGCCGAAGGGAATTTCATCCGTTGGGTCGCCGTTGCCGTTGGCGTCCTGCTCCTTGAAGGCAATGAGCACCTTTTTCAGTTCTTCCGGGGTGGTCGGCATTTCCAGTTTCAGATTTTCCAGCCACACCTGATTGATGTACACCTTGAAGGTGCACTCCGGCTCGCCCACCACGTAGGGCACGGTGTAGATATGCCCGTCAGGAAGGGTCATGGACTCCCGCACGCCGGGCAGGTTCAGCACGGCCTCAATATTGGGCGCGTACTTGGCGATGTAGTCTTCCAGCGCCCAGAAGGTGCCGTCGCCGTTCATGCCCATGTCAATGACGTCCTTGGCGCCCAGCAGCCAGCCGGCGATGACCTGATCGTAATCACCGGTGGACAGCGCCACACTCAGCTTCTCCAGCTGCACCTGATAGGGGGCCAGGTTCAGCTTGACGTGCACGTTGGTCTGCTTTTCCAGAATGTCGTAGATCACGCGTTCGCCGTCGTAGCTGTCGTCGATCATCAGGGTGAACTCGGCGGGGGTATCGCCGCTCCAGATGGGCAGCCCGGTCAGGTTGAGCTTCTCGTCAAACTCCGCCAGCGCCGAGCAGCAGGACAGCAGCAGGATGGCTGCCAGCAGCAGTGCCAGTTTCTTCATGGTGTGTACCTCCTTGCAGACGATATTTTGTACGCCGGTCGCGCCGGCGTTACATTCTCCTTTTATCCCTTGACCGAGCCGATCATCACGCCCTTGACAAAGTGCTTCTGCACGAAGGGATAGATGACCAGCACCGGGATGGAGGAAACGATGATCAGCGAGTATTTCATCATGCTGGCCAGCGCCTCCCGGCGCGCCTGTTCCGCCCGCATTTCCTCGGTGACCAGTTCTTTTGTCATGGTGTTGGTGTTCAGCAGAAGAATGTTGCGCAGTTCCAGCTGCAGCGGCCACTTTTCCCGGTCGGAAATGTAGAGCAGCGCGCTGAAATAGCTGTTCCAGTGCCCGACCCCGTAGTACAGCACCAGAATGGCCGTGATGGCGCCGGACAGCGGCATGACGATGTGGAAGAAAAACCGGGTATTGCCGCAGCCGTCCAGCTTGGCCGCCTCCAGCAGCTCCACCGGGAGGGTGGTCACAAAGAAGGTACGCGCCACGATCATATTATATACGCCCATGGCGCCCGGTATCACCAGCGCCCACATGGTGTTGAGCAGCCCGGTGTTTTTGATGGTCAGGTAGGTGGGCATCATGCCGCCGCCGACAAACATGGTGATGAGGTAAAAAATGGTGATGGGCTTTTTCAGCGCAAAATCCCGGCGGCTCAGCGCGTAGGCGGTGGGCAGCGTCACCGCCAGATTGATGCACACCCCCACCACGGTGTACAGCAGGGAATTGGCGAACCCCCGCACGATGGTGTTGGTCTTGAACACCTCCCGGTATCCGTCCAGCGTAAAGCCGACGGGGTAGAACGTCACGTCCCCGTTGGCGACGGCGATGGGATCGGAGATGGAGGAAATGACGACGAAATACAGCGGATAGGCCACGATCAGCAGCACCGCCGTCAGCAGGATAAAAATGACGGTATCGTACACCACGTCGCTGCGGCAGCGCCCGACCTTTTTTCTTTTCACATGCACCGCGTCCATACGCGCCCTCCCCTCAGAACAGACTGTTGTCACCCATTTTCCGGGTGATTGCGTTCACCGTTACCAGCAGGATGGAATTGACCACGGAATTGAACAGGTCGATGGCGGTGGAAAAGGACACGTCCCGCTGGATCAGACCGATCTTGTACACGTAGGTGGAAATGATCTCGGATACGCCGATATTCAGGTCATTCTGCAGCGCATAGGCCTTTTCAAAGCCCACTGACAGGATGCTGCCGCAGTTGAGAATGAGCAGCATGGTCATGGTGGGCACCAGAAAGGGGATGTCAATGTGCACAATGCGCTGGAACTTGGTGGCGCCGTCCACGATGGCGGCCTCATGATACTCCGGCGACACCCCGGAAAGGGCGGCGAAATAAATGACCGACGACCAGCCCATGGACTGCCACACCCCGCTCCACACATAAATGTGCCGCCACATGTAGCTTTTGCCCATAAAGTTGATGGCCTCGCCCCCCATCATTTTGATGATGGTGTTGACCGCCCCCGTACGGACGGAAAGGAACAGCATCAGCATACCGCACATGACCACGGTGGAAATGAAATGGGGCGCATAGGTGACCATCTGGATCAGACGGCGGTAGCGGCGGTGCCGCAGGGAGTTGAGCATGAGCGCCAGCACGACCGCCACGGGAAAGGCGGCCGCCAGCGAATAGACGCTCAGCACCAGCGTGTTGCGGATGGTGGGCCAGGCGTTGGCCGACCGGAAAAAACGGACAAAGTTGTCCAGCCCCACCCACTGGCTGCCCCATATGCCCCGTTTGGGTTTGAACTTCCGGAAGGCGATCTGCACCCCGTAGATGGGATAGTAATGATAGATCAGCGTGATGATCATGCCGGGCAGGCAGAACAAAAGCAGATCCCAGTTTCCCCGCATTTTCTGCCAGAAACTCTTTTTAGGGCTCTGCCGAATCGGATTGACGGATTTAATCAAATTCCTTCCTCCCCTCGTCTTGCCGGAAAACAGAATGCGCAGATCAGATAAAAAAGAGAAAAAACAGCTGGTCGGCGGCAGTTTTGCAAAATGGTCGATTTGGAAGTTATTTGCTCAATTTGTCATTTGCACGAGGTTAGCGAAAATGATTTTTGTTAACTTTTTATGATGATATTATACGCTTTTCTGTGCTGATTGTCAATCGTTTTCAATAGGATTATATTCCTTTTTATCGTACGATATTCCTATATTCCTCTTCTTTACGGTACATTTCTTGCTTCCGACCGTGCCCCATGAGAAAATTAACATTGTTGCTTTTCCGTTTTCACGCAGCAGCTGACGGTCAGAATGCCATTGCGCCCCGACGCGCGCGCCCCGAAGGTACTCCGCCCGCCCCCTTGGGAAAACACCTTTTTCAATGCAGAACAGCCCCTCGATGCACCGTGTCCGTTCTCCCCGCAGGCGTGTTTTGACCGTACCGGACGTGAAGCCGTAGGCGGCAGAACCACTCCCCCGCAAACGCGCTTTGACCGTGCCGGACGTGAAGCCGTAGGCGGCAGAACCACTCCCCCGCAAACGCGCTTTGACCGTGCCGGACGTGAAGCCCGCAGACGGCGGAACCGTTTTTTTCCTCCGCAGGCGCGTTTACGCGCCCTGTCCCCGGCGCAGCACGCTGCCCCGGCCGCCGGTTATCTTCCTGTTGTCTGCTGCCGTCCCGGTGCAGCGCGCAGCAAAAAAGCCGCCTTCGCACCCCTGTGCAAAAGCGGCTTTCCTGCCGGTTCTTTTTACCGTTCCTGAAAAAACTCCACTTCTTCCCCTGCCGGTCCGTGGCAGAACGCAATCCGCACCGGGTAGACGGGCTCGGAGGCGATGTCCACATCCTGCGGCGGAATATGCACTTCATAGCCCGCTTCCCGCACCCGGCGGATGCAATCGTCGGTGTTGTCCGTCGCCAGCGCCACATGCAGCCACACGCCCTGGGGCATGGGTTCCTTCCCGTTGGCAAAAATCTCCAGACAGCCGTTGCCCGTCGACAGCATGACGGCGGCGTTATCCCCTTCGCCCCATGCCCTGAACGGCCTGAGCCCCAGCACGTCCCGGTAAAAATGCACCGTCCGGTCAAACTGCTCCCTGCCGCAGCAGCGCAGCGCCACATGATGAATGCCCTTGATCATTCCGTATCCCTCCATTTATTCCTGTACTTTATAGATCGCAATGTAGAGCGCGCCGTCCTGTGCGGACGCGTCGATGCGCACCGGGAAAGCATAATCGTTGCGGAATTTGAAATTGATCTTGCTGTTGCCCACCGCGGCGTCCACCCCGTGAGGCAGGTAACTGGCGCCGGAGGGGCCGTGGGCGCGGCGCATGGTGACGGTCAGCCCGGGCAGCTGCAGCACGGTGTTGTACAGGGTGCTGCTCACCTGACAGGTGCCGCCGCCGTAGCCCAGCGTGCTTTTGCCGTCCACCAGCACAATGGCGGGGAAGTATCCGTTGTTTTTGTTGTAGGGGCCGATCTGCTTGTTGAAATCCAGCCCTTCGCCGGGCTGAAACACGATCTGCGACATTTTTTCGCAGGCCACCCGGATGTTCTCCATCCGTCCCAGATTCGCCTCGTCCGTGGTAATCTTGTAAAAGGATACGAAGGCGGCGATGGGCGCGTCCGTCCCCGCGCTTTCCGCGTCCCGCCACGTAGGCAGGAGGGAAGCAAAGCACCGGCTGTCAATGTAGGCGTACTGGCGGTGATAGACCAGCTTGCCCCAGCCGTTTTCCAGCCCGATGAGCGCCACCCGCGCTCCTTCATGCAGGGTGATGAGGGTCTCCCCGCCGCCAATCTGGCTCATGACGGGCGCATCCCCGGCCATCACGGCGGTATAGGCGTACACCTCCACCCCGTAGGGCGGGGTCGTGGAAGGGTCGACCGGCTCGGCGTGCTCAATGCAGGAGCGGCGGATGTAGCCCGTTTTGCCGTTGTAGCGCACGTACGCCCAGGTCGGCTCGCACCAGTACATGTCGAACCTTTTCCCTGCGGGGATCTGCCCCACCGCGGCGGAATTCTTATCCATTTCAGCGCGGATGTTGCACGCCACCCGGGTCACGCCCGTATAGGCGGGCGCGTCGTCCTCCGCCCCTGCGCGGGCAAGGGGAACGGAAAAAACGCAGCACAGCGCCAGACACAGCGCCAGTATCCTCTTCATTGAGTTGCCTCCTTGTAAATCGCCATGAACAGCGCCAGATCCTGCAGGGACGCGTCAATCCGGATGGGGAAATCATAATCGTTCTGGATGCGGAAGTTCAGCGCGCCGGAGGACGCGTCGGTACCGTGGGGCAGATAGGTGGCCCCATTGGCGCCGTGGGGGTGGCGTTCCAGCACGGTGATGCCGGGCAATTGCAGCACAGCGTTGTACAGGGTGCTGGAGATCTGGCAGGAGCCGCCGCCCGGCCCCATCACCGTTTTACCGTCCACCAGAATGGGCGCGTTCTGGAACCCGTTGGCCAGCGAAAACGGGCCCACCTGACCGTTAAAGTCCAGACTCTCGCCCGGCTGCATCACCCGGTTGAGCCGCTCGCAGCAGTGCGCCAGGTTGTGAATGCGGGGCGGATTATCGCTGAAGAAGGACATGTACACGGCGATGGGCATTTCGTCGCTGCCCTCCAGCTCCGCATTTTTCGCCACAGGGTAGAGCACGCTCAGGTCGCGGGTATCAATGTAGCCGTACTGGCGCTTGTAGACCAGCTTGCCCCAGCCGTCCTCCATGCCCACAAAGGCCACCTTTGCCCCGGGGGTCAGGGCAGAAAGGGTCTCCGACGTGCGGCTTTTCTCGCTGTAGACCAGCGTATCCTGAGAAATGACGGTGTAGTACTGATTAAACTCCACCCCGTAGTGGGGCGTGTTCACCGGGTCGATGGGCTCCACGTTGTCCACCCGGTGACGCAGGATATACCCCACCCCGTTGTTTCCCCGCTGCACTTCCACCCAGCCGGGATACACCGCGGTGATCACCAGCTTGGCGCCGGGGTTGAGCTGGGTCAGCACGGTGCTGTTTTTGTCCATCTGCGCATAGACTCTGGTGGTGCTGTCCGGATAATTCCTTGTGATGATGGCAGTATACAGCCCCTCCTTGGCCGAAGCGGCCAGCGGGCACAGCAGGCACAGCGCCGCCAGCAGGCACAGCGCCCGTTTCAAGTGTTTCACGCGCCTTTTTCCTCCAAACTGGTTAATCCTTTCCTATTATGCCCCAAACCGTCTTTTTTTTCAAGTGCGTGAAGACCTCTCCCGGGGGCGGGCGCAACTTTTTACAATCCGTTTTCTCCTCACGCGTTGCGGAAGGAGGAAAAATATGGTATGCTTGACCCGTCAATGCTGATCTGTTCAGACAGGAAAGGAAGTCTTTTCATGAACGTATTTCAGGCAGCCGTACTGGGTATTGTCCAGGGTCTGGCGGAATTTCTGCCCATCTCCTCCAGCGGGCATCTGGAGCTGGCGCAGCACCTGATGGGGCTGTCCGGCGACGGCAGCGTGATGCTGCTTCTGACCGTGCTGCTGCACGTGGGCACGCTGGCCGCGGTGGTCGTGGTCTTCTGGCAGGACTGGTGGAACATGCTCCGGCACCTGTTCCGCTCCAGGCTGCTGGGGCTGCTGATTATCGCTTCCGTGCCCGCCCTCATTGCGGCGCTGCTGCTGGGCGACGCCATGGACGCGCTGTTCGGCAACGGTTTTCTGGGCATCGCCTTCCTGATCACCGCCCTGTTCCTTGTGCTGACCGAGCGGCTGAGCAAAAAAGGCCGTCACGCAGCCTGCGATCAGGAGGTGGGGGTCAAGCACGCCGCGGCCATGGGTCTGATGCAGGCGGTGGCCATTCTGCCCGGCGTCAGCCGCAGCGGCTCCACCCTGCTGGGCGGCGTCGCCAGCGGTCTGAACCGTGAAAAGGCCGCCAAATTCTCCTTCATGATGAGCGCGCCGGCCATTCTGGGCAGCCTGCTGGTGGAGGGCAAGAGCGCCGTGGAAAGCGGCACCTTCTCCGTGCTGAGTGCCAACCTGCTGCCCGTCGTGGTGGGCGTGCTGCTGGCCGCCGTCTGCGGCTTTCTGGCCATCCGCTACATGCTGCGGCTCATCAACCGCATCTCCTTTTACTGGT
This sequence comes from uncultured Clostridia bacterium, assembly GCA_934662505.1. Taxonomy (GTDB): domain Bacteria; phylum Bacillota; class Clostridia; order Christensenellales; family Aristaeellaceae; genus SVGT01. The sequence goes on along the minus strand of CAKUKE010000007.1, from coordinate 19,540 downwards.
TTGCTCTGTACATGGGCGTGCTGGGCGCGGTCGTCATCGTGCTGCAATTGACGGGCGCCTCGTGGCTGCCCGCGCTGCCGTTCATGGGATGACCGCCGTCCGGGAGCGGGCTGCGGCGCGCCAACGCATCCCGCGCCCCCTTCTCCCGCCGTCAGAAAAGACCGTACGCCCTCCGGCATACGGTCTTTTTATAATGCGTCTGATTCTGAACCTTCAGCCGCTTCAGCGCAGCGCTTCCACGCCCAGCAGCAGCGAGCCCACCAGTCCGCTGTCCGGGAAGCAGGCAGGGGGAACGATGGTCTCCTCCAGCGCCGTCGCATGGCGGCCGGACAGGTAACCGTTCACCATTTCCGCCGTCTTCCGGCGAATGAGGGGGAACAGCCGGGTCTGACTCATCACCCCGCCCCCCAGAATGATCCGCTCCGTGGACAGGGTCATCAGCGCCACAGTGCACACCTGCGCCAGATAATAGGCCTCCAGATCCCACGCAGGATGATCCGCCGGCAATTCCCTTGCGGAAACGCCCCAGCGCTTTTCCATGGCAGGGCCGCTTGCCAGCCCCTCCACACATCCCGCATGGTACGGACACACACCCTGAGGCATGGGGTCGTCCTCCCGGGGACGCAGCAGAAAATGCCCCCATTCCGGGTGCATGCCGCCGTGCACCAGCCGTCCCTCGCAGTACACGCCCCCGCCCACGCCGGTGCCCACCGTCAGGTACAGGGCATTTTTCACACCCCGGGCGGCGCCCAGCCGCGCCTCGCACAGCGCGGCGGCGTTTACATCCGTATCCAGCGCGCAGGGCACCCCCAGCGCCTCCCGCAGCACCGGCAGGATCGGGTAGTTCCGCCATGCCAGCTTGGGCGTGGCGGTAATATAACCGTAGGTCGGCGAAGCCGCGTCCAGATCCAGCGGGCCGAAGCACCCCACCCCCAGCGCGGCAATGCCCGTTTCCCGGAAAAAGGCGATCATCTTCGGCACCGTCTCCGCCGGGGTCAGGGTGGGCAGGGTATCCCGCCGGAGAATGCGCCCGTTTTCGTCTCCTGCCGCCAGCACCATTTTGGTGCCGCCGGCTTCAATGGCTCCGTACAGCATGGCGGACGCCTCCGTCAATCGTCGAACAGCGCGTTTTCAGCAGACAGCACGTGCCGCTGGTCTTCCACCAGCTGGTTAAAGCGGTTGCGATAGTCCCGTGCCGCCGCCTTGAGCATGTCGATTTCTTCCTCCAGCCGCTTCTTTTCTTCTTCCAGCGCGGCGGTGTCGCCGTCCTGACGGGCTTTGGCGCCGCCAAGGATCCGCTCGGCCTCCCGCTTGGCGTCGGCCACGGTATCGTCGTACACCTTCTGGGCGCGCTCTAGCAGCTTCTGCGCGGCTTCCGCGCTTTCGCTGCTGCGGTTTTCCGCCGCGGGCGCGGGCGTTACAGGCAGGGGCGCAGGAATGGGCGCCGCTGCGGGCGCGGGCGCCTGACGGCGCAGACGACCCTGCAGGTTGGCAATTTCCTCCTGCATGGCGATCATTTCATCGCAGATGTCGTCCAGAAAAGCGTCCACTTCTTCGGGGTCATATCCCCGCACCTTCACTTTGAATTCCTTGTTTTCAATCTGGCTTACGGTCACGGGCATGGGAAAACGCTCCTTTCATTCAATGGCTGCCGCCCCACGGTCAGGCGAGCCAGCCGACGATCATGGACAGGATGAAGCACAGGGCGATGGCCAGCACCTGCCCCATATCCACATTGTATTCCTTCCGGGGCAGAAGACGGGCCGCCAGGTTGTTGCCCACCCGTTCGGCAGGTTCGCACACCTTGCTCAGCCACACCATCCAGGGCTTCTGCACCGTCACGACGTAGGGCAGAAGGAAATGGACGATCAGCGTCAGGGTATACAGCGACAGCAGGGTTTTGATCAGTCTGAAAAAAAACATGGGCTCCCGCTCCTTTCGTACGGACGGTTTTTACAGTGCCTGTTCCGCAGGCATGTCGGGCATGTAGCCGTTATAGGTCTGCTTTTGCAGGGTCGCGGTGTTCCGGGCGTCCGGGAACACGGGGCGGGCATAATAGGCCGCCTGACCGGGATCGGGAGACGCCGTCCGGGAACGGTAGGCGCTTTCAGGCGCGGCAAAGCCGCCCTCGGCGGCACGGGTCTGCCGGGGCGCGGCGTAGGTCTGACCGTTCACAGGCTGCTGCCCCATGACGGGGCGCTGCTGGGGCGCACGGGTGGACGCGCTGTTGAGCTGATTGGTCGCCGCATCCACGTACACCTTCACCCGGGTAGGACAGATCAGATACGCGCCGTGGCGGCTCAGCTTGGTAATGGTGCCCCGCAGGGAATAGCACGCGCCGGAGAGCATGTCCACATAGTGGCGCATTTCGGCGGGGTCGGCGATGTTTTCCATCACCAGAATGACCGTATCCCCCGCACGCAGCTGGGCGATGGCGCTGTAGCAGTCCCCCACGCCCCGGGCGTTGATGACCCGCACATCGGGCACCATTTCCTCCTGCGCTGCGGTTCCGGGGAAGTAGACCATGTTATTCTCCGCCGGCTGCTCGGGCGCGGCTTCCCGGGTCTGCTGGTAATTCTGCTGGTATGCCGCCTGCTGGGGCTGCTGATAATTGGGCTGATATGCCGCCTGCTGAGGCTGCTGGCAATTGGGCTGATATGCCGCCTGCTGAGGCTGCTGGTAATTGGGCTGATACCCCGTCTGCTGGGGCTGCTGGTAATTTGGCTGGTATGCCGCCTGCTGGGGCTGCTGGTAATTTGGCTGATATGCCGCCTGCTGGGGCTGCTGATAATTTGGCTGGTATGCCGCCTGCGGCTCGTTCTGCTCCCACGCGCCGTTCACGTAGGGGTCAGGCTGCGGGGTCTCCCTGTTTTCTGCCCCGCTCCGCGCGCCGGGCGCATGCTGCCCCACATAATCGCTGTCCGCGTAAAAAAAGTTGGTAAATGCGTTTTCCACTTTATCCCGCAGAGAAGAAAAAAGATTGCCCAGTGCCATTGAAGCGCACCTCCTGATCACATTTCGCTTTTTTTACGCCCGCCAGAGCGCCGACCCGACCCGTACCATGGTCGCGCCGGCCCGGGCGGCCAGGTCATAGTCCTGAGACATGCCCATGGACAGTTCGGTCATATCCGTTCCAGCCACCGCTTCTTCCCGGCAGCGTTCCAGCAGCTGCCGCGTAGCGCGGAACCGTTCAAAAATATAATCCCGTTCCGCGCCCAGCGGCATCATGGTCATCAGCCCGCGCACATGCACGCCGGGCAGCGGGGCGACCTGCCGCAAAAGGGGCATCAGTTCCTCGGGCGGCACGCCGCCCTTCTGGCTTTCCCCGGTCACGTTCACCTGCAAAAGGACGTCCATCCTGAGCCCGTTTTTCCCCGCCTGACGGTCGATCTCCTGCGCCAGAGACAGGTTGTCCACCGAGTGGATGAGACATACATCCTTTATTATATATTTAACCTTGTTGTTTTGCAACCTTCCGATCAGGTGCAGGGAAAATTTTCCGCTGACCACGGGCAGCTTTTCCCGCAGCACCTGCACCCGGTTCTCCCCGATGTCCGTCACCCCAAGCGCCTGCAGGGGCAGCGTTTCCTCGCCGGACACATATTTGGTCACGGCGATCAGCCGGGGCGGCGCGTGGCCGAAGGCCGCGCTCTCCCGCCGCAGGGTCTCCTGCACTTTTTTTACATTTTCCGCCAGCATGCAAGCCTCCGTCAGAACAGCAGCACGGGCACGCCCTCATAGAGCACCCCCGCATGCTCGGGAATGATGTGCGCCACGTCCCCCTCCACGGAAATGACCGTAACGCCCGTCCAGTATTCGCCCATTTCGGTGGACATGACCACGCCCGTCCGTCCGTCCTTGGTCAGAAGCGCCCGGGCGGGCACCGTCAGGCTGTCCACCGACTCGCCCAGCTGCACCGAGCAGGAGCGGGTGTACATGATGCTGCCGATGTTCATATCCCCGGTGACGACCAGCCGCAAAAGCAGTTCCCCGCCCGACTGGGTAAAGCTTTCCACGGTGGCGTTGACGGTGGTGTTGTCAAAGCTTTCAATGCGCATCTTGTAGGTGCGCCCTTCCACCGGCGTCCAGTCCCGGTTATCGCACAGCATCAGCACCACCCACTGCCCCGTGCGCACCAGCCGGTAGATGGACACGGTGTTCTTTGTGCGGCTCTCGTCCTGCGGCACGGCGCCGCTGAACATCTGCCGCACCTGCGCGGGGGTGTAGTCCGCGTAATTGTACAGGTTCAGCACGTTTTCATAGCCGTCGGTATAAAAGCTGACGACCCCGTCGGCCACGGCGGCGTACTGCTTGGTCCAGCTGGATATTTTCTGCAGCTGGGTGTTTTCATCGTCGTACAGACGGGACAGCTTCTGATCGTCCGGGTACTTCTGCTTGAGGTACACCTGACGATCCTGCATGGCCGCCTTGAGCAGCTTTTCCTGCTCGTTGAGGGAGCCCTGCCCCCTGCCCTGCACCAGCGCCTGCACCTCCTGCGCCCGGGACAGCACCGCCGTTTCCAGACGATCCAGCTTCATATCCTTGGTCGTAGAGGCGGCCAGCAGGGTTTTGTGATATTCCTTGATCTGCTGCCGGTAGTTTTCCAGCTTGGTCATTTCCTTGCTGTTGAAACCGGCGGTGTACACCACGCACACCGTGTCCGACCGCTTGACGCTGGCGCCCTCCTCCACACTCTGCTCAATGTAGGAGGCGCCCTCCTGGGTGTAGAGGGTCTCGTTGCGGACGATCAGCGCGTCGCCCCGGTAGCTGTCCTGCAGGGTGCCCGCCGTCACATAGGCGTACGCCCGGCCGTTTTTCTGCAGCATGCCCGAAACCGCCCACACCGCAAAGCCGGCCACCAGCAGAATAAGCGTCACATACAGCGCCACTGGCGGCTTGCGCCGAACCGGCGGCATGCCCGTTGGCGGCGTTGCCCGGCGTCCCTTCGGCGGAGGCGGCGGCGTAAACGCAGGCTGACCGTTCTGCGCGGACTGTCCCGCGGGGGGCTGACCGTAGTTCGCTCCCGGCTGACCGTACCCCGGCGCGGACTGTCCCGCGGGGGGCTGACCGTAGCTTGTCCCCGGCTGACCGTATCCCGGCGCGGACTGTCCTGCGGGGGGCTGACCGTAGTTTGTCCCCGGCTGACCGTATCCCGGCGCGGACTGTCCCGCGGGGGGCTGACCGTAGTTTGTCCCCGGCTGACCGTATCCCGGCGCGGGCTGGCGAACGCCCTGGTTGGTCACCTGCGTCCATTGAGACGCGGAAAAGGGAGAATCGCCCGCAGGCGACTGATTCTGACGTGGATCCTGCTGCATGAAAAACTCCTTACGGGACGGCGCGGCGGCCGCCCGGCGATCCGGCTGTCTTTTGCAAATGCTCCGGGCGCGTTTTCCGCCCAGCTCAAGGAAGCATGTTCGCTCCGGGACGTCCGTTTCCTGCCCGGAGGGGGAAAGGTTTTCTCGACAGAACGCGGCAGCATGCCCGTTCTCCGGCCGCTTTCCGCGCTCCATCCGGCACAAAAAACGCCGGAAAGCGGGTTTTACGCGGTCGGACATAAAAACCCTTTTACTATTATAACGAAAAAAGCCCGAACGCGCAACTGTTCGGGCTTTTTGACCTTCAAAAAAATCCTGTGCGGGTTCTGCACGCCCTGAAAGGGGTCACGTTCTCAGCGGCCAGCGCCTGTGCAGCACGGAAAAGACCCAGGTGACCAGCGCGTTCAGACCCAGATACACCACGCCCGCCAGAAACAGCGGTACCAGCGACCCCGACGTGGAGGTGGCGTTCTTCGCCGCACGGTACAGATCCACCACGCCCACCGCGGTCACCAGCGCCGTATCCTTGACCAGCGTGATGACCTCGTTGCTCACGGGCAGCAGCACCCTGCGCGCCATCTGCGGCAGAATGATCCGGGTGAACACCACGGTGCGGGGCATGCCCAGCGCCTTGCCCGCCTCCCACTGCCCCGGCGGGATAGCGTCCATGCCCCCCCGATAGATTTCGGCAAAGTAGGCGGCGTAATTGAGCACAAAGGCGATCACGGTCGCTCCCATCCGATCGAACGGTCGCCCCAACAGCAGCGGCAGGGCAAAATAAATGGTAAAAATCTGCAGAATCAGGGGGGTTCCCCGCATGATGAGGACGTATATCCCCACCGGCCCCCGTACCGCACGGAACCGGCTGCGGCGCAGCAGCGCCACCCCCAGCCCCAACGGCAGAGACAACAGGAGCGCTGCAAAAAACAGAAACAGCGTCGCGCCCAGACCGTTCCACATCTGCGTCAGCAGCGCCGCAAGCCTCGCCGGGTTCTTCAGATACACCATTTTTCCGTCCTCCGCCGCGCACCCGCGCGCATTTTTCCATCCTCCGCCGTGTCCGTCCTGCGCCGGCACGGTCGAAAACGGCCGCGCCGCCCGCCGTTTCCCGCACCGCATGCCCATCCTCCGGGCGGGAGACCGACGGCGGAGCGGCGCTTCTCCGCCAATGGCCGGGAGGCATGAACCGTCCCTCCCTGCGCGCGGCCGCCCCGTACCCCCGCAAGCCGCCGGTTTCGCAACCGTTCGGTGATTCCGCCGTCTTTCCGGTCAGAGCGCCTGACAACGCTCCAACGCCGGGCAGACATACGCGGGCACCGTCTGCGCGACGATCTGCAACACACGCCGGGCGTATGCGAACGTTGTCGGAGAGCCATCGTCCCTCCTCGTCAGGCGGGGACAAACGCCGGGCGTGTGCGGGCATTGCACTTCACCCCGCTTTTGCCCGAAGCGCCTCCTGCGCCGCAGCTCCATTTTACCCGAGGCGTTTCCGCCGCGCCGCCGGTTTATTCCTGTCCGATGAGCGACACGTTTTCGCCGAACCAGCGCCGGGTAATCTCCGCCAGCGTCCCGTCCGCAGCCATATCATTCAGGATCCCGTTCACCTTGTCCCGCAGCGCCATGTCGCCCTTTCTGAAGCCGACGGCGTACTCTTCGGGAATCAGAGTCTCCGACAGGATACGGTAGTCGGCCTGCTTTTCGTTGATGTAGTAATTCGCCACCACTTCGTCCATGAGCACGGTATCCACCCCGCCCATGTCCAGATCCATCAGCGCCACCGTATAATCGTCAAAGGGTACCACCTGTCCCAGCGTATCCCGGAACGCCGGCGTATCGTTCAGCGCTTCCTCGGCGCTGGAGCCGCCCTGCACCCCCAGCCGGCTGCCGGCCAGATCCGCCATGGTTTCAAACGCGCTGCCGCCCAGCACCACCAGCACCTGATTGTTGGCCAGATAGGGCACGGACAGCGCCATGTTTTCCTCCCGGTCGGCATTGATGCTCATGCCGTTCCAGATGCAGTCGATCGCGCTCATGTTCAGCTCCTGCTCCTTCAGCAGCCATTCGATGGGCTGACACCGGAGTGTCACGCCCAGACGCGCGCACACCTCCCGCGCCAGATCGATGTCATACCCCACAATGTCACCGTTTTCATCATAAAAACCCATGGGTGCAAAGCCCACGTCCAGCCCCAGCACCATTTCACCCTTCTGGAGCAGTTTTTCCAGACTGTCGTCCTCCGCCAGCGCGGACAGGCCGGACAGGGAAAAGAGCATCGCCGCCGCCAGCAGCACCGTCAGCATGCGGCGCAGCACGCCGCCTTTTTTCCGTTCCGCACCGGCCGTCTTCCGAACCGTGCCGTTCTTTTCGTTCATTTCATTCCGCGCCCCGTCGCCGCGCTCCTGCATCCGTGCCTTCATAACGCCCGTTCTCCTTGTCGCTTTTTTACGTTAGCAATTTATCGTGCTAAAGCATTAAAATAATAACATGCTTTTTGTTCGCCGTCAAGAGGAAAAAGAAATTTTTTTCAGTTCTTTTCTGCCCCATCCGGAACCGGTGCTACGCTGGACGCTCCCCTTGTGATGACCGCCACCTTTTTCTGCCCACCGTACAGGTCAGGTACGAAGGCGCGGTGCCTCTGCACACCGCGCCGTCCTTCTTTTCTATATGTATTCGCACCGCGCATGGGGCTTTTTGCGTACAGAGGCAGACCCCGCCCTTCGGGCACACTCATGACAGCGGGAAGGCTCGCCCCGCCCGCATGCCATGCATCCTCGTTTCCGCCCAACGCATTCCGTCATGCAAAAAACATTCCGCCACGCAAAAAGGAGAAGACCTTTCGGTCTTCTCCTTTTCATGCGCCCGGCGCGCTGCCCTTACACGCGCCGCGCCTGCGCGTTTTTTACCGTCAGCCGAATTCCGCACCGTCATAATCCATCGCATAGGGCATCACCGCTACGATCTCATCTTCGATGTAGACGATGGTGTACATGGCGTCAGGATCATCCTTGTAATGCTGCAGGAACTCGGACACATTCTTGGCCCGCACGGCGTTGTCCACGGTGCCGTAATAAAAATCGCAGTGGACGTTCACCGGGTACTTGTACAGCTGATTGGCCTCGTTGGTAAAGTTGGAACGGTTGCCGTGGTTATAATCGTTGCCCCAGTACTGAACGGTCACCAGATCGGCGCTGATGTACCACTTGTCCTTCTGCTGGTACACGCTCTGAATGTAGCCCGCAGACACCCGGGTGCGGTTTTCACTGGGACGGCGCTGGAGGAAAATGGTGTAGGTGGTTTCCGCGCCGTTGACGCCCCGCACGGCGATGGTCACCTGCTGGGGCTCGTTGGTCATGTGGAAATAACCCGTGGTCGCACCGGAGGCCAGCACCGTACCGTTGACGGTGATGGTCGCCCGGCTGTCGTAGGCCGTAGGCGTAAAGCTGACCCGGCTGACCCAGCTGGCCACCGTCAGCACATAGCTGTACTGATAGGGCGAGAAGGAGGCGGGCAGCATCACACCGGTGTTGGGGCAGTTATGCTTCAGGCTGGAGAGCAGGCTTTCCTTCCCCGAAATATCCGGGCGCACCGTGGGCACGGCGGTCGGATCCGCCTTGGCGGTGGGCTGCGCCGTCTGCGCGGGCTTGGCCGTGGGCTGGGCAGTCGGCTTGACCGTGGGCTGCGTCTTGGCGCCGGAATTGACGTGGAAGGAGCGGACAAAGCCGCGGATGGTCTTGCCGCCCGCCTGCGTCTCGATGTAAGCCCAGCCGCCCATGTGACCCAGAATGGTCACGGAGGTGCCGCCGGACAGGGTGGTCACCAGCGTGTTGTTGATCACCGGGTCGTCCGTCAGGTTGCAGCCGCCGTCGATGATGGTATCCTGCTCGGAGGTGAAGGTCAATTCCTGATCGATGGTACCGCTGGAATGGTCGATGTGGTTCAGCGCTTCCTTGGGAATATAACCGATGTGGTAGCTGTTGTTGCTGCCGCCGTAGCCCACCATCAGCCAGTCCCCCACCACACCGTACACCCGGCAGGTGCCGCGGCTGTAATGGGCGTTGCCACCCACCCGGTAATAAGAGGTGCCGGGACCGGTATAAACGTCGTACCCTTCGGTAAAGGCGGCCTTGCCATAATTGTTCAGGTCGCCCGCGTCACGCGCCAGCGCAGGCAAAACGCCCAGCGTCAGGCACAGCGCCGTCAAAAGGCAAATCACTTTTTTCAGCATGTTGCTTTCCCCTTTCATTGCGCGGAAAAACTGGTTGTTTTTTCCATTGCATTCATATAAACGAACCGGTTTTCCCTTTTCATGCCTGCCGAAAAAATTTTTTTAATTTTTCAGGCTGTTGAGCGGCGCGGGGATCCGGCCGCCCCGGGTAATGAATGCGCTGGAGGAGAAGGGGTGCACGGCCACCACGGGCGCGCGCCCCAGCAGGCCGCCGAATTCCACATAATCTCCCACCTTCTTGCCGGGAGCGGGAATGACGCGCACCGCCGTGGTCTTGGTATTGATCATGCCGATGGCCGCCTCGTCTGCAATAATGGCGGAAATGGTCTCCGCCGACGTATCCCCGGGCAGCGCGATCATGTCCAGCCCCACCGAGCACACGCAGGTCATGGCCTCCAGCTTGTCCAGCGTCAGCGCGCCGCAGGCGGCGGCGTTGATCATGCCGATGTCCTCGCTCAGGGGGATAAACGCGCCGGAAAGGCCGCCCACATGGGAGGAAGCCATGACGCCGCCCTTTTTCACCGCGTCGTTGAGCAGCGCCAGCGCGGCGGTGGAACCGTGGGTGCCGCACTTTTCCAGACCCATTTCTTCCAGAATGTGCGCCACCGAGTCGCCCATGGCCGGGGTGGGCGCCAGGGACAGATCCACAATGCCAAAGGGCACGTTCAGCCGTTTGGAGGCCTCCATGGCCACCAGCTGACCTACCCGGGTGATCCGGAAGGCGGTGCGCTTGATGGTCTCGGCCACCACGTCGAAGGGCTGCCCCTTCACCCCTTCCAGCGCGTGCTTGACGGTACCGGGGCCGCTGACGCCCACGGACACGGCGCATTCGCCCTCGCCGGGGCCGAAGAAGGCGCCCGCCATGAAGGGGTTGTCCTCCACGGCGTTGGCAAACACCACCAGCTTGGCGCAGCCGAAGCCGTCCGGGGTAATGCCCGCCAGCGTTTTGACCGCCCGTCCGCACAGCGCCACCGCGTCCATGTCGATGCCCGCCTTGGTGGAGGCCACGTTCACCGAGGAGCACAGAATGTCCGTCTGGGACAGTGCCTCGGGGATGCTCTCGATCAGCCGCCTGTCCGCGCCGGTCATACCCTTCTGCACCAGCGCCGTATAGCCGCCGATGAAGTCCACGCCCACGGCCTTTCCCGCCCGATCCAGCGCCCGCGCCACAGGCACGGGGTTTTTCACCCCGCCGGTGATCAGCGCCACGGGGGTGACGGACACCCGCTTGTTCACGATGGGCACGCCGAAATCCTTTTCGATCTCCTGTCCCACCTGCACCAGCCGCTCCGCCCGGCGGGTGACGGTATCGTACACCCGGCGCGCCAGCTCGTTTTCATCGTCGCACACGCAGGAAAAAAGGGACACGCCCATGGTAATGGTGCGCACGTCGAATTTTTCCTGATCGATCATGCGGCGGGTCTCAAAAATATCCGAATTGCTCAGAATCATACCCTGCCTCCCGTCTTACACCCTGTACATGGCGTCGAAGATTTCGCTCTTCTGCGCCCGGATCTGCACGCCCAGCTCCTCGCCCAGACGGTTCAGGTCATCGGACAGCTCGCTGAAACGGCAGTCGGGCGCGGTGATATCCACCAGCATGGTCATGTTGAAGTAACCGTCCATGACGGTCTGGGCAATGTCCAGAATGTTGACGTTGTGACGGTACACCACGTCGCTGACCCGGGCGATGATGCCCTTCCGGTCGCGGCCCATGACGGTAACGATGGCGCGGGATACGTTTTCCATGGTTTTATCCTCCTCAGTTCTCCCCGCTCAGACGGGGCGCAATATCAGACAGACGCAGATTTTTATTCTTTTCCTCCGCCAGGCGGATGGACCAATCGTTTTCAAAGAACAGCACGGGGTTTTCATGGCTGTCGAAGCCGCGGGCGGTGGTGGAGGTCAGTTGCAATTCATCCACGCTCCGCGCGCTTTCCGCCACCCAGCGGACGAAACGGTAGGGCATGCGATCCATCACCAGATCCACGCCGTATTCGCTCTTGAGCCGGTAGGTGAGCACGTCGAACTGCAATTCGCCCACCACGCCCACGATGAATTCCTCCAGCCCCGTTTCCGTGCGCTTGAAGGTCTGAATGGCGCCTTCCTCCGCCAGCTGGGTGATGCCCTTCTGGAACTGCTTGCGCTTCATGCTGTCCATGGGACGCACCCGGGCAAACCGTTCGGGCGCGAATACGGGAATTTTGTCGAAGCGGAACCTGCGCCCCTGCGCCAGCGTGTCGCCCAGACGGTAGACCCCCGGGTCGAACAGGCCGATGATATCGCCGGGGTAAGCTTCCTCCACCCCCTCGTGCTCATCCGCCATGAACTGCTGGGGCTGCTTCACCTGCATTTCCCTGCCCGTGCCCGAGTGCCACACGGTCATCCCCTTGCGGAACGTGCCGCTGACCACCCGCAGAAATGCCAGACGATCCCGGTGGGCGGGGTTCATGTTGGCCTGAATTTTGAAGATGAAGCCGGAGAAACGCTCGTCCTCCGGGTCGATCTCGCCCTGATCGCTCTCCCGGGGCGTCGGGGGCGTGGTGTAGCGCAGGAAACGGTACAGAAACGGTTCCACGCCGAAGTTGGTCACCGCGCTGCCGAAGAACATGGGGGTCAATTCGCCCCGCCGCACTGCGTCCAGATCAAAGGCGTCACCCGCCTCGTCCAGCAGTTCCACCTCGTCCCGCAGCCGTTTTCTGTAGTGCTCGCTCAGCGCGCCCTCCAGCGCAGGGTCGTCCAGCCCGATGACCGTTTTCTGCACCTTGTTCTTGCCGTGGTCGCCGCCCATGTAGAGCTCCACCGTCTTTTCGTCCCGGTGGTACACGCCCTGAAAGTCGCCGTCCACGCCGATGGGCCAGTTGACCGGACAGGCGCGGATGCCCAGCACATGCTCGATCTCCTCCATCAGCTCAAAGGGATCCTTGCTGGCGCGGTCCATTTTGTTCACAAATGTGAAAATGGGAATGTTCCGCATGCGGCACACCTTGAACAGCTTGATGGTTTGCTCCTCCACGCCCTTGGCGGCGTCAATGAGCATGACGGCGCTGTCCGCCGCCACCAGCACACGGTAGGTATCCTCGGAAAAGTCCTGATGGCCGGGGGTATCCAGAATGTTGATGTGATATCCGTCAAAGGAGAACATCATGGCGCTGGACGTGACGGAAATGCCGCGCTGCTTTTCTATTTCCATCCAGTCGGAGGTGGCGTGGCGCTCCGCCCGCCGGGCGCGCACGGAACCGGCCTGCCGGATGGCGCCGCCGTAGAGCAGCAGCTTCTCCGTCAGGGTCGTCTTGCCCGCATCCGGGTGACTGATGATGGCGAAGGTTCGCCGTCTCGTGATTTCATCGTGTAAAGACATGCTTTTTTCCTCTTTTCCTGTTTCGTCGGTTCATGGGGACGTGGCCGCGGGGCGTCACGCTACGCGTTGCTCCGGTAGGCCTCGATCACGTCCGACCGGCGGTACAGTTTGTTGAGCGCGCTGTCCAGCTGCTCGCGGGAGAGCACCTTCACCGTCATGGTAATGGTGACGGTCTTGTTTCTGTTGATCTTGACGGACATGGCCGTCATGGGCAGGTTGACCTCGTCGAAGAACACGGACAATTCGCCCAGCAGGGAGGGATGATCGTAGCAGATGATCTGGATGTTGGCGGTGAAGGTACCCGTTTCCGAGCTGGCCCAGGACACGGCCACCGCCCGCTCCGGCTCGGTGTGCAGGGCGTTGACACAGTCGGCCTTGTGCACCGTCACGCCCCGCCCCCGGGTGATGTAGCCCACAATGTCGTCGCCGGGCACCGGGTTGCAGCACCGGGCAAAACGCACCAGCATGTCGGAATTGCCTTCCACGTAGACGCCGTGGGTGGGCTTGCCCGCATGCACGGGCGCGGCGTTCACCTCCGGCAGCGCAGGGGGCAGCTTGGGCGCGGCCTTTTCTTCCCGCTTCTGCTTTTCGTCCATCAGACGGGTCAGCACGTACACCGCCGCCACGCCGCCGTAGCCGATGGCGCCGTACAGGTCGTCCAGATCCTGGAACATGTATTTTTTCAAAAGGGGCTCGTAATACTCAGGCTTGGTGTATTCACCCAGCTTCACGCCCCGGCGGTGGGCTTCCTTATCCAGCATGTCCTTGCCGCGGGCCACGTTTTCGCCCCGCAGTTCCCGCTTGAAAAACTGGCGGATTTTCGCCTTGGCCTGCTGGGTCTTGACCACCTTGAGCCAGTCCATGCTGGGACCCTTGGCCGCGCTGGAGGTGATGATCTCCACCCGGTCGCCGGTGCGCAGCTCCGTATCCAGCGGCACCATTTTGCCGTTCACCTTCGCGCCCACGCAGGCGTTGCCCACATGGGAATGGATGCGGTAGGCAAAGTCCAGCGGCGTCGCCCCCCGCTGCATGGACACAATGTCCCCCTTGGGGGTAAACAGGAAGACCTCCTCGGAAAACAGGTCGGTCTTCAGGCTGTCGATAAATTCATGGCTGTCCCGGGTCTCGCTCTGCCAGTCCAGGATCTGCCGCAGCCAGTACAGCTTCTGATCCAGGTCGTCGTTGGCGCCGCCGCCCTCCTTGTAGCGCCAGTGGGCGGCAATGCCGTACTCGGCCACCCGGTGCATTTCCCAGGTGCGGATCTGGATCTCAAAGGGGAAGGGGATGCGCCGTCCGCCGATGACCGTGGTATGCAGCGAACGGTACATGTTGGCCTTGGGCACGGAAATATAGTCCTTGAAGCGCCCGGGCACCTGATTCCACAGGGTATGCACGATGCCCAGCACCGTGTAGCAGTCCGGAATGGTGTCCACGATCACCCGAATGGCGATCAGGTCGTAGATCTGGTCGAAGGGCTTGTTCTGCAGCACCATTTTCCGATAAATGGAATACAGGTGCTTGGGACGGCCGTCGATGTCAAAGTGGATGCCGGCCTCGGTCAGCTTCTGGGACAGTTCGGAAATGACCAGCTTGATGTTTTCCTCCCGTTCCGCCCGCTTCATGCCCACCTTTTTCGCCACGTCCTGATACCCTTCCGGGTCGATGTAGCGCAGCGCCAGATCCTCCAGTTCCTGCTTGATGGCGTACACGCCCAGCCGGTGCGCCAGCGGCGCGTAGATATCCAGCGTTTCCCGGGCGATGGCCACCTGCCGCTCCGGCGGCTGAAAGCGCAGGGTGCGCATGTTGTGCAGCCGGTCGGCCAGCTTGATCAGCACCACACGGATGTCCTTGCTCATGGCAAGGATCATTTTCCGCAGGGATTCGGCCTGCTGTTCCTCCCGGTCGGCAAAGTCCAATTGGGACAGCTTGGTCACGCCGTCCACCAGCCGGGCCACCTCGTCGGAAAACTCCGTCTGAATGGTCTGCAGGGTGACGTTTTCGCAGTCCTCCACCGTATCGTGCAGAAAGGCCGCCGCAATGGTGGGCGGATCGATCATCAGTTCGGTCAGTATGCTGGCCACATACAGCGGATGGCTGATGTAGGGCTCGCCGCTTTTGCGCACCTGCCCCGCATGCGCCCTGTCCGCAAAATGGTAGGCCTTTTCCACCAGCGCGCTGCCGCCCGGGTACGCCTTTTCCACCCGTGCGCAGATCTGCTCGATCGTCAGGCACTCATAGGCCGAATACGCCATCCCGGAAAGCCTCCTTTACCGTTCGTTTCTCGCCTGCTGTTTTCGTCTTTTTCATGCTCCACACCCGCCGGATAAAAGCCGGAACAGGGGGCTGTCCTCCGCCTCGCACTTTCTGCTCTGCAAAAGCGCCGCGGCGCCCGTTGTTTCCGATACCGAAATCAGCCCCATCTGCGCCAGCATGTAAAACGCGCTCAGGCACCGGATGGGTTCAAGCCCCGTTTCCGCCGCCATGTCCTCCGCCCCGCCGCCGCCCCTGCGGCGCAGCGCACGGTAGACTTCCCGCAGCTGGGGCAGGGTGACCCGCAGATCCGCCATGAGCGCCTCCGCGCCCCGGCCGTTCAGCGCCCGCACCTGCGCGCCCGGGCACCGTGCCTGCCAGTACGCCGCCTCCGGCGCACCGGCCGAACCGTCGCACAAAAGCACCCGGCGGAACCGGGGCGACACGTCCCCCAGCCACACGCCCACCGCGCTGTACGCCCGGGGGTCGGTGCAGTCGCCCGTTTCAAAGGCCAGATGGGGATATTTCACCCACAGTGCCCGCGCCGTCGCCATACGGCGGCACACCAGCAGCGTACCCTGCGCCGCCTGAACCCATCCCTCGGGCGGCTCCTCCCCGGTGACAGGCGGAGGGGTAAACGGGAATTTATTCTCCGTCCACCGACACATTTCCTGCAAAAACGACGTTCTTTCCCGCCACGGATTTTCCGCCGCCGTTTCCGGGCGCAGCGCCAGCGCCCGCACCTGCAATTGGACAGTGCGCCTGCCCTGATACTCGTTCACGCCGGGCACGCCCACTGCGTCCATCCGACCCTCCGGCGCGCGGAGATACGCGCCGCCCCGGAAGAAAATGCCGTCCCGCAGGTCTCCGTCCTGACGGAAGGTGCACTTAAGGTGCGCGCCGTCCGCGCCCACCGCCCGCAGCGCCACCGGCTCCAGCCCCGTAAAGCGGAACCGGGGCGCCGGGTTCTCCATGCCGAAGGGCTCCAGCCGCGCCATGCAGGCCACCGCCTCCAGCGTCGCTTCCTTCAGGGTCATGTCCGCGTCATACTCGGTCTGCGCCATGGGCGCCTGTCCGCCCAGCTGCTCCGCCACCGCAGCCGACAGCCGCTCCCGCAGGAGAGGCACGTTTTCCTCCGTCAGAGTCATCCCCGCCGCCTGACGGTGCCCCCCGAAGCGGATGAAAATATCGCCGCAATCGCTCAGTGCCCGGTACAGATCCACCCCGCAGGCGCTGCGCGCCGAGCCGACGCACCGTCCGTCCCCCGTACGGGTCAGCGCTACCGCAGGGTAAGCGTATTTTTCCGCCAGCCGCCCCGCCGCCAGCCCGACCACGCCGCTGTCCCAGTCCTCGCCCACGGTCACAATCGCCCGCAGCGCGGTCAGATCCATCTTTTGCACCTGCGCGTCCGCTTCCAGCAGCACCCGTCCTTCTTCCGCGCGGCGGCGGGCGTTCATTTCGCCCAGCTTCAGCGCCAGACGGTTGCTCTCGCCCATTTCTGTGCTGGTCAGGAGACGGTAGGCGTCCATGGCGCTTTCCAGCCTTCCCGCCGCGTTGAGGCGGGGCGCCAGCTGATAGGCCACGCTTTCGCTGGTCAGCTTTTTCACATCCAGCCCCGCCACCCGGCACAGCGCCAGCAGCCCTTCCCGGCGGGTATCCCGGCACGCCTGCAGCCCCAGCGCGGTCAGGGCGCGGTTTTCACCCGTCAGCGGCACCAGATCAGCCACCGTAGCCAGCGCGCACACGTCCATCATCGACCGTGCGAAGGCCTCTCCGCACAGCGCCCACGCCACCTTCCACGCCACCCCCGCGCCGCACAGGAAGGGATAGGGGCTGCCCGGCAGCAGGGGGGAGACCAGCGTATCCGCCGGAGGCAGTTTTTCGGGCAGATGATGGTGATCGGTCACAATGACCTCCATGCCCATCTCCCGCGCCAGCGCCACCTCCCCGACGCTGGTCACGCCGCAGTCCACGGTCAACAGCGCCTCACAGCGCGCCGACAGCGCCCGGACGGCGCTTTCGTTGAGGCCGTATCCCTCCTCGTGCCGGTCGGGAATGTAGGGAAACGCGTCCACCCCCGCCTGACGCAGCGCCGCCACCATGATGACGGACGCGCACACGCCGTCCACATCGTAATCGCCGTACACCGCCGCCCGGAGCCCCCGCTCCCGCCATGTGCGTATGCGTTCCGCCGCCGCCGGAACGCCGGGCAGGGTCGCCGGCGGAAAAATCTGGTCGAAGGAAGGGTTCAGATATGCCTGCGCGGCGGCCTCATCCTGAATGCCGCGGGCGCCCAGCACGCGACTCAGCCACGCCGGCGCGCCCGGCAGGCGGGGACCATCTGTCTCTCCACGGCGGACAAAACGCTGCAGCACACCCCTTCCTCCCTTCTAAAAAAGAATACAAAAAGGGTGCCGGACGGAAAACGGCTCCGGCACCCTGAAAAAACGTTTAGCGCTTCCCGGACACGGCGGCGGCGTTTCCGCCGGCCGCGCACACCAGACAGGGCACAAACCAGCGCATCAGACCCATGCACGCAAAGGCGCTGGACACCACCGCAGTCGCCAGCGTGTAGCCCAGAGGCCGGGTGACGGCAAAGATCATCAGCAGCAGGGACAGGACAAGCGCCACGCCGTGCGCCAGCCACGCGTCCTTCAGAGAAGTGTGGAAGCCCAGCCGCACCGCGCCGCGGCCGTCACGGCCGTCCGCCACAGCCAGCGCCATGCCCCGCAGCTGACGCAGACACACATACGCCGCCAGCAGCACGCCCACCAGCGCGGCCGCCCACACGGCCAGATTCATCACCGGCATGGCCACCGTCGCCAGCAGGAAGAAGAAGATCAGCATATAGACCCACAGGGTCCACACGCCGGCCAGACCCGCAGCACGGTAGCGCACCACCATGACCACGCAGGCAACGGCAAACACCGCCCACAGCACGATGAGCACCGCCTTGAGCAGGTTCTGGGAGGTCGCAGCGGCCACGGACTCGGTGGCGTCGGACACCTTGAGGGGCAGCGCCTTGCCGGCCATCATGGCGGCAATCGCACGGGTCGCGCTTTCGGTGAAGCCAAAGGACAGGCTCATGCCGCCGGTGGTGTTCACTTCATCCACCTGGGGCGCAGCCAGCTGCTCGCCGTCCAGCACGATGGGCATGGTCTTGCCCATGCATTTTTCCGTCGCTTCGGTCAGCTTGGCCTTGCCTTCTTCGGTCATTTTCACCTGCAGGAAGGAATAGCCGCCGGACACCTGCACATCGGCGGAGGCAATGTCGTTGTTGTCAAACAGCACGTTGCCGTCCGCATCGGTAAAGTTGATCTGACCCACGCTGACCAGCAGGGTCTTGAGCATATCCAGATCGCTGGTGTTGGGCAGCGACACGCGGACGGTGTTGTCGCCCGTCACTTCTACGGCAAAACCGGTCGCGCCGTAATGACGCAGCCGGGCGGAAAGCACGTCCGCCACATCCTGCGCAGTCACGCCCTCGGCGGGCTCGTATACATAATCCACGCTGGTGCCGCCGCCCAGCTGCAGGCTGGCGGGCAGCGCCTCGGTGGCGTTGCGCTCGGTCACGGGCAGCCAGCCCTGCAGGTAGGACACGCCCTCGCCGTCCAGCTTCACGCCGGCAATGGCAAGCCAGGACAGGGCAAGCGTGATGATCATGAGCACTGCCAGCGCGATAATGCCCTTGCCGCGGCTGGTCATGGGTTTGCGGGTTTTCTGAGCCATACTGAAATCTCTTCCTCTCATACCGGAGGGTGCAAACCGTCTCCGTCTGATTAAACTGTTTTTATTATACTATCCGTCCCCCTTTCCGTCAAGAAAATTCGACGTACAGCGTTTCTCCCCCCTTTTTTTCTCCTTTTTTCAACCGCAGACATGAAAAAAGCCCGAGGATCGACCCTCGGGCTGCCGTAGTGTTCCGGCGCAGCTGTTTTATTGAACCGCCGTCTTGGTGCATTCCACCCAGTCCGACTTGTTGCCCTTCGCATCCTGCACTTTGACGGTCATGGTATACGTGCCCGCTTCGGTGAAATCGATACGGTAGTTGTCCACGGTGATCCAGCCGGAGTTGTGGTAGACAACACCGTCCTTATACAGACGGAAGTAGTAGGTATAAGGCGCGGTTCCGCCCTGCGCGGTCGCATAATAGCGGTTGGGCTGACCGGGTTCACGCTCCGTGTACTTGCCGGACACCTTCACTGTGGGGGCAGTTACCGCAGCGGATGCTTTGACCACCGTCTTGGTGCATTCCACCCAGTCTGTCTTGTTGCCCTTCGCATCCTGCACCTTGACCGTCATGGTGTAGGTTCCCGCTTCGGTGAAATCGATACGGTAGTTGTCTTCCATAATCCAGCCGGAGTTGTGGTAGACCACTCCGTCCTTGTA
>CAKUKE010000006.1 GCA_934662505.1 uncultured Clostridia bacterium | reverse complement strand
CCTTCAGCGCCGAAAGTACTTGGCTGGACACGGCCCGGGAGGATAGGTCGCCGCCGGATCCCACTTGAGGACATTCAGTTGAATGTCCTCTTTTTTTATGCCCTTTATGCCCCTGCTGCTGCGCTCTATTCTGCTCTCAGGGACGTGGAAACATTTCCGTTGCCTGAATGGGGCTTTTTACTAAATTTCAATAGGCGGTTCATTTATAGCGATATTCATGCTGTTTCCCTTCGCTTTCCTTTTCTCGTAATATTGCTTTCCATGAAAAAAGCACCGTGCTTTATGCAAAGGTGAATTCGAGCTCACCTAATAGTTCGATAATGGATTTTTCGCCGAAGAACTTGTCGGCCATCACATCGTCCACGTTCGTGTATTTTTTTGTGCTTGATCCGTACCAGGCCTGGAAAGTCGGCACGTAATTCTTGACTTCCGATGTAATGCCGGCATTTTTTCCGTTGTATGTGAACAGCACATCATTACAGCAATCTTCAATGATCTGTTTCATTTCTGCTTTAGTCATAGAATATCACCGCTCCTTTCCATTTCTTCGTTGCTTATTTCTCGGGTGGTTTTATTCTTTAGATTCCCGTTTTCGTCGCACTCATAATCATGGGCATGTTCACCGTGCATGCCAAACTTATGATGCTTTGGGAACCCGTGGTCATTGGTGTGAATGCCTTTCATTTTCATGCTATCATCGCCATAAAAACTTCTTACATTCACACTGCCATCATCGGTTATACGGTCAATAACCGAACCGGAGGCGGATTTTTTCGGTGTGCTTGCATGGCCAGATACCACTTTATCAACTTTTATTATACCACTTTTCCCAGCATTTTCAACGATTCTGGCAGTTTTTCCAAAGAATTTGTCTATCCTTTCCACATACCATGAAGCCATCTTTCGCGGCTTTGGGGAACAGATATATTCGTTGAAGCACTCGGCGAAGCATTCTATGGGCGATACTTCTGCATAGCGCGATATGTTTTCTTTCACATAATCCGATACGCCTTTGTTCATGATTGACTTGAAGCACGCCATATCCGTCGGGTATTCGCCGTATAAGAGCGGCGAGAGTTGGGTATCTCACCATTCATAATTCATACCGACGGTGAAAAGTGCAGATGTCTGGAGTTTCGGTGGCTTTGGGCTTTGTCAGTATAAGCGGCTTTTAGCCGCGGAGGATGGCCCCGGCGCTGCCGGTGGCTGTGATTGCGGATTCCTTCTTTTCTCGCGCTGCCGTCCGGGTTACGTGAATCGCTGGTGTTTCCGCTGATATACCGCAACTTTTTAGATACCGGCTTACCGTTTTGTAAATGCCGGGTAATAAACCCTTCTTTTTATTGTTGATAAGCGGTGTTGGTTTGCGCCCATCCCGTTTTACGGGCGCAGGCGGGTGGAAAATGACGAAACGCTGCGGGAGAGGGGGTGACGGGGAGCCTCTTGACGGATGGCGCGTCTGGAGGATTTCCGTTGATTTTTACGGGGGGATTCTGTTATAATATGGTGCTGTGACAGGTCAAAACGGCTTTGAACTGCTGGGGCAGGCGACATGCATGCCGGACATATCAATGGTGAAGAGGGGAGTTTCATGTATCATTTTGCACTATCGGAACGGCGGCGCGGTGCAGACGGGGGTCAGGCACGGGGGGCGTTCTGGCGCGACCGGCTTTTGCTATTCGCACGGGAAAATGCTGTGATGCTGATCGCGCTGGCGGCGGCGCTGACGACGGTCTGCATGGTTCCCGTGGACGTGGCGTACACAGGGTATTTTGATTTTAAAACGCTGACTTGTCTATTCTGCGTACTGGCCGTGGTCTGCGCGCTGAGGAACATCCATTTTTTCTATATGCTCGCCCGTAAAGTCGTGCAGTTGTTCAGGAATGTCCGCATGAGCGTGCTGGCGCTGGTTTACATTACGTTTATCGGTTCCATGCTGATCGCAAACGACATGGCGCTTCTGACATTTCTCCCCCTTGGCTATTATGTGCTTGAAACAACGGGCAAACAGAAGTACATGGCGATCACCTTTGTGCTTCAGAACATTGCTGCCAATCTGGGCGGTATGCTCACGCCCTTTGGCAATCCGCAAAACCTCTACCTGTATTCCAAATTCAGCATCCCGAATGGGGAATTCATGACGATCATGGCGCCGCCCTTTGTGCTGTCGGTGGCGCTGATCACGCTGTGCTGCGTGGTTTTCATCCGCCCCGAACCGATGCGCATCACGAATGAAAAAGTGACGCTGAGCGGATGGCGCACGGCGCTTTACCTTGCGTTGTTTGCGCTGGCCATCGCCATTGTGTTCCGGGGGATCCCCTATTGGATCGGGCTGGCCGTCATTCCGCCGGTGCTGTTTCTGGTAGACAGGAAGGCGCTGAAAATGGTGGACTACGGGCTGTTGGCCACCTTTGTTTTCTTTTTTGTGTTTGCGGGAAACATGGCGCGTATTCCGGCGGTGCGGACGCTGCTTTCCGGGCTGCTGTCCCGCAGCACGCTCCTGGTGAGCGTGCTTTCCTGTCAGGTCATCAGCAATGTGCCCTCTGCCATTCTTCTGTCCCAGTTCACGGGCAATTATGCGGATCTGCTGGTGGGCGTGAACATAGGCGGGGTGGGCACCCTGATTGCGTCTCTGGCCAGCTTGATCACGTTTCGGGAGTATGCGAAGCACAACCCCGGCAGATCCGGATACTATATTCGCATTTTTTCTCTGTTCAATTTTTCGTTTCTTGCCCTGCTGACAGGGTTTATGCTGCTGCTGAAGACGATTTAAGCGCCCCGGGCGGCCGTGAAAGGATGAAACGGATGAAGCACACACTATGGTACAAGCAGCCGGCACAGGTATGGAACCAGGCGCTGCCGCTGGGCAACGGCGCACTGGGCGCCATGATATTCGGCGGCACGGCGCTGGACCGATATCAGCTGAACGAGGAGAGCCTGTGGTCAGGGGGGCCGCAGAACCGGGTCAACCCGGACGCCCGCGCCATGCTTTCCCGCATCCGGCAGTTTTTGCGGGAGGATCGCGTAACGGAGGCGGAGCGTCTGGCGGAGGTGGCGCTGTCCGGTCTGTCTGACGAACAGCGGCATTATGAGCCCCTGGGTGATCTGACCATCCAGCAGCTTGCACCCGGCGTGCCGCTGGCCTGGCAGAATGATTTCTGCAGGCTGACGGGGGAAAACATGACGGCTTATCACGTGCCGGCGGAGGGCTACCGCCGGTCACTGATGCTGGAGACGGCGGTGCACACTGCTTCCTACATGCTGAAGGGGCGCGCCGTTGCGCGGGAAAGCTTTATTTCATACCCCCATCAGGTGCTGTGCATCCGGGGCGAGGGCTATCCCGTCCGGGTGGCGCTGCGCCGGGGCGGTTATACAGGGCGTGCATTCCGGCTGGATGAGCATACAGTGGCGTTTTCCGGGCAGGCGCCTGATGACGGGGTGCGCTATGTCTGTGCTGTGCGCGCCGTGGGCGAAGGGGTGCATACCATCGGTAATACCCTGTTCTGCGGCGAAGAATATACCCTGTATCTGGCGGCGGCGACCTCCTTCTGGGGCGGGGAACCGCTGAAAACGGTGACGGAGCGGCTGAATGAGGCGGAAAAACGGGGTTATGATGCGCTGAAGGCGGCGCACGAGGCGGACATGTCCGGCCTGATGGGACGGTGCGAGCTGACGCTGGCGTCGGATGAAGCGCTGGACAGCCTGCCCACCGACCGCCGGCTGGCGCGCGTGCGGGAGGGGGCGGAAGATCCGGGGCTGATCAATCAGTATTTTGCTTTTGCCCGCTACCTGCTTATTTCTTCCTCCCGTCCGGGCGGACTGCCTGCGACCCTTCAGGGCATCTGGAATGAGCAGATGACCCCGCCCTGGGGCAGCCGTTACACCATCAACATCAATACGGAAATGAACTACTGGCCGGCAAACGTGCTGAATCTGTCCGAAATGGAAATGCCTCTCTTTGAGCATCTGCGCCGCATGCTGCCTTCCGGCCGGCAGGTGGCGCGGGATATGTACGGCGCGCGGGGGTTCGTGGCGCACCACAATACCGACGTGTGGGGCGACTGCGCGCCGCAGGACGAATACTTTGCCGCCACCTACTGGCCCATGGGCGGCGCGTGGCTGGCACTGCACATCTGCGAGCATTACCGTTATACCGGGGACGAGGCGTTTCTGCGGACATACTACCCCATTTTAGAGGAAGCAGGACGCTTTTTTGAGGACACGCTGACGGAAGGCCGGGAGGGGTATCTGACGGTCAGCCCGTCCTCCTCCCCGGAAAACACCTACCGCACCGAAAGCGGCGCGGAGGGCACCATGACGGACTGCGCTGCGATGGATGGGCAGATCCTGTACGCCCTGTTTACCGCGCTGATGGTCTGCGGCGCGGCGCTGGGGCGGGATACGTCGGCGTATGCGCGTCTGCGCAGCCGGCTCAAGCCGCTGGAAACAGGGGCGGACGGCTGCCTGAAGGAATGGCTGCGTACGTATACGGAGTGCGAGCCGGGGCATCGGCACATTTCCCATCTGTTTGCGCTGTACCCCGCCGATCAGATCACGGTCGGTACGCCCTTTTTTGACGCGGCGCGGGCGACGCTGGAGAAACGGCTGAAAAACGGCGGCGGTCATACGGGCTGGAGCCGGGCGTGGATCATCTGCCTGTGGGCGCGGCTGCTGGACGGTGAAAAAGCGGGGGAAAACGTGCAGGCACTGCTGGCAAAATCCACGCTGGACAGCCTGCTGGACAACCATCCGCCTTTTCAGATCGACGGCAATTTCGGCGGTGCGGCGGGCATGGCTGAAATGCTGCTGCAAAGCCATGAAGGCTTTCTGCGGCTGCTGCCTGCGCTGCCGCCCAGCTGGGCGAAGGGTAGCGTCCGGGGGCTGAGAGCCCGGGGCGGGTATACCGTGGATATGGCATGGGAGGCGGGACGGCTGACCGAAGCCCGTATCCGCTGCGACCGGGCGGGGACGCTCCGGCTGTGGGACGGCCGGTGCTTTGAACACCGTGCCGGCGAGACCCTGGTCATCTGAAACCAAAGGCGCGCCGCCTGCCCAGACAGGCTGCGCGTTTTTGCCTTTCCCGGGAAGATTTTCCATACCGGGTTCGTTTAGTAGGCAGAAGAGCGAAAGGGGCGGACGAAACGAATGAAAAGATGGGTGGCATGGGCGCTTGCGCTGTGCCTGCTGGCGGGCTGCGTGCCTGCGCTGGGCGAGACACCGGTGCAGCGTACGCTGGAGGACGTGATCCATGAAGGACTGCTGACCACCAATACCCTTTATGGCGCTCCGGTTCAGGCAGAGGGACACAGTGTGCTGGGCACGGAGGAAAAAAACGGGCTGACCTACGTGTATCTGGCTGCCAGCGTCGGCAGCTATGCGTTTGCGGACGGCTGCTTTGTGGTTCGCTCAGGCTGGGGCGGCCCCTGCACCGTGGTCGCCCGGCAGACGGAAAACGGGTACGAGTTGGCGGACGTGCTGGAGATCGAGGATTACAGCGAAATACAGACCATCATGCCTGCCAGATATGAAAAGCTGTTTTTTGACAATGACTGGAGCGCCCGGGCGGACAAGGAGATCAAAGCGGCGCTTGAACAGCAGACACAGGCCTATCTGACGTCCTGCGGGCGGAGGGCGGAGGAGCCCCTGCCCGTGCAGGTGGATACCGATACGGAAAGCCGCATGTATGTTCCTGCGTCCAATCTGCTGATCTATTCGCTGGAGGAGCGCTATCATTACAGCGGCGCCGATCGGGTCGTGGAGTGGCAGGAGGACGGAGAAACCTACCTGTATACCCAGTCGTGGAAAAAGGATCCCGACAGCCCGGAAGAATGGGTGACGGCGGCGAAGGACGGCATCACCCGCTATGAAAACGGCGCGACGGGTACGGCCGTGTATACCCGCATCCGCAAGGCGGACGGGGTGGAAACCAACCGGATCGAGGCGGTGGTGACGCGGGAAGACGTGACCCTTACCCTGTCGGACGCATACGGCAGCATCTGCTATCATTACGTTATGGATGATGATGCGTGGCAATACAGAAAGCCCACCGTGACCCGAACCGGCCAATGCGCCATGAGCACGGTGCGGATCGATGAAGCCATTGAGGAGCTGGTGGGGGAAAAGCAGACCCCGACCACGGTGGAGTGCGAGGCGCAGGTCGGCGACGGTGAACGGTTCGTGCTATTGAAAAACGAATCCATGCGGACGCTGGCCTACCAGCAGAAAAAGGGCGGCGCATGGGAAACGGTGTGGGAAAACCCTGCGCTGATCGAGCCGACCATGCTGAAGCTGGACATGACCTACACTCCCGACGCCGGGGAGACAGCATACCCCCGTTTCACCTGCATGGAAGGCGAGGTGGTGCGCATTTTCAGCCCGGACGACGGGGAAGGGCTGGACATCCGGCTGGAACGGTCGGGGGACATTTGGCAGGTGCGGTATTATCTGTGCCGCGATCTGGGCGTGGCGGCTTGCATGCTGGAGGACGCCGTGCTGTACAATCCGCCGTCTGGCTGGCACAACGCCGGCGCGTTTCTCAGCTTTCAGGGGCTGGAAGACCGGGATGCATCGCGGATCCGGGGACTGCTGGATATCCACGTCTCCCGTGTGGATACGGACAGCATAGGCGGTTCGCTGTTTGACAGAAAACGGATGGAAGGCCTTGCACCTGCGGGACAGGCGCTGTACATCCGGCCGGAAAAGGACGTTTCCTGTTCCGTTTACACGGCGCCGGACGGCAGTCGGTCGGCCAATGGCAAGGCGTCCGTGAGCCTGAAGGACTGGGTCGGCGTGCTTTGCCGGGAAGGGGACTGGCTGATGATTTTTTACGAAACCAGCGCCTACCGCTATCGGACGGGATGGGTGGACAGCCGGACGGACGCTGCGCTGCGTCAGGCGTGGACGGTCGTGCCGGAGGCGGGGTTTGAGAAAACGCCCGCAGTCACCACCCGGCAGGCGACGCTGCTGGAGGATCCCGTAACGCTTAAGGGGGAGAAGGCGCGTACGCTGGAAAAGGGAACGAAGGTGACGGTGCTGCGCACCTGGACGCGGGATGAGGGGCTGACCTACTGCTACGTGGAGGCCACGGTGCAGGGAAAGCCCTGCCGGGGGCTTATCAAGGAGGCATATCTGAAAAACTGAACCCTTCTGAAAACGGGCGCAACCGTACGGACAAAAAAGTCCCGCTGCCGTCAAGGCAGGCGGGACTTTTGCTTTTCCCTTCATGGTGCGGACGGGGCAATTTTAACCAATTCATAACGCTAATGTAAAACTCGCTTGACAGCCGCGTCACACCGCCGTGCTACAATACGGTGGGAGGGTTGAACGATGATGGAAGTCTGTCCGTTAACCGGCTTTTATTCCCCTGCCCAACGCGCGCGTTTTTATGCGGCTACGGGGCGGCGGGAAAGTGTGCGTACGTTTCAGTGCGCGCCGGACGCCGCGCAGAAAAGCGCACTGAGCTATGCCGCCGCCCGGGTGTGCCTGCCCGGCTGCCGCATTGAAATGAGCGATTGCGAAGATAAAAAGCTGTACCGTACCGTGCCGTTTGTGGATACCATCATTGGAACAGAGCGGTACGCTGCGCTGATTGCGGATGAGAAGGCGCCTCACGCGGCTGCGTGCCTGGGCATATCCGGCGAGGCCTTCGCGCTGGAGGCGGTGGCGCTGGGGCTGGGCACCTGCTGGGTGACGGGCACCTATCGCAGACGGGCGGTGGACGTGCGTCTGCAAACCGGCGAGCGGCTTATGGGCGTGATGGCGCTGGGCGTGCCCGCCGAAGGAAGCAGGGGGGAGCGCCGGCGCAAAAGCCTGCAGGCCATGTGCACCGGCAAGCCCGAGGACTGGCCGCTGTGGGCCTACAGCGCCGCAGAATGTGTGCGCATCGCTCCTTCCGCCATGAACCTGCAGCCGTGGAAAATGAACTATGCCGGCCGCACCCTGCAGCTTCTGCGCACAGGGCTGGGCGCTCATGAACTGGATATGGGCATCGCCATGCTGCATATGTCGCTGGGGGCGCAGGAAAAGGAGCATGTGGTCTTCTGGGGCGAGGGGCAGACGGCGGCCACCCTGCTGGCGGAGGATCGGGAATAAGGGATGGACAGTTTATTTGACTTTGCGGAAAGGCCGGAGGATCGCAAACTCACCCCACTGGCGGATCGGATGCGCCCCCGCAGTCTGGACGAATTTTTCGGGCAGACGCACATTGTGGGGCCGGGACGTCTTTTGCGGCGGGCGATCGAGGCGGATCGCCTGACCAGCTGCATTTTTTACGGCCCGCCGGGGTGCGGCAAAACGACGCTGGCCAGCGTGATCGCCCACATGACGAAGGCGGCTTTTGTGAAAATGAACGCGGTCACCAGCGGCGTGGCCGACGTGCGGGAGCAATTGCAGGCCGCCTCGGAGCGGCGGAAGCTGTACGGACAGGCGACGTACCTGCTGCTGGATGAATGCCACCGCTGGTCCAAGGCGCAAAGCGATTCCATTTTGCCTGCCATGGAGGAGGGGCTCATCCGCTTTATCGGTTCCACCACGGAAAACCCCATGACCTCCATGACCCCCGCCATCGTCAGCCGGTGCCGGGTGTTTGCCTTTGAACCCCTGCGGGAGGAGGACGTGACGGCGATCCTGCGCGAGGCGCTGGCCGACCGGGAACGGGGGCTGGGCGAGATGGCCGTGGATGCGGATGAGGATGCGCTGCGCCACATCGCGCATGTGGCGGGGGGCGATGTGCGCACGGCGCTCAATGCGCTGGAGCTGGCGGCGCTGACTACCCATACCGTGGGCGGCAGGATCCACGTGACGCTGGATGTGGCGCAGGAGAGCATTCAGAAACCGATCCTGCGGTGCGATGACACCCAGTTTTATGACATGCTGTCCGCTTTCTGCAAATCCATGCGGGGCAGCGACAGCGACGCGGCGCTTTTGTGGTTTTCCCGGCTGCTCTATGCCGGAGCGGATCCCCGTTCGCTGGCACGGCGCATCATCGCGCACGCCAGTGAGGACGTGGGGTTGGCCAATCCCGTGGCCATGCTGCAGGCGGTGGCGGCGGCGCAGGCGCTGGAAATGATGGGGCTGCCCGAAGCCCGTCTGCCGCTGACGCAGGCCATCATCGCCGTGTGCGAAAGTCCCAAGTCCAACAGCGTGGTCGCCGCCATGGCGGCGGCGCAGGCGGACGCGGAAAAGGGCGGGTACGGCGCGGTGCCCGAGTATCTGCGGGATGACCATTACGCCGGCAGCGCACGGGTAGGGGTCAAAACGGGCGACGCTTATCTTTATCCCCATGATTTTCCCGGCCACTGGGTGCGGCAGAATTACATGCCCAGAGGCATGGAAAACACCGTGTATTACCGTCCGTCCGATCAGGGACACGAGGCGAAGATCGTCAAGCGGAAAGATCGGGACGGGCAGAAAGAAGCAAAGGAGAAACGCCATGATTGAATTCAAGTACGATACCCAGCTGCTCATCGAGGGAAAAGGACTGGATGAGGATCAGATCAACGCGTACTTTACCACCCACTTCAAGGGCGATTGCCTGCTGGCTGTGGGCGACGACGAGCTGATCAAGATCCATTTCCATACCAACGAGCCCTGGCAGGTGCTGGAATACTGCGCCTCGCTTGGAGAAATTTACGACATCGTTGTGGAGGACATGGACAGACAGGCGCGGGGGCTTCACGGCTGAGCGGCGTGTGTGCCCCCGGGGCGGCAGCCGCCCCGGGGGCGCGCCGGGCAAAAATAAAAAATACGGAAAAGAGCGAAAAAACGCTTGACAATTCAGACAGGGTATAGTAAAATCTATCCTTGTCAGCAGGGATGGCTTTCGTTCAGAAAGTCTGCCTGAACGCTGTTCCGCGGTGGCATGCGCCTGTAGCTCAGCTGGATAGAGCAACGGCCTTCTAAGCCGTGGGTCAGGGGTTCGAATCCCTTCAGGCGCGCCAGCCTCGCACTTGGCATGGTGGGTGTAGTTCAGTGGTTAGAGCGCCAGATTGTGGCTCTGGAAATCGTGGGTTCAACTCCCACCACCCACCCCATTTTCCTGCTTGATCGGGCGGTGCGTCAGGAACCGGAACGGTGCATGTGCGTCCTTCCCTTATGAGTCAGGGGTGCGGGTTTTGCCGACATTGGGGTGTAGCCAAGCGGTAAGGCACGGGACTTTGACTCCCGCATTCGTAGGTTCGATCCCTGCCACCCCAGCCACCTTGACCCATTAGCTCAGTTGGCAGAGCACTTGACTTTTAATCAAGGTGTCCGGAGTTCGAATCTCCGATGGGTCACCACCCTTCGGGGCATGCAAAAGGCAAGCGGGCGTGGCGGAATGGCAGACGCGCTGGATTTAGGTTCCAGTGTCTTATGACGTAAGAGTTCAAGTCTCTTCGTCCGCACCAGACGCCCCCTCATTTACGCGGTAGTAGCTCAGTTGGTAGAGCGCCACCTTGCCAAGGTGGAGGTCGCGAGTCCGAGCCTCGTCTACCGCTCCATTTCGCGGGCGTAGCTCAATGGTAGAGCTCCAGCCTTCCAAGCTGGTCACGTGGGTTCGATTCCCATCACCCGCTCCAGTCAGCGGGTGTGAACCGCAGCACATGTTTTCACCCGCCTATGCGCCATTAGCTCAGTTGGTAGAGCACCTGACTCTTAATCAGGGTGTCCCGGGTTCGAGTCCCTGATGGCGCACCAGCAGTCTCCGCAGCACCGATCCCCCAAGCGGTCAGCGCTTTATCGCCTGGCTGTTCGGCTGGGAAAGTGCGGCGGCTGTGCCAGAAGGGAAAGTTGATCTTTCCCTATGCGCCATTAGCTCAGTTGGTAGAGCACCTGACTCTTAATCAGGGTGTCCCGGGTTCGAGTCCCTGATGGCGCACCAAATGCAGTGGTCTATATGTTCTATAGACCACTATTTTTGCTATTCGTCTCACAATGTTGAAATGATTTGAGAAGTATTCCATAATTAAAACAAATCGGAATTTTTAGGAGTAAAGACATGACTACTATTGTGCAGTTGCGCCCCCTTGAACACAGTGATAGAGAGCAATTTGTTTTAGACAATCAGGAAGCCTTCAATTACGGTGCCCTGGAAGAATTTGGCCTTAGAGATAATCATTTTGAGGAAGATGGACAGATTATATCACGAGAAACGATTGAGCAGTCCATTGACGATGGTGAAGCTTACCGCATCGTACTCGATGGCAAAAAAGTAGGCGGTGTTGTGATTAAAGTCGAGGGTGAAAAAGGCGACCTAGATCTTCTTTTCATTGCGCCATCAGTTCATAGCAAAGGCATCGGGTATGCTGCATGGTGCGAAGTTGAGAAGTTATATCCAGAAGTGAAAGTCTGGGAAACCGTAACGCCCTATTTCGAGCAGCGGAACATCCATTTTTATGTGAACAGATGTGGTTTTCACATCGTAGAGTTCTTTAACAAATATCACCAAGACCCCAATGATCCGGAAATAAATGCTGAAAAGCAGGACGAGCAGTTTCCAGACGGAATGTTTCGGTTTGAAAAGGTTATTCGGTAAATTCCAGTTTATCGAGATCGTCGGAAATGTACGAGTTAAAAAGTACTTATCATCCGACACACTCCCGAAAATCGGCCGAAAAACGAGATTTTGTCGTACACACATCATCCGCCTCATCTGAGGCGGATCTTTTGCTGTATTCATGCTGCCGACGTGCATGCTGATGCGCGTGTGCAGGCGCGCCGGGTGCATCCGCCGGATGCGCTTCAGCAGGAGCCGTTGCGGGGGCGTACCGTTCCGCCTGGGCGGAGGACGGTCGGGCGGTGAGGGGATGCAGGATTTACATTTGACCGGTAGACTTTGGAATGCAGAGGGTGTACCATAAAGATATTCTGTTGCGTTGCGAACGCGCCAGTTGGAAGGAGCGTGAACAATGAAAATGAAAAAGAGAATTGCATTTCTTTTGACCCTGCTATGTGTTCTTGCGTGTCTGAACGCATCCGTCGCCGAAGAAACGGTCACGCCGGCTGATCAGCCGTTTGAAAACGAAACGGTTGAACGTGCGCACCTGATCGCGCAGGAAAAGCTGGAAAACGACGCAGTGTATGATCCTCGGCTGTACACCTGCACGGCAGATACCGCACAGGAGGGAACGATGGTGTTTTCCTTCAAATGGAAATACTCGAACGTTGCCATCTATACCGTATCCGTTCCGGAGAATCTGGATGAAGATCAGATCAAGGTGACCTATAACACGGATCATTCCATGGACGCCTATTATGGTGAGCTGTGCAGTGCTTTCTGCCCGGAAGGCGGTTTTTTCGGCGACTGGACGCTTGAACAGAAAGCATGGCTTTCATCCGTCATCGACGCGCACTGGGAACTGGAAGTGTTCAGGACGCATACCGTCAACGCCGAGTGGATGCCCTATAAGTATCCTTTGTTTGACCGTCTTCTTGAAAAGGAGCGGTGCGGGCTTCCGGATGAAAACAGCATTTCAGAGGCTGCTGCGCTGCTCATTGCAGCAAGGTACGCAGAACAGAACCAGACCCTGTCTTCCCTCAAGCCGTGGAAGAAAACACAGACATTTTATCTGATCAACAATCCGGACAGACCGGTATGGTGCATCCGGTTCTGGAAGGATATCGATCATGTCTATGATGTAACGATGGATGCGCACACGGGAGAAATACAAAAGTGCTCGAAAATGGAAGTGTAATCCGTTTTCGGAAGGGGCGCTGGACGGTCGGGCAATGAATTTTGCCCCGGCCGTTTTTTTGACACTTCGAAAGCGGCATTCGTCTAATAAGTGGAAGGGAGGAAACGACCATGGAGAACAGAGCCGACCGCGCGGTCTGGCTGGAAAACGCCGTCGCGCGATATCAGGAGAGCCTGCTGCGCATGTGCTTTGCCGATCTGGGCGACGCCGCCCTGGCGGAGGACGCAGTGCAGGAAACCTTTCTGAAGGCGTACCGGTCGCTTTCGGAGTTCCGAGGCGAAAGCTCGGAAAAAACATGGCTGCTCCGTATCGCCGTGAACACGTGCAGGGATATGCGCCGCGGCGCATGGTTCCGGCATGTGGACCGCGGGGTGGCGCTGGACGAACTGGGCGAGCCTTCCGCGCCGGATGCACCGTTTGACGATACGCTGACCCGCGCCGTCATGGCGCTCAAGCCGCGATACCGCGAGGCCATTCTGCTTTGCTACTATCAGGGGCTGACAGGTCAGCAGGCGGCCGACGTGCTGGGTATCACCCGGGCGGCGGTCATGCACCGGCTGAAGAAAGCGAAGGAAGTGCTGAAAAAACAACTGGAGGCGTGGTATGAGGATCGATGAGAAAACCGTAAAGCGGGCGCTGGACGGAAGGCTCGCTCCGCTGCGCGCGACGCCCGAGCGGCAGACGCGCATCTGCGCCGCCGCCATGAAAGAGGAGGAACCGATCGTGAAGAAAAAAATGACCGCCGGGTTCGTGCTGGGCATTGCGCTGGTGGTTGCGCTGGCCGGAGTTGCACTGGCCGTGGGCGAAAGCCTGTTCGCCCGCTTCGCCCAGCGGGATACCCGTTATCAGGGCGTGCTGGATCAGGTGACGACCGTCACGGAGGCGCCGACGACCGTTCAGGATGAAGCGCTGGGTACGGCGCGGGCGTACGTGGACAGCGCGTATTACGATGGGGAGACCCTGACGCTGGTCTTTGCTGTGGAGCATGCCCGCCGCGCGGTGCTGTGGATGCCGGATGAGGGCGAGCTGGCGCAGATGACCCCGGCGGAGCCGGATGAGGCGCAGCCTCTTGCCGGAACGGAGGAGGAACGGACGGTGACGGCGGCCTATCAGGAGGCCAAGGCGGCCGGGAAGCCTGCGGGCATGCGGCTGGATGACGTGTGGGTACACGATCATTTCTACACCGAGGACGGTGTTGACCTGCCGCCCTACAGCGGCGACGACGCAGTCGATGAAGACGGTACATGGATGGAATTCCGGGAGTTTTCGCCGCTGCCGGCGGAAGCGGTCGGACAGGACAGCCTGACCGTCTGCGGAGAACTGGGCAGAACGACCCGGTACTACTACTTTGACGGGCAGCAGGAATGGACGCGTATTGAGGTGATCCGGGAGGGCGTGGGCAAGATCACGGCGACCGTTCCCCGGTCGGAGGCCAGACGCGCCGTTCTGATGGGAACGGGCACGCTGAACGGCGCCGCATGCACGGTGACGGCGCAGGTCAGCGCGCTGGAAATGCGGCTGACCGTGACGGCGGACGGAGACGTTTTCCGGCGGACGGAGCGGCAGATGGACGGGACTTCATGGATGGAGCAGCCCTGGATGGCGGCGGCGTACGATGAAAAGGGTACGGCGTACAGCGCAAGGGAATCGGCCTCTGCGGACGCGGACGACAGCTTCACCGTGATGTTTGACGGGACGGGCAGTCTTCCCGAAACGATCCGGGTGTATGTCTATCAGATGGGCGAAACAGAGCCGTCTGAAGAAGAAATACAGGCCGGGCCGTATGTGGAGCTGATGCCTCAGGGCTGAGCGTCGGGATGAAATCAGGAGGCAAAGGACGGCGGGCGGAGCGCTCAGAGGGGAATACTTCCTGCCGACGGTACAAAAGCGCAGTGTGCTGCGCAGCCGTCTGAAAGGATAACGCCGTGAGCCATAGAACGCGATGATTGTCCGAAGGCTCCTCTGCATCCCCTTCAGGACAAAGGGGGGAAGGGCGCGGCTGTTCCCTCCCTCTGTGGTCCTGACCGTCTCTTTGACGCGCGGGGCGGAGAAAAGCGAGGGTTCGTCCCGTTTCACAAAAGTCACATCCGGCAAAACACAGGGGCTCCTTTCATCCGAAAGGAGCCCTTTTGCATGCTTTTTCGCGGTGAACGCCGGAGGAATGGCGGGACATTCCGGCAAAGAAAAAATTTACTTTTCCGCTTTTTATGTTATACTATATATTTGTTCACTTTGTATTGACAAGGAGCGTGCAACGGATGCGGGTAGACGTGTGTGTGATCGGGGCGGGACACGCAGGGTGTGAAGCGGCGCTCGCCTGCGCCCGGATGGGGCTGGAGACGGCGCTTCTGACCCTGAACATGGAAAGCGTGGCGCTGATGCCCTGCAACCCTTCCGTAGGCGGCACGGGTAAGGGACATCTGGTGCGGGAAGTGGACGCGCTGGGCGGTGAAATGGGACTGGCGGCGGACAGCGTGACCCTGCAGAGCCGCATGCTCAACACGGCGAAGGGGCCGGCGGTGCATTCCCTGCGCGCCCAGACGGACAAAAGGGCTTATCAGCAGCGGATGCTGCACACACTGATGCACACCGACCGGCTGACCGTGGTGCAGGGCGAGGCGGCGGATATTCTGACCCGGGGCGGCCGGGTGACGGGTGTGCGCACCCTTACGGGCGGCGTCATCGACTGCCGGGCGGCCGTGGTGTGCGCTGGCGTATACCTGAAAAGCCGCATCATCATCGGCGAAGCGGCGTGGGACGGCGGCCCGCAGGGACTGCTGCCCGCCAATCATTTTTCCCGGGCGCTGACCGGTCTGGGCTTTGACCTGCGCCGGTTCAAGACGGGGACGCCTGCCCGGGTGGACGCCCGGAGCATTGACTTTGACAGAATGACCCCGCAGCTGGGGGACGAACCGGCCGTGCCCTTTTCTTTTCTGACGGACGCGCCGATCGTCAACCGGGAAAAATGCTATCTGACCTGGACCAATGAAAAGACTCATCAGATCATCCGGGAGAATCTGCACCGGGCGCCCATGTTCACCGGTTCCATTACCGGCACGGGCGCGCGGTACTGCCCCTCCATCGAGACGAAGGTCGTCCGGTTTGCGGATAAGGATCGGCACCAGATCTTTCTGGAGCCGGAGGGGCTGGGATATCCTGAGTGGTACGTGCAGGGCATGTCCACCTCCATGCCGGAGGATGTGCAGTGGCAGATGTACCGCAGCGTTCCCGGGCTGGAGCGTTGCGTGCTGACCCGTCTGGCGTATGCCATCGAGTACGACTGCATCGATGCGACCGAGCTGTCGCCTGCGCTGGGGGCGCGCCGGGTGCCCGGGCTGTACTTTGCCGGGCAGGTGAACGGTACCTCCGGCTATGAGGAGGCCGCTGCGCAGGGGATCCTGGCGGGCATCAACGCCGCACTGTACGTTCAGGAGAAGGAGCCATTCATTCTGACCCGGGATCAGGCGTATATCGGCGTAATGGCGGACGATCTGACCACCAAGGGAACGGACGAGCCCTACCGGATGATGACCAGCCGGGCGGAATACCGGCTGCTGCTGCGGCAGGATAACGCGGATCTGCGCCTGACCGAACGGGCGCACCAGATCGGGCTGGCCGGCGACGAGCGGCTGCGCCGGGTGGAAGAAAAGCAGCGGGAGACGGATGAACTGGTGCGGCGGCTGACAGAGACGGGACGGATCGCCGAACTGAAAAGGCCGGACGCCCACCTGACCCTCCCGGAGGGCTGGCACTATGGGGAACCTGCCCGTCAGCAGGCGGAAATTGCCGTCAAATACGCCGGTTATCTGGAAAAGGAAGCGGCGCAGGTGCAGAAAATGCGGGCGATGGAGGACAAAAAAATGCCGGAGAACGCGGACTATCTTTCGCTGGATGCGCTGCGGCTGGAGGCACGGCAGAAGCTGCAGGCGCAGCGTCCCGTATCGCTGGGACAGGCGAGCCGTATTCCCGGCGTTTCCCCTGCGGACGTGGCGGTGCTGATGGTGTGGCTGCGCAGGCGGGAGGAAGAAAAGAACGCGGAATGACGCCGGGGACGCGGCGTATAAAAAGCTCAAATGGGTCAATACGCAAACGGACGTCGGAGGGGTGCTCCGGCGTCCGTCTGCATGTCGTTGTTTAAAAAGGAAAAGCGAAGGGAAAACAGACCGCAGGGGTCAGTTCTGCTTGCCGCTCATCTGCCGCTCCTGGCTTTCGATCATGCGCTTGACCATGTAGCCGCCGATGTAGCCCGCCTGACGGGAGGGCAGGTCGCCGTTGTAGCCCTGCTTGAGGTTGATGCCCAGCTCGCTGGCGATTTCAAACTTCATGTTGTCCAGCGCGGCGCGGGCTTCGGGCACGTTGGCGCGGTTATTGTTGCCGGTGGAAGAGGTGTTGGCGTTGTTCTGATACATATTCAATCACTCCTGCTCTTTTTTGGGGCTTACTTGCCCGCCATCTGCTTTTCCGCCTGCTCGATGAGGCGTTTGACCATGTAGCCGCCCACGTAACCGTTGTCGCGGCTGCTCAGGTCGCCATTGTAGCCCTGCTTGAAGTTGATGCCCAGTTCGCGGGCAATTTCATACTTCATGTTGTCCAGCGCAGCGCGGGCTTCGGGCACATTGGTGGTCTGACCGTTGTTCATGCGTTTTCACCTCCCTTTTTCAAGGTCAAGCCTATTTTGACCCCGTCGGCAAAATTCACACTGGTATTTTGTGCAAAAGCGGCGGAGCGGCACATTTCCGAACGAAACAGAAGAAGAAATGAAAAAATATACGGAAATACGACGCATAAAGTCGAAATGAAGAAGAAAACAAAAGAAAAGTGATTTTTCTTTGGAAAAGCCCTTGCAATCGTCAGAAAAATGGTGTACAATAAGAAAGGCTTTGAGAAAAACGTTCGTATTTTTCGAAAGGCGAAAGGAAAGAGAGGCGCTGTACATTGAAGGAACTGAACGCTGCGATTGAAACCTGGGGTCGAGGAATCGGCTCGGACGTGGTCAAGGTGGACATGTTCCTCAATCACCGCATTGATACGGCGCTGCTTTTTCAGATGGGGCGGGCGCTGGCCGACCATTTCAGGGAGGATCACCCCACGGTGGTGCTCACCGTGGAAGCCAGCGGCATTGCGCTGGCGCTGACCGCCGCTCACTTTCTGGGCGATCTGCCCGTGGTGTTCGCCAAAAAAGGCAAGACCGTGGTGCAGACCGAGGATCTGGCGCAGGCGAAGGTGTATTCCTTCACCCACAAGACGGAAAACGTGATCCGCGTGGACAAACGGTACCTGCCGGTGAAGAGCCGGGTGCTCATCGTGGATGACTTTCTGGCCGACGGTCAGGCCGTACACGGCATGATGGACATTTGCCGCCAGCTGGACTGCACGGTGTGCGGCGTGGGCATCGGGATCGAAAAAGGATTCCAGCCGGGCGGCAGCACCCTGCGCCGGGAAGGCGTGAATCTCTGCTCTTTGGCGATCGTCAACAGCATTGAAAACGGCAAAATCCAGCTGGCAGACGATTGATCCAAATATAACTCATTTACTCACTGGGAAAAAGCAAGGAGGAACCTGGAAATGAAAAAGCTCGTAGCCCTTCTGTTGACCCTGGTCCTGTGCCTGTCCGTCGCGTCCTTTGCGGCCGCGGAGGAAACGACCGTCAAGGTCGGTTTCATTTTCCTGCACGACGAAAACTCCACCTACGACCTCAACTTCATCAAAGCGGCCGAAGAAGCCTGCGAAAAGCTGGGTGTGGAATACCTGAAGCGCACCAACATCCCCGAAGGTCAGGAGTGCTACGATGCCGCCGCCGATCTGGTGGACGAAGGCTGCAATGTGATTTTTGCCGACTCCTTCGGCCATGAATCCTTCATGATTCAGGCTGCCAAGGAATTCCCCAAAGTGCAGTTCTGCCATGCCACCGGCACCAAGGCGCACACCGAAAAGCTGGACAACTACCACAACGCTTTCGCGACCATCTATGAAGGCCGCTACATGGCGGGCGTGGCTGCCGGCATGAAGCTGAACGAAATGATCGAAAAGGGCGAAATCACCGCGGACGAAGCCAAGATCGGTTATGTGGGCGCGTATCCCTATGCCGAAGTGAAGTCCGGCTACACCTCCTTCTATCTGGGCGCCCGTTCCGTGTGCCCCACCGCTACCATGGAAGTGACCTTCACCGCCTCCTGGTATGACGAGACGCTGGAAAAGGAAGGCGCCCGGATGCTCATCCAGCGCGGCTGCAAGCTCATCAGCCAGCATGCCGACTCCATGGGCGCTCCCTCTGCCTGCGAAGACGCCGGCGTGCCCAACGTGTCCTACAACGGCAGCACCGTGGCCGCCTGCCCCAACACCTTCATCGTGTCCTCCCGCATCAACTGGGAACCCTACTTTGAATACATGATCAACTGCGTCCGCAACGGCGAAGCCATTGACGCCGATTGGACCGGCACTCTGGCCACCGGCTCCGTGGAGCTGTCCGAAGTGAATGCCGCCGCGGCCGCCGAGGGCACCGTGGAAGCGCTGGCGCAGGTGAAGGCCGATCTGGAAAGCGGCGCCGTGAAGGTGTTTGACACCGCCAAGTTCACCGTGAGCGGCGAGACCCTGACCAGCTATCTGGCCGACGTGGACGATATGGGCGATTTCGTGCCCGAGACCGAAGTGGTCGCCGACGGCGAATTCAAGGAGTCCTTCTACCGCTCCGCCCCCTACTTCGACCTGAACATCGACGGCATCACCATTCTGGAATAATACATCCTGCCGGATGGATCTGCCCCGACCCTTTGGGGGGCCGGGGCGGATTTTCGCTTTAAACGGATACCGCAGATCATCAGTGCAGCGCACCCGCGCCGCACTGCCATTTGCGATATTGGGGCGCTGAGAAGCGCCGGAGCAGAAGAACCAAAGGAGTGACGCGATTGAGTACCCTTCCTGCCGCTGTCAGCATGCGGAACGTGACCAAGCGTTTCGGCCCGGTCGTGGCCAACGACCACGTGAATCTGGACATTTATCACGGCGAGATTTTGGCGCTGCTGGGGGAAAACGGCTGCGGGAAAACCACGCTGATGAACATGCTTTCCGGCATTTATTTTCCGGACGAAGGAGAAATTCTGGTCAACGGAAAGCCGGTCACCATCGCGTCGCCCAAGGACGCTTTCCGGCAGGGGATCGGCATGATCCATCAGCACTTCAAACTGGTGGACGTGTTTTCTGCGGCGGAAAACATTGTGCTGGGGCTGGATGAAAAGCTGGATATGAAGGCCGCCGTGCGCAGGATCGAGGAGATCTGCAGAGCCTACGGCTTTGAGATCGATCCCCGGCAGAAGGTATACGAAATGTCCGTTTCCCAGAAGCAGACGGTGGAGATCATCAAGGTGCTTTACCGGGGCGCGGATATCCTGATTCTGGATGAACCGACCGCCGTTCTGACGCCGCAGGAGGCCGACAAGCTGTTCGCCGTGCTGCGCAACATGCGGGACGCGGGCAAGGCCGTGGTTATTATCACCCATAAAATGCACGAAGTGGAATCTCTGTCCGACCGGGTGGTCGTGCTGCGCAAGGGGCAGTATGTGGGTGAGCTGAAGACCAGCGAAACCAACGCGCAGGAAATGACCAACATGATGGTGGGGCATACCGTCACCCTCAATATCGACCGGCCGGAGCCTGTCAACCCGCAGCCGCGCATTGAAGTAAAAGACCTGACGGTGCGCAACGAAGAGGGCGTGGTCAAGCTGGATCACGTGTCCTTCACCGCCAACGCGGGCGAAATTCTGGGCATTGCCGGCATCGCCGGGTCGGGACAGAAGGAACTGCTGGAGGCCATTGCGGGTCTGCAGCCCACCGAGTCCGGCACAATCACCTATATTGAGCCGGACGGATCCCGGGAAGAACTGATCGGGAAAGACCCGCTGAAGATTCAGGCAATGGGCGTTTCCCTCTCCTTTGTGCCGGAGGATCGGCTGGGGATGGGGCTGGTGGCCAGCATGGATCTGACCAGCAACATGCTCCTCCGCTCTTTCCGCCGGGGTCACAGCCCCTTTGTCGACCGGGGGTTCCCCCGCAAGGTGGCGGAGGACGTGGTGCGGGAGCTGGAGGTGAGCACCCCCAGCCTGAGCACCCCGGTGCGGCGGCTGTCGGGCGGCAACGTGCAGAAGGTGCTGGTGGGACGCGAGATCACCTCTGCGCCTACGGTGCTGCTGACGGCCTACGCGGTACGCGGTTTGGACATCAATTCCTCCTACACCATTTACGACCTGATCAACCGTCAGAAAAAGGCGGGGGTGGCCGTGGTGTACGTGGGCGAGGATCTGGATGTGCTGGTGGAACTGGCCGACCGGGTGCTGGTGCTCTGCGGCGGCAAGGTGAGCGGCATTGTGCCCGGACGGGGCGCGACCAAGCGGGAAATCGGCATGATGATGACTCATGTAGGAGGTGCGCAGGATGCGTGAGGCAAAGCGGGAACCCCTCATTCACATTTCCAAGCGGGGCGGTCTTTCCTGGCGCCGGGCATGGGGTGTCCGCGCGGCGGCAATCGTGCTGGCGCTGCTGGCCTGCGCGCTGATCTGTCTGGTCATGACGGGTCAGAACCCGCTGCAGATATACGGTGCCATGTTTACGGGTTCCTTCGGCAAGGCGCGCAAGACCTGGGTGACCATGCAGGACGTGGCCATGCTGCTGTGCATTTCGCTGGCGGTGACGCCGGCCTTCCGCATGCGGTTCTGGAATGTGGGCGGCGAGGGTCAGACCCTGATCGGCTGTCTGGCCTCCGCAGCGTGTATGATTACCCTGCGGGACGCGCTGCCCAACTGGGCGGTCATTTTGTGCATGGTGGCGTCCAGTATGCTGGCAGGCGGCATCTGGGGCATGATCCCCGCCGTGTTCAAGGCCAAATGGAATACCAATGAGACGCTGTTTACCCTGATGATGAACTACGTTGCCACCCAGCTGGTCGCGTTTTTCTGCGTGGTTTGGGAGTCGCCCAAGGGCTCCGGGCAGATCGGCATTATCAATCCCAATACGGAGATCGGCTGGCTGCCCGTCATCGGCGGTCAGAAGTATCTGCTCAATATTCTGGTGGTGGCGGTTCTGTGCGTGCTGGTGTACATTTACCTTTCTTCCTCCAAGCATGGGTATGAGATCTCGGTGGTCGGCGAAAGCGAACGGACGGCACGGTACGTGGGCATCAAGGTGGACCGGGTGATCGTGCGCACCATGTTCCTTTCGGGCGCGCTGTGCGGTCTGGCGGGCTTTCTGCTCACCGGCGGCACCAACCACACCCTGACCACGACGCTGGTCAACGGGCGGGGCTTTACCGCCGTCATGGTGGCATGGCTGGCCAAGTTCAATCCCATCTGGATGATTCTGACCAGCTTCCTGCTGGTGTTTCTGGATCGGGGCGCGGCGGACATTTCTACCAAGTTCGGGCTGAACGAATCCTTCTCGGACATTCTGACCGGCATCATTTTGTTCTTCATCATCGGCTGTGAGTTTTTCATTTCCTATAAGATCAATTTCAGAAAGCCCGCCGCAAAGGAGGAAATAAGCCATGTTTGATTTTGTGTCCTTTATTCCCCGTGCGGTGGTGCAGGGCATTCCGCTGCTTTTCGGCAGCACGGGAGAGACCCTGACGGAAAAGAGCGGCAACCTGAACCTGGGCATTCCGGGCGTGATGTATGTGGGCGGCATATGCGGCGTGATCGGCGCGTTTCTCTACGAACAGTCGCTGGCGTCCAAAGCGGATATCAATGCGTTTCTGGCCGTGAGCATTCCCATGCTCAGCTGTCTGGCGGGTGCGCTCCTGATGGGGCTTTTGTACTGCTTTCTGACTGTGACCCTGCGGGCAAACCAGAATGTGACGGGGCTGGCCATGACCACCTTCGGCGTGGGCATCGGCAACTTCTTCGGCGGCTCCCTGATCAAGCTGTCGGGCAGCGCGGTGCCTTCCATTGCGCTGTCCGCCACCAGCGCCTTTTTCCATCAGCCCCTCCCCTTTGCGGAAAAGCTGGGCTGGTTCGGGCAGATCTTCCTGTCTTACGGCTTTATGGCCTATCTGGCCGTCGTCATTGCGCTGGCCGCATCCTTTGTGCTGCGGCGCACACGGGTGGGGCTGCATCTGCGGGCGGTGGGCGAAAATCCCTATACCGCAGACGCGGCGGGCATCAATGTGACGCGTTATAAATATGTGAGCACCTGCGTGGGCTGCATGATCGCCGGTCTGGGCGGGCTGTACTACGTGATGGACTATGCCAGCGGCGTCTGGTCCAACAATGCCTTCGGCGACCGGGGGTGGCTGGCCATCGCGCTGGTGATCTTTACGGTCTGGCGGCCGAACGTGGGGGTGCTGTCCTCCATTTTGTTCGGCGGTCTGTATATCCTGCACATGTATATCCCCTCCGGGATGAACCTGGCGGTGAAGGAACTGTACAAAATGCTTCCTTATGTGGTGACCATCATCGTGCTGGTGGTGACGTCGCTGCGCAAGAAGCGGGAGACGCAGCCGCCTCAGAGTCTGGGGCTGCCCTATTTCCGCGAGGAGCGGTAAGGCGCGTACGGTCAGAGCCCCGGGAAAGATTGACATTCCCGGGCTTTTTTGCTATCATAAGCCGTGACTTGGCGGAATGTAAGGAGGAGGACGGAACCATGTCGTTTTGGATTTTGACGGATGCGGCGGCGGATATTCCCCAACGGATCGCCAGCCAGTACGATCATTTTGAAGTGCTGCCCATGACGTATCAGATCGACGGGAAGGAATACACGTGGAGTGCGGAAAGCGCAGACGACATGTCGCAGGTGCACGGGTTTTATCAGCAGCTGCGGGACGGTAAGGTGTCGTCCACGGCGCAGATCAGCCTGTTTACCTACCAGACGGCGTTTGAGAAAATCGTCGCCGGCGGGGAGGACGTGCTGTACATTGCCTTCTCCTCCGGTCTGTCCGGTACCTATCAGGCGGCGGTCATGGCACAGCGGATGGTCATGGACGAACACCCCGGCAGCCGGATCATGGTGGTGGACGGTCTGAGCGCCTCTGTAGGACACGGCCTGCTGGTGGAATACGCACTGGCGCAGCGGGCGCAGGGCAAGGGGATGGAGGAAACCGCCCAGTGGGTGCTCAACAACAGGCAGCGGCTCATTCACTGGTTTACCGTGGACGATCTGATGTTCCTGCTGCGGGGCGGCCGCGTGTCCAAAACCTCGGCCTATCTGGGCAGCATGCTGAAGATCAAGCCCATTCTGCACGTGAATTTTGAGGGCAAGCTCATTCCGGTGGAAAAGGCCAGCGGACGCAAGCGTTCCATCAAGGAACTGGCGGAAAAGACCGCAGAGACCATCGACCGTTCGGAGCCGCCCCAGACCATTTTGATCGGCCATGGCGACTGCGCCGAGGATGCGGCGTATCTCATTGAGCAGCTGCGCAAGGAAGGGGTCCCCTTCAAGG
Organism: uncultured Clostridia bacterium; assembly: GCA_934662505.1. Taxonomy (GTDB): domain Bacteria; phylum Bacillota; class Clostridia; order Christensenellales; family Aristaeellaceae; genus SVGT01. Next base: position 82,198 of record CAKUKE010000006.1, on the reverse strand, counting down.
ATGTGCAGGTGCGGCCCATCGGCGCAATCATCGGTTCTCACTCCGGCCCCGGTACGCTGGCCATTTTCTTTCTGGGCACGGCGCGGTGATTTCCGGGCGGTGCGAAAAAACGACTGAATGAAAAAACTGAACAATAATGATAACAACCCCCGGCGTTCATGAGATGGAACACCGGGGGTTATTCTATACCAAATTACTGCGCGTTTTACCCATGGCATGCCATGAGCAGACGTTTCGCCTTTGGACACGGGTGAACTGCATTGGGCGCTGCCTGCCGTCCAACGGCCGCGCTTCGGTTATGAAGCGGGTCAGGCGCATTGGAGGGCGGCGTGTGCGCGCCTTGCGGTTTTTATGGCTGCGCCCTTTGCGCATCGTCTGCCGGGCGAGGGGACGGAAGCGCCGCTTCGCCGTTCAGCAAACGGCGGAACGCCGCTTCGTCCAGCACGGGGACGCCCAGCGTCTGCGCTTTGGTCAGCTTGCTGCCGGGGTTCTCGCCGCAGATCACATAGGCTGTTTTTTTGCTGACGCTGCCGGCGGCTGCACCGCCCGCGTCCCGGATCAGCTGTTCCGCTTCGGCGCGGGACAGGGTGGGCAGGGTACCCGTGACCACCAGCGTCAGCCCCTTGAGCACACCGTCCTCCCGGGCGGCCTCCTGCTCTCTGGGATGAACGCCGGCAGCCAGCAGACGGTCGATCATCTCCCCGTTTTCGGGAAAGGAAAAGAATTCCACAATGCTCTGCGCTACCACATCGCCGATCTCATCCATGGCGGTCAGCGCCGCTTCGTCCGCCCGGCGTACCCGTTCCAGCGTGCCGAAGCGCTGCGCCAGATCCCGGGCGGTGCGCTTGCCGATGTTGGGAATGCCGATGGCCAGCAAAAAGGCGGGCAGGGTGCAGTGCTTGCTGTTTTCCAGCGCGTCCAGCAGGTTCTGCGCCTTTTTCTCCTGAAAGCCTTCCAGCGGCATCAGGTCGTCCAGCGTCAGCCGGTACAGATCCGCGGGATCCCGCACGCCCAGACGGTCATAAAGGGTCTCGGCGGTCTTTTTGGAAAAACCGGTGATGTCCATGGCGTCCCGGGAAGCAAAATGGCTGATGCGCGCCACGGCCTGAGGACGGCAGGTGGTGCGGTTGAGACAGTACAGATTGGCGCCCCGCCAGGTCAAAGGACCGCCGCAGGCGGGGCAGGTTTCCGGCGGGTCGATGGGGGTACCGGGCGCACCGTCGTCCACACAGCCCAGAATTTCGGGGATCACGTCGTTGGAGCGGCGCACCCACACCTCCTTGCCCAGCAGCAGCTTTTTCCGTCGGATGTCGCCCAGATTGTTCAACGTGGCTCTGCGCACCGTGACGCCGGCAAAATCCACGGGCGCCAGATGCGCCAGCGGGGTCAGCTTGCCGGTGCGTCCCAGCTCCCAGGTGACCTTTTCCAGCAGGGTGGTGTTTTCCTCGGCGGCAAATTTGTAGGCCACTGCCCAGCGGGGAAACTTGTCCGTGTAGCCCATTTCTTCCCGGGTGCGCTGATCCCGCACCTTGACGACCGCGCCGTCAATGAGAAAGTCCAGCCCGGGGCGGCTTTCTTCAATTTCGCGGATGGCGGCCAGCACTTCCTCACGGGTGTCCGCCCGGCGGTAAAAGGGGCTGACGGAAAAGCCCTGCGCCCGCAGAAAAGCGATCATGCCCTCCTGATCCGCGTAGGGCGGGTCTTCAATGGTACCGACCTGATAGAAAAAGGCGGTCAGGTGCCGGGAGGCGGTGACGGCAGGGTCCAGATTGCGCAAAGCGCCCGCGGCCGCATTGCGGGCGTTTTTCAGCTGCTCTTCATGGGTCTCGTTGTAGCGGCGCAGGGCGGACAGCAGCATGATGCACTCCCCCTGCACTTCCATCAGTCCCTGATAGGGGATGGACAGGGGAACCCCGTTTACCGTGCGCGCCTGGGGCAGAATGGCTTCGCCCGTCGTTCCGTTGCCGCGGGTGGCGGCCTGCACCAGCACGCCGTCCCGGTAGGTCAGGTTGATGGTCAGCCCGTCAAATTTGTATTCGATGCCGTAGCGGGGCGGCGGCAGGGAAGGATCCTGCGCGGCCAGACGCTCGGTGCGATCCAGCCAGGCGTTCAGTTCGCCCTCCGACTGCGCCTTGTCCATGCTCCACAGCCGGCTGATGTGGGTGTGGGGGGCAAAGCCGGACAGAATATCGCCGCCGACCCGGTGGGTGGGGGAATCGGGCAGGACGACGCCCGTTTCCTTTTCCAGCGCCAGCAGGCGGTTGTACAGACTGTCCCATTCCGCATCCGAAATGACGGGTTTGTCCAGCGTGTAGTACGCGCGGGCGGTTTCGTTCAGCCGGTCGACCAGCCGACGCATTTCCTGTTCCATGGGCGCCTCTTTCTTAGCCTTCGACCTTCGCGATGGGGGCGATGGCCAGGGAGAATTCTTTTTCACCGTAGGCGGTGAAGGTGATACGGATGCGGGCGTCCGCGCCGCTGCCGGTTACGCTGAGCACCGTACCCATGCCGAACTTGCGGTGCAGCACCCGGTCGCCGGGCTTGAAAAGCTGCCCCATGGCGCTGCCGGTGCGGGCGGGGGAGGGTACGAACCCTCGGGTCACGCCGGGAATGAGACGGGGGTCGGTGGGCTTTTGTCCCATGCCGGGGGTGCCAAAGGAAAGATTACGGGGCTTTTGAGGGTTGAGCCGGGCGCGCTCGGCCTGAATGGAGGCCGGAGAGGGCGCCAGCGCCCGGAACTGCGGTTCCTTCCACTCGTCGTGAAGCAGGCGTTCGGGAATTTCCCGGAGGAAGGGGGAGGGGTCGTTATGGGTGATCTGGTTAAAGAGCATGCGCCGACGGGCATAGGACAGGTACAGCCGTTTCCGGGCACGGGTGATGCCCACGTAGCACAGCCGCCGCTCCTCCTCCATTTTCTGCTCGTCGTTCATGGAGCGCATGGAGGGGAAAATGCCCGCTTCCAGTCCGGCCAGGAACACCACGTCGTATTCCAGACCCTTGGCGGAATGGAGGGTCATCAGCGTGACATACTGGGGCGCGTCCTCCTGACGATCCAGATCCGTGATCAGCGCCACGTTTTCCAGATAGGCTTCCAGTGTTTTGTCGTCCGACTTGGTTTCAAATTCCTGCGCCGCACCGGCAAATTCCATCAGATTTTCCACCCGCGCGCGGGCTTCGTCCGTATCCTCGCCGGCGAACTGCCCCTTGAGCCCCGTCTCCTCCAGCATGAAAAGAACCAGCTCAGACAGGGGCATGCGCGCTTTGGCCTGCCCCAGCCGCATCAGCAGCATGGCAAAGTCGGAAATGCACTTGCGTGGCCGGGAGGACAGGGCGGCGGGCGGCGCCATCACGGCGCTGTAGAGGGGCATGTCGTTCTCCCGGGCGTATTCCTGCAGCTGGGCGACCGTGCTGTCGCCGATGGAACGCCGGGGCGTGTTGATGATGCGCAGCAGGGAAACATCGTCCGAAGGGTTGACCATCAGGCGCAGGTAGGCCAGCGCGTCCTTGATCTCCTTCCGGTCGTAGAACCGGGTGCCTCCGAACACATGGTAGGGAATGCCTGCCCGCATGAACATTTCTTCCATGACGCGGCTCTGGGCGTGCATACGGTACAGCACCGCCATGTCCGCGTAGGAAACGCCCGTCCGGCTGAGCTGTTTGATCTGCTCGCAGATCCAGGCCGCTTCCTCCCGCTCGTCCCCTGCGCCGAAAAGGTGAATGGGTTCGCCCTCGCCTGCATCCGTCCACAGCACTTTCTCCTTGCGGCCTGTGTTGTGGGCAATGACCTGATTGGCAGCGTCCAGAATGTTGGCGGTGGAGCGGTAGTTCTGTTCCAGCTTGATGACCGTGGCGTCGGGGAAATCCTTTTCAAAGTCCAGAATGTTGCGGATATCCGCGCCGCGCCAGCCGTAGATGGACTGGTCGTCGTCACCCACCACGCACAGGTTGCGGCTTTCCTGCGTCAGGAGACGCACAAACTGGTACTGCGCCGCGTTGGTGTCCTGATACTCATCTACATGCACATAGCGGAACTTCTGACGGTAGTAATCCAGCACCGGCGGGTGGTCGACCAGCAGCTGGAGGGCGCGCAGCAGGATATCGTCAAAATCCAGCGCGTTGGCGCCCTTGAGACGCTGCTCGTACCAGACGAAGACGTCGTGGAGCTTCTGGCTGTGGAAATCCTTGGGTGAAGCGGCAAACCATTCGTCCGGCGTCATCAGCTTGTTTTTCGCGTCGCTCAGCTTGCTGCGCACCTCCCGGGGCGCCAGCTGCTTTTCGTCGATGTCCAGGGTCTTGAGCGCTTCCTTGATGACCCGGGTGCTGTCGTCCTCGTCGTAGATGGTGAAGGAACGGCTGTAGCCGATTTTTTCAATGTCCCGGCGCAGCATGCGGACGCAGACGGAGTGGAAGGTGCCCAGCCACATGTCCTTCGCCTGTCCTTCACCTACTAACTTTTCCACCCGTTCCCGCATTTCCCGGGCGGCCTTGTTGGTGAAGGTGAGTGCCAGAATGGACCAGGGCGCTACGCCCCGGGACAGAAGATTGGCGATGCGGTAGGTGACGGTGCGGGTCTTTCCGCTGCCTGCGCCGGCCAGAATGAGCACCGGACCGTCCAGCGTTTCCGCTGCCTTGCGCTGCATGGGGTTCAGGTCGTTCAGATCAAAATTCATGTTCCTTCCTCTTTTTCAACTTGCTTCATTCGTTCCAGAACCCGGCGGTAGCCCTCTGCACCGTACATCAGGCATCGGTTGACCCGGCTGATGGTGGCGGTGCTGGCACCGGTTTTTTCGGAAATCTGAGCATAGGTCCATTTTTCGTCCAGCAGCTCCGCCACTTCATAGCGCTGCGCCATACTTTTCAGCTCCTGAATGGTGCACAGATCCTCTAAAAACGACTGCATTTCCGCAGGGGTGCGCAGACTCAGCAGCGCCTGCGCCAGACGGCGGGTGGATGAATCCTGCATGGTGATTCCCCCTTTTACGCGTCCAGCGCGTCTGCAAGACGCGCTCGCAGGTTCAGAAAATATTGTTCATTGCGGGGATAGCAGGTAAAAGTCATGGGGGCGGCGACCCCTTCCATGACCAGCGCCCGGGTCTTTTCCCGTCCAAGACGGGATTCTGCCAGACACAGCGCCCGGTAATCCTCCAGCGCTTTCTGGGTGGCGATGTGGCGCAGGCTGTCCAGCGCCTCTCCCGTCCGGGAAGGATAGACGATGAAGGGATCACCGGCCGGCCAGGTACCGTCGCCGTCGGCGGTGCGGTAGGGGTCGAGGGGATAATAGGAAATGCGGCCGTAATAGAAATTGTATCCCCACTGGAGAAAGCCCTTCAGGTTGTGCATGTACAGCAGCACGCCCAGCGCCCGTACCCGCTCGCCGGGCATGGCGATAAAGGAATTGGGCACCAGATACTGCTGACCGCAGCAGTAATAGGTCCACAGGTCGGGAACGCCTGCGGCCAGAAAGGGCTCCAGATGATCGTTGGCCGGGATGGGGTGCTCCGCCGCGCCTTCATTGTAGAAGGCGATGTCGGACATGGCGTCGATAAAATGGAAGCCGGGGAGAAGCGCCTGCACGTGCGCCTTGAGCCGTTTGTAGAGGGCAATGTCCTGCTCGCCCGGTTCGTCCGACACGTGGAAGAAAACCTGGTCTGCAATGCCCAGCGCCTTCAGGTGCGCGCCCAGCGCGGGCAGATAGCTGTCCAGAAAATGCAGATAGTCGCCGTCGGAGGGGGTATCCCAGCCGAAGATGCGCCGGGTCTCACCGCCGGGCAGGGCAGCGACGATTTTGGGCGCGGCCTTGAGCCCCCACTGGGAGAACAGGTGCGCCATTTCAAACTTTTCAATGCCGCAGCGGCGGCACATGGCCACCCAGCGATCCAGCTTTTCAAAGCCGAAGGCATATCCGCCGTCGTCTCCTACCGTCACGTCCACCAGCTGCACCGTGGGACGCTCCGTGCCGACGGCGGTATCCAGCGGCGGGGTGTGAATGGGCGTGAGCACCATGGTCATGCCCCGCTGCGCCGCCTTGGACAGAAACCGTTCCATCAGCGTCCAGTGTGCCTCGGACAGGGGCGGCACGTTGTAATAGCTGGCCAGACAGTCGCAGTGGAACCAGCGGGTGTAGGTCAGCGTCTGCGGGGGCAGCGCCTGCCGGGAGACCCGCACCGTCAGCGTATCCCGCGCCATGACATGACCGTCCGATGCGTCGGTCAGGGTGACGGTGACGGTGTGAACGCCGGGAACGGCCTTTTCACAGAGGAAAAACAGGCTCTGCCAGCGGGACTGGGGGTCGCAGGGGCAGCCCGCTGCCAGCGGTTCCAGAAAGTCGGGCAAAAGCCCCGGCTCCTTGCGCAGGTAATCCATGTCGTCCGACGGGGCGCAGGATAATTGCACCGCCACGTCCCGTACCCGGTAAACGTCGAAGGGAAGGGCGCTTTCCACCTGTACGCGGAAGCTCTGAAACCATTCGGCCTCCTCGCCCTGATAGGCGATCTGGAAGGCGCAGCATTCCCCGTCGAAGGCGTTCAGCACGGTGACGGGCGCATAGCGGGCGGGAATTTCCGAGGCAAGCACGCGGGCCATATCGGACAGAACGACGGTTTTCATAAACGACCTCCGAATGCTTATGTTGGGGAAACACCCCATTCTTTTCATGACCATTATAGTACAAAACGGGTCAGATTTCAAGGAAGGGGAGCCGCTTTCACAAAATAAAGCGGTAAAGAAAAACGGGAGGGGAGACACGCTTTCTTTTTTGCCGGACGGCGGGACGGGGGACTTGACGAAAAGCATCGGATGCGGTATCTTTTTAGGGATAGACGGGGGAGGCGGCGCACATGATTTTCATCGGAATCTGCGGAGCCAGCGGGTCGGGCAAAAGCACGCTGGCGCAGGAGTTGACCCAGGGGCTGGGTATCCGCACGGTGGTGCTCCAGCAGGACGCGTATTACCGGGATCATTCGGACATGTCCTTTTCTGCCCGGGAAAAGCTGAATTACGACGAACCCGGTATTTTTGACCACGATCTGCTGTACCGGGACGTGTGCGACCTGATGGCGGGCAAGCCCGTCTGCCGGAAGGGGTACGACTTTGCCCTGCATGCCCGCCGGGACACGGATGAGATCATTCAGGGCGCCGACCTGCTGGTGCTGGAAGGGATTCATGCCTTCTACGACCGGCGGCTGCTGGAAAAAATGTTCCTGCGGCTCTACATCAGCGTGGAGCCTGACATCTGCCTGCTGCGCCGTATCCAGCGGGACATCAACGAGCGCGGACGCAGCATTGACAACGTGGCGGCGCAGTATCTGGCGACGGTCAAGCCCATGTATGACCAGTACATTCGCAACTATATCCATGAGGCGGACGTGGTGGTCATGCGCGGCGGAAAGAACGCCCGCATTGTGGATATTCTCAGCGGGTACCTGCGCAGCGTGCTGAACGGTCAGAAAGAAGCACAGGGCTGACCTGCGAAAAAAAGCGGTTCGGAGCAAGGGCGCCGAGCCGCTTTTCGTATTTTGGAAAATGCACGTTAATTCTGAAAAAGGATCTGCGGCGTCCGAACCAGGGGATGGCGGATCAGGACGGCGCCGTCCGGGTCTTCCCGTTTCATGTCCACCGCCAGAATGCGGCGGTTTTCATAGGTGACGTAGTAGTAAACGCCCTGCTCCGCGCTGCAGCAGGAGGCGTACAGGGTCATTTCACAGCGGCCGTCCTCCAGCACGCAGCAGCCCCGGGGCTGGGCGACGGCGTCCAGTATGTGGAAAAACTGACTGACGCTTTCCATCTCGCCTTCGCCGGAGCGGGCGTTGAGAAGCACGAAGGCGGCGCGGACGAAGCGCGACTGGGAGGAAAGGTCGCCGGGCAGGCCGAGACCGCCCATCCCCCGGCTGTAAGGGGAGAGGGGCAGACGCTTTGAAAAGCGGTTTTCAGGCGGCTGAGGGGATACGTGCAGGTAATTGTTCAGGTTGAACAGCTGCATGGGAAAGGACGGTTCATTGGTCAGCACGCCCGCGGGATTGTCGTATACGTGCAGCCCGTCCGCGGTCTGCTCTACGGTCAGGCACCTTTCTTTGTCCGCAATCAGCCAGTGCAGCCCTGCGGGCGGCAGCGCCGGGCTGAAAGCGTCGCAGGTCAGGTTCATGCGGCGGAGCAGCGCCCGCGCGTCCTCAGCCGTGCCGCACTGCCCCAGCAGCCAGGGGATGAGCTCGAAGACGGCGACGTTGTCCTTTCCCGCTGCGGGCGGACGGTATACCGCGCTGCCTGTAAAGTTCAGTCCGGCCGCGCACAGTCCTTTTTCGTTCATGGCCTCATAATACAGCGGGTATCCCTCCGCCGTGTGCGCCATGCCCAGCATGGCGTGGTGGACGTTCATTGCACCCATGTGGCGCAGCGGAAAAGGGAAACGGCGGGGAGTGAAGACGATTTCCTCCCCGTAGGAAAATTCATAGTCCAGCGTCCGGCCAAAGTAAAATCCCCGGGTCTTATAGGCAACCGCCGTGCACATGCAGCCCCCTCCTTCTGCGCATAGCTTGCCCCGGGACGGTTTCGGCTATCCCTCAGGGCGTGGGTACGCGGAGGGAAGAAGGGTTGCGTTTTGCCGGCAGAAATGTTATGATGATCGCGCAGACCGCGTGAAAGAAATGAAACGCGCGGAACCATACGAAAGAGGGGGAGACGCTCATGTTCAACAATATTGGCAGGAAGATCATGGGGCTGGCAAAGGTGCTGTGCTGGGTGGGCATCGTGCTGTCTGTGATCATGGCCATCGTCTGCTTTGCCAGCGACTCGGTGGTGACGTATAACGGAACCTGGGTCGCAGGCGGCGCCGCCATGGGCTTTGTGGTTCTGATTGCGGGCGTGCTGGGCAGCTGGATCGGCAGCTGGGTGCTGTATGCGCTGGGTCAGGCAGTGGAAGACCTGCACCGGATCGCCGAAAAGTAAGAAAAAGCATGGGGCAGCCTCTGGACTGCTATAACAGAAGTAGACACAAAAAAGAAACCCGGTCGTAGAATTACACAACATTACGCGGCTTTGCTCCGAATTTCAAACGGAGTAAGGCCGTATTTCATATCAATACGCTCGTAGTTGTAGAATTGGATATATTCGTCAACGAGCTGTTGAACTTGTTCGCCGGTAGCAGGTTTGCACCTGTATAGGCATTCAGTTTTGAAAGTGCCAAAGAAGTTTTCCATTAAAGCATTATCATACGGACATCCACGTCTGGACATTGAAGCTGCAAAATGGTATTCTTGGGTTAAGGCAAAGTATTCTTCGGAAGTGTACTGACAGCCTTGGTCGCTATGGAGGACAAGTCCATTGGCGACCTTTCCTTTCTCTCTGGTGAATGCATCTCTAACGGTGTCACTGACAAGCGTTGCGGTTATTTCTGTACCCAGCCTATATGCAACAATGTATCTGCCGCACAAATCCATAGCGGCGCAGAGATAGTATGTTCGCAGCGGCGTGATGATGTAGGTAATATCCGTTACCCAGCGGTAATTAACCTGATTCTGAACGAATTGCCGATTCAACAGGTTTTCATAGCGGTGACCACCTTGCTTATACAGCGTATAGGGACGTCTGCGTCTGATCTGCGCCAGAAGATCTAACTTTCGCATGTGATGCAGTACAGTCAAAGGATGACATTCCACTGATTTATTCTGCTTCATCCACAACCATACTCGACGGTATCCGTGAGTTTGCTTCGCCAGCACTTGGCATTCGATGATAATCCGATCCAATTCGCTGCGCTGCTGCGACGCTTCCCGTTTTCTCCACTTATAGAATCCACTTCGCGATACTTCAAATAACTCGCACATTTTCCAGATCGGATACTTATTCTTGAATCTTTCAATAACCCTATATTTGGCTCTCACATCCCTCCACATTCGGATAGAAAATTTTGCAGAAGTTCCACCTTCATTTCAAGCTCAACAATTCGATTGTTCTGTAGTTGTTCTTGTGTAGCTGGTGTCTTTCTCGGACGACCCTTTGGCTGAGGAATATAACCTTTTTCGATTTTGCGCTGCTTTCTTCGTTCTCGGCTGCACAACTCTTCAATTTGTTCCTTTTCCATCCCGAATTGATCTGCAATCTGGCGATATGTGTATCCCTTCTCCTTCATTGCTATTACGCTCGGCAGCAATCCTTGTACATGTGTGTATTGTCTGGACACGAAACGACCCTCCTCTTGTAGTTTTGATTTCCTCAATTCTACAACAGAAGGGTGTTTTGTTTCACTGTCTATTTTCTTTTAAGCAGTCCACCGGCGGAGGGGGCGCTTTTTGAAACTACAGCTCGTATTTGCGGCAAAGCCGGTTCATCTTCCGCGTAAAGGAAGGGGCGAAGAGGAACAGGAAGGCCACGTTGGTCACGGCGTAGAGCGCTGTATGGGGCAGCGCGGAGGCAAGCGCCGCGGCGTAGGCGGCGGGGCTCCAGCCGCCCGCGTACCACAGCACCGTCCATACGTCCATCAGGAAGGAAAAGAACACGCCGGAGAGGGCACCATACACCAGCAGCAGCACCCGGCTGGCGGAAAGAGGACGCTTCAGCAGTCCGGCAAAAAGCCCTACCGCGCCCCATGCCAGCATCTGGAAGGGCGTCCAGGGTCCCTGACCGAAGTAAAAGTTGGAGAGCAGCGCGGACAGCGCCCCCACCAGAAAGCCGGCTTCTCCGCCCAGCGTCATCCCGGTCAGAATGGACATGGCGGCAACGGGCTTGAACAGGGGAATGAACCGGCCGGCTACCGACAGCGCGGTCAGCACCGCGGTTGCCACCAGCCGCCGCGCCCCCGTCTTTTTCTGCTCAAAGCCGGTGATGAACAATAAAAGGGCGGCGGCAGCTACCATCAGGGCGGTCAGGGCATAGTATTTCTGTCCCCACAGGAACACCCCGCCTGCGACCAGCGCCGGGATGACCCCGAAGGGCAGCGCAGCGCCCAGCACCCGCCGGATACGGGGATTCTGAATGACGATCACGATGCTGCGCCTCCTTCGGAGGATCGGCACAGGGAGGCGACCTCCTCCACCGTGATCGCCTCGTCGCATACGCCCCGCGCGATCAGGTTGGCGGGGGTTGTGTAGTAACGGTTGCCCGCGAAGAACGTGTGGACGGGATCGTCGGAAACTGCCTCCCCACGGAAAAACAGGATGCAGCGGGTCGCACAGTCGGCGGCAAAGGCCGGGTCGTGAGTGACGCACACGACCGTTCCGCCTGTTTCGACCTGCCATGAACGCAGAAAATCCCCCACCTGTGCCCGTGCCATGGGATCCAGCCCCTTGGTGGGCTCGTCCAGCAGCAGGAGCCGGGGGGCGGCGGCGAGCACCTTGGCCAGCCCCAGCAGCTGCTGTTCGCCGCCTGACAGATCATAGGGGTGCCGATCCAGCAGGGGGACAAGGGCAGGGGGCGGCGCTGCCTGCGCGTCCGCCAGCTCATCCCGCACCGTATCCCGCAGAAACAGGGTCTGCACATCCTGCGGCAGCAGAACGAGTACGTGCTGATACAGCTTTTGCCCCGTATATTTTCGGATATTCTGCCCGAACACGGAAATTCGCCCTGCATAGGGGCGCAAAAGCCCCGCTGCACAGGACAGGGCGGTGGTTTTGCCCGTACCGTTGCCGCCCAGCAGACAGACGAATTCGCCAGACCGTACGGTCAGGGTCAGGTCGCGCAGCACATCCGCGCCTTCCCGGGCATAACGGAAAAAGACGTGAGAAAAAGCCAGCGCCTCCTCCCCCCCTGCCGGCGGCGCGGGGAGCGTCAGCTGAGGGCGGCCCCCCTGAAGGCGGCGGCGCAGCAGCGACCGACCCTCTCCAACGGTCAGGGGCGCTTCCTCCGTACCCAGCAGCGCGGCCAGACGCAGCGCGTCCGGCATGGCCTGACGGAGAACAGGGTGGCTTTTCAGCTTTTCTGCGACGGAGCGGGTTCCGCCGCAGGCGATGAGCTGCCCGTTTTCCATGGCGAGCAGGCGGTTGGACAGCGGCAGCACCGTGTTCAGCCGGTGCTCAATGAGCAGGATGGTCAGGGACAGATCCAGATTCAGCCGGGCAAGGGTGGATAGAAAATCCTGCGCGGCGATGGGATCCAGCTGGGCGGTCGGCTCGTCCAGCAGCAGCACATCGGGCTGCATGACCATCACGGAGGCCAGACAGAGCAGCTGCTTCTGCCCGCCGGAAAGCTCGGCCGTGTCCCGGTCAAACCAGTCCTGCAGACCGAAATAGCTGGCTGTTTCGGCGATGCGGCGGCGGATCACGGGGGAGGGTACGCCCAGATTCTCCAGCCCGAAGGCCATTTCATGCCACACCTTGTCTGTGACGATCTGCGCCTCGGGGCGCTGGGCGACAAAGCCGATACGGCACGCGCTGTCCCGGGCAGACAGGTCGCGCAGGGGGACGCCGTCCGAGAGCAGCGCGCCGGTCAGTACGCCCTTCGGGGCGATTTCCCGCTTGAGGCACCTTAAAAGGGTGCTTTTGCCGCTGCCCGTCGCGCCGCAGAGCACGGCAAAGTCGCCCGCTTCCAGTGAAAAGGACACGTCCTGCACGGCGGGGCGGGTTTCTCCCGGGTAGGTAAAGGTCAGATGCCGGACGTCAAGCAGCGCCATCGAATGCGGTCTCCTTCCTCAGTCAGGGTGGGCATCAACGCGGCGAGGCCGTAGGCCGCGCAGCCTGCCAGCCCCCAGGGGGTCGCAGGCGGCAAAAGGGTGCGCGGGTAAAACTGAACGGTCAGAAAGCCGGCGGACACGGCGTAGAACGTGATGCCCGTCAGTGCCAGCGTAAGGGCGAAAAACACCCCGTCGCGCCGGGTAAGGCGGCAGGGCGCGTAAAAGCTGCGGCGGCCGGAGCCGTACCCCCGGGCTTCCATGCTGTCGGCGGTCGTAATGCCGTTTTCCAGCGCCCAGGTGGTCAAAATGGAGAACTCCCGCACGGCGCCCCGGAAACGGTCCACGATGTTTTCACCCCGGTACAGCCCCGCGCCCTGCTGAGCACGGTGAATACGCCCGGCCTGCGCCGCGGTCAGGGGTACAAACCGCAGCGCCATGGCGGTGAGCAGCGCCCACCGGGGAGACAGCCGCCCCAGAAGCCCCATCCACTTATCGCCGGTCATCACCCGGGAAAAAACGGAAAACCAGTACAGCGCGGCGGCGACCATGCCGCCGGCGGTCAGACCGTAGCGCAGCGCTTCCAGCGTGACGGGACGGTCGTTCAGGATGAACAGCACGGTCATGCCGTTGTGATAGAAAAGCGGGTTGAGAACACCGGATAAAAGCATGAGCAGCAGCGGAAAAAGCACGCCGGCCGCACGCCGGCGATCCATGCGGGCGAGGGGCAAAAGAAAGCTGCACACGAGGGACAGAAAAACCAGCGCCGGGTGCATGCTCAGGGCGGGCGGCAGGGTGACGGCGATGAAATAAAAAACGATCGTCAGGGGATGCAGCTGTTCCAGCCGATACAAGCGGAGCCCTCCTTTACACGTCGTTGCCCAGCGCGACGGTATACAGCCACTCAATGTGGTCGCCGTCGGCGGGATAGTATTCGCCGCAGCCTGCGTTGGGCGACAGCCCGTTGACGTGGTAAACCCAGCCGGACAGGTCGCCGAAGTCGAATTCATACAGGGTGGCAATGCCCCGCACATAGGCCATGCGGCCGGAAGCGCCGGTATAGTCCAGCTGGAGCCCCGTCTGCCGGGCGGCGCGCACCAGCACGTCCAGCACCGTGTCGCCCGCGTAAAGAGGCAGCCCGGTTTCCGGGAGCACCGCGCCGTCTGCGGAGATGGGCGCGTCGCCCGTCCTGCCTGCGACCGTCCGGCAGGAAATGGAAAGCGTCACCTGCCCCGCCGGAGCGCCCGAGGGTTCCGTGCTGCCGTAGTACGCAGCCGGGCTTTCGATGGTCACCAGTTGGGTCAGCCCCATCAGCACAGCGCACAGCAGGGCGACGAACAGGAAATTCCTGCCGTCCTTTTTTTTGCGGAGCCACAGCACGGCGCAGACGGCTGCGCCGGCAAGAACAATGGCCAGACAGAACCACGCCTGCCATGAAAGCGTCGAACGGGCGGTCTGGAGCGGCGTGTCAAAAAGATAAAAGCTGCCCGCTCCCCGGTCGAGCCGCACCATGGATACCAGCGCGCAGAAGACCTGCACCGTGGCCAGAGGATTGCCGGAGGTCTCCTTCAGACTGTGGCGGAAGCTGCCGTCGGGGAGGAGATAGCGGGTCATGCCGTCCAGCACGGTGTGTCCGTTTTTGATGAACCGCTCATCCGTCTGGGGGTCGAGTCCCAGCGCAGTCAGCGCCATGGTGACCTGCGCCGTGCTTTCCGGGTTGTACGCGCCGTAGCTGGCAAAATCGCCGTCCTCCGACTGCCGGCGGGACAGCAGGGTCAGCGCGCCTTCCACCACCGGCGCCACATCCGGCAGGGCGGCGTCCGGCGCCAGCGCCTGCAGCGCCATGGCGGTCACGTCCGCGTCGCTGCTGCCCCCCTGCACGGTCCATCCGCCGTCCGGCAGCCGCAGCGCCAGCAGCGCATTCCGGGCACCGGCAAGCGCGTCGTCGGGCACGGACAGGCTGCGGAGCAGGTGCAGACCGAAGATGCGGCTCATGACGCCTTCCTGCGCCATCGCTGCCTCCGCCGCGCACTGCTGCACGCAGGGGTGGTCTTCCCGGCCGCAGGCGACCAGTGTCAGCGCCAGCTTCATGCGGGTGGCGGCGCTGTGCACCTCCGTCTTTTCCACATAGGCTTCCAGTGCATCCGCATAGGGGGCAAAGTAGAGGGAGGGATCCATCTGACGCAGCGCCAGCACATACCACTCCGCCGTGCCGCCGACATTTTTCGAAAGAACGTCGGCAATATAGGCGTTGTTGTCCCTGGCGCCGGTTTGGACTCGGGCATATTGAAGGACACCGTCCATCAGCCCGGCGGGCGAATGAACGGTGTCCTGAGCGCGGGCTGCGCCCCAGACGGTTCCCAACAGCACGATGACCGAAAAGAACGTCAGCGTGTGATGAAAAAAGGCTTTCAGGCGTGCTCGCATGCGCATGTTTTTTCAGTTTCCTTCAGGAAAATGGGACGGCCGGTCAGGCAGCGTCGCTCTGCGCGTCTTCCGCCACGCAGCAGGGGGGCACCAGCGTTGCATCCTCGGCGACAGCGCTGATCACATCGCCCGCTTCCACCGTCAGGGTGACCTGACCGTTTTCATCGGTGACGGATTCGGTCTTTTCACCGTTGACGGTGATGACCGCGCCGGCGAGGGGAGAAGTAACGGGCGACCAGTTCTCGTCATAGCCGGCGGCGCTCAGGGTGAGGGTCACTTCGCCGGGGGCGACGGTTTCCGCGTCAAAGAAGCAGTATACGTCCGACCAGCCGGTCAGATCAGTGTAGACGAACGCGTTGATGAAATCGCCGTCCGCCACCGGGTCGGCCAGACTCATGGCGGCGGTGTTGTTCACATAGTAGCCGTAGCTGCCGCCGTTTTCTACCCCCCACAGACGGGTGAGGGTCAGGCCGTATTCGGTGGTTTCGGCGGCGAAGCCCGCTTCCGCGCCGCCGTCAAAAGCGGCCTCGTGCGCCAGATACAGCGCGTCGGCAATGGTCAGGGCGCCGTCGCCGTCCGCATCGGTCACCGTCACGGGCTCCTGACAGAGCGCCAGTTCGCCGTTGGCGATGGTCACGTACACCACGGGCTGCGTTTCTTCCTCCGCCTGCGCGAAGACGCACACGGACAACAGAAGCATCAGTGCCATCAGGAGAGAAAAAGCTTTTTTCATGGAAGTACATCCTTTCTTAGGGCGGTATGCCGCCCATCGGGGCTGCGCGGCGGGCGCCGCATCCAGCCGTATTCATAGTATAACATCGGGGCGGTGTGCCGTCAAGCGCCACAAACGGCAGCGAAAAATGCAACCTGCCGCAGCGAAGAAACGACCGTCCCGATCAGGGTGAAAAACGAAAGGAAGGACTGTTTGTGACAGTAAAAAAGGGAAAAGGCGGCGCGGGTGTCACTTTTTGCATACTTGTCAGCGGTTCGCCGGGCGCGGTATAATGAACGGGAAAAAAGAAAAGGAGTCGTGAAACATGAGCGACGTTCAATATGTGCGGGGCGTACCGGCCGACCGGGCGGACATCGTGGATTTTGCCAATTACGTATTTTCTCACGATCATGAGCCCCATGATTTCAAGCAGCTTTTGCCCAAGGTGTACGCCGACGACGTGCAGGGCATGGAGGACTGGCACTTTCTGGCGAAGGCGGACGGTCGCATCCGGGCCATGGTATGCCGGCTGCCGCTGACCATGCATGTGGGCGACCGGGTGCTGCGCTGCGGGTTTATCGGCACGGTGTCGGTGCATCCCTATGCCCGGGGCGCGGGCTACATGAAGCATGTGATGGCGGATGTGCTGGAGGACGCCCGGGGCAGGTTCGACGTGCTGGTGCTGGGCGGGCAGCGTCAGCGCTATAATTATTTCGGATTTGAACGGGCGGGCGCCCATATGCACTACACCCTCAACCCTGCGGGCATGCGTCATTGCCTGCGGAAGGTGGATGTGAGCGATATCACCTTTTCCGACCTGACCGAGGAGCGGCCGGAGGAAATCGATTTTGTGCTGAACCTGATGAAGCGGCAGGTGATGTACTGCGAGCGGCCGCGGGCGTATTTCCTCCACTACGCCAGATCCTGGTGCAGCCGGGCGCGCCTTGTGCGCATCGCCGGGGAGATGGCGGGCTACGTGATCGGCGAGGTGTCCGAGATGGGGCTGGCGGATGAGAAGGAACTGCCCCGGGTGCTCAAGGCGCTCATTGAACAGGAAAAGCTGGCGCAGGTGGACTTTTATGTGGCGCCCTTTGAGCGGGAGCGGATGCTGCTGCTGCGCAACATCAGCGAGATCGGGATGATCGTGCCCTTTGAGATGATCCATGTGCTCAACTGGCCCCGGTTCGTGGAGACCATGCTGCGCCTGAAAGCGACCGCCGCGCCGCTGGAGGATGGGGTATGCACCGTCTGCGTGACGGGCGAGAGCACCTTTACCGTCCGGGTGGAGGGGGGCGTGCCCACCGTGACGGAGGACGGCCGCGTGCCGGACGTGACCTGCACCCATCTGGAGGCGGAGCGGATGTTTATGTCGCTGGACAATCTGCTCTGGCCCGGTACCCTGCCCGCCACATGGGCGCCGCTGCCCTTTAAAATGACCGGCGTGGATACGTTCTGAAATGTCAACAGCTGAAAAGGAGCGCGGGCTGCGCTCCTTTTTTCGGATCATGCCGTTTGCAGAAATGAGATGAATATGGTAAAATACAGGCCGATATGAAAATGCGGAGAGGAGGAAAGCGGTGTGCAGAACGGTTTTGAACAGCTGGAGCAGTATCTGGAGCTGACCTGCTGGGAAAGTCCGGCCAGCGGCATCGCCGCCATCGGGCATCTGCGGGTGCAGCGCGCTTCCGCGCCCATGGCGGTGGAAAAGCATCCGGGACAGTATGAGGTGCTCTACCTCCAGTCCGGTGAAAAGCTCATGACGGTGAACGGTCAGGACTTTCTGCTGCGGGGCGGGGATGTGATGGTCATCCGTCCCGGCGAGGAGCACGGCAAGCTGGACGCGGTGCAGAACCGGGCGGATATGTATTACACCCTTTTTTCCGATCCGGCGGATACGGACGGTTTTCTGAACATGAGCGGCGACGAGCGCCGGGCGCTGTCGGAAAAGCTGGCAGGGCTGCGTCTGGTGCGGGCGCGCCGTTCACTGAAAAAGGATTTCGACCGGATGATGGGCGAATGCGGGCGGCAGGGCACCCTTTCCCCGGCACTTATTCGGGCGCAGATGACCCTCCTGTTGGACGAGGTCGTCCGCTCGGGCGGTCATGCGCCGGGAGAAATGCCCGACGATATTCGCCGGGCGATACGGTGCATTCAGGAAAATCAGGCGGAAATGTACACCGTCGGCCAGCTGGCGCGGCTGGCAGGGCTGTCCGAAGCGCGGTTCAAGCAGAAGTTCAAGCTGCACACGGGCATCCCGCCGGCGGAGTACGTGGTGCGCGCCCGGGTGGATGAGGCGAAAAAAATGCTGCGGGATACTGCGCTGCCGGTGACGGACGTGGCCATGCGGCTGGGGTTTTCGTCCAGCCAGCATTTTTCACAGCTGTTTAAAAGCTACGCCGGGGTCTCCCCTACGGAATACCGGCGGCGGAGCGCCTCCTGAGGGGGCGCTTTTTGTTTTAATTTGTATCGTCATACGGAAATGCAATCGTTTTCAGGGTTTTGTTCTTATAATAGTAACGATATGGAAAGCAGAACAGCCCATTTTTATTTGAAAAACGGAGGGAACATATGAAGATCGGAATTCTGTCGGATTGTCTGGGTCTCGGTTTTGAAGGCGGTATTCTCAAGGCGGCGCAGATGGGCGTCAACGGGGTGCAGCTCTACGCGGTGGAGGGCGAGCTGGCGCCTGAAAACATGTCCCGGGAAAAACGGGTGCGGGCGCGGGAACTGGTCAGAAGCGCCGGGCTGGAGATTAGCGCCCTGTGCGGCGATCTGGGCTACGGCGGCTTTGCCTTTGCCGAGCGCAACCCGGAAAAGATCGCCTATACGAAGAAGATCGTGGATCTGGCGCTGGATCTGGACTGCCGCGTGGTGACCACCCACATCGGCGTGGTGCCCGGCGATCCTGCCCATCCCCGTTTCGGCGTCATGCGGGATGCGTTGGCGCAGCTGGGCGAATATGCGGAGCGGGCGGGCGCGCGCTTTGCCATTGAGACGGGTCCGGAGAACGGCCCTACCCTCCGTCGATTGCTGGACGCGGTGGGCAGCAAGGGCGTGGGTGTGAACCTGGACCCCGCCAACCTTGTCATGTGCGGGCACGACCCGGTGGAAGCGGTGGAGGCGCTGGGCAGCGCCATCGTGCACACCCACGCCAAGGACGGGGTGATGTACAAGACCTGCGATATGGACGTGATGTACGGCATGGTGGATGCGCCGGAGGGCTTTGACGAGGATGAATACTGCGCCGAGGTGCCGCTGGGCGAGGGGCAGGTGCCCTTTGACGCGTACATTGCCGCGCTGCGCCGGGTGGGCTACGACGGCTATCTGACCATTGAGCGGGAAGTGGGCGACGACCCCGCCCGGGATATTCAGCTGGCGATCGACTTTCTGAAAAAGTACGTGTAAGGAGGGAAAGCCGTGACGGTGCAGGACGAATATCAGGCGTTTATGGACACCATTGAGATCGTGCCCATGCCGGAAAATTATCGGGCGGTCATGGGGCAGCGGGTGTATCAGACGGAGAAGACGGTTCAGCCGCTTTTCTTCCGCACGGCGAAAAACAGCTTTGTGCAGATGAACTTCGCTGTGACCGTGCCCCAGCGGGTGATGCTGGTCACGGAGGAAAGGCCGGAGTTTTCGCACCGTTATAAGCCGGCGGATACCACCATCCTGCGCATGGGCGTTACGGTGGAAGGCGGTCTTGCTGCGTCCGTCCATAATGTGGGCATGCTGCAGGACGACGACGAGGTGAAAAAGGGCGACGTGCTCATGGATGGGGGCTC
The DNA here is from genome assembly GCA_934662505.1 of uncultured Clostridia bacterium. Classification (GTDB taxonomy): domain Bacteria; phylum Bacillota; class Clostridia; order Christensenellales; family Aristaeellaceae; genus SVGT01. The sequence continues at coordinate 62,682 of CAKUKE010000006.1, read as the reverse complement.
GGTGGAGGTATACTGGCCCTATCAGACCCGTCAGATGGTGGCGCTGGTGAATATTCCGGAGGAGACCCCGCCGGGCGAATACCACGGCACGGTGCGCTTCTACAGCCACAGCATGCTGTTTGACGAGCGGGTCGCCCGGGAATTTCCCTTCACCATCCGAGTGGAAAATGTGACCATTCCCCGGGGTGAAAACCGCAAATTCTACCTGAACCTGTGGCAGCACATCTTCAATGCGGCGCGCCGCATGGAGGTGAAGCCCTACACGCAGGCGCATCTGGACGCGCTGCGGCCGTTCTGCAGAGCATACGGCGAGCTGGGCGGCCGGGTCGCCACGCTGGTCGCCAGCGACATTCCGTGGAACGGGCAGGGCTGCTACAACGACAACGCCCATCCTACGGATTTTTACGAATACAACTATATCCGCATCCGCAGGACGGCGGACGGCGCGTACCGGTATGATTTTTCCTTTGCGGAAAAATACATCGCCATGATGGAGGAATACGGGGCTCGCGACATCATGCTGGCCGGTCTGTACGGCATATGGGGCTGGAATGAAACCGGCTTTGAGAGTATTGTGGCGGACTGGCCGGATCAGATCCGGGTCAGCTATATCAACGAAGCGGACGGTTCGCTCGGCTTCATGCGCACCCGGGCGGAAATAGAGGATTACATTCGCGCCATTTATGACTGGCTCTGCCGCAAAAACCTGCTTGGGCGGACGCATCTGATGGGCGACGAGGTGGATCTGGGCTCCGCATCCAAAGGGTGGGGGGAATCGCTGGCGATCATCCGCCGCCTGATGCCGGGCATTCAGCTCAACTGGGACTGCGGCCCTGAGACCATGTGCAGCGACGCCTGCAAGGATATGCCCATGCACCTGTACACGCCGCAGATCGACCTGTGGACGCCGGCCAGCCCGGAGGAGCAGGAAGAACTGCGCCGGCGGTTGGATGCGGACGGTCATCTGCTCTGGTCGGTGTGCTGCCATCCGCCGGTGATGAATTCCTTCCTGTACACCAACCTGTGCGAGGTGCGCCTTCACGGCCTGATCACCGAGCATCTCAAAATGGAAGGGTTCATCCGCTGGAACTTTATCGGCTGGCCGGAGCAGGTGCGGGAGGATCTGCGGTTCCTCACCTGGCCTGCGGGGGACACCTGCTTTGTGTACCCCGGCAGGGGCGGACAGTGCCTTCTGTCTCTGCGCTATCTGGCGCTGCGGCGGGGCATTGAAGATTTTGAACTGTGCCAGATGCTCAAGGCGCAGGGCGGTCAGGAGACGGTGGATGCGGCGGTGAACTGCGTAGTGCGGCAGCCGGACATGCGCCGGTGGGACTATCTGGACTACGCCGGACGGGAAAAGTACATGAGCCTGAACGACGGGGATTATCAGCGCGCCCGGAACCTGCTGCTGGACGGCCTGACCCGGAGCTGAAAACGCTGCGAAGATTGCAAAAATGAAACAGCAAAAATGAAACAGTAAAAGGAGGAGACAACCATGATTTTTGACACGCACATTCATATCGGTACCTACGAAAAGCCCAACCCCAAGGGCATGCTGGAAAGTATGGACAAGGCCGGCGTGGATAAGCTGGCGCTGTTTGCCGACGACCCCCGCTTCTTTGAAAAGGATGAAGGCAAGCTGAAGGAGCACAACGAGACCCGCATGGCGCAGATGATGGTATGGTACAAGGAAGCGCCCGACCGTTTCGTTCCCATCTACTACATCAACCCGGTTGAAAAAACGGCGATGGATCAGGTGGACTGGGCGCTGGACAAGGGTGTGAAGGGCTTCAAGGTCATCTGTGAAGACTTTAAGCCCGGCGACCCGCGGGCCATGCCGGTGTATCAGCACATAGCCGATCTGGACAAGGCCATCCTGTTCCATTCCGGCATCCTGTGGGACTGGGGCGACAACGGCAACAACAACCGTCCCTGCAACTGGGAATGCATGTTCGAGATCCGGAACATCCGGTTTGCGCTGGCGCACATTTCCTGGCCCTGGTGCGACGAGGCCATCGCGCTGTACGGCAAGTTCGCCTGTATGGCGTACCATCCCAAGTACGCCGGGCAGAAAATGTACATCGACATGACCCCGGGTACGCCGGAATGCTACCGTCAGCATGTGATCGACACCCTGTATCAGGTGAACTACGAACACATGGACGAGCGCCTGCTTTTCGGCAGCGATCTGTACACCGACGGCTTCAATGCGCAGGATGTGGCCGATCTTGCAAAATCCGATACCGAGAAGCTGCTCAAAGCAGGATTTTCCAGGGAGACCTGCGAAAACATCATGGGTAAAAATGCCCTTCGTTTCTGGGGGCTGGAGGGTTAAGCCCTTCCGGCAGGGCGTTTCCCGTTCCGCGGGGAAACGCCGACATGCGCCGCTGCAGGGGAGCGGCGCACCCTTTTTGAGGATGTATCAGAGAGGGAGCGGGGAGTGCCGGGGCTGAGGTGCGCCGGCGCTCCGCCCGTTCCATCTGCTGAACAAAAGGATGTGAGCGGGTTTGAAACTGTATGCCAGAAAGCCCATGGTCACCTTTGCCCTGTCCATGCTGGTCGTTGCCCTTTTGCCCCTCTGCTTCGGGTGGGTGTTTTACGCCCGCTCCAGTCAGGTGGTGGAAAGCCAGCAGCGCCGTCTGGTGGAGCAGTCCATGGATTTGACGCTGCAGATCATGGATCGGGACATTACCGCGGTGAGCAACGTGGCCATTCAGCTGCGCAGCGCGCTGCGGGGGCTGGCTATGCCGGATGAAAAGGATCTGACGGTGGACAACCGGCTGGCATTTCTGAACGCGTCCAAGCGGATGCGGGAGGCGCTGGCCAAGACCGACGCCTTCATTGACAATATCTACATGACCCGCGCAGACGGTCTGTATGCGGTGTCCTCCCGCAGCGTGCTGGAAAAAGAGCTGCTCTATAAGCGCTATTTCCAGCCCAGCGGGCTGACAATGGCGGACATGGACGCGCTGCACCAGCGGCAGGAGTCGGGCACCCTGCTCAGCCTGAACGGCAAGTGCCCGGTTTTTGTGGTATCCATGAAGGATAAGGACACCAGCCGTACGCTGGTGCTGCTCTTGTCCGAACGGTATCTGAGCAGTCTGGTGGAAAAATGCGGGCTGGATGATGTGAGCTATTATCTGCAGGATAAGAACGGAAACGTGATCCTGTCCCGGGAGGTCGACCCCCGGGAGGACGACAGGGTGGTGACGTACGTCTCCTCTGCCGGAGAATATGAGCTGTGCGCCCACATCCCGCTGTCGCGGCTTTCCGGCAACAGCGCCATGCTGCGCGTTCTGTACGTGTCCATGCTGGGAGCGACGCTTCTTCTGTCCGCCCTGCTCATCTGCACCCTGTCCCGGCGGGCGGCCATGCCCATCAACGATATCATCAGCCAGATCCGCATGCACACCCGGGAGGATGAGACCCGGGAAGGGCTGGAAGGGCTGAGCCTGATCGAGAACGCCGTGTCCCAGATGATCGTGGAGCAGCAGGCGTACGCCCGTTATCTGGCGCATTATCAGGAACACGAGGAAATGCATCGCCTGTCTGACGCGCTGCTGGGGCTCAGCCGTGCCCGGCAGGAGGATGGCGGCGCGTACGTGGTGGCCTGCTTCCCCTTCTGGGAAGGGGACACGGCGGAAAAGCTGTACGCCGCCATCATGGGCGCACCGACGCCCGGCTATCTGAAAAACTGCGCCTGCATCCGGGACGTGATGTGCCTGCTGCTGGAAAAGCAGACGGGCGCCATGAACGAAGACGAGGCGGCGCGGGCGCTGGAGGATGTGCTGGCGGCCATGGACGACGGCGATACGCCCGGCCGCAGCTGCGCCATGAGCATGGTGCACACCTCCGCCGGGGAGATCGAGACCGCCTATCAGGAGGCGGTCATGGCCTGCGACGTGCAGCCCGGTGCGGACGACTGCACCGTGATGCGCTTTGATACCATCCGTTATACGCCTGAGTACTTCATGCGGGACTGGCGGCATCTGGACAAGCAGCTGACCTTCGCCCGCCTTATCGGCAGCAAGGATTACCGGGGCGCGGCCGCCTTCCTGCCCGAAATGTTCCCCGAGGAGTTTTTCTGCTCTCCCCGTTCCACGCTGGCCAAGCTGCACTTGAGTTCGCTGAAGTTCCAGTTCCTGCACGATGTGGAGCACCCCAACATGGGGCAGGGGGATGCGGACGAGATCAACCGTACGCTGGTGCGGGAGATCATCGGATGCAAGACCCATCAGGAGCTGTTGAAGGTCATGCAGACCTATTTGCAGGAATTGAGCGAGCAGACGGACAAGGCCGCTTCGGACGAGGGTACGGGCGAGGAAATGAATGAGGTGAAGGCCTACATCCGCCGTCACTCCATGGACGCCCAGCTGTCCGTCGCCGCGGTGGCGGAGCAGTTCGGTCTGACCGCCAACACCCTGTCCAAGCAGTTCTCCCGCAAGACCGGCATGGGCGTGTTGCAGTACATCCACCGTATCCGCATTGAAAACGCGTGCAACCTGCTGCTGGCGGATGAGAGCACGCCCATAGCGGATATTGCCGCAAGGGTGGGGTACACCTCCATTCTGACCTTCAACCGTGCGTTCAAGGCACGGTACCAGATGACGCCCAGCGAGTACCGGAAAGTGCACCATAACCTGCTCTGAGCGGCGGGAGGGTTCCGGCGCGCAGAATGTGCAGGGAAGGCATCCGCTTAAAAGGAAAACATGGACTGCCCGGCGAAGGGGATTCGCCGGGTATTTTTTTCGGCTGCAACGGTATTGCCTGCAGATGCGGCGGGAAAAACGGCAGAAACAGACTATGCAAAATGTGACAAAGGGCGTTCCGCTGCGCTGCATTTGACGGAAAAACGGAATGACACGGGAATGCGCCCAGTTCTTGCACCGCCTGAAAAAATGCGTTTGCGCGGGGCTGTCACAAAATGACCATGCACAAACTGCGGATTGATTTTCAGGAAATAAATACATATGATAAATACATCCAAAGACCGGCGGAAGTCCGGCAAAGAAAAAGGAGTGACCCCCATGAAGAAGCATCTGCGGTTTCTCAGCGTTCTGCTCTGTATCCTGACCGCACTGACGCTGGCGGCGCCCGCGCTGGCGGAAGCCGGGCACGGCCCCCTGTGGATCGGCGATTACACCCTGACCTGCTGGGCGCCCATGAACGGCAACGCGGCGCAGTATTACGAAAGCTATGCCGAGCACCCCTTCTATCTGTGGATGGAGGAGCAGACGGGTGTGCACGTGGAATTCATCCACTATTCCAGCGAACAGATGGATCAGCAGCTGAACCTGATGATGGTCAGCGGCAATTACTATGATATGCTGATCAACCCCTGGTACAACGGCGGCCCCCAGCAGGCGATCAACGACGGCGTGTACGCCGACCTGAACCAGTTCAAGGATCTGATGCCCCATTATTTCGCGGGGATCGAGCCGGGCAACGAGGATTCCTTTGCCGCATGGGAGTGGGGCAGCGAGAAGGAACTGTACGGTCTGGGCAAACAGACGGGCTGGAAGGATACCCTGACCACCGCGCAGGGGCAGCTGTGGTGCGCCACCCAGCTGTGGCTGGATGAGATCCCGTCGGAGTGCGGCGGTCTCATCCGTCAGGACTGGCTGGACGAAGCGGGGCTGGCAGTGCCTGAAACGCTGGACGATCTGGAAAAGGTGTTGGCAGCCTTCAAGGAGCGGGGCGATGACGTCATCCCCATGGCGCTGGGTCAGAATGGCATTTACGAGTCGGACATGTATTTGAATAGCGCCTTCGATCTGAGAAGCTGGTACAGTCAGGAAAACGGCGTGGTGCAGGTTCCCAGCTTAGTAGACGACCGCGCCAAGGATTACCTGACCCTGATGAATAAATGGTATGAGGCGGGCTACATCGATCCCGGCTTCATGAGCCGTGATGATGAGGGCATCGAATCTCTGCTGCTGTCCGACCGTCTGGGGGTGTGGCCGGAATCCTATGCAGGTCCTGAATATTATGAGGCGCTGTATACCGGTTCGCAGAACTTCGATCTGACGGCCATGGCCGCTCCCCGCAAAACTGCCGATCAGCAGCTCCATATGAAACAGGGATACGATTCTGCTGCGGCCAACTTCACCATCATCTGCGGCAAGAGCGCTCCGGAGACCCAGCAGGTGGCGGCCCGGTGGCTGGACACCCTGTTCACCAAGGAAGCCATCCTGCGCGCCAATTACGGCGTGGAGGGCGTGGACTACACCATGGTGGACGGTCATCCCTACTATACGGAAGAATTCCTGAACCGCTTTGAAGATGAGAAGCTGGCGGACATTTACCTGTGCCCCAACCTGACCTACTACTGGTCCACCCGCGCCAACCTGATCCGCACCGTGGCGGAGCCTACCATTGCGGCGCAGATGACCACCATCAGTCTGGATGCGCAGAACGGCGTGATCTGGGGCGAGCATGCGGACAGAGAATACGAAATCGGCTACGTGGTGTTTGACGACGACGGCTGGCAGCGGATGTACGACCCCTACACCGAAGCGAACACCTACTGCGCCGCCGAGTTCATCAAGTTCATCATCGGCAAGAACAGTCTGGACGACTTCGAGGCCTATCAGCAGAAGGGTCTGGACATGGGGTTCCGGGAAGCCCGGGATCGCATGCAGGAGGCCTACAACGTCCAGCATCATCTGGACAAGGACTACGGCATGGATCTGGTCAAATAACAGGATCAAAACACTGTGGAGGGACGCGCGCAGGCGCGTCCCTTTTTGCATGGGGCGGTCTGCGAAAATGTTTACAAACTGTTCTTATTTGCATCATATAAAATGCATATTTCAGGGCTAATATGGAAAGGCAAAAAGAACCGAAAGGGGAGTACAGCTTGATAGAAGTCAGACATCTGACCAAGCGCTACGGCGCGCACGAGGCGGTCAGCGATTTGTCCTTTACCATCGAAAAGGGCAGGGTGTACGGCTTTTTAGGTCCCAACGGCGCGGGAAAAAGCACCACGATGAACATCATCGCCGGGTGTCTTGGCGCCACCTCCGGGCAGGTGCTGGTGGACGGCCATGACATGCTGGAGGAACCCGTCAGGGCGAAAAGGCTGATCGGCTATCTGCCGGAGCTGCCGCCGCTGTATACGGACATGACGCCGGGGGAGTATCTGGACTTTGTTGCCCGCGCCAAGGGTATCCCCGGGGGGCAGCGGCGGGAAAAGATCGACGCGGTAATGGAAAAGACCGGCGTGACGGAAATGCGGGACAGGCTCATCCGCAACCTGTCCAAGGGGTACCGTCAGCGGGTGGGCATCGCGCAGGCGCTGCTGGGCGACCCGGAGGTCATCATTCTGGATGAGCCGACCGTAGGGCTGGATCCCGCGCAGATCATCGAGATCCGCGAACTGATCCGGGAACTGGGGAGGGAACACACCATCATCCTTTCCAGCCACATTCTCAGCGAGGTGCAGACCGTGTGTCAGCACATCATGATCATCTCCCACGGCAGGCTGGTGGCCAGCGACACGGCGGAAAATCTGACGGCGCTTCTGTCCGGCACGGCGACCCTGCGTGTGGCTGCCCGGTGCGGCGAGGAGGAAATGCGGCGGGTGCTGAGCGGCGTGGAGGGCGTGCGGCAGACGGAGCGCGCGGACGCGGAGGACGGCGAGCATGCGCTGCGGCTGACCCCTGAGGAGGGACAGGACGTGCGGGAAAAGGTGTTTGACGCCTTTGCGGCTGCCGGCGTCCCCCTGACGGAACTGCACATGGAGAAGGCCAGTCTGGAGGACGTGTTCCTGGAGCTGACACAGGACGCGCCGGACGCGGAGAAAACCGCGCCGGAGGAAAAAGAGAAAGAGGAGGCGGATGAGGCATGACGGCCGTGTTCAGGCGGGAAATAGAGGCCATGTTCAAGAGCGTGACGGGCTATCTGTTTTCTGCGTTTCTGCTGCTGTTTGTGGGCATTTACACCATGGCGTACAACCTGAGCGGCTACACGGCGAACTTTGCCTACGCCGTGAGCGCGGTCTCCTTTGTATATCTGCTGGCGGTGCCGTTTCTGACCATGCGTTCGCTGGCGGAGGAAAAACGGCAGAAGACGGATCAGCTGCTCTACTCCCTGCCCATCAGCATGACGGATGTGGTGATGGGCAAATATCTGGCGCTGCTGGTCACCCTGCTTGTGCCCGTGGCCGTGACGGCGCTGTATCCTCTGCTGCTCAGCCGGTTCGGCACGGTGCCCATGGCGGTTTCCTACGGTACCCTGTTCGCCTTTTTCATGCTGGGCGCGTGCCTGACGTCCATCGGTCTGTTCATTTCTGCGGTGACGGAAAATCAGGTGGTCTCCGCGGTCGTGACGCTGGCGGTCATGCTGGTGCTCTATTTCATGTCCGGCCTGTCCAGCTATGTGTCCACGGAGGCGGCGTCCTCCCTGTTCGCCCTGTGCGTGCTGATGATCGGCGCAGCCGCCCTTTTGTGGGCGCTGACGAAGAACGTGCCCGTCGCCCTGACGGCGGGCGTAGTCGGTCTCGGCGGTATTTACCTGTGGTACCGCACCAACGAGGCGGCGTTTGAGGGGCTGTTTAAAAACGTCATGGAAAAGCTGAGCGTGTTTGAGAGGTTCTACACCTTTTCCGGCGGCGTGTTCGACCTGACCGCCATCGTCTACTATCTGTCCATTACCGCCGTGTTTCTGTTCATGACGGTGCAGGCCATGGAAAAGAGGAGGTGGAACGCATGAGCGCATCTTCCGAAAAAAGCAAAGGCTCCGCCTTCGGCAGCCGATTCCGGGCGGGCAGCTATTCCGCCTTTGCCACGGTCATTCTCATCGTCATTGCCGTGGTGCTGAACCTTGCCGCCGGGGCGCTGCCTGCCTCCGTGACCCAGATCGACATGACTGCCAACAGCCTGTACACCCTGTCCGACCAGACCCGGCGCATCGCCCGAAGTCTGGACGAGGATGTATACATGTATCTGCTCTGCAACACGGGTGCGCAGGACGCTACCATTGAGAAGCTGCTGAACGCCTATGCGGGACAATCCCAGCATCTGCATGCGGAGACCGTGGATCCGGTGGAGAAGCCCAACTTCCTTGAAAAGTACAATCTGGAACTGAGCAAGCTGTACGCCAACAGCGTGCTGGTGACCAGCGGCGACCGCAGCCGGCTGGTGGCGTACAACGAGATATACGTGACGGAGTATCAGTCGGATTCCTCGTCCTATTACGGCTATACCACCACGACCAAGTTTGACGGCGAAAACGCGCTGACCAACGCCATCCACTACGTGACCAGCGACGACCTGCCCAAGGTGTACCTGCTGACCGGGCACGGCGAGGCGGCGCTGAGCGACACGCTGAGCGCGTCCATGGCGCAGGACAACATGGACACGGAGGAATTGTCCCTGCTGACGGCCGAGGAGGTGCCGCAGGACGCGACGGCGGTGCTCATCAATCAGCCCACGGGCGATATCAACGCCGAGGAGGCGGACATGCTGATCCGCTATCTGGACGGCGGCGGCAGCGTGGCGCTGCTGGGCAACGGGCTGGACGGCAATAAAATGGAAAACCTCCAGAAAGTGACCGCGCATATGGGACTGACGCTGGGCGAAGGGCTCGTTCTGGAGGGTGATCGGAATATGCACATGAACCGGTACCCCCATTATCTGCTGCCCACCGTGGAGAGCCATACCGTGACCGAACCGCTGGTGGAGGGAAAGTACTATATCATCGCGCCTGTCAGCCAGCCCCTCGTGGAGGCGGCGGGGGACGCGGAGGTCACATGGCTTCTGACCACCTCGGACAGCGCCTACGCCAAGGCGGCGGGGATGGATGCGACCACCACCGCGAAGGAGGACGGCGATACGGACGGCCCCTTCCACATTGCGGCGGTATCGGAAAAGAACGGGGGCAAGCTCTTCTGGGTGGCCTCGCAGGATTTCCTGAACGAGAATATGGATTACATGGTGTCCGGCGCCAACAGCAGCCTGCTGCTCAACGCGCTGGACTGGATGGGCGGTCAGGAGAACGCCATTTCCATCCGCGCCAAGTCGCTGGATGAAAGCACGCTGGTGGTCTCCAGCGGCAAGAGCTCCGTCTGGACGGTCATTCTGGTGGGGCTGGTGCCCCTGACCTTCATCGCCGTGGGCGTGACGGTGTGGATAAGGAGGAAAAGACGGTGAAACGGGGAAAGAGGCTGATCCTGCTGCTGTGCGTACTGGCGGCAGCAGTGGGCGGATACTTTGCCGTGACGCGGCTGACGGAAAAGGAGCCGGTGACGGAAACGACCGGCAGCTTTGCGCTGACCGATCACGGCGCGGAGGAACTGACGGGGCTGAAGTGGGCTGCGAACGGAACGCAGTTTGATCTGGTGCGTCAGGACGGGGTGTGGGCGCTGCGGGAAGACGCTGCGTTTCCCCTTGATCAGGATGCGGTCAACGCGCTGGCGGATACCCTGACCGGCATGACCGCCACCCGTAAGCTGGAGCAGGTGGAAAAGCTGGCGGACTACGGGCTGGAAAAGCCGGAATTCACCGTGGAAGCGGACTGGCAGAACGGCGGCAGCACCGTGTACGGCATGGGTGCCGCAACCCCCTTTGAGGACGGGTATTACCTGCGTCTGGACGGGGAGGATACGGTGGTGTACACCGTGTCCCAGAACCTGAAGACCGTCTTTGACAAGCGGCTGACCGCGCTGGCGCAGACGGAAACGCTGCCCGAAGCGGACACGGTGACCCGCCTTACCGTAGGCGACCGGCTGGATGTGCAGCTGGAAAACGGCAGCTGGTACAACACGGCGACCGGCGAGAAGCTGGAGAGCGGCAGCGTGACCACGCTGATCGACGCGGCCAAAGCGCTGTCCTGGAAGGAACTGACGGACGCGCAGGCGGATGACGACCGGCTGACGGAGCTGGGGCTGGGTGATGAAAGCGCCCTGAAGGTGACGCTGCTGAACGGCGAAGAAACGGTGTGGCAGCTGCTGATCGGCAAAGAGACGGAAACGGGCAATTACTACGCCCGGCTGCCCGGCTCCCGCATGACCTATGTGGTTTTGTCCTCTTCCGTGAATGGCCTGCTCACTGCGGACGTGAACCAGATGTACCGTACCGCGCTGACCGACGTGACGGCGGAAACGCTGCGGCAGATCGAGTGGCGGGACGACGGCCACGTCTGGACGCTGAACCGCGATGTGACGGTGCAGGAAAACGCCGGCGGCGACGGTGAAGATGCCGATGGAACGGGTACGGAAACGGCGGTCTATACCGTCAACGGAACGGCAATGGAGGCGTCGGAAGCGGAAGCGCTGCTGGGTAAAATGACCGCCATGACCCTGTCGGGCAAGCCGGAGGAAGCGGCGGAGGGGGACACCCTGCTGACCGCTGCGGTAACGGATACGGACGGAAATGTTTCGTCCCTGACGTTTATGACCTGTGATGCGGAACGGTATCTGTGCGTGCGGGACGGGTTCGCCTACTACTGCGACGCGGCCGCCGTGGATCAGCTGCTTCGTACGCTTCGGCAGATCCGATAAGACAAAGCGATGCCGTCGGGCGGAGGTTTCTTCGGGAGCCTCCGCTCTTTTTTGCACTGGAGACGCCTCGACTGTAACAGGCACGCCCGCAAAGTGCCCCGCCGCCCTTCCAGTTTGGGATCCCCCTGCGTGAAGCCGGTCGGTGTCCGCCTCCTCCGCGCTTTTTCCGGGGTTGACCATCGGTGGGGAGCAATGATAATATGGGGAAAAAGAGGGGGGCGGCGTATGAAAAAACACAGGGTGGGGCTTTCCACCAATGGGAAGCCTTTCGGCCGGCAGCTGTTTGAGGACTACGCCCGTGCGGGCATCGACTGCATGGAGGTGTCGCTGGAGCCGGCGGAACTGGAGCGCCTCGACTTTGCGCAGGCGGCGCGGTGGGCGGCGGATACGGGGGTGGAAATGCGCAGCGTCCATCTGCCCTTTTATCCATTCGAGGAAAACGACCTGTCCAGCCTGAGCGGTGCGGTGCGGACGCAGACGCTGGCGGCGCACCGGGCGCTGATGGACAGGGCGGCTGCGGCGGGCGTCCGTCTGTTTGTGGTGCACCCCTCCGCCGAGCCGATCGGCGATGGGGAGCGGGCGCAGCGGCTGGCTGCTGCGGCGGAGACCCTTTCCCTGCTGGCGGATGCAGCCGAACAGACCGGCGCGGTGGTGGCAGTCGAAAATCTGCCCCGTACCTGTCTGGGACGGGACAGCGGGGAAATGCTGCGGCTGACGGCAGATGAAAGGCTGAAGATCTGTTTTGACCCCAATCACCTGCTGCGGGAGGAACCTGTGCCGTTTGTCCGCCGTGTGGGCAAACGGCTGGCAACGACGCATTTTTCCGATTATGACCGGCTGAATGAGCGTCACTGGCTGCCGGGCGAGGGCGTGATCGACTGGCAGGCGCTGATGAACGCGCTGGACGAGGCGGGCTACGCAGGGCCGGTGGTCTATGAGGTGGGGTACAAGGCACCGCCTACCATTCGCCGCCCGCGGGATCTGCGCCCCGAAGACTTTGCGCTGAACGCCCGGGAACTGATGCAGGGCGACCCCTTCACGGTGCAGGGTGTGCCTGTGCGGGAAAAGTGCACCCTGCCCTGACCGGCGCGGCGGAGGGGGACGGCGGTCAGGGGGTGCTGCGGATCATAACGGTGCATCCGGCATGAAAAAAGCGGAACGCATTTTACGTGCGTTCCGCTTTTGCTGATCGGATCACTTGACGACCAGCGAGGCGTTGATGGCGTTGATTTCCGCTTTTGTTTTCAGCTTGCAGCAGTAGGGGCAGCGGGTGGGGGTGTCAAACAGCGTTTCCAGTTCGCCGTAGGTAGTGGCGGTCAGGGGCAGGAAACGATCCTTGACGGAAGAACAGTTCTGATTCTGATGGAAGTATTTGCCGCCCTCGGGGTTATAGTAGACCTCCGTGTCATCGGCGGGATATTCCAGCCTGCGTCCCGTATCGTCCCAGATGAGCACCTTGGTATTGACCTTGATGTTTTTCCACAGCCAGAGGATATTCTGCCCTTCTTCATTGGCGGCCTTCTGCACCCGGATGCAGCCGTGGCTGGCCTTGAAGCCCAGATAGGGCAGGGTGTAGGAGTAGTCCTTCCGGTCGTTGGGGGTGTTTTCATCGCCCTTGTAGGGCACCTCGTGGATCAGGCAGCCGCCGTTGATGCGCATGCCGTAATCGCACCACAGGTTGCCTGCCGGGAACCCGCCTGCGCGGCTGACCATCAGAAATTCGCCGGAGGGGGTTTCGTTCCAGGGCTGCCTGGCGGTAGGCTCGCCGGTGGAGATCCACAGGGTGCCGATCTTTTTGCCGTCCTGGAAAATATACATCTGCTGCGTCAGCTTGTCGATCAGCAGACCGTAGCTGGTGACCGGGGTGATCTCCTTGAGCAGGGAGGCCTTCACGTAGCCCACCAGCAGTTCGTCCGTATCGCCGTAGCCGGGACGGTTTTTGTTGTCGGGACCGTAGGAGGAATTGTAGGCTTCCACCTTGGCCCAGCCGTCCGACGTCTTTTCAAGCACGTGCACTCCCTGCGAGGCGCAGGTGATCTCGCCGATGGCGGGGCTGGAGGTGCTGGGCTCCTGCCGCACCCGGATGGTGTCTCGCTGACCGCCCTCCAGTACGGTGATGGGTTGCATCATGATGTCCCAGATCTTCTGCTCGTCGGTTTCGCCGATGGGCAGCGTCCAGTAGCTGGTTTCCTCCTCCTGCGTGGTCACGCTGCTGGGCAGGTAGGGGGTGGGCGCGGGGGTCGCCGTGGGGATGGGGGTGGGCGTGGGCACGTCGCTGAGGGTCAGGGTGATCTGCTGGGGGGTGGCGGCAAAGCCTGTTTCATCCGTGAGCGTGAGCTGCACGGAGTAGTCGCCGGAGGGCAGGTATTCCCCCGCCGTTTTCCCGTTCCAGACGAAGGCCGTTTCTCCTGCGGGTACCTGCCGGGTCTCCAGCGTCAGCCACTCGTCATTCTGGCGGATGCGTACGCTGGTTTCCCCCGGCACGGAGCAGGTGAACCGCAGCGTCCAGCTTTCGCCGGCGATCAGGGCGGCAGAGGCGCTGATGCCTGTGATGCGGGGCGCAGGCGTGCCGACGGTAACGGTTTTATCCGCGGACGCGTCCCCGGCAGTCAGGCGCAGGGTATACTGCCCTTCCGCCACCGGCTGGCCGCCTGTCAGACCGTCCCAGGACAGATGGTTGCCGCCCTGAACGGCGCTGATGTTTTCCCGAAGAACGGCGACCGTCTGGCCGGCTTCATCCAGCAGGGTCAGGGAAGCGGTGCAGTCCTGCGCCGCGGTAAAGCTGATCCGCTCCGTTCTGCCGGGACGGAACACATCCGGCACGGTATCGAAAACGACATCCTCCGCCAGCGCGCCGCCAAAGAGAAGCGTCAGCGCGCACAGCGCCGTCAGAGCCCAAAGAAACTTGTGTTTCATAGCGTACCCCTTTGTAAAAGAGTCCAAAGTACCTCTATATCATACCATTTCAGAGGCATGGAGCACAAGGGGCAAGATATGTCTGAAATGTAAAAAATGAACCTGTAAAAGAGAACGGAGAAGAAACCGGGACAAGCGGGTCGAAACGTGGTATACTGGTCGCAGACGAAGACGTTGGAGGGGATGAAGCATGGAGGGGGTCATTCGGGCGCTTTCCACACTGCGCACCGCCATGGCGCAGGATGAATACGATCTGCACGCCCTGATCGCCCGGGTGCTGCAGGAAAATGAGATTCCCTTTGTGCATGAAGCGCCGCTGGCGCCCCGCTGCCGCATCGATTTTCTGTGCGGGCGGACGGGCATTGAGGTCAAGCGGGGGCGCCCCAACCGTCAGACCCTGCGGAAACAGGCGGAAAAATATCTGGCGAGCCCCCTGCTGGACGATCTGGTGGTGGTCACGGAGCGGGCGGCCAACCTGCCCGGACGCCTTGCGGGCAAGCCGGTGACGGTGCTCAGTCTGAACGGGCTGTGGGGGGTGGCCGATCCCGCTGGGGACGCCCTGACCGGCCGGCAGGGGCAGGAAAACGGCTGCGTACACACGGATGAAACGGCAAAAATGACGGACGCAGGGGGAACACACGGCGACAGTCGGAAGTCTGCCATGAATGACCATGCGCCAGCCGTGCAGACGGAGACGGACGCGCCGGCGCGAGGACAGACGCTGGTGACCCGGTCGGATGCGCCGACGGAGGAGGGGGCTACATCGGCGACTGCGTCGGATGCGCTGGTGCCTGAGCCGCCGTACGGGGGAGAGGGTCAGGTGGAAGACCGTCTGCTTGCGGCGGCGCTGTGGGATGATCTGCCGGTCTATCTTCGCCCGGCGGAGCGCGCGGGCGTCACGTACGGCACCCTTTCCTACAATGCCCGGCGGGGACAGTGGGTCATCAAGGGGGAGCCCTGCGTGACGGAGCTGGCCAAGCGTCTTTTTCCGGGCAGCGCGGGCGCGCGGCGGGGGGAAGCGCGGTTTACCGCGCACCGGCGGCTGATCGGCGATGTGAACTGGCTGATGCAGCGCTATCCGCTGGCCGTGGCGCCCCGGGACAGGGAACGGTTTGAAGCGTCGCTTGCGCAGGCGCGGCAGTATTACCGTCAGCGGGAGCGGGCGCGCATTGCGCCCCCGGTGTGCCATCCGGGGGAGGACGTTTTCTGCGGCGAGCTCAGACCGTTTCAGCAGGAAGGGGTCGCTTTCCTCAACATGACGGATCGGGCGCTGCTGGCGGATGAGATGGGGCTGGGAAAAACGGTGCAGGCGCTGTGCAGCGCGGCAATGCGGGGGCTGTTTCCCCTGTGCGTGGTGGCGCCGCCCCATCTGGTGCTCAACTGGAAGCGGGAAACGGAACGGTTTGTGCGGATCGGCGGACGGCCGCCCCGCGTGCACGTGGTGAAGGGACTGACCCCCTATACGCTGCCGGAGGCGGATGTGTATCTGGTGCACTATCTTTTGCTGCGGGGCTGGAAGGAAGCGCTGCCCAAAGCAGGCTTCCGCGGGGTCATTTTTGACGAAATACAGGAATTGCGCCGCAGCGGTACGGATAAGTACAGCGCGGCCTCGCTCCTGTCGGAAAGCTGCGGGACGGTGATCGGTCTGTCTGGCACGCCCATTTATAATCACGGCGGCGAAATATGGAACGTGGTCAATATTCTGGATTTCCATTTTCTGGGAGACTGGGAGAGCTTTTCCCGGGAATGGTGCGCGGGCTACGGCAACAACATTGTGCTCAAGCCCGACCTGCTGGGCGAACATCTGCGGCGGGAAGGGCTGATGCTGCGCCGCACCAAGGCGCAGGTGCTGCCCGAGCTGCCGGCCAAGCGGCGGCTGGTGCAGCAGATCGACGCGGACGATAAAATCTACCGGCAATTGATGGCGCCGGTGGCGGAAAAGCTGAACCGCTGGCGGGACGACCGTTCCCTGACTCCCTCCGCCCGGGCGCTGCTGGAAGACCAGATTTCTCAGGGCGAGCGTCAGGCCACCGGGGTGGCCAAGGCACCCTATGTGTGTCAGTTTGTGCGGGCGCTGATCGAAAACGGAGAAAAGGTGCTTCTCTTTGCCCATCATCATGCGGTCATGGATCTTTATAAAAAAGAGCTGTCCGGGCTGCACCCCGTCTTCATCACGGGACGGGAGACGGACGGGCAGAAGCAGACGGCGGCGGATCGTTTCATGAACGGGAAAACGGAGCTGTGCTGCGTATCCCTTCGGGCGGCCAGCGGACTGAACCTGCAGCGGGCGACCTGCGTGGTATTCGGCGAAATGGACTGGTCGCCCGCCGTACACGCGCAGGCGGAGGATCGGGCGCACCGGATGGGACACAGGGATTCTCTCCTGTGCTACTATCTGGTCTCCCCAAGGGGCAGCGATGCGGACATGCAGGAAGCACTGGGGCTGAAGGTGAGCCAGTTCGTCGGGCTCATGGGGGATCGTCCTCTGTCTCAGGAGCGGCAGCAGACGGACGCAGCCATCGCCCGTGCCCATGTGGAGCGGCTGCTGTCCCGCATGGCGGCGGAAGAAGACGCCCGGAACGGAAAAAACGCAGGGTGCAGAAAAAATACTTGACAGACGTCAGGGGGCTGCATATAATCCTATCTGTACTGTAGGGATTGCGGAGAAGGAAGGCGGGGAACGTGAAGATGCAGCTGCAGCGGATGAACGGTGCGCGAAAGCGCGTTGACCCGTCGTGCGGCTGAAGCGCGTTCACAGGCCTGAAGGACGGGATGAGCAAGCCGGGAGGGTTCCTCCGCAGACAGACTCATTCCGTTTTTTGTACGCCGCAGAGAGACGAAAAAAAGAAAGGATGCGTGAGCGAAATAATGAAAAAATGGACGGCGGTTCTCGTGGCGCTGTGCCTTGTGCTGGGGCTGAGCGGCGCTTTTGCCGAAGAAAAGGATCTGCTGGATACGGTGCTGGAGCGCGGCACGCTGATCGTGGGCACCGAGGGCACCTACGCGCCCAACAGCTATTATGATGAAGAAGGCACGCTGGTCGGGTTTGACGTGGAGGTGGCGGCGGCCATCGCCGAAAAGCTGGGCGTGAAGGTGGAATACTATGTGAACACCTGGTCTGCGCTGTTCATGGGCATGGACAACGGTCAGTGCGACACGGTGATCAACGAAGTGGAAGTGACCGAGGAGCGGAAGCTGAAGTACGACTTTTCCGCCCCCTATACCTACATCCACGGCGCGCTGCTGGTGGCGGAGGACAACGACGACATTCAGGGCTTTGACGATGTGCAGGGCAAGCGGGCGGCGCAGAACGCCACCAGCACCTGGGGCATGCTGGCCGAAAGCCTGGGCGCCACCATCGTGCCCGTCAACGGCGATGCGGAAACCTTTGAACTGATCAAGACCGGCCGCGCCGACCTGACGCTGAATGCGGAAACGGCGTTCAACAATTACATGACCGCCCATCCGGAGGAAAAGGTAAAGATCGTGGCCCGTACGGACAGCGCGTCTTCCTCCGTGGTGCCTGTGCCCAAGGGAAGCGGGCGTTTTCTGGAGGCGGTCAACAAGGCCATTGAGGAATTGCGGGCGGACGGCACCCTGTCGGCGCTGTCCCTGAAGTATTTCGGGTTTGACTATACGCAGGAATAAGCGCCTTGCGCCCGGCGGGAAACTGCCGGGCGCTTGCGTCCTGTGCAAAAAAAATGACGTTAAAAAGAGGTGTAGCACGTGCCGGAACTGTCCGCAAGGGCGCAGCGGGTGGTGGAGCTGATCACCACTTCCTTTTCGCAGATCCTGATCCCGGGACTGGAGATCACCATCCCGCTGACGCTGATCTCCTTCGCACTGGGGCTGATCATCGCCCTGTTTACCGCGCTGGTGCAGGTGGCGGGGGTCAGGGTGCTGCGGCAGCTGGCTCGTTTTTATGTGTGGGTATTCCGCGGAACACCCATGCTGGTGCAGCTGTACATTGTGTTCTACGGTCTGCCCAAGCTGGGGCTGGTGATGGACGCGCTGCCCGCCGCTGTGATTGTTTTTTCCCTGAACACGGGCGCGTATGCGTCGGAAACCATCCGCGCGGCCATTGAGGCGGTGCCTGCGGGACAGATGGAGGCGGGGCTCTGCGTGGGCATGAGCTATATGCAGATCATGCGGCGCATCGTGCTGCCTCAGGCGCTGCGCACTGCGTTCCCGCCCCTGTCCAATTCGCTGATCGGGCTGGTGAAGGATACATCCCTTGCGGCCAACATTACGGTGGTCGAAATGTTTCAGGCTACCCAGCGCATCGCCGCACGCACCATGGAGCCGTTTATCCTGTACTGCGAGGTGGGCGTCATTTATCTGCTGTTCTGCACGGTATTGACCCGGGTGCAGCGGATGTGCGAAAAGAAAATGGAAAAAAGGGGGCGGAGCGCATGATGATGGAAGCGGGCCATGTGCGCAAGGCCTTTGGCGGGCAGCCGGTGCTGCGGGATATTTCCCTTCGGGTCGACAAGGGGGATGTGATTACCATCCTGGGACCCAGCGGGTCGGGCAAGACCACCTTCCTCCGCTGTCTCAACTTTCTGGAACGGGCGGACGGGGGCACCCTGACGCTGGACGGGGAGACGCTGGATATGCACGGCGCGGACAAGGCCGCCGTGCGCCGGCTGCGGAAGCGGACGGGCTTCGTCTTTCAGGGCTACAACCTGTTCAACAATAAGACCGCCCTGCAGAATACCACGGAGGGGCTCATCGTGGCGCGGCGCATGCCGAAAAAACAGGCCGAGGAGGCGGGTATGGAGGCGTTGCGGCGGGTAGGGCTGGCCGAGCGGGCGGGCGCGTACCCCGCCGAGCTGTCCGGCGGACAGCAGCAGCGGGTGGCCATCGCCCGCGCCATGGCCGCCGACCCGGAGATCATCTATTTTGACGAGCCTACCTCCGCGCTGGATCCCGAGCTGGTGGGAGAAGTGCTGGATGTGATGCGCGATCTGGCCGGCGGGGGCATGACCATGCTGATCGTGACCCATGAAATGCATTTTGCCCGTCAGGTATCGACCCGTACCCTCCTGATGGACGGCGGGCTGGTGGTGGAGGAAAACACGCCTGAAGAATTTTTCGACCATCCGTCGCAGGAGCGCACCCGGCAGTTTTTGCGCAACGTGGCGCAGCAGAAAGGATAAGCGAGCGATGTACGATTTTGACCGTGTGTCGGAGAGAAGAAGCACCTACGCCTCCAAATGGGACGTGGGGGAGAATGAATTGCCCCTGTCCATTGCGGATATGGACTTTGCCACCCTGCCCGAGGTGACCGAAGCGCTGCAGCAGCGGCTGGACAAGGGCATGTTCGGCTATACCGACGTTCCCGATGCCTGGGCGCAGGCCTATGTGGACTGGTGGAAAAGCCGGCATGATTTTTCCATGGAAAAGGACTGGCTGTTTTTTGCCACGGGCGTGGTGCCGGCGCTGTCCGCCGCGGTGCGGAAATTGACCACCCCCAATGAAAACGTGGTGGTCATGACCCCGGTGTACAATATTTTTTTCAACTGCATCGTCAATAACGGCCGGCGGCCGCTGGAGGTGCCCCTGCTGCTGCGGGGAGACCGCTACGATATTGACTGGGACGGACTGGAAAAGGCGCTGTCGGACATGCAGACCAGCCTGATGATCCTGTGCAATCCTCATAACCCGGTGGGGCGCATCTGGAGCCGGGAGGAGCTGGCGCGTGTCGGAGAAATGTGCAGCCGTTACCACGTGACGGTGGTGTCCGACGAGATCCACTGCGATCTGACCGACCCCGGGTATGCCTATGTGCCCTTTGCTTCCGTCAGCGACTGCTGCGCGGACAACAGCGTCACCTGCCTTGCGCCCACCAAAACCTTCAGCCTGCCCGGATTGCAGACGGCAGCCGTCATGAGCCGCAACCCCTATCTGCGCCACAGGATGTGGCGGGAGGTGAACACCAGCGAATGCGGCGAGCCCAACGCCTTTGCCGTGGACGCGGTGCTGGCGGCCTATGGCCGGGGTGCGGCATGGCTGGACGAAATGCGGGCGTACGTGTTTGCCAATAAGGAACGTGTCCGCACTTTTGTCCGGGACGAGGTGCCCGGCGTGCGGGTGATGCCCGGTCATGCTACGTATCTGCTGTGGCTGGACTGCCGGGAAATGGCGCAGGATACGGCGGCGCTGGCGGCGTGTATCCGCCGGGAAACGGGGCTCATTCTGACCCCGGGCGGGGTATACGGCA
Source organism: uncultured Clostridia bacterium (assembly GCA_934662505.1). Lineage (GTDB taxonomy): Bacteria > Bacillota > Clostridia > Christensenellales > Aristaeellaceae > SVGT01. Next base: position 42,043 of record CAKUKE010000006.1, on the reverse strand, counting down.
AGGGCGGCGAAGGTTTTTTGCGGATGAACACCGCCTATCCCCGCAGCCAGATCGACGACGGTCTGAATCGGCTCAGGGCGGGGGTGGCGGCATGGAACCGTCTGAAAAAATAAAGGGTTCGCCCTGGCGGGAAGCGCTGGTGCGGTCGCTGCCCATTCTGCTCAGTTATGTGTTTATCAGCATGGCCTACGGCATGATGATGGCGGACGCGGGGTTCCCGTGGACGCTGGCGCTGCTCACCAGCCTGACGGTGTACACCGGGGCGTATCAGTTCATGCTTATTTCCCTTTTGTCCGGCGGGGCGGCGCTGCCTGTCATTGCCCTGACGGCGCTGCTCATGAACAGCCGGCAGGCCTTTTACGGGCTGACCTTTCTGGACACGTTCCGCGCCATGGGCAAATGGGAGCCCTACATGGTGCTGACCATGACGGATGAGACCTATGCGGTCAACTGCAGTCTGCCGGCGGACATGCCCGGTCGGTCGGAGGTGATGCGCCATGTGGCGTTCCTCAGCCGCGTTTACTGGATGCTGGGCACGGTGTGCGGCGCGCTGCTGGGGCAGGCGCTGCCGTGGAATCTGGAGGGCATCGATTTTTGCATGACGGCGCTGTTTATCATCATTCTCATGGATCAGCTGCGTCAGGCCTCCAACCGCCTGCCCGCGCTGGCCGGCGGGGGCGTGGCGGCGGCATGCCTGTTCATATTCGGCGGGAGCAGCTTCATTCTGCCTGCGCTGCTTGCAACCAGCAGCCTTCTGCTGCTGATGGGACGGAAGGGGGAAAAAGCATGAGCGGCTATGCGATCTGGGCGGTGGCCGTGTCGGCGGTCTGCACCCTTCTGATGCGGGCGCTGCCCTTTCTGCTGCTGCGGCGCAACCGTCCCGTGCCCCGGTGGCTGGATCGGCTGGGAAAAACGCTGCCTGCTGCCATTATGGCGGTGCTGGTGGTCTACTGTCTGCGGGACGGTCTGCAGAACCCTGCGGGTGCAGGTGCGGCGCAGGCGGTGGGCGTGGCGCTGGTGGTGGCGAGCTACGGCTGGAAGCGCAACACCTTTGTCAGCATCCTGCTGGGTACGGCGGGTTATATGGCGGCGCTGCGGCTGCTGGACTGATACAGAAAAAGACGGTGCAGACGGTTGACAACCGGCGGGCGGCGCATTATAATGTCCACAATCTTCCGGGAAAAGGAGCGGAGCGTCATGCGGTCTTTTGCGTTTGAACAGCACTGTTGCGGCATGAAGAGATGCCTGTTTCGCCAGGGGTCGGTTTTGCTGCGCATGTGTTGACGGCAGAAACGCTCCGAAAGGGACAGGCATCATGACGCCTGTCTCTTTTTGTTTGCATAACAAAGAGGAAACCCATGCACCGACTGGACAGAGCGCCCGCGCGGGCGGTGGATCGCTGTAGCAGGTGAAAAACTGAAAAAGCAGGATAAAAGAATGTGGAAAAGGAGCGTTTAAACATGAAAATCTATCAGCAGGCGACGGAACTGATCGGCAATACCCCCCTTTTGCAATTGAACCATTTTGCGGCGGCGCACGGGCTGCAGGCAACGGTGCTGGCCAAGCTGGAATACTTCAACCCGGCGGGCAGCGTGAAGGATCGTGTGGCGCTGAATATGCTGGAAGACGCGGAGCGGCGGGGCGTTTTAAAGCCCGGCGCGGTCATCATTGAGCCGACAAGCGGCAACACGGGCATCGGCCTTGCGGCGGTGGCGGCGGCGCGGGGCTACCGGGTGGTGCTTACCATGCCCGAGACCATGAGCGTGGAGCGGCGCAAGCTGTTGCGTGCCTACGGTGCGGAACTGGTGCTTACCGACGGCGCCAAGGGCATGAAGGGCGCTATTGAAAAGGCGGAGAAAATAGCGGCGCAGACGCCCGGCGGGTTCATCCCCGGGCAGTTTACCAACCCGGCCAACCCTGCCGTGCATCGGGCGACCACGGGGCCGGAGATCTGGCGGGATACGGACGGTAAGGTGGATATTTTTGTGGCCGGCGTAGGCACCGGCGGTACCATCAGCGGCGTGGGAGAATACCTGAAGGCGCAGAACCCTGCCGTGCGGGTGGTGGCTGTGGAGCCGGCGTCCTCGCCCGTCCTGTCCAAGGGCGTGGCAGGGCCGCATAAAATCCAGGGGATCGGCGCGGGCTTTGTGCCCGACACGCTGGATACCGCCGTGTACGACGAGGTGATCGCCGTGGAGAACGAGGACGCCTTTGCCGCCGGGCGGGAAGTGGCGCGCCGGGAAGGGATTCTGGTGGGCATTTCCTCCGGTGCGGCGCTTCATGCCGCGGCGCTGCTGGCGCTCCGCCCGGAAAACAGGGGAAAGATGATCGTGGCGCTGCTGCCCGACACCGGCGACCGGTATTTGTCTACGCCTCTGTTCGAAGACTGATTTTCGGCGCTGGAAGGAGCGCGGACAGAAAAGAGAAGCAAAAGGATGCGCCCGGAGGAAACGCAGGCACGGGGAACCGTCTCTTTTTCCGAACGGTCGGCATGCTTTTTGCGCATGAACAGAAATAATGTCCCGGCGGATGCCCATCCGCCGGGATTTTCTTGTGTGAAGCGGCTGCTTCCGTGGAGTCGTGCAGGGGATGAATTGTGTCGAATGCGTGAAGAAACTTGTCAAAAGCCTCAACATATGATAAAATTTAATGGAACACACAGACCCGTGCGCGGGCTTTGGAGGGGGTTGGCATGAAAAAGTTTCTGGCCATCGTAGGCGCACTGGCGATCGTTGCCGTGCTGTTCAAATACGCACTGGTTCCCGTGCTGGTCATGATAGGCGGGTGAGGAAGCATGCGGGAGGAACATGACGGGCGCAGACGGCGCGGGCATTCTTTTCTGAGCGGCCTTGGACACATTTTGAGCGGTGGTCTGGCCATCGCACTGGCGATCGTTCTTTTGCCCTATGTCAACCGGGTGCTCAGCCGCATTTTGCCGGATGCATCCGGGCGGGCGGCCACCGTATCCATGGTGCTCAAGCGTCAGATGGAAGATACGGCTTTTCTGGCGACGGAGCAGATCGACGACGAAGGCGTGATCTACAGCAGCGTCAACGCCAAGTGGATCGGCGAGGTGCAGCAGGTGACCATCCATTACCGCTATCAGGCGGTGCTGGGGGCAGATCTGACCCGGGCGCGCTTTACGGTGGACGGCGATACCGTACGGGTGAACCTGCCGGCGCTGGAGGTGCGGTCGGCCAGCCTGACCCCGACGGAGGTGGAGAAAAACGACTTCTGGTACCCGCTGACCGAAAGCCGCCGGCAGGAACTGCTGGATGAGGAACTGACCAAATGCACGGCCTATTATCAGACGGAAAACGAGGAAACGAGGGACGCCTACGCCCGCAGCAGGGAGACCCTCCGCAAGGCGCTGTCCGTCTGGGTGCAGGCGGTGGAACCCGGCGCGCAGGTGGAGGTCGTGCTGGGCGCGGCGGAGTGATCGGGCAGCCGGGCTGCAAGACGGGCGCGGTCGTCTGTACAAATCTGGCGGCCGTAGAAATTTTACTTGCGTTTTTTCAGCAAATAGGGTACAATAAAAAAGCCGTATGTGGTAGATGGGTCCCGTGCGATGCGCCGGTGTGAACCCTGTCAGGTCCGGAAGGAAGCAGCAGTAAGCGCTCAGGTGCGTGTGCTGCGGAAAAACCTGTCTGCCCATGCGGTTTTTTGTATGCTTAACCCATGAAAGGAGCGATTTTCCCGATGCCCATGGACGGCATAATGCTGGGCTTTCTGCTCAGAGACATGCAGGAAAAGCTGCTGCTGGGACGGGTGGATAAAGTGAACCAGCCCGAGAGCGATACTGTCATTCTGACCGTGCGCGGCGCGGGGAAAAACTACAAGCTGCTGCTGTGCGCTTCGCCTTCCTACGCCCGGGCGCACCTGACCGATGAAAGCTTCGTCAACCCGCCGGACGCGCCCATGTTCTGCATGCTGATGCGTAAAAACCTGATGGGCGGCCGCATTGTGGCGCTGGAGCAGCTGGCCGGAGACCGGGTGCTCCATCTGGCGGTGGACAGCCGGGACGAGATGGGCGACAGTGGCGTGAAGCATCTGTATCTGGAAATGATGGGGCGCCACTCCAACCTGACGCTGGTGCAGGAGGGGCGCATTGTGGACGCGATACGTCATGTGTCCTTCGACATGAGCCGGGTGCGGCAGGCGCTTCCGGGGCTGCCTTTTGTGATGCCGCCCACGCAGGATAAACTGGACCCGTGGCAGACGGACGAGGCGGCGCTCGCGGCGCGCCTGAGCGGGGAAACGGGGCGGCTGGACAAGGCACTGGGCAGCCACCTTACCGGTGTGGGTGCGGCGACGGCGCGGGAGCTGGCGGCGCGCGTCACCGGGCGGTCGGACGCGCGGCTGGAGGATGTGGATGCGTTGGAGGTGTCGGCGCGGCTGGCGGTCTTCCTTGCCAAACTGCCGGCACTGGCTGAGCCCCGGCTGCTGCTGGACGAACGGGAGGTGCCGTCGGATGTGCTGCCTTTTCCCTTCGTATCGCTGCCCGGCGGCCGGCAGCGTCCCTGCGCTTCCTTCGGCGGCGCGATGGACGCGTATTACACCGGCCGGGATAAGCGGGAACGCATTCATCAGAAAAGCGCCACCCTGCGCCACCTGATCCGGACGGCGCTGGAGCGGGACGAGAAAAAGCTGGCGCTGCAGGAGGAGGAACTGTCTGCCAGCGCCCGCATGGAGGAGTACCGGGTAGCGGGTGAACTGCTGACGGCACAGGCGTATCTGGTGCCCCGGGGCGTGGCGCAGGTGGAGCTGCCCAATTTTTACGACCCGGAGGGTGGAACCATGTCCATCGGGCTGGATGTGGCGCTCACCCCTGCCCAGAACGCGCAGAAATACTTTAAAAAATATCGGAAAGCCCGGTCTGCCCAGCTGCTGGCGGCGGAGCAGAAGGAGAAAACGCTGGCCGAGATCCGGGTGCTGGAACAGGCCATGGAGGATGTGAGCACCTGCGAGCGGGAGGACGAACTGGGCGACGTGCGCCGTTTTCTGGAGGAAAACGGGGTGCTGCGGGCTGCGCCCCAGCGCAGGGGCGCCAAGCGGCCGCCGGTCAGCCGCCCGCACCATTATCTCTCCGTGGACGGGCTGCATATCTATGTGGGCAAGAACAGCGTGCAGAACGAGAGGCTGACCCACGACGCCAGAGGAGGCGATCTGTGGCTGCACGCCAAGGATATGCCCGCGTCTCACGTCATCGTGTGCTGCCCGGAGGGGCAGGCCTGCCCGGAGGGCACCCTGCGTCAGGCAGCGCAGCTGGCGGCCTATTTCTCCAAGGCGCGGGGTGTGAGCGTTCCTGTGGATTACACCCTGCGCAAGTATGTGAAAAAGCCGGGCGGTACCCCCGCGGGGTTCGTCATTTACACCCACCAGAAGACCGCCGTGGTGGATGCGGATGAAGGGGACGTCCGCAGAATACAGGAGATTGACGGCGTGAGCAAAAACTGACGTCCGGGCAGCCGGAAGGCTGCATCTGCCCGAAAAAGGCGCTGCGGCTGCAGTGCAGAGGGTGAAAAGAAACAGGAGTTGTAACGGTTCACGTGAGAAAAGAAGAAGACATTCTGGAAACCACGCTGGCGCTTGCAGAGAACGGGTATGAGGAAGCGTATCGGTTCCTGCGGGACGTTTACGAGAAAGATGCGGAAAAATGCGGTCCTCAGACGCTGTACTTTCTCGCCTGCCTGGCGGGCGGTGCGCATCTGCCGGAGGAAGCACTGGCATGGATGAAAAAAGCGGTGCGGGACAACGGCTGGTGGTACCGCCCGGAGGTGCTGGAGGACGATGATCTGGCGCTGCTGAAGGATAACGTCGAGTTTGCTGCGCTGAAAGACATTTCGGATCACCGCTATGCGGATGCGCGCTCAAGCGCGAAAGCCGAGTTTTCATGGCGGAAAAAGACGGCAGAAAACCTGCTGCTGGCCGTGCATGGAAACACGCAGAACAGCCGGATGGCGCGGGAGGACTGGCAGCTGATGATGGGAGAAAACCGTCAGTGGCAGCTGGAAACGGTGCAAAGCGCCGAACCGGACGGGTGCGGTACGTATCGGTGGAGTTATGATACGGTATCCTGCCTGCCGGTGGCGGAGGCGCTTCAGAAAGCCCGGGATGCGGGCTATCAGCGTGTGGCGGGCGGCGGCTTTTCGGCGGGCTGTGACATGCTGCTGCGGGCGATGCTGGTTTCCGAGGCGCGCTGCGATACGCTTGTTCTGCAAAGCTCGTGGATTCCCATCCTGAAGGAACAGCCAGAGGAGCTGATCAAGGCGCTTGGGCAAAAGCGCGTTGAGCTGAAAATTTTCTGCGGTTCCGAGGATGAAGACTGTCTCCCGCTGGCGGAGCAGCTACATGCGCTGGCGGAGCAGGCCGGGCTTCAGACTGCGCTCAGCATTCAGCCGGGACGCAGACATCAGTTCCCCGAGGAACCCTGCGCCCTGTTCGACTGAGCGGCGGCGAATAAAAAAGAGCAGCGTACGCTGTATCGCTTCGGCGGTGCGGCGGGCGCTGTTTTTGAATTATATCCACAGGCGCAGCGGAGGTACGGTGGCTCGCAGGCGCAGCTTTCGAGGCGCTTTCCGCGGGCAGGACGAAAAACGCGTCCTGCTGCATCGGAAATGAACAATTAAAAAACGACAAACCGACGGGTTGCCCCGACGGCTGCCGCTGAACAGAAAGTCCATCAGACGCATGCCCCAAAGTGCCGCTGCCCCCTATTTTTTCACCCGCTATGTTAAGCAGGCCGGTACCCTGCTGCCGCCCTCTGCCGTCCCCTGGCACGCCGCAGGGCGCGGGGGCATGGCATAGACGGCTCGACTCGGGTTCCGTTTAGTGAAATGTGGGTAAAAATAGAAAGCTGGCGCACACTTCAGGAACATCCTTGTCTGTATTATATGCGCGGGAGCGCTCCATGTCAATCGCTTTTCCCGAGCCAATTTTGACATCAGGACTTCTGCGCTTTCTGAATGACCGCCTCTGCCTTGCGCTGGTAGAAATCGCACAGCTCCCGGGCAAACTCCACGTCCCGGGATTCGCCGCGGATGCGGATGCCGCCCGCGCCTGCGTCGGGCACAATGGCCGCGCTGCCCCGGGGATGGGTAATCCGCAGCCCGTCGTCCAGCGTGTGGGGGAGCAGGGTGTCGCTCAGCGCCCGCAGCACCCGTCCCTTGTCCGCGTCCCGGCAGGGCAGCCGGGTTTCCAGAATGTGGGTTTCCGGCAGCTTTTCAAGGAGCGCCTCCAGCGGCGTTTCGTTCAGCACGGGGGCAAGGTGAGCGCACAGCGCAATGCCGTCCCGCAAAAGCAGCTTTTGCCGCTGACAGTCCGCAGCCTCGCACAGGGGCAGAAAACGCGCCATCTGCTCGGCGCTGCGGGGCAGCCCCGGGTCGGTGGAATACAGCGCGCCGTGGGCGTAGTGCATGCTGAGCCACAGCTTCAGCAGGGTATTCTGCTCGGCGGATGGGGTGCATGCGGCGGTAAAGGGCAGCACGTTTCGGCCGTCCTCGTGGAGCAGAAAGCCGGTCTCTCCCTCCCGCAGGTTCATGTCGTCCAGCCCGCTCATGGATACATACCGTGCGCCGGCGGACAGAAGCGCCCGTCCGCAGAGCCGTAAAAGGGCTTTGTTGCCGCAGAACACCCTGAAATGAGCGCTCAGGCTGGCGGGAGGCACGTCGCCCGGGGCGACGGCGGTCAGGTAAGCGCTGTCGCTGCCGCCGGGACTGAACGCGCCGCCGCCGAACACAAAGGCGGGGGGCTGCTCCCACCGGGTCAGCCGGGCGTTCATGGCCGAGAGCGCCCTGCCCTGCAGCAGGTCGCCCTGACCGTCCGTCACCGTCACATGCCTGCCGGACGCGAACAGACCGCCTTCTCCCCCGTAGGCCGCAGTCATCAGCTGCAGCTGAGGGAGGGACGGGGTGAAAATGCGGATGACCTGCAGGCCGCGGGCGCAGAGCGCGCCGGACAGCAAATCGCCAATCGCGCCGCCCGTTTCATCCGTGCCCAGCACGATCTTGCGGGCGGAAAAGTGCTCGGCGGCCGCCGCTGCCAGCCGACAGGCATCCTGCGGCGCGCTCAGATCGAGCCCTTCACTGGACAGAGCGACGGGCAGAGGCGCTGTCACGTCCTCGTGAACGAACATGCCCGCGGGGATTTTCAGAAAGGGAGCGACCTTCACGCCGGGCAGCAGCGTGCAGTCTTCCCCTGCGTCTGCTTCCTGCCCCAGCGCGCAGTTCCGGGACAGCACCGCGCCCCTGCGGGCAACTGCGCCCCGGCATAAAAGGGCGCCCTCCAGAAAGGCGTCCTCGCCGACCGCCGCGTTTTCCCACAGGCAGCTGCGGGTCAGTACGCTGCGGGCGCCTGCCCGGGCGCCGGAAAACAGTGCCGTGTCGGTGAGCCGGGCGCCAGCCTCCACTTGCGCGCCCGGGCCGACGTAGCAGCAGCCGGAAAGCACGGCGTCCGGGTGCACCTGCGCGGCCCTGTCCACGCCCGATGGGTGAGGCAGCGCCACTTTCCCCTGCAATAGATCCTGCTGCGCTTCCATCAGCGCTTCCTGACTGCCGATGTCGCACCAGTAACCGTCCATTTCATAGCCGAAGACGGGCTGTCTTGCCCGGATCAGTGCGGGAAATACGTCCTTTGCAAAGTCGGCGGCGCCGTTTTCGGGAATAAAGCGGAAAATATCCGGTTCCAGAATGTAAATGCCCGTATTGACCAGATCGGAAAAAACGCTGCGCCAGGTGGGCTTTTCGATAAATCGGGTGACGCGCCCGTCCGCATCGGTCATGACGACGCCGTAGGACAGCGGAATTTCCACCTTTTTGAGCACCAGCGTCGCCAACGCTCCTTTTTTCCGGTGGAAAGCCAGCGCATCCGTCAGGTCGCAGTCGGTCAGACCGTCGCCCGAGAGCACGATCAGGGTGCCCCGCAGCCGGTCGCGGGCGGCGCGGACGCAGCCGGCCGTCCCCTGCGGCACGGTCTCCGTAAAGTAGCGCAGCTTCATGCCCAGACGGCTGCCGTTGCCGAAGGTCTGCTCAATGTCCGCCGCCCGGTAGCATACCGTCACCCCCGCTTCCCGGATGCCGTGCCTGCGCAGCAGGGTCAGGGCGTAGTCCATGACCGGTTTTTCCAGCAGGGGCATGAGGGGCTTGGGCGTCAGAAGGGTCATGGGACGCAGCCGCACCCCTTCGCCGCCTGCCATGATGAGAGCTTTCGCCGCCACAAAAATCGCCTCGCTTCTTGTTTTAAAGGATGGGGTTAGTATGAGTCGGGAAGGAGGAAAATACACCCGTGTAAAGAGAGAGTTGCTTTTTTAGGGGAAACGTGTTATCACTATATAAGGAAAGAAATTTTCATTTCGCTCGTTTATATGAGCGGATGGAGGAAATGTCATGGAAATCAACTGGTATCCCGGGCACATGGCCAAGGCCAGACGGCAGCTGCAGGAGCAGCTCAAGCGGGTGGATGTGGTCATTGAACTGTGCGACGCACGGCTGCCCCGCGCCAGCCGCAACCCTGAGCTGGATAAAATGATCGGCGGACGGCAGCGGGTGCTCGTGTTTGGCAAAAGCGATCTGGCCGACCCGTCCCAAACGGAAAAATGGGTGCGCTTTTACCGGGAACAGGGTTTTTTATGCACGGCGGTGGATATGAACCGCCAGGCGCGTCAGGTGCTGCAGCTGATCGACAAGGCCACTGCGCCGGCGGTGAATCGCGCCGCTCAGCGCGGCATCAGAAAAACGGTGCGCGCCATGGTGGTGGGCGTGCCGAACGTGGGGAAATCCACGTTCATCAACCGTCTTTACGGCGGCGGGATCGCCAAAGTGGGGGATAAGCCCGGTGTGACCCGGGCAAATCAGTGGGTGAAGGTGTCCCCTTATCTGGAGGTGCTGGATACCCCCGGTCTGCTCTGGCCCCGGCTGGACGACCGTCTGTCTGCGAGGCGGCTGGCCTACATTGCCGCCATTCGGGATCAGGTGGTGGATACGGGCATGCTGACGCTGCAATTGCTCTACGATATGATCGACGTATGTCCTCAGCAGGTGCTCAAGCGCTATAATCTGAAGCCGGAGGACCTGTCCCTGAAGGGGGAAGCGCTGCTGGAGGCGGTGTGCAGAGGCCGGGGGTTCCTGATGAAGGGCGGCGTATGCGACACGGAGCGGGCGTGCGGCGTGGTGCTGGATGAATTCCGTGCCGGCCGGCTGGGACGGATCACGCTGGAGGAATTTGAACGCTACGCCCGGCGCGAGGGCGCGCCCCGGCAGGCGGAAAAGACGGCGCAGGCTGCGGCAGACGGAACGGTAAAGGAGGAAAACCCCCATGCGGACGAACCGGCAGGAACGGCTGCTGCAATTGACGGAAATTGACGGCGCGCTGTGGCGGCAGGGCGTCGCTTTTGCGGGCATGGATGAAGCGGGACGGGGGCCCCTTTGCGGCAATGTGGTGGCCGCCTGCGTGGTCATGCCTCCCTCACCCCTGATCGAGTGGGTGGACGACAGCAAAAAGCTGTCTGAAAAACGCCGGGAGGACGTATACCGCAGGATTCTGGACACCGCGCTGTTTGTAGGCGTGGGACAGGCCGACCCGGAGGAAATCGACCGCATCAATATTTTGCAGGCTACGAAAAACGCCATGCGGCGGGCGGCCGCCGGTGCGCCCGCCACCCTGTTCCTGATTGACGCGGTGGACAGGCTGGGACTGCCGGGGGAGGAGCGGGGCATCATCCACGGGGATGCGCTGAGCTATTCCATCGCAGCGGCCAGCGTGGTGGCCAAGGTGACGCGAGATCATCAGATGGCGGAACTGGACGAAAAATACCCCGGCTATCATTTCGCAAAGCATAAGGGGTACGGAACAAGGGAACATATTGAAGCGCTGCGGGCGCTGGGTCCCTGCCCGGCGCACCGGCGCAGCTTTATCGGGCATTTTGTGGACGTATGAGAAAAAGCTATTTCAGCGGTCTGGCGGGCGAATGGCAGGCCGCGGGCGTTTTGCGCCGGGCAGGCTGCCGTATCGTGGCGAAGCGGTACCGCGCCGCGGGCGGCGAGGTGGATCTGATCGCCCGGGACGGGGAAACGCTGGTGTTTGCCGAGGTCAAGTACCGCCCTTCCGGGCGTCCGGGCGAGGGCATGGAGGCGGTCAACGGCGACAAGCGCCGCCGTCTGCGTGCCGCCGCACGGGTCTACATGAGCGCGCATGGGGGCGAGGACGTTCCCGTACGGTTCGACGTGGTGGAGATCACCCGCGCCGGCGCGCGGCATGTGAAGGACGCATTTTAAGGAGGCTCTGTGATGAAAAAGAAGTGCAACAGGAAGATCATCCTGCTGCTGACGGCGGCGGTGCTTCTGGCTGCCGTGTGTGCGGGCGTGGTTTTCTCCCGGCGCACAGCGCCCGTTGGGGAGGGTGAAAACCTGCTGGCCAACGGCGACTTTGAGCAGGGAATGAACGGCTGGACGACCGGCGCCTATGTTGTGACCGACGGCTATACCGACTATGATACCCCTGCCGGCGAAGGGGTGGACGGCTCCCGCGCGGCTTATATTCACAACGCCTATGCCAATGACGCGCGGTTCAGTCAGGAAGTGGCCGTGTCGCCGAACACCCTCTACCGGCTGCACGGTTATGTGCGCGCCGGCGCACAGGACGGCCGGGGCGCCAACCTGTCCGTAGAGGGCGTGTACGTATTTTCGCAGAGCGTGTACGACAGCCCGGATCAGTGGCAGGAGGTGACGCTCTACGGCAGAACGGGCGCCAGTCAGAAATGGCTGACCGTGTTTGTGCGGCTGGGCGGTTACAGCGGCGAAAGCACGGGAGAAGCATGGTTTGACGACGTGACGCTGTGCAGGGTGGACAGCGTGCCGGAAGGGTACGCGGTGCAGAACCTTTCCGCGGCGGAGACGGTCGCCGACCAGACGGCGGATACGACGGCGGCGCAGCCGGGCACGTTGTGGCTTGTGGGCGGCGCGGCGGCGTATCTGGCGCTTTTGTGGGCGGTTGCCCGGGGACTGCGGCGGGATCGAACGCAGCCGGAACTGAAAAAGAAAACGGAAAACGACCGGGGCGCGTACGCGGCGCTGGGGGCGCTGTGCGTCTTTGCGCTGGGCATTCGCCTGCTGCTGGCAGGCACGGTGTACGGCTACGATGTGGATGTGAACGATTTTACCATCTGGGCGCGGAAAATGGCAGAAACAGGCCCCGCCGGTTTTTATGCGGCCAGCGGTTTTTGCGACTACCCTCCGGGATATCTGCTGGTTTTGTGGGGGATAGGCGCGCTGGGCGGGCTGCTGGGCGGCGTGTCCACGGTGCTGGTGAAGACCCCTGCCATTTTGTGCGACGTGGCGGCGGCAGCGCTGATCTGGCGTGAAAGCCGCCGGGAGGGTGCGGGCAGCCGGACGGCGTTTTGGCTGGCGGCGGCGTACGCCCTGAACCCGCTGACCCTTCTGACGGGAGCGGCGTGGGGACAGGTGGACAGCGTGATGACGCTGCTGCTCCTGATTGTGGTGATAGAAGCGGTGCGGGGCAACTGGAAAGCGGCGCTGCCCGTTTACATGCTGGCGGTGCTGGTCAAGCCGCAGGCGCTCATGTTCGGTCCGCTGGGATTGGCGGCGCTGGTGATGTCCGTTGTGCGCGCCTGTCAGACGGGCGAGCAGCGGGCGCTGTGGAAAAACGCAGGGGTGGGGCTGGGACTGATGCTGGCGGTCGCCGCCGCAGTCGTGGTGCCCTTCTCGCTGCGGCAGGGAGGCGTCGGGTGGCTGTTTGAGCTGTATGGACGCACCATGGGGCATTATGACTATGCCACCGTGAACAGCTGCAACCTGTATTTCCTGATGGGACTCAACTGGGTGGGCGTGGACACTGCCGCCTCCGCGGCGACGATCTCTCTGGCGGGCGTGGTCATGACGCTGCCCGTCGTGCTGGCGGCGTTTGTGCAAAAGAGACGCACCCGGCTGGATAAAACCGTCGCCTGCGTTTTTGCGGGCGTGACGGCGCTGACGCTGGCCGTGCTGGCGCTGGCTGCACAAAGCACGCTGGGACACGTGGGTACGGTGATGATCGCACTGGGTGTGACCCTGACGCTGCTTTTGTACATGCGGGGCGGCGATAAAAAGCATCTGCCCCTGCTGGGGGCGGCGCTGCTGACGGTGCTGTTTACGCTGGGCACCATGATGCACGAACGGTATCTGTTCCCGGCGGTGCTGCTGCTGTTGTACGCCTATCTGGAGGAAAAGGACAAGCGGGTGCTCTGGCTGCTGGCGCTGGTGACGGTCACCTGTCTGCTGAACGTGGGATGCGTGCTGGATCGGAACATGCGCATCGGCGGGGCGTCGGGACATTTGTCCGCGCCTGCCTGCGGGATCGTCAGCGACATGAGCGTGCTGGAATACCTCTCTGCGGTGCTGTGCGTCGTGACCTGCATGGCCGGTGTGTATATCAGCGCCGATCTTTGCCGGCCGGATGCGGCGGCGCGGGCGTTTGCGCCGCTGGACGCGCAGCCGGAAGGCGCGCCCGGAAAGGAAGCGCCCTATACGCTGCCGGAAAGCCCGGACGCGCGTCGGATGACCCGAAAGGACTATGCGTGGATGCTGGCGGTGACCGCCGTGTATGCCGTGGCGGCATTTGCCAACCTCGGCTCCATGAAGGCACCCCAGCAGGGCTATGTTTTTACAAAGGCGGACGAGCAGGCAACGGAAGCGACGGACGCCATCGCCTTTACGGAGCAGGTGGTGCTGGATCTGGGCGAAGAAAAGGAGAATTTCCGGCTGGCCTTCTTCGGCGGCATTCACTGGTCAGGCGTGAGTTTTCAGGTGGAGGTGAGCCCGGACGGGGAAAGCTGGACGGGCGGGTACGGCGCCGAACTGTCCGACAGCGGCGACTGCTTCAAGTGGAAATATCTGACGGGCAGCTATCTGGCGGGGGATACGGTGAAATACACCTCCGACCCGGTGCTTCTGACGGGACGGTATGTGCGCCTGACCACCCATGACGTGGGGCTGACCCTGTATGAGGTGATCGCCCGAGACGGGGAGGGCAACGCCCTGCCCATGACCGTGGCAAAGGGCGCGGCAGGTGCGGAGCATCTGGTGGATGAGCCGGACACGCTGGAGGGCGAGCCGGGCTGGTTCAACAGCACCTACTTTGATGAGATCTACCATGCCCGCACGGCCTACGAGCATCTGCACGGTCTGCGGGTGTACGAATGGACGCACCCTCCCCTCGGCAAGGTGCTCATGAGCGTGGGCATTGCCCTGTTTGGCATGACGCCCTTTGGCTGGCGCTTTATGGGCGCGCTGATGGGCGTGATTATGCTGCCCGGCATGTATCTGGTGGGCAGGCAGCTGTTCCGCCGGCGCTGGGGCGCCATTGGCGCCATGGGATTGATGGCGCTGGATTTCATGCACTACACCCAGACCCGCATTGCGACCATTGACAGCTATGTAGTGTGCTTCATCATCTGGACGCTCTACTTTATGCTGCGCTACATGCGGCTGGACTACTGGCGCACGCCCCTCTGGAAAACCTTTGTGCCGCTGGGGCTGTCCGGCCTGTTCATGGGGCTGGCGGTGGCCAGCAAATGGACGGGATGCTACGCGGGCGTCGGGCTGGCCGTACTGTTTTTCTGGACGGTAGGCAGACACGTGCGGGACATTCTGCGGCTGCGCAAAAAGGACGCGCGGCAGCGCACGCCGCTGGAGGAAAGCGTGGTGCGGGACGGCTGGAAGCGCATCCTATGGAACGTGGCAAGCTGCCTTGTGTTCTTTGTGGCCGTTCCCCTTGTGATCTACTACTGTTCCTATATTCCCTTTTATGCGGCAACCGGCGGCGTATCGGTGCGGAAGATCATAGCTACCACCGTGGGCGACTATTTCAAGACCGGCGTGATGGGCGGCATGATGGGCTATCATTCTACCCCGGGGCTGGGGATGGATCATTTCTTCTATTCACCGTGGTATGAGTGGCCTCTGAGCATCAAGCCCATGTGGTATGCCTCCACCTCCTATGCGCCGGAGGGCACCAGCCGCACCATCATGGCCTTTGGAAATCCGGCGGTGTGGTGGCTGGGCGCGCTGTGTCTGGTGGTCATTGTGTGCCTGTGGGCGCGCGCCCACATCGGGCGGGACGGCCGGGTGCTTGTCCACCCTGCGGATGGGGAACATCGGAGTGCTTTTTTGCTGATCTGCTTTCTGGCACAGTATCTGCCCTGGATGCTGGTGCCCCGCGGCACCTACATTTACCACTATTTCCCCGAGGTTCCCGTGATCATCTGGTGCGCGGTATACGTGTGGGATAAGATGGCCGACCGCAGTGAAAAGTGGGGCAGAGCCCTGATGGCGGGGCAGCTGGCGCTGGCGGGCGTGCTGTTTATCGCTTTCTTCCCCTACATCAGCGGTATCACTGCTTCCAAAGCCTGGCTGGACGCCATGAAGTGGTTCCCAGGCTGGCTGTACTACTGATGAAAGCTCCGCACGGGGTACGGGCACAGGCGTCCGTTTTCCGTGCGGCGTTTATCTTGTAAAAAAAAGGTGGGTTTTGCATGCTTGCGCGCACCTTGTGCTTTGCCCTTCAGGGGGTGGACGGTATCCCTGTGACGGTGGAAACGGACGTGGCCGGCGGGATGCACAGCTTTGCCATGGTGGGTCTGCCTGACGCCGCCGTGCGGGAGAGCCGCGACCGGGTGACGGGCGCCATGCGCAATTCCGGCTTTGCCATGCCGGGCGGGCGGATCACCATCAACCTTTCTCCGGCGGATGTGCGCAAGGAAGGGGCGGCCTTCGACCTGTCCATCGCGGTGGCGCTGATCGCTGCCAGCCGTCAGGCGGCCATGCCCCAGCTGGAGCGGGTGCTGCTGGTGGGAGAACTGTCGCTGGACGGATCGCTGGTGCCCGTGCGGGGCGCGCTGTCCATGGTCATATCCGCCCGGGAAAAAGGGGTGGATCAGGTGGTGCTGCCTCGGGGAAACGCCCGGGAGGTGTGCACCGTGTCCGGCATGCGGGTGTATCCGGCGGATAACCTGACGCAGGCGGTGCGGCATTTGTCCGGACAGGAGCCCATTCTGGCGCAGGCGCAATTATCCTATGAGGAGATGCTTTCTGCCCGGCACACGACCTACGACCTGAAGGAGGTGCGGGGTCAGGCGGGCGCACGGCGCGCGCTGGAGATCGCAGCCGCGGGCGGGCACAACCTGCTGCTCATCGGCGTGCCAGGCAGCGGCAAAACCATGCTGGCCCGGTGCCTGCCGGGCATTCTGCCCGCCATGACGGCGGAGGAAGCGTTTGAAACCACCCGCATCCATTCGGTGGCGGGGCTTCTGCAGCCCGGACAGGGGCTGATGACGGAGCGTCCCTTCCGCGCGCCCCATCATTCCGTCACACTGCCCGCGCTGATCGGCGGCGCGGGGGCGCGGCCGGGCGAGGTGTCGCTGGCGCATCATGGGGTGCTTTTTCTGGATGAATTGCCCGAGTATGCCCGGCAGACGCTGGAGGCGCTGCGCCAGCCGCTGGAGGACGGGCAGGTGACCATTGCCCGGGTGCGGGATCGGGCGACCTATCAGGCACAGTGCATGCTGGTCGCCGGCATGAACCCCTGTCCCTGCGGGTATTACGGCAGCCGTACTCACCCCTGCCGCTGCACCGAGCGGGACATTCATAAGTATCTGAACCGGATATCCGGCCCGCTGCTGGATCGTATCGACCTGCAGATCGAGGTGGATGCAGTGCCGCTGAGCGAAATTCACAACGCTGCGCCTTCCGAGGACAGCGCCACTGTCCGCGCGCGGGTGGAAAAGGCGCGCCGGGTGCAGCAGGAACGGCTGCATGGAACAGGCGCGTCCTGCAACGCCCGTCTGCAGGGGGAGGCGCTGCGGAAATACTGCCAGCTGGATGAAACGGCGAAAAAGCTGATGGAAATGGCGGTGGAAAAGTACGGCATGAGCATGCGCGGATATAACCGGGTGCTCAAGGTGGCGCGCACCATCGCCGATCTGGCGGGGGAGGACTGTATCCGCCCTCAGCACGTGGCGGAGGCCATTCAGTACCGTACGCTGGATCAGAAATACTGGGGCGGCTGAGGCGAAAGGAGAAAAAGCGTTGGATTATTCGCGGGAAACCCTGTGCCGCGTGTGGCTGCAGAGCGCCGGCGCCGCGTCCTGGGCGGCGGTGCGCCGGCTGATGGATCAATACGGCAGCGCCGAGGGAGTATGGGACGCCTTTTCCCCTGCCATGGCGGCAACATTGGGCAGCAAGGGGTACGGTCAGCTGGCGGCGCTGCGGGACGCGGGGCGTGACCGGGTGCTGATGGGGCTGGATCAGGCAGGCGTGACCATTGTGACCGGGGAAATGGCCTGCTTTCCGGAGCGCCTGAGGCGGATGAGCGACCCGCCGGAGGTGCTGTTTGTGCGGGGCAGGCTGCCCCGGGAGGACGCGCCTGCGGTGGCTATTGTGGGCGCGCGGCGGGATACCCGCTATGGGCGCACGCAGGCGCGCAGAATCGCCCGGGAGCTGGCGGAAAACGGGGTCACGGTGGTCAGCGGTCTGGCGCGCGGCATCGATACCGCCGCCCACGAGGGTGCGCTGGAAGGCGGGGGCTGTACCGTGGCGGTGCTGGGGAACGGCATCCGGACGGTATATCCGCCGGAGAATGAGGAGCTGGCGCGCCGCATTGTGGACGGGGGCGGTGCGGTCATCAGCGAGTTCGCGCCCGATGCGGAGCCCATGCCCTTTCATTTTCCCATCCGCAACCGGATCATCAGCGGCCTGTCCGACGGGGTATTGCTGGTGGAGGCGCAGTTGAAAAGCGGCACGGCTTCCACCATTGCCCACGCGCTGGAGCAGGGACGGGAGGTGTTTGCCCTTCCGGGCAACGTGGACGCGCCCGGAAGCGAACTGCCCCTGCAGCTGCTTCGGGAAGGGGCGAACCTGTGTGTGGATGCGGGCGACATATTTCAGTGCATGGGCTGGTCGGCCAGACCCCGGCAGCTGTCCATGCTGGAAGAAACGCCCATGCTGCCGGAGGGCGAGGACGGGGTGCTTCGTGCGCTGCAGCTGGAGGAAAAGACCTTTGAGGAACTGCTGGCGGAAACCGGCATGGATTCCGGCGCGCTCAGCGCCAGACTGACCATGCTGGAAATGGAAGGGCGCATTGAGCGCCGGGGCGGCCGCGCCTATGCCCGTGTCTGAAAGGGGCAATATCATGGCAAGGCTTGACAATGAAGCCGGAAACTTTATAATGTGAAACGGATATTGATCAGGAGGAACAAAAACTGTGGCGACCGGAACCAAACTGGTGATCGTGGAATCTCCCGCCAAGGCAAAGACCATCGCGAAATTTCTGGGACGCGGATATAAGGTGGAAGCGTCTCAGGGACATGTGCGCGACCTGCCCAAGTCCCAGCTGGGGATCGACGTGGATCACGATTTTGAAATGAAGTATATTACCATTCACGGACGGGGAAAAATTCTGACCAAGATCCGTAAGGACGCCAAATCGGCTTCCCGCGTGTATCTGGCGACCGACCCTGACCGCGAAGGAGAAGCGATCTCCTGGCATCTGGCCTATACGCTGGGCATCGACCCGACCAGCAACTGCCGGATCGAGTTTCACGAAATCACGAAAAAGGCGGTGCTGACGGCCGTGCAGAACCCCCGCCCGCTGGATATGGGCAGGGTGGACGCTCAGCAGGCGCGCCGCGCGCTGGATCGGTTGGTGGGCTACAAGATCAGTCCCCTTCTGTGGGCGAAGATCCGCAAGGGTCTTTCTGCCGGCCGGGTGCAGTCGGTCGCTACCCGTATGGTGGTGGATCGGGAACAGGAAATCGACGATTTCATGCCCGAGGAATACTGGGACGTGGTGGCGGAGTCCGACATTCCCGGCGTGAAAAACAGGAAAAACGCCGCTTTCCAGATGAAGCTGGTGTCGCTGGACGGGAAAAAAGCGGCCATCGATAACGCCGCAGACGCCGAAAACGCCCGGGCTCGGGTGGAAAAGGCACAGCTGGCGGTGACAAGCGTCAAGCGGGGCGAAAAGAAAAAAATGCCCGCGCCTCCGTTCACGACCTCCAGCTTGCAGCAGGAAGCGGGACGTAAGCTGAACTTTACCACCCAGAAGACCATGCAGGTGGTGCAGCAGCTCTACGAAGGCGTGGAACTGCAGGACGAAGGCAGCGTGGGTCTGGTGACCTATATCCGCACCGACAGCGTACGGGTCAGTCAGGAAGCCGTGGAAGCGGTGCGCGGTTATATCGGCGAAAAGTATGGTGAAAAATATCTGCCTGCCGCGCCGAATGTATATAAGGGACGCAGCAATGCGCAGGACGCCCACGAGGCCATCCGTCCCACGGACATCTGCCGTACGCCCGATTCTGTGAAACCGTCCGTTACGCGGGAGCAGTATCTGCTCTATAAGCTGATCTACGCCCGCTTCCTTTCCAGCCAGATGACCCCCGCCCTGTACGACACCATGAGCATGGACGTGACGGGCGACGGGGTAGGGCTGCGCTTTTACGGCGAGCACAAGCGCTTTGCCGGCTTTACCAGCGTATATGAAGAAGGCGTGGACGACGCGCCCGAAAGCAGGGATACCGCGCTGCCCGAATTTGAGGAGGGTATGCCGGTGCACGTGACCCGGGTGAGCAATACGCAGCATTTTACCCAGCCGCCCGCCCGCTACACGGAGGCGTCGCTGGTGCATGCCATGGAGGAAAAGGGCATTGGCCGCCCCTCCACCTATGCGCCCACCATTACCACCATCATTGCCCGGGGCTATGTCACCCGGGAAAGCAAACGGCTGTATCCTACGGAGCTGGGCATCATGGTGACCCAGATGATGCTCCAGTATTTCAGCGATATTGTGGATCTGGACTTCACCGCCGACATGGAAGAAAAGCTGGATGAGGTGGAGGCGGGCAAGGAAAACTGGCGGAAGGTGCTGGAGGACTTCTACCCGCCCTTTGAGGAAACGCTGGAGCATGCGGAAAAAGAAGTGGAAAAGGTGGAGTTCAAGGACGAGCCCAGCGATGTGATCTGCGACCAGTGCGGCGCGCAGATGGTGTATCGGATGGGACGTTACGGAAAATTCCTGGCCTGCCCCAATTTCCCTGCCTGCCGGAATACCAAGCCCATTCTGACCTATGTGGAAGGGGTCAATTGCCCCAAGTGCGGCGGCCGGCTGCTGGAGAAGACCAGCCGGAAGAACCGCAAGTTCTACGGCTGTGAGCATTATCCCGAGTGCGACTTTGTGTCCTGGGAAATGCCCGTGCAGGAAAGGTGTCCCAAATGCGGCAGCTACATGACCCTCAAGCGCAACCGCAAGGGCGAAAGCTGGCGGCTGTGCGCCAATGAGACCTGCCGTTATAAAGAGGAAATTGCGGACGGACAGCACGAGGAGGCCGACGTATGACCCGGGCGACGGTGATCGGCGCCGGGCTGGCGGGCAGCGAGGCCGCATGGCAGCTGGCGAAAAGGGGCATCCCCGTGCGGCTGGTGGAAATGAAGCCTCGTAAAATGTCGCCCGCCCATCACGGCGCGGGATTTGCGGAACTGGTGTGTTCCAATTCCCTCCGTTCCGACCGGCTGCAGAACGCGGTGGGGCTGCTCAAGGAAGAAATGCGGATCATGGACAGCCTGATCATGCGGGCAGCGGACGCCGCACGGGTGCCCGCCGGGGGCGCGCTGGCGGTGGATCGTCAGCGCTTTTCCGCCATGGTGACCGATACGCTGCGCAGCCATCCGCTGGTGGAGGTGGCAGAGGAAGAAGCGGACGGGATCCCCGACGCGCCCTGCATCATCGCGACCGGGCCGCTGAGCAGTCAGGCCATGACGGATGCGATCGCGCAGCTGCCGGGCATCAGCACCCTGAACTTTTACGACGCGGCCGCACCGATCGTCGCTGCGGAAAGCCTGAACATGGAAAAGGTGTACCGTGCGTCCCGCTACGGGCGGGGGGACGATTATCTGAACTGTCCCATGACCCGGGAGGAATACGAGCGGTTTGTGACGGAGCTGGTGAACGCGGCGTGCGCGCCGGTACACGGCTTTGAGGAAACCAGCGTTTTCGAGGGCTGCATGCCGGTGGAAAGCATGGCGCGGCGGGGGATGATGACCCTTGCCTTCGGCCCGCTCAAACCGGCGGGACTGCGGGATCCGCGCACGGGGAAGACCCCCTTTGCAGTGGTGCAGCTGCGGCAGGACGACGCGGCCAGCACCCTGTACAATATCGTCGGGTTCCAGACGCGGCTGAAGTTTCCGGAGCAGCGCCGGGTGTTCGGGCTGATTCCCGGTCTGGAGCAGGCGGAGTTTGCCCGCTACGGCGTCATGCATCGGAACACCTTTTTGAACAGCCCCGGTTTTCTGAACGACCATTTTGAAATGCTCAGCCGTCCGGGGGTGTACTTCGCCGGGCAGATGACCGGCGTGGAAGGCTATGTGGAAAGCGCCGCCAGCGGGCTGACGGCAGGCGTCAGTCTGGCCATGCAGCTGCTGAACCGTCCCGTCCCCGTCTTTACCCGAGGGACGGCCATGGGCGCGCTGGGCTGCTACGTGGCGGCGGCCAACCGGCATTTTCAGCCCATGAACGTGACCTTCGGGCTGATGGACACGCCGGGCGAATTGCCCCGCAACAAGGAAAAACGCATTGAAGCCGTGTGCTGGTACGCGCTGGATACCATGGGTCAGGTGGCGCGGGATACCGAAACGGCGTAAACGGAGGAGAAAATGACTTTAAAGGGAACGACCATCTGCGCGGTGCGCAAGGACGGCCATACCGCCGTCGCGGGCGACGGGCAGGTGACCATGGGCGAGAGCACCATTTTTAAGGGAACGGCGCGCAAGGTGCGCCGGATCTATCATGACACGGTGGTGACCGGCTTTGCCGGTACCGTGGCGGACGCGTTTGTGCTGTGCGAAAAGTTCGAGGAGAAACTGACCCAGTGCGGCGGCAATCTGGAGCGGGCGGCGGTCATGCTGGCGCAGGCCTGGCGCAGCGACAACGGTATGCGCAAGCTGGAGGCTATGCTGATCGTGGCGGACAGGGAGACCCTGCTCATCGTGTCCGGTACGGGCGAGGTGATCGAGCCGGACGGCGGGGTGGCGGCCATCGGCTCCGGCGGCAACTATGCGTTGGCGGCGGCGCGGGCGCTGGCGGAAAACACCGACCTGAGCGCCCATGAGATCGCCGAAAAGGCGCTGCACATCGCCGCGTCGATCTGCGTTTATACCAACGATCATATCATCGTGGAGGACGTGTGATGGAAAAGGAACTGACGCCCCGCGAGGTGGTGCGGGAACTGGATCGCTACATTATCGGTCAGGACGAGGCCAAACGGGCGGTCGCCATTGCGCTGCGCAACCGTTACCGCCGCAGCCGGCTGAGCGACGACATGCGGGAGGAAATATACCCCAAAAACATTCTCATGATCGGTCCGACCGGCGTGGGCAAGACGGAAATTGCCCGCCGCCTGGCCAGATTAGTGTCCGCGCCGTTTGTGAAGGTGGAGGCCACAAAGTTTACCGAGGTGGGTTACGTAGGCCGGGATGTGGAGAGCATCATCCGCGACCTGACGGAAAACGCGGTGCGGATGGTGCGCAGGGAGCATACTGACCGGGTCAGAACGCGGGCGCAGGTGCTGGCGGAGGATCGGCTGGCCAGCCTGATCATTCAGCCGCCCAAAAAGCAGTCTCAGAACCCGCTGGATATGCTGCTGGGCAAAAACAAGCCCGCTGAGCCGTCCGAGGAGGAAAAAAACACCCTCAGCCGCCGCCGCGGCGAGGTGCTGGAGCAGCTGCGCCGGGGTGAGCTGGAGGAGACCGAGCTGGAAATTGAGGTGGAGGAAGAGGCGCCTCAGCTGGAAGTGGGCGGCAACTCCATCAGCCTGGGCGACATGATGGGCGGCATGATGCCCAAGCGCACCAGGATGCGCCATGTGAAGGTGAAGGACGCCCGGAAAATTCTGGAGGACGAGGAAGCCGGAAAGCTGATCGACGAGGATGCCATCAAGGAGGAAGCGGTGCGCCGCGCCGAACAGAGCGGTATCGTGTTTCTGGACGAGGTGGACAAGATCGCCGGACGCAGCGGCAACGGCGGCGGTCCCGATGTGAGCCGGGAAGGGGTGCAGCGGGACATTCTGCCCATTGTGGAGGGCAGCACCGTGTCCACCAAGTATGGCCCTGTGCGGACGGATTTTATGCTGTTCATTGCAGCGGGTGCGTTTCAGGTGAGCAAGGTGTCCGACCTGATTCCCGAGCTGCAGGGACGGTTCCCTGTGCATGTTACCCTGAAAAGCCTGTCTCAGGAGGACTTTGAGAAGATCCTGACGCAGCCGGACAACGCGCTGACCCGTCAGTATGCCGCCCTGCTGGAAGTGGACAAGGTGCACCTGACCTTTGAGCCGGAGGCGCTGACCGAGATCGCCCGCGTGGCCATGCTGGCCAATGAGACGGGGGAGGACATCGGCGCGCGCCGTCTTCACAGCGTGTTTGAGGAATTGCTGGAGGATGTGAGCTTTAACGCCGGCGGCGAAAACATGCCGGACGTATACCTGAGCATTTCCGCCGACTATGTGCGGGAGCACGTGCAGGCGGCCAAGGAAATGGACGTGCATCGCTTTATTCTCTGAACCGACCGGCGGCGCAGGCATGAGCCGGGAGCCATGAACGGAGAGCCTGAGCGGAAAACGATCGGAGCGCGTCCGACGGAGATATGACAAAACGGTACCCTGAAAAGGGTACCGTTTTTTTTGCCGCAGCGTTTTTAAAAGGGAAAGGGAAGAAGCCGCACATCAGACGGGCGGGCCGAGAAAACGCATGGCATACGCATTGGCCGAAAGTGCGGCGTGCGCGGAAAATCAGTAGTTTTCTTCGCGCACCTCAAAGTAGGCCTGCGGATGGGCGCACACGGGGCATACTTCAGGCGCCTTTTCGCCAACCACGATGTGGCCGCAGTTGCGGCACTCCCACACCTTCACCTGGCTTTTCTGAAAAACGGTCTGTGTTTCCACATTGCGGAGCAGGGCGCGGTAACGTTCCTCATGCGCCTTTTCGATGGCGGCTACCATGCGGAACTTGTGCGCCAGTTCGGGGAAGCCTTCCTCCTCGGCAGTTTTGGCGAAGCCTTCGTACATGTCCGTCCATTCGTAGTTTTCGCCGTCGGCGGCGGAAACCAGGTTCTCAGCGGTGCTGCCGATGCCGTTCAATTCTTTGAACCACATCTTGGCGTGCTCTTTTTCATTGTCGGCCGTTTTGAGAAACAGCGCGGCGATCTGCTCGAAACCGTCCTTTTTGGCTCTGGACGCAAAGTAGGTGTATTTGTTTCTGGCCTGCGATTCGCCGGAAAAGGCCTCGCGCAGGTTTTTTTCGGTCTGGGTGCCCGCATACTTGTTTGCCATGATTTCTTCCTCCATTCAGAATGGGTTACAGAATGATTATACCACGCAAACCGGGTTTTGAACGAGGAAAATCATTATAAGCACAGGGCGGGAATGCCAAGATGGCGTACCAGCCGCAGCACATCCGCCGCTCCGATGGACAGGGTGGCGGTGTTGCGGTTGGGATGAACCAGCAGCGTTTTTCCCGTCAGGCTGCGGTGGAGGATGAAGGCGACGTCCCGTTCCCGGTTGTTCACAAGCCCCAGCGGGGTGACCGCGCCGGGGGTCAGCCCCAGCTTTTCAAGGAGAGGTTCTTCACCGGCAAAGGACAATTTGCCGCACCCCAGACTGGCGCGCAGCGCCTTCAGGTCTGCCCGTTCATGCTCGGGCAGGGTGTAAAGAAAAAAACGGTTGCGGTCGGTGAGAAACAGGTTTTTCACACTTTCCCCCTGCAGGGACAAATGCAGCTGGTCGCAGTCCGCCATGGTGTAAACCGGGATATGCTCCTCCTGCTGAAAGGGAATGTTCAGTTCTGCCAGCAGCGCGTACAGTTCCATACGCCGTCCTCCTTTATGCCATAACGCCCCCTGTCCGGGCGGGACAAGGGGCGTCGGCGTCAATCAGTGCGCGCGGGTTACTGGGAGCCGTCCTTTTCAGGCTGCTGTTTGGGCGCGGTCAGACGGTTGAGCAGCACCACCAGACCCCAGATGGCCAGAATCACTGTAAAGATGCCGACCATGCCCTTGAGCATGATCATCAGACAGGTCATGATCAATTCCGTATTCATATGCATTTCCTCCTTACAGCACCTGCTGCACCAGACTGATGAGCAGGCCGCCGGCAATGACCGAGGCAATCTGACCGCTGACGTTGGCGCCTGCGGCGTGCATCAGCAGGAAGTTGAAGGGATCCTCCGCGCGGCCCATTTTGTGCACCATGCGGGAAGCCATGGGAAAGGCGGAAATACCCGCCGCACCGATCATGGGGTTGACCTTTTTCCGGGAGAGCAGGTTGAGCAGCTTGGCGAAGAACACGCCGCCCACCGTGTCAAACACAAAACCGACCAGTCCCAGCGCCAGAATGAGCAGCGTCTGCCAGGTGACGAACCATTCCGCTTTCATGCGGAAGGCGACGGAAAGCCCCAGCAGCAGGGTGATCAGGTTGGCCAGCTCATGCTGCGCAGACTGGCTCAGGTTATCCAGCACGCCGCATTCCCGCAGCAGGTTGCCGAACATGAGGAAGCCGATGAGCTCGGCGCTCTTGGGCGCGACCGTGCCGGCAATGACGGTGACGAACACGGGGAAGAGGATGCGAGTGGTTTTGCTTACCGCGCTGGGGGTATATTCCATGCGGATCAGCCGTTCTTTTTTCGTGGTGATGGCACGGATGATGGGGGGCTGAATGATGGGCACCAGCGCCATATAGGAGTAGGCGGCGACCATGATGGCGCCCTGATAGTTGCTGTGGAAGAAGTTGGCCACGTAGATGCTGGTGGGACCGTCGGCGGCGGCGATGACGGCGGCAGAGGCCGCGTCAGTCAGGCTGAAGCCCAGCATGACGGCAACGATCAGCGTAAAGAAGATGCCGAACTGCGCCGCTGCGCCAAAGAGGAACATCTTGGGGTTGCTCAGCAGAGGACCAAAGTCGATCATCGCGCCGATGCCGATGAACAGCAGCAGCGGGAACAGCTCGCTGGCAATGCCTGCGTTGAACAGGGTCTCAATGGCTTCCGTGTTGACAAAGGGCAGGTTGACCAGAATGGCGCCGAACCCCATGGGCAGGAGCAGGGACGGCTCCATTTCCTTGCGGATGGCCAGATAGATCAGCACCCCGCCGATGACGATCATCAGTCCCTGCTGCCAGGTAAAGTTGAGCACGTTGGAAAACAGGTCGGCAAACAACTGCATAAAAAACGTTCCTCCTGCGCCCCTTCGGCGCGGCAGTTTTCAAACGGTACGCGCGGCTGCCGCAGCGGTGTACACATTTTTTACCATAATACCATTTCAAAAAATGAATGTCAATAAATGGGACGCGGCGGCATAAAAAAGACGGCTCAAAAGAGCCGTCCGGAGGAAGCTGCGCAAAGTGCAAAGCAGGAAGCGGCGCAGAAGCGGGGAAAAAACATGCCGCCCGGCCGGGAACGGAGAAATACGCTCCCTCTGCGTCCCGTCTGCCGCTTGTTAGCCCAGATCGACGATGATGGGCAGGATCATGGGGTTGCGCTTGATCTTTTCGTAAATGTAGCGGTGCAGTTCGTCCTTGATGCGGTTTTTGATGCTGGGCCAGTCGCTGCCTTCGATGTGGCCGTAGGAGGCAATGATGAACCGCACGATTTCGCGGGTGCTTTCAATGATGTCTTCATTCTCGCGCACATAGACGAAGCCGCGGGAAATGACGTCCGGCCCGGAGACCAGCACGCCGTTGGTACGGTCGAAGGCCATGGCGATGATGATCAGACCGTCCTGAGACAGGTGCTTCCGGTCGCGGAGCACCACGTTGCCCACATCGCCGATGCCCAGACCGTCGATGAGCACCTCGCCTGTGGGGACGGTGCCGGCGATGGATACCTTGTCCCGGCTCATCTCGATGATCTGGCCGGCGACGGGCAGCACGATGTTCTGCCGATCCATGCCCAGACTTTCCGCCAGCTCGGCATGCTGCCAGAGCATACGGTATTCGCCGTGGATGGGGATGAAATACTTGGCCTTGACCAGCGTGTGCATCAGTTTGATTTCTTCCTGACGGGCGTGACCGGACACGTGCACCTCGGCCATGGCTTCGTAAATCACGTCCGCGCCGCAGCGGTACAGCTGATTAATGACCCGGGAGACGAGTTTTTCGTTGCCGGGAATGGGGTTGGCGGAAATGATGACCTTGTCGCTGGGCTTGATCTGGAGCTTGCGGTGCTCGGAGAAGGCCATACGGGTCAGACCGCTCATGGGCTCGCCCTGACTGCCGGTGGTGAGGATGAGCAGCTCGTCGTCCCGGTAGTTGTCCAGATCGTCCATTTCCAGCAGCCGATCTGCGGGAATGGTGAGCTCGCCCAGCTGCATGGCGACGCGGGACACGTTGATCATGCTGCGGCCTACAAAGCAAACCTTGCGGCCGTACTGCATGCCCACGTCGATGACCTGCTGCAGCCGTCCGATGTTGCTGGCGAACATGGCCACAATGACCCGCCCCCGGGCGTCCCGGAACTGGTTGTCAAAGGTTTCGCTGATTTTGCGTTCGCTCATGGTGTAGCCGGCGCGCTCGATATTGGTGCTTTCGCACATCAGCGCCAGCACGCCCTTGTCGCCGGCGGCGGCCAGACTGCTCAGATCCGTCACTTCGCCGTCTACGGGAGTGAAGTCGATCTTGAAGTCGCCCGTGTGCACCACCACGCCGGCGGGGCAGGAAATGATCAGCGCGCAGGCGCCGGGAATGGAGTGGTTCACCTTGATGAATTTCACGGTGAACGCGCCGATCTTGACTTCCTCCCGGGGCTGCACCGTGTTGAAGGGGATGCCGTTGACCCGGTGCTCCCGCAGCTTGATGTCGATGAGCGCCAGGGTCAGCCGGGTTCCGTAGATGGGTGCGGGCACCTGCTCCAGCACGTAAGGGGTAGCGCCGATGTGGTCTTCATGACCGTGGGTAAACACGTAGCCCCGCACGCGGCTTTTGTTGGCGGTCAGGTAGGATACGTCGGGAATGACCAGATCGATGCCCAGCATGTCGTCGCTTGGGAAAATAGAACCGCAGTCAACGACCAGAATGTCATCTTCATATTCAAAGGCCGTCATGTTTTTGCCGATCTCGTCTACGCCGCCCAGGGGAATGATCCTTAACTTGGGAGATTGAGGCACGTTTCTCCCTCCTTTCGCTTGATTCGTCCTTCATGACTCTGTAAAGAAACAAAACATCAGTCGATGTTCGTACGCACAGCTATCAAACTGTTTCATTTGATAAGGATGTCCAATCTTGATACAGTATACCATAAACAGCATGAAATAACCAGATGTATTTTAAACAAATATCCACGGAGAATTTAGTAAAAGCATACAACACGCGGAAGAAGAATGACTGAATTGTAAAATTTTTGAAAATGAATGGTGGACGAAAAGACCGAAAAAGCGGGTAGAAAACAAATGCAAAAAAGCGCCGCCAAGGCGGCGCCTTAAGAAAAACGGCAGTTGGTTCGCCGGGCAGGCGTCATTTGCAGCCGTCGATGAAAGCGTCCAGCTGCTCCTTGCCCTGGGCGCCGACAGTGCGGCCTGCTTCACGTCCGTCCCGGAAAAGGATCAGCGTCGGGATGGAAGAGACCCCGTATTTCATGGCCAGCTCCGGCGCTTCGTCTACGTTGACCTTGCCGACCGTGAGGGTATCCGCCCGTTCCGCGGCAATTTCCTCCACGATGGGCGCGATCATCCGGCAGGGCATGCACCAGGTGGCCCAGAAGTCTACCAGCGCGGTGCAGCCGGGCTGGAGGACGGACTGTTCAAAATTTTCCTTGTTCAGCGTCAATTCGCTCATGGGACATTCTCCTTTTTTTCAATGGAAATGATGCGGGGGAACCATGGGTTCTCCCTTCGATCCAGAAGGCGGGCAGGCAGGGTCAGAAGCGCCGTACCGGTCAGCGCGCACAACGCCCATTGCCATTCTGCGTCAGTCAGCGCCGCGCCGAGGGCGAGCCCGGCGATGAGCCCGGCAAGGGGGAGACCGTACCCCAACAGGGCGGAAAGCAGCACGCCTTTCTCCGGGAAGGAGACCGTCACCCGGTCGCCCTCGCAGGCAGCGCCCCGCAGGGAAACCGTTTGGGGCTTTTTTCCACCGGCGCATCCCTGACAGGCGGCGCAGCGGTCATCCGGATCAAAGCAGACCTCCACCCGTCCCCTGCGGACGGCCACAACCTTTCCCTCGCGATACATGGCACCCTCCGGCGGGAAATCCGCCTGTTTTTATCATACCCGCTCAGCGCTCGTTCAAACGAGCGGGCTGTCTTTATTATAGCAGGAAACGGTTGGAAACGCAACGTCAGGGCACGCCTACGACGCGCACATCGTCCCGTGAAACGCCTGTCCAGGCGACGGCCAGATCGCATAGCGCCGCAGCCTGTGCCTCTGACAGGGGAGAGGCGGTAAAAACAGTGACGGTGCCGTCTGCCACGGCGCAGAGGGCGTCCCCAAGTCCCATGCCGGCCAGCGCGCCCTCCAGCAGGGTCTCCTGCTCCCGCGCCCGGGCAACATCCAGCGCTTCCTGCTGTGCCAGCGCGCGCACGTCCGCATCCGTCCACTGGCTTTCTACAAGGGCGGTCAGCATGGCGTCCGTCTGGGTGCGGGCGCTTTCCCGGGACTGCCGGTAGGCGGCGATGGGATCCGGCGTGGGCGCGGCGGTCGGGAGGGACGCGTTCACCACCCGGGTCACATCCGTCAATTCCGGCAGGTCAAACTGCCGGATCTCGGGACGAAAGAGCATGTAGATGAGAAAAACAGCCGCGCAAAGAAGCCAGAGCAGGGTGCGGGCGCGGCGGCGCTTCGGCGGCAGAGCAGACGGTCGGTTTTCCATGTTTATGGCGCCTCCATGGGAAAGATTTCAATGGCGTTTGCGGGCAATTGCAGCAGCGCCCGTGCGGCCGCCGTCAGCCGGAGCCGTACGGCAAGGTCGTCCGCACCCTGAGCGACCACGACGGCGCCCCGGGGCTGGGCGGAGGTTTTGCCGAAGCTGTCGGAGACCTCGTCGGCGTAAACGACCACCCGTACCTGCCCGACGCCCTCAATGGCAGACAGAACCGCGGCGACGCGCTGCTCCTGATCGGTCATGCCCGGACCGCTCTGACCGCTGCCCTGAGGGAGCAGGGTCCACACCAGCAGCGCCGCAGCCAGCACCAGCCACAGCCATTGGGATCCCCTGACGGCCGTCAGCCGCTGAAGCAGTCCTTTCATGGCAGCATGGCCGTGAAAAGAGTGCGGAGGGAGTGAAGCATGCACAGGAGGGTGGTCAGGCCAATGAACAGATCGGCGTATCCCCGCATTTCCCCCTCGGGCAGCATCAGCCCCGTCAGGGTGCGCAGCAGGCTCAGCGCGGTCAGCTCTGTGAGAAAAGCACGCATCTTGGTCACCTCAGCATTACGATCATGTTTCCCGCCGCCAGCATCTGGGCGACGAGCAGAAAAAACATGGCGCCAACGGACAGCTGAACGGCGGATAAAAGGCTGAGTACGCTGGAAAAATCGCTCAGGCAGTCGCTCAGCTGGTCAGGCGCCAGCGGCTCCAGCAGCCCGGCTGCCAGCTTGTACAGCATGCAGCCGGCGGCGGTCTGCAGAAGGGGGCCGGCAGACAGGAGCAAAAGCGCGGCCAGTCCTGTGACGCCCAGCGCGTTTTTGACGATCAGGCTGGAGCCGGCCAGAGTATCCATGGTGTCGGCAAACATGCCGCCCACCACAGGAACGAAATTGTCCGCCGCGTATTTGGCGGCGCGGATGCCGATACCGTCCCGTGCGGCGGCAGTTGTTCCCTGCAGTGCGGTGACGGCCAAAAACAGGGTAAAGCCTGCGCCCAGCGTCCATGCCGTCGCCTGCCGCAGAAGCGCCGCCAGCTTCTTCAGCCGGGTCTGCTCGCTCAGGTGGGATAAAATGACCACCGTTCCGTAGGACAGCGCCAGCCGCAGGGTGAAGGCGCGCACCCAGGTGGTCATGGAACCGGCGGCTGCGGCTGCGGCCGGCTGATAGACCGCCGCGCCCGCCGTGCCGCCGACGGCGGAAAGGAGGGTGACAAGCAGGGGAAACAGAGTCTGCATGGCGGAGGACATGGCGGTGACCGACTGGGCGGTCAGGGTCAGGTAGGCGCCCAGATCCCGCGCCAGCACGGCGGCCAGCGCCGCAAAGCATGCCGTTTCCACCAGCGCGCCCGTCTGCGTTCTGAAAAGGGACGCCCGCACGCGGGTCATGACGCCGCACAGAAGGGCGGGCGCCATCAGCAGCGGCAGTCGCCGGACGGTGGCGGACGCCGCCTGCAGAAAACGGTTCAGAAGCGCCTGCACGAGCGCCGCGCCGTCCCAGACCTGTTTTCCTGAAACCAGCGCGGCCAGGAGGGCGCGCAGGCCGTCCTCACCGTCCGTCAGACTGCCAAAGGCTGCGGAAAGGGCGGACAGATCCAGCTCATCCAGCGCACGGGACAGCGCATCGTCCAGCGTGCTTTCGCCGAGGGCGGACAGGGGAAACAAAAAACAGAGCAGCAGGCAGCACAGATACGCGATTCTTTTCATGGCTCAGGAAGGGGGCAGCAG
The DNA here is from genome assembly GCA_934662505.1 of uncultured Clostridia bacterium. Lineage (GTDB taxonomy): Bacteria > Bacillota > Clostridia > Christensenellales > Aristaeellaceae > SVGT01. The sequence continues at coordinate 10,437 of CAKUKE010000006.1, read as the reverse complement.
GGATAAAATGGTCTGCCCGATCCGGGAGACCAGCGGAACGGTGACGGTCAGCAGCATCATTTTCCCGGCCAGCGCCGTTTTCTGCGCCAGCCCCTCCTCGCCTGCGTCCCGGCAGATCTGGGCGGCATACTCGCTCAGAAAGGCGACCCCCAGCATTTTCAGCAGCGCGCCGTACAATTCCTGCCCCATGCAGGATTGCCGCGCCAGCCCGGAAACACAGTCCACCACGTCCGACAGGCTGCGGGTCAGGACAAGGAGCATCATCAGACCCGCCGCTAGCGCGGAGACCGTGCCCAGATCCCTGTCCGCGCGCCGGAGCACCGTGACCGCAAGCGCGGCGGCGACGCCCAGTGCGCACAGCCGGAGCGTATCGCTCATGACAGGCTGAAAATGGCCTGCACCTGACGCAGCAGTTCGCCGGCCATGGACACCACCAGCAGCAGCACCAGAATGAGCCCCGCCACGCAGGTCAGGGTGGCCAGATCTTCCCGCCCTGCCTTGGTCAGAATCTGGCTGATGACCGTGACCATCAGCCCCACCCCGGCGATTTGCAAAAGCGCCTGTATCTGCATTTGAACGACCGTCCTTTCAGCACAGGAGGATAAACAGCGCCGCGCCGGACAGAAACCCTACCGCCAGCCGCGCTTTTTTCAGACGGCTCGCATCCGCCGCCGCTTTGCGGCACAGGGGAGCGAGGAACAGCCGCGCCTGCCGCAGGGCTTCCAGCTGCAAAAGCCGGTTTTCACCGTCCAGCGCGGACAGACACCGGTCGATCTCCCGCCACTCGGAGGGGGCCATTTCCGGCGGCCGGTCGGGGATCAGTGCGCCTGCGCCCATCTGCGGCCGGGCAGACAGCGCGTCGGCCATGCGGGACAGGGCAGGCACCTCGGCGCCAGCGCCGTAGCGCAGCAGGTCTTCCAGCGGCAGGGAAAGGTGCGCCGCCGCACTTTCCATGCGCCGCAGCGCGTTCGCCCAGACGCGGGTCACGGCGGCGCGGCGATCCAGCCGCAGCGCCGAAAACACACCGAGCCCCGCGCAGCATACGGCGCAGGTGCAGGCCAGAATCAGACGCACGGTTCACCCTCCCTTGCGATAAAAACCGGGGCGGCGCCGGGTACGGTGAGAACCGCCGCCGCGTCAAATACCCCGTCCCGCCAAAGGGACATGAGTTCCGGCCGGCGGCAGAAATCCGCCACGCTGCGGGCATGGGCGGAGCAGACGACGGTGACCCCGCCGTAGCGCGCCTGACGCAGACAGTCCCCCTCCTCCGCACTTCCCAGTTCGTCTGTTATCAGCACTGCGGGCGCCATGGCGCGCAGGAGCAGGGTTATGGCGGTCTTTTTATCCATCAGGCTCATCACATCCGATGCGCCCACGTCCAATTGGGGCATGCCCCGGTCGCAGGCGGCAATTTCGCCCCGCTCATCGGCAATGGCCACCGGCGCGCCGCTGTTTGCATACAGCCGGGCCAGATCCCGCAAAAGGGTGGTTTTTCCGCTGCCGGGCGGGCCTAAAAGGAGCAGGTTTTTTCCCTGCGCCTGCGGCCATATGCCTGCCGCGGCACCTGAATGCTGGTGCGCCAGACGCAGACACAGGCTGCTGATCCGCCGCAGGCGGGAACCGTCGCTCGTATCCGCCCATATGCCGCACACCCCCAGCCGGTGCCCGCCCGGCAGCGGCAGGAACCCCTGACGGAGCGTGCGCTCGTGAAGCGCCAGCGCGTGGCCGCACAACGCCTGCGCCGCGCGCAGAAGGTCGTCGGGGGTCAGCGGGGCAGCATCCCATACCGTCCCTTTTTCTCCCGTATAGCACGGCGGATGTCCCGCCCGCAGGCGAATATCCCACAAAGTATCAGGCGGCAGGACGGCCAGCGCCGGACACATGGGAAGCAGCTGAGACAGTTCCATGTTTCATGCATATGCCGGGCGGGACGTATCTATTCATTCAAAGGCTATGACACCCAGCGCGGATAGAAAAGCGGCGTCTGCCTCATCGGACGGCGGCATGCCCATCTCCCTGCGGACGCGCACCACGGCGCGGGAAGTGTTTGCGCCGTATACGCCGTCCGCCTCGCCCCACAGCGCGCCGCGGAGGATGAGCCGGCGCTGCATTTCATATACCTGACTGGAGCGGTCGCCCGGCCGCAGCGCCACAGGGCCGTTGCCCAATGGGCCGAAGGGACCGCCGTCCAGTGTGACCCGTGTGCCTGCGGGAACCAGACGGTACACCTGCTCCGCGTCGCGCACGGACAGGCGGATGCAGCCGTGGGATGCGTTTTGTCCCAGACTGTCCGGGCGGTTGGTGCCGTGTATGCCGTACTGACCCCAGGGCACGTTCAGCCCCAGAAAGCGGGTGCCGAAGCCGGACATTTCGGTGCGGAACTTGCGGTTGACCGTGAAGGTGCCGATGGGGGAGGGGGTGTCCCGGGCACCGGCGGCAATGGGAAACACCCCCGCTGACTGACCGTTTTTGTAGACCGTCAGGCGCATGCGGTTCAGTTCAATATAAACGTACGTTTCCTCCTGCGCTGCGCGTCCCGCAGCGGGGAGTACCGCGCGGGAGGCGGGCAGCGCGCACAGGGCGAGCAGCAGGCAAGTCATACAGAGCAGCCGCCTTGCGTATGGTTGCATGAGGTCGTCCCCCTCCCTTCCAGGGGAGCATATGGGGGCGACCCGGCGGATAGACCGGAGGGAAGTTGAAAATGCTGAACCGGGTGTTTGCGCTGCTGATATTGCTGCCCTGCGCGTATGCGCTGCTCACAGGGCGCTGGCCGGCGCTTTCCGCCGCGCTGATAGGGGGCGCGGGGCGGGCGGTGAAAAGTGCGCTGGGCATGGCGGGCGGCATGGCGTTTTTCTGCGGACTGATGGAGGTGTGGCAGGAGACCGGGCTGATGGACGGTCTGGCCAGAAGGCTGCGCCGCCCTTTGACCTTCCTGATGGGGCGGGAAATGAATGATGAAGCGGCGGGATATGCGGCGATGAATCTGGCCGCCAATCTGCTGGGCATGGGCAACGCGGCCACCCCCATGGGGGTGCGGGCGATGAACGCCATGGCGGCGGGAGAGCGGGCAAGCAACGCCATGTGCCGCTTTCTGGTGCTGAACGTGGCGTCCGTGCAGCTGTTTCCGTCGACGGTGGTGGCGCTGCGGGCGGCGGCCGGGTCGCCGTACCCCGACCGGGTGGCGCTGCCCATTCTGGCGGTGAGCGCCGTCACGGCGCTGACGGGCATGGTGTGCTGCCGGATACTGGAGAGGTTCACCTGATATGGCGGCGCTGTTTGCATGTCTGACGGTTTTGTGGGGGCTGGTCAAACAAAAAAACGTGTACGATGCGTTTGTGAGGGGGGCGCGGGAGGGGCTGCGGATGGCTGCCCGGCTGACGGCGCCCATGCTGGCCATGCTGTGCGCGGCTGCGGCCATGGAGGCCTCCGGGCTGACCGGAGCGCTGGCCGGCCTGTGCGCCCCCGTTTTGTCCTTTTTCGGCCTGCCCGAGGGCGCGGCGCCGCTGATGATCATGCGTCCCCTGTCCGGTTCGGGCTCGCTGGCCGTGCTGCAGGAAATATTCTCCGCCTGCGGATCGGACAGCCGGGAGGGGCTGGTGGCCGCGACGCTTTGCGGATCCAGCGAGACCCTGCTTTACGTGCTGGGGGTGTATACCGCAGGCTGCGGGGTGAAAAAGACGCGGCACGTGACGGCCAGCGCGCTGATCAGTCTGGCCGTCGGCGCGCTGGCGGCCGGAAGCGTGTGGCGGCTGATGGGCGCATGACGCTGAAAAAGGGAAAAAAAGAGCCGCGAAGAGCGGAATGAACGAAAAAATACGCTTGTAATTTGCCCCGGACTATGTTACAATGGGTACTGTACTTACCAAGGAGGGTGTTTTCATGACGGCTGCACAGATTATTGTGAACATTTGCCTGATTATCACGTCCATTGTGATGATGGTGACGGTTTTGCTTCAGTCCAGCGAAAGCGACGGGATGGGCGCTATTACCGGCGGCAGCGAAACGTTCTTCGGCAAGAATAAGAACGGATCGCTGGAAGGCAAGCTGGCGCTGGCCACCAAGGTGTCCGCAGCGCTGTTCGTTGTGCTGGCGCTGGTGATGATCTTCATCAGCAAGTGACGTACCGCTTTTGACGAAACGGCGCGGCAGGGAGTCGTATGCTTGGGCTGACGGCACGTCAGCCCTTCTTTGCGTGTGACGGAGGAGGCGGGATGCGGCCATGACCTGTGAACGGGATTACGTGCTGCGGATGATCGGCATGTTCGGCGATATGATGCGTCGGCTGGGCGAACTGATGGACGAGCGGGAACGGCTGCATTTTCTGGAAAAAGCGTGCCGCGAGCAGTGCGGCATGACCCTTGGCGCGGCGGAAACGCTGGACGCCGCCGCTGCCGCCGCGCTGCTGCCGCCGGCCACGCTCTGGGCGGCGGGAGAGATCGTCTACCTTCACTATGCGTGCGCGGCGTCGGATGAGAATGAAAAACGCCGCCTGGCACTGCAGGCGCTCAGGCTGCTGAGCGTTCAGGGAACGGAGCCGGGCGTGGCGGAGGCGCGGGCAGACCGTATGGAAGCGCTGCTGGAGGTCTGCCGGGAGGAACTCTGCGCGCAGGACGAGTTGAACTGCGGCCGTTTTTTCGCTGCCTGCGAGCGTTTTTGCGCTGCGGAGGACATGCTGTTTCTGGCGGTGGAGGACGGCGGCACGGAGCGCGCCTGCTATGCGGCGCAGGGGCTGGGTGTTTTGACTAAAATGGCGGCGCTGCCCCGTGAAACCCTGATTCTGGGCGGGCTGCCCTATGAAGAAGTGACGCAGGCGATCGACGACATCCGCCGGATCGGCGGCCTTTGATCGAAATGCTGTTTTACCCTGTGATAAATGGAGAAAGATCCAATGATTATACTATCGGTGCAGAACCTGAAAAAATCCTTCGGCGGCAATCAGGTGCTCAAGGATGTGAACATGACGCTGCAGAACGGTCAGCGAATGGGACTGGTGGGGGTGAACGGGTGCGGAAAGACCACCCTTCTGCGCATCCTTTCCGGTCAGCTGGACGGCGACGGCGGCACGGTGTCCATCAGCAAAGGGCTGAAAATGGGGTATCTGGCGCAACAGTGTCAGGTGACGCCCGGGCATACCGTGCGGCAGGAGCTGGAGGACGTGTACCTGCCCGTGCGTGCGATGGAGGAAAAGCTGCGCCGGCTGGAGGAAAGCATGGCGGCGGCGCAGGACGAGGAAGAACTGAGCCGTCTGGGCGGCGAATACGCCCGGCTGCAGGAACGGTTTGAAAAAGAGGACGGCTATGCCTGGCCTTCGCTGGTGCAGGGCGCACTGACGGGGATGGGCTTTGCCCGGGAACAGTGGGATCAGCGGTCCGACACCCTTTCGGGCGGCGAAATGACCCGCCTGTGCCTGACCCGTCTGCTTTTGCAGAAGCCCGACCTTTTGATGCTGGACGAACCGACCAACCATCTGGATCTGAATGCGCTGGCATGGCTGGAAAAGTATCTGACCGGCTATAAGGGTGCGGTGATCGTGGTGTCCCATGACCGTTATTTTCTGGATCGTGTGTGCACGGATATGACGGAGATCCTGCTGGGCGTGTCCGAACAGTACGCCGGCAACTATTCCCGCTACATGACCCTCCGGCAGGGACGGTTTGAGAGCAGGATGAAGGCGTACGAAAATCAGCAGGCGGAAATAGAACGGCAGGAAAAGGTCATCGCCAAGCTGCGCTCTTTTAACCGGGAGAAGTCCATCCGGCGGGCGGAGAGCCGTCAGAAAATGCTGGACAAGGTGGAGCGGCTGGAAAGACCGGTGGATGAAAAGCAGGTCAACTTCTCCTTCAGCGCCAACCGGCGCACCGGCGAGGATGTGCTGACCGTGCGGGACTATGCCAAGTCCTTTGACGGCCGCGCGCTGTTTGACCACCTTGATCTGGAGGTGAAGGCGGGCGACCGGGTGGCGATCATCGGCCGCAACGGCATTGGAAAAACCACCTTCCTGCGCTGCCTGATGGGGGAGGAAGCGCCCGACTGCGGCACGGCACGCTGGGGCGCCAATGTGGATCTGGGCTATTACGATCAGCAGCAGCGTGCGCTGCATGGGGAAAAAACCGTGCTGCGGGAAGTGTGGGACGATTTTGTGCGGATGGATCAGACACAAATCCGCAGCGCGCTGGGGCTGTTTCTGTTTACGGGCGAGGATGTGTTTGCGCCCGTCTCCACCCTTTCGGGCGGTGAAAAGGGCAGGGTGGCGCTGACCAAGCTGATGCTCCGGCGGGACAACGTGCTCCTTCTGGACGAGCCGACCAACCATCTGGATATGGACAGCCGGGAGGTGCTGGAGGACGCGCTGGAGGATTTTTCGGGCACCATTCTGGCCGTGTCTCACGACCGTTACTTTATCAACCGTTTCGCAACGAAAGTGGCGGTGATGGGGCCGCACGGGGTGGAGGTGTTCCCCGGCAATTTTGACGATTATCAGGCGGAAATGGAGCGCCGGCGGCAGGGAGCGGCGGCAGCGGAGAGCTTTGCCGGCATGACCCGTACCGAGGCGGGCAAGGAAAAACGCCGCCAGCGGCTGGCAAAGGAGCAGATCAAGGCGCTCCGGGCGGCGGCGCAGGCGGCGGAGGAGCGGGTGACCGCTGCGGAAGCGGCGGTAGCGGCGCACGAAAAGGTCATGGCGTGCCCGGAAACCTACGAACGTGCCGAGGGGGCTGCAGAGGCGGCGCGGCGGTATCAGGAACTGAAGGACGACCTGAACGCGGCCTACGCGGCCTGGGAAGCGGCGGAGGAAGCCCTGAACCAGACGGAGGAAGCCTGAGAAAAAGACGGCGCAGGGCTGCGCCGGAAACGAACCGGGAAGATGACCCTGCCGATGAACAGGATCCGGTGGGAAACTGCGCCCGGGGCGGCGGAAAATGTCAGTCATGTTCCTGTCGACAGGTGTCTGCAATAAATTTAGCACTCATTTTAAATGAGTGCTAAATTTTTGTTGCATTTCCAGAAGGAGCGTGGTATAATCAATCTGTCGGGGAAAAAGGATCCTTGCGAAGGGATGCTTTTCCCGAAAAAAGCAGGTACTGGAGGCTTTCAAACATGCAAAAAGGCAATATTTCCATTCATGCGCAAAATATCATGCCGGTCATCAAACGCTGGCTGTATTCCGATAAGGACATTTTCATCCGTGAAATGGTGTCCAACGGCTGCGACGCCGTCACCAAGTATAAAATGCTCAAGGGCGATACCGGCGAGGATCTGCGGGTGACGGTGACGGTGGACAAGGAAGCGGGCGAACTGCGCTTTACCGATAACGGCGTGGGCATGACCTGGGAAGAAGTGGAAAAGTACATCAATCAGGTGGCCTTTTCCAGCGCGGAGGAATTCCTCAAAAACTACACCGGCGACGACAAGAGCGGCATCATCGGTCATTTCGGACTGGGCTTTTATTCCGCGTTTATGGCGGCGGACAAGGTGACCATCGACACCCTGTCCTATCAGGAGGGTGCCAGGCCTGTGCTGTGGCAGAGCGAAGACGGCATGGCCTATGAAATGAGCGACGGAGGCCGCACCGAGCGGGGCACGACCATCACCCTGCACATCATGGAGGATGAAAAGGAGTTTCTGGACGGCTGGCGGGTGCGTCAGGTGCTGGAGCGGTACTGCGGCTACATGAGCACCCCCATTTATCTGGAAGACCTGTCCACGCCCGAGGAACAGGCGGCGGAAAAGCATGCCCACGAGGACGGCGTGGATGTGGACGAGGGGAAGGAGCCGGAGGTGAAGGACGTTCATCCGGAGGCGCCCAAGCCCGTCAACGACACCCATCCGCTGTGGCTGAAGAACCCCAAGGACTGCACGCCCGAGGAATACAAGGAAACCTACCGCAAGCTGTTCCATACCTTTGAGGAGCCCCTGTTCTGGGTGCACCTGAACGTGGATTATCCCTTCAATCTGAAGGGTATCCTGTACTTCCCGCGGATCAAGAAGGACTTCGGCGGGCAGGAAGGCGAGATCAAGCTGTTCAACCGTCAGGTGTTTGTGGCGGATAATATCAAGGAGGTCATTCCGGAATTCCTGATGCTGCTCAAGGGCGTGATCGACTGTCCCGACCTGCCCCTCAACGTCAGCCGTTCCTTCCTGCAGAACGACGGATATGTCAAGCGTCTGTCCGCCCACATCACCAAGAAGGTGGCGGATAAGCTCAACAGTCTGTTCAACACCGAGCGGGCGCAGTACCAGACCTACTGGGACGACATCCATCCCTTTGTCAAATACGGCTGTGTGCGGGACGCCAAGTTCTACGACATGGTCAAGGGCAGTCTGCTGTACAAGACCACCGGCGGCGAGTATCTGACGCTGGACGAGTACAAGACCCGCAACGCCGCCAAGGCGGAAAAGAAGGTCTATTACACCACCGAGCAGAACCGTCAGGCGGCGGCGATCAAGCTGTACACCGACAAGGGGATCGACGTGGTGGTCATGGATACCCTGATCGATATGAACTTTATGTCCTTCCTGGAAATGGCCGGCAATCTGGACGGCGTGACCTTCGCACGGGTGGACGCCGCGGTGGACGGGCTGACCGAGGAAAGCGAGGAAGGCAAGGAACTGGATCAGGCCAAGCTGGAAAAACTGTTCAAGGATGCGCTGCCTGAAACTGAACTGACAGTCAAACTGGAGGCGCTGGCGGATCACGACCTGCCCATGATGCTTCTGGAAGACGAACAGATGCGCCGCTATAAGGAAATGAGCGCCATGTACGGGCAGGATTTTGGCTTCCCCGTCAAGTATACGGTGGTGCTCAACCGCGCCTGCAGGACGGTGCAGCAGCTGGCCGCCATGGAGGAGGACGACACGGCCCGGCTGGTCTGCCGTCAGCTTTACGACGTGGCGCGCATGAGCAGCCGTCCGCTGGAAGCGGACGACCTGCGCAACTTCCTGGAGCGCAGCAACCGGCTGACCGCCATGCTGCTGGACAGGCAGCCCACGGCATAAAACAGATAAGCCCCTTCCCCGCAAAAGGCGAAGAAGGGGTCGGCATGACTGAAAAATAAAAGCATAGAAATTCACACAGGCATTAACGCCCCATTTGCATGACAGGTTCACCTGCTTCACACAAATGGGGCGTTTTTCTTTATTCAGAAGCTGCATGGGTCGGGAAGTGAAAAGTAAAAGAAGGAAAACGGGCAAAAAAGCCGCACGAATATACGGCGCAGCCTTCCGGGAAAACGTCAGACGGGCTTTGCGTCAGGCGGGTTGCCCGTTGCGCCGGACGGACAGTCCACGTGAAAGGCAATCACATTGGACTGGGGCGTTTCCGTCAGGTAGGGCGTGGTATCCACATACAACTGCTCCGCGCGCAGCAAAGCGTCCTGCAGCGCGCGGGCGTGAGGCGCAGCCGAGGGGATACGGGAGAGGGGGTCGATGACCTGATCGATCGCGCCGCAGAGAACCGCGTACATTTTTTGATAGTCGGCCATGGAAAAGCTCCTTTTGTAAAACGCGTTGACGGACAATTTAATAGTAGCACACGTAGCCTATAAAGTCCAGCCTTTTCAGCTATCCTTATCATAAAATGTACGCTGGAGGACAAAAAATGAACACGGTAATGGCGGTAAAGAGCCGGATTTTGCAGCTTTGCGGAGAACGAAACCTCAGCATCAATAAATTGGCGACCCTGAGCGCTTTGCCGCCCTCCAGCCTGAAAAACATTTTGTACGGCAAGAGCCAGAATCCCAAGATGCTGACGATCAAGCTGATTTGCGACGGTCTGGACATTACGCTGGGCGAGTTTTTCTCCGCCCCGGTATTCGATAATCTGGAACAGGAGATTCAATGATCGGGCGCTGTGCCCCGGCCGCGCGCGTATTCTGCATGTTGCCGATGCGTCAAGTGGCCGGGTGAGCGAAGACAGGCTGCGGTCACCGTATTGCAGGGGAGTGCGCCGGTATTTTTCGGTTTGTCTGCGCGACGGCTGCTCCGGCGTGCTGCGATGGGGAATGGACGGTTCGCGCAGGACGGAACCCTCCGCCATGGCGCGTTCTGTTTGGGCTGCGCAGGGAAGACGGCGGGGGCGTTTCAAACAAGGGGCGCCGGCAACGGAAAACGACACTTTTTTTCCGGATTGTATTGACGAACCGACGGGTTCGTGATATACTGTCACCTGTTGATGGTTTGCACTGCCTGACCCGCAGGACGAAGCGTCACGGTTTGTGAAAACAAATGAAAAAATGGAGAAGTCGCCTAGCTTGGTCGAGGGCGCACGACTGGAAATCGTGTAACGGGTAAAACCGTTCGAGAGTTCGAATCTCTCCTTCTCCGCCATGAATACCGACATTAGTTGGTATAAAAAGACTCACCCAATGTGGTGAGTCTTTTGCTATACCTGCAAATATGCCGGAAACTGCCGCCTATTTGAGTCCGTTTTGCAGGAGTACA